>JAXHOG010000002.1:0-37083 GCA_034519605.1 Marinagarivorans sp.
CGCGCGCGCGCAAGGCGACGCTGGCTGCCGGCAAGCGCGAGAACCTGACTGTGCGTTTTACCCGTAGCGTTATCCATATGCGTATCGAGCTGACCTGCAAGCCGCAATAAGAGTGCATCACGGGCGTAACACTTGGGCACGATAGATCAGTCTGGTCGATCATTTAAAGCGATTTTTTGCGCTATTTAATCGATCGTTATCTATCTAACCTGTGTCCATCCCCTCTGGAGCGTATTGCTCTAGACGTTAAAGCATTCTTTGCGGTTTCCCCGCGGTCGCACTCCTTGGCCGCAACCCTGGCCTGATCGGATAATCGATCAGGCTTTTTTATGGGCGATGGGTTGTGCCTATCTCTGTCGATATGAACGCGCTAAGGTGGCCGGCTTTTGCAACAGGTGGTCAGGTTTTCCTGCGTGGATAAACCGGGCCCAGGTGAGGCGTGTATGCAGTTGTCCGGACGTGGCGTCGGTTTGTCGCTGATTGCGTCGGTGTTGTTTGTGCTGATTCCCGGCTATGTGCGCGAGCTGGCGCCGCTGGACGGCGTGCAGGTGTTTGCCCAGCGTGTGCTTTGGTCGATCCCGATGGTGTTGCTGCTGGTGCTGCTCACGCGGCAATGGGCCGTGCTGGGCGCGGTGCTGCAGCGCCTGCGCCGCGAGCCGCGCTTGTTGGCGGCCTTGCCCCTGGCGGCGGCCTTGATGGGGGTGCAGTGGGCACTGTTTGTCTGGGCGCCGCTGGCTGGGCGGATGCTGGAGATTTCCCTCGGTTACTTCCTCCTGCCGCTGGCGATGGTGCTGGTCGGTCGGCTGTTCTATGGCGAGCGCCTGCGGCCGTTGCAGACCTTGGCGGTGGTCTGTGCCGTGCTCGGGGTGGTGCATGAACTGTGGCTGACTCGCGCATTTTCCTGGGTCACTCTGCTGGCCGCCCTGGGCTACCCGCCGTATTTCATGTTGCGGCGCTGGATGCGTCTGGATGCCTTGTCCGGTTTTATTCTGGAGATGCTGATGCTGGCACCGCTGGCCATCTGGCTGATCGCCAGTGCCGGCTTGCCCGACGTGTTTAGCCTGGCGCCGCAACTCTGGTGGTTACTGCCTGGGCTGGGGTTGCTCAGCACCTTGGCCTTCGGCGCGATGATGGCCTCCAGCCGCTTGCTGCCGTTGGGGCTGTTCGGCATCCTCAGCTATGTCGAGCCGGTGTTGTTGTTTGCGGTGTCGGTGCTGGTGCTGGGCGAGCATTTCAATCCGGCGCAGCTATGGACCTATCTGCCGATCTGGCTGGCGGTGCTCCTGATCGGCTGGGACAGTGCAAGGCTCTTGCGTCGCCAGGCTCGCCAGGGCCTTTGAATACACGGAGACAGGTCATGCAGTTGAATACCGATTTGCACCAGCGCGTGGTCATCGACAGTCACTCCGTGGCCTGGCAGCCCTCGCCGCTGCCGGGGGTGGAGCGCCGACCGCTGGAACGCCTGGCGGCGGAAAGCGGGCGCGCCACGTCGATTGTGCGTTATGCCGCAGGCTCGTCCTTCAAGGCTCATCTGCATCCCCAAGGCGAAGAAATCCTGGTGCTGGACGGCGTGTTTGCCGACGAACACGGCCAGTACCCGGCCGGTACCTGGCTGAAAAATCCACTAGGCAGCCAGCACGCGCCTTCCAGCCCGGACGGCTGTCTGCTGTTCGTCAAACTCTGTCACCTGACGGTTGACGACCAGAAGGCTGGGCGTATCGATACCCGCAGCGCCCAGTGGCAACCCGGATTGGTCGAGGGTTTGAGTGTGTTGCCGCTGGACAGCGTCGGCACCACCCATACCGCCCTGGTGCGCTGGGCGCCGGGCACCCAGTTCAAGGCGCACAGCCATTGGGGTGGCGAGGAGATTCTGGTACTGGAAGGCACGTTTCAGGACGAGCAGGGCGACTACCCGGCCGGCACCTGGCTGCGCAACCCCCACGGCTCCAGCCATCGGCCATTCTCGACCGAAGGCTGTTTGATCTACGTGAAGGTTGGTCATTTACCCGCGTAGGTTTACTCCAGACGCACGCGGTACACCTCGTTGAGCGGGATCAGCTTGTCGCGCGCCAGTTGCAGGGCGCTCTGGGTCAGCGGGCGCATGCCGTCGTGGATGGCCTGTTGCTCGATGTTCTGTGCCGATACCGAGGGTTCGATTAGCGCGCGCAAGGCTGGAGTGACTTCCAGCAATTCATAGGCAGCAACCCGCCCGGCAAAACCCAGGTTGCGGCAGTGCTCACAGCCTTTGCCAACATAAAAAGCCTCATCAGCGCTTAAGCCGAGGGTGCTGCGCACGTGGGCGCTGACCTCTTCCTCCACCAGGCAGTGCGGGCAGTTGCGCCGCACCAAGCGCTGGGCTAGCACGCCGAGCAGGCTGGCGTTGAGCAGGTAGGGGGCGATGCCGATTTCCAGCAGGCGGGTGATGGTGGTCGCCGCGCTGTTGGTGTGCAGGGTGCTGAGTACCAAGTGACCGGTAAGGGCACTTTCGGTGGCCATCATGGCGGTTTCCTGGTCGCGGATTTCGCCGACCATGATCACGTCGGGGTCATGGCGCAGGATATGGCGCAGAGCGCGGGCGAAGGTGTAGCCGATCTGCGGTTTGACCTGAATCTGGCGGATGCCGTCGATCTGGTATTCCACCGGGTCTTCCACGGTGATGATGTTGACGCCTTTGTCCTTGATGCCGTTAAGGGCGGCATACAAGGTCGTGCTCTTGCCCGAACCGGTGGGGCCGGTAACCAGGACGATACCCTGGTTGTGGCTGATCAGGTCGCGAAAGCGCTCGACGTCGCGGCCATTGAAACCGATCTGGTCGAGGGTTTTCAGGCTCTGGCGGGTGTCGAGAATGCGGATCACCACGCTCTCACCATGCACCGTAGGCATGACCGACAGGCGTAGGTCGATGGTGCGTTCGCCCTGTTTGACCATGTGCCGGCCATCCTGAGGCAGGCGCCGTTCAGCGATGTTCATGCCGCCGATGATCTTGATCCGGCTGACTATGGCAGACAGGTTGCTGTGTTTAACCCGGCGGATCTCCAGCAGCACGCCGTCGATGCGCAGCAGAATCACCACGTCGTGCTCGCCCGGACGCAAATGAATGTCGGAGGCACGGCGGCTGATGGCCTCTTCCAGCAGTGAGTCAACAAAACGCACGGTGGGCGGGTCTTCCGCCAGCTGCTTGATGCGGTGCAGGCTCAGGGATTGCTCGCTGGTTTCGTTTTCGGGCAATTCATGGGCGGTGGCGCTGGCATACAGGCGGCTGATGGCCTGTTCCACCTCGTTGGCGTTGGCCAATACCGCTTCCACTGGTTTGCCGGTGACAAAGCCCAGCAGATGCAGAAGCTCACAGTGAGTCGGGTCAGGGGAGGCGACGATCAGGCGCTCGCCATCAAGCATCAGCGGCACCACCAGGTAGCGCCGAGCCAGGCTTTCGGGCACCAGCTTGACGCACTCAGGTTGGATGTCGAAGTTCTCCAGGCTGACCTGGGCGATGCCCAGTTGCTGGGCCAGGGTCAGGCCCAGGCGCTCGGCACTGATCATCTTCAGCTCCAGCAACACTTGGCCAAGACGGCCCAGTTCTGGGTGTTGGTGCTGGTGGCTAAGGGCTTTTTCCAGCTGCGAGGGGGTGATGACGCCACACTCGATCAACAGGTTGCCCAGCGACATGCCTGGTGGTGTCAGGCTTGGGTGTTCCTGCAGATGCTGGGCGGAAATCACGGCTGTTTTTGAACAAACGACTATTGGCGACACCCCGTACTGATGGTCCCTTCAGTATGCAGGCTAGCAAATGGCCATCGCTGAGTTGGGTCAATGGCCGGGCAGATAGCGGGTGGATGTGGCTGGTTTGGGGTGTTCATCATGGTTCTCCTGTTGCGAAGCGACTTCCTGGTGCGCCTGCTCTGGCGGTGTGCAGGCTACCCGGGCCGATTTGCTGATAGCGGCCTGGGCGAAAAATCCAGGCCTTGTAGCAGCATCCGGGTTACCCTATGCAGTTGATTCTGTGATTTTTTCGAGGTGTTACCCGTGTTTGCCCAATTCGCCCTGCATGAACGTCTGCTGAAAGCCGTGGCCGAGCTTAAATTTGTCGAGCCAACCCCGGTCCAGGCAGCGGCCATTCCGCCGGCGCTGGAAGGGCGTGACCTGTGGGTAACCGCGCAGACTGGCAGCGGTAAGACCGCCGCTTTTGTTCTGCCCCTGCTCCACCGCCTGATGGGCCCGAGCCAGGAGCCGCGTCAGCATTCAAGACCTGATCCTGCTGCCAACCCGGGAGCTGGCCCAGTAGACCCTCAAGGAAGTCGAGCGTTTCTCCCAGTTCACCTTTATCAAGTCGGGCCTGATCACCGGCGGTGAAGACTTCAAGGTGCAGGCCGCCATGCTGCGCAAGGTGCCGGACATCCTGATCGGCACCCCAGGGCGCATGCTTGAGCAGCTCAACGCCGGTAACCTGGACCTCGAAGGAAGTCGAAGTGCTGGTGCTCGACGAAGCCGACCGCATGCTCGACATGGGCTTTGCCGATGACGTGCAGCGTCTGGTTGGCGAGTGCGTGCAACCGCCAGCAGACCATGCTGTTCTCCGCCACCACCGGCGGTTCCGGCCTGCGCGAGATGGTTGCCAGGGTGCTGAGCGACCCTTTGCACTTGCAGCTCAACAGCGTTAGCCAGCTCAACGAGGCCACCCGTCAGCAGATCATCATCGCCGACCACAACCACCACAAAGAGCGTCTGGTGGACTGGCTGCTGGCCAACGAGACCTATCAGAAGGCCATCGTTTTCACCAACACCCGGTGCAGGCCGACCGTCTGTACGGGCGCCTGGTGGCTCCTGAGTACAAAGTGTTTGTGCTGCACGGCGAGAAGGACCAGAAGGATCGCAAGCTGGCCATCGACCGCCTGAAGGAGGGCGGGGCCAAGATTCTGGTCGCCACCGACGTGGCCGCCCGCGGCCTAGACGTGGATGGCCTGGACATGGTGATCAACTTCGACATGCCGCGCAGCGGCGACGAATACGTGCACCGTATTGGTCGTACCGGGCGCGCCGGCAATGATGGTCTGGCGATCTCGCTGATCTGCCACGGCGACTGGAACCTGATGTCGAGCATCGAGCGCTACCTCAAGCAGTCGTTCGAGCGCCGCACCATCAAGGAAGTCAAGGGCACCTACCAGGGCCCGAAAAAGCTCAAGGCGTTGGGTAAGGCCGTGGGCGTGAAGAAGAAAAGACCGACGCCAAGGGTGAGAAAAAGCCCCGGCGAAAAAGCCAAGCGCCAAGCCGAACAAGCGCAAGAGCAGCAACCGGCCGAAGCCTGATGCTCCGGCACTGTCCAGCAGTGACGGCCTGGCGCCGCTGAAACGCAAGATGCCAGCCGCCGAGTAAGCTGTGCGGCGAGCCATCCTCGGCAGTCTAAAGTACTGCCTGGTCGTCTTGTTACTCATGCCGTTCGGCCTGGCGCAGGCGCAAGTCTATAAGTGCATCCAGGCTGACGGTGTGGTGCGTTACAGCGACCGAGGATGCTCTGCGCAGCAGGCGTTGGAGGGCGCTGGCGAGGCGACGATGGTCACCCAGCTGCGCGATGCCTTCGAGGGCCGCTGGCCCCTTTGGCGCAACGATCTCCAGCCTTTGCTGCAACACCCTCAGCCGCTGGCGTTGCTGTTAATCCTCTATTTGCTGATGAGCCCGGCGTGCTTTCTGGCCTATTACCACGACAAGCAACAGGCTATTCGCGGTTTGCAGCGCACCCCGGAAGCACGTTTGCACCTCTACGAGTTTTTGGGTGGCTGGCCAGGTGGTTTTTTGGCGCAGCGGCTGATCCGCCATAAGAGTCGCAAGGCGTCTTATCAACGTCAGTTCTGGCTGATCGTGGCCATACACGTCGGGTTTATCGCGTTCATTGCGTTCTTCTAACCCGTTCGTGGCGAGCCGCGCGGAGGACCGTTGCGGGCTACCGGCGACCTCTTTTGTGAGTCGCCCTGGCACGGCTGGACACTGCCGGCAGGCGGGCGCGCTGGTAATCTGACCGACCTGCTACTGGTGGTCGCTGCAGGCGGCCGGCGTCCGTTGAGGAAGAGTCTCCCATGCGTTGTCTATCCGCTGCTGTGTGCCTGTTACTGGTGAGCCTGCCGGGCAGTGTTCTGGCTTGGTCCAATCACTCCCTGGGCAGTGCCCTGGCGTTGCAGGGGCTGCCGTCGATGCAGCAGGCGCCAGAGGTCAAGGTTGAGGCGCTGGAAGATTTTCTGCGCAGTGAAGCGCAAGGGTTACAAACCCTGCTGGATCAGCAGGAAGCCTTCGCCCTGGCCAACTTTCCCGGCTATCCCGCGCGCCCGGCAGCCCTGCGCTGGCAGGTGAGTGGGGAGGGTGCGCGTCAGCGCGATTTCCTCAAGGCGTTGCGGGTCAGCCCGGAAATCAAACTGGCCAACTTCGTCCAGGCCTTGCCAGGGCATCCGGGTGGCGAGCGCCCGCACCTGCAGGCGCAGCAAGTGACGGTCTACAAGCAGGTGCGCATGTGGGGCGGATGGACGTTTCTTGCCGTGCAGCCGGGTGAGTGGGTTGCGCCGCTGGTGGTGGTGGCCAGTGCCGCCGACGAGCCGGACTATGGTCACGATATCAACCTGTTCAGCGACAACCCTGGTGAAGTCGGCAGCCAGTACAACTTCGGCGTGCAGCCGTTTGGCGATGCGCGATTCGAGTACTCGTCCCAGGCCCCGTTCCACATTGGCTATTACCACGAAGATGCCATTGTGTTTGCCGCCGGGCCGTTTCTCACCCGCACCTATCCCGAGTGGCGCGCCTTTCAGTATTTCGGCCTGTCCCGCTATGCCTTCGAACACGGTCATCCCTACTGGGGTTATCGCTTTATGGGCTGGGGCCTGCATTACATTCAGGACCTGACCCAGCCCTATCACGCCAAAGTACTGCCCGGTGTTGAGACACCTGACCTGATCTGGACTGCGGCCAAGGATGCTGTCGGCTTTCCGGCGGACAAGCAGGCGGCTATCGCCCAAGTGGCCAATCGCCACACCGCGCTGGAGAAATTCCAGCTCAAGTGGCTGCAGCAACTGCTGCGCGACGGTGAGAGCGCCAGCCCGCTGCTGCAGGCCTATGCCCAAACGGACAAGGACGCCAGCTACCCGGCCTTCGACAGCGGCTACTTGCGTAATGTGGTTTCGGCGCAGTCGTTTGCCCGTGCCAATCAACTGGATACCTTGCTGGCTCAATCCCTGACTGCTGCCGAACAGGCACCAGGCTTTAGCGCGGGCAATCAGTTGGCTGCGGAACCGGCGCCGAGCGCCGAACTGAACGCCTTGCTGATCGAGCTGATCGGTAACTTTGGCGCCCATAGCCGCAATGCTGTGCGTGCCACCGTGCCAGTGGTGTCCGCTAACGATTAACCGCATGCCGCTGTTGCTGCTTTGTCGGTATGCTGAGCAGTCGCGAACGAGGGGGCGGGTATGCGGGCTGGTCTGCTGGCGTTGTTGTGCTGTTGTTACGGCCAGATGGCGGCCGCCGAGCTGTTGCGCATCGGTTTTGGCACCCATAAGCCACCTTATATTTTTGAAGGCGAGCCGCGTGGCCTGGAGTATGACCTGGTAATGGGCGCCGCAGCGCGCGGCGGTTTACAACTCAGCCCTTACTTCGCGCCAATGGAGCGTCTGCACCTGATGTTGGCGCGTGGCGAGTTGGATGCCATCGCCACCACCAGTGTGCGAAGCGGCGTACCCGCTTTCTATTCCGATGCCTATATCGAGTACCACAACGTTGCAGTGGCGCTCACCAGTCGCCAACTATCGATTACCAGCATCGCCGATTTGGGGCGTTACTCCATAAGCACTTTCCAGCGCGCCCACTTCTTATTGGGTTCTGATTTTCAAGCCATGGCCCGGCGCAACCCGTTGTACCGGGAAGAGGCTTTACAGATCAATCGCAACCGTTTGCTGTATGCCGGGCGCGTAGACTTGGTTATTGGTGATCGACGTATCCTCAGGTACTTCAATACCCAGGTGGCCGACCAAGTCGACGTTAGCCAGCCGCTGAGCTACTACCCGCTGTTCCCCCCGACGCCCTATAGCGTCGGCTTTCGCCAAGCTGGCCAGCGCGACCTGTTCAATCAGGGCCTCAAGGCCTTGCGCGAGAGCGGCGACTACCAGCGCATCGAGCAGCGTTATGCCGAGCATTAGGCGGTCTGCCGGATCAGGCAGGCCGGTACTCCGCGGATTGTTCAATGGCAGGCACAGCCTGTGGCGTGTTTTGCCTGCAAGCCCGTAGGCAATAGCGACGCTGCATGGTTATGCTCTGTAGCCATGAGCGCCACTTTCCAGAATCGCCAATCCTGCCCACCCGGCGCCTGCATCTGCGGGCGGGACGGTTTGCTCGATAACCCAGATGCCGACCTGCGCTTTCTACGCCTGACCCGGCCAGAGGAAAAGCGTCTGCTTGAGCGGCTGGAGAACCTGGACAGCCTCGGCGATCTGGAACGTATCCAGCAACGCCTGGACGAGCAGCTCGGCATCCGCCTGCATGTTGCTCCGGGGCGCAATGAAGTGCGCAGCATGCGCGGTATCGCGGTGAATATCGACGATCTGCCCGGCCTGTGCCGCAAGACCCGCCAAGCCATCCAGGCCGCCATCCGCCGTGGTCTGGAAAAACGCCCGGAGATCGCCTACCGATTGCTGGATGCCCATGACTTGTTTCGGGATGGCTGAGGCGCAACTAGCCCGGCACAGGGGGGGGCGTCACCTGCATCCTGCTCGCGGTGTTGTCGCTGTTCACCTTGCTGCCTGCGGAAAACCGCACCTACATGGACCCGGTGCCCGGCTGGATTCGCCCGGTCTGGCCGCTGGTACGCCTGGTCAGCCATTTTGCCTGCAGCAACCTGCCGCCCAAACTGATGGACTGGCTGGACGTGCGCATGCAGCGCACCGGAGCGCTTTATGTGCTCACCGCCGAAGACTTTCTCGCCCTGTGCATGACCATGGCGCTGCTGTTTCCGGTGCTGGCGATCCTGCCGATGGCCAGCGGCAAGAGCGGCATCCTCTGGTCGGTGGTGTTGCTGATGCTGCTGATGGGCGCCGCCTTGCCCGTCATGTGGATCAGCGATACGCACAAACGCCGCGACCGCGACATCGTGCGCAACCTGCCGGTGTTTCTCGAATACCTGTCCATGTGCGTCGACGCCGGCCTGAACTTCCTCGGCGCCCTGCAACAAGCCGTGGATAAAGGCCCGGATGGTGCGATGAAAAACGAGTTTCGCATCGTGCTGCGCGATATCCGCTCCGGCCTGCCACGGGCCGAAGCGTTGGCGCGCATGGAGCAACGCATCAACCTGAAGGACGTCACCACCTTTGTGCGCTCGGTGGTGCAGGCCGAGAAGATGGGCAGCAGCCTGCGCAACACCCTGCAGATACAGGCCCAGCAGCGCCTGGAAGAGCGCTTTCAGCGCGCCGAGAAAACCGCCATGCAGGCCCCCGTGAAGCTGATCATTCCGTTGATCATGTTTATCTTCCCGCTGACCTTCGTGATCTTGCTGTTCCCGATTGTGGTCAAGTTTATGGGGCAAACCTGATGCCTGAAGCCCTCGTCCTGCATGCCGCAGGCAAGGTTCAGTCTAGCCGCTTGCAGGCCGGGCAACTCGCCCATAGCAGCCTGGCGTGCTGCGCGGTTTGCTCGGCTACAAAAGCCTGCCGGCCGGCCACGAAGCAGCATGGCTGCGGCCGTGTAATTCCGTGCATTGCTGGTTTATGCGCTTTGCCATTGATGTGATCTATCTGGATGAGCAACAGCGGGTGCTGCACATCCGCGCACAGCTGCGGCCCTGGCAACTGAGCCTGTGTTGGCCAGCCAACAGCGTTATCGAAATGGCCGCCGGCGAATGCCAGCGGCTGAACATTACAGCGGGGGACCAGATCCAATGCGTGGCTTAATCATCATCGCCCTGAGCGTGTTGTTGCAGGGCTGCGCCGGACTCGGGCTCGGCAGCTCCAGCGACCTGCTCGACCTTGAGCGCCAGGCGCAACAGGCCTACGCCAAAGGCAACTACACGCGCTCCAGCGAGTATTACGCCAAGCTGGCTACGCGCATGCCCACCGATGCCGATACCCGTTACCGCCTGGCCAATAGCCTGGCGCGCGAAGGCAAGCATGGCCTGGCGATCCAGACCTACCGCGAAGCCTTGCTCCGCGACCCGCAACACGCGGGCGCCTGGTACAACCTGATGCAGCTGCAAGCGCAGGAGCTGACCCTGACCGCCATGGAGGCGCGCCGCTACCTGGACCGGAAAAACCCTAGGGCACGCCCGGCCCTGGAGCGCGCCGAGCAACTGATCGAGGTGTTCGATGCGCACGCCCCAGCCCGCACCGAGTAGCCGGCAGGGGCGTGGGCAAGCGATGGTTGAGTTTCTGATCATCATCCCGGTGTTGATTCTGCTGATCTTCGGCGCGTTTCAAGCCACGCTGATCTACTCGGCCAAAAGCGGGCTGAACTACGCGACCTTCCAAGCGGCCCGCCTCGGTGCGGTGAATAACGCGCAGTACGAAAGCATGCGTCGCGGCCTGCTGCGCGGCATGTACCCGATGTTTGCGCAGTACCCCGAAGCCACGCGGATGGACAAAACCGCCGAGGAGGTCGACAACTTCATGCTGATCACCCGCATCAGCCCGGCGCTCAACAGCTTCAACGCCTGGCAAGCGCCCCATGCCGGGCTGCTAAGCAGCGGCCAAACCGCTCAAGCCATCCCCAATGACAACCTGATGTACCGCTCGACCCAACAGAACCCGGTGTCGATTCAAGATGCCAATCTGCTGAAAATACGCGTGCAGTACTGCGTCAAACTGATCGTGCCGATGGTCGAACACCTACTCAGCCGCGCCTCGAAATTCAATCAGCGCCAATCTGGCGGCAGCTTCAGCGAAAACTCCAAACAGTCATGGGACCAGTACGCGGCGATCTGCGGTCAGCGTAAGGGTTTTGTGCTGACCGCCGAGGCAACGGTGCGCATGCAGTCGGCAGCCGTCCATGACGCCGCCAACTGTGGCGCCGGCAAAAAAATGCTCTGCCCCTAACGCGCTCCCCGCGCAATCAACGCCTGAGCCATTGCGGCTTATGAAATCAGCTAGAAGCCAACCAGCGGCGGGCACTCATGTGCGCAAAATACAGGTCATGGACACGTCGCTAATGCGCCAGTAATGTGCGCAAAAGCCATGTCGCTTTACCTCCCCGCCTTATGTCGCGTTTCTGGCGCGGCACCCAAGCCGAACAAGGAATTACACATGGACAGGGAGCGTTATCAGACACAAGTAGTGCAAAGTATTGGGTCGGTTGTGTCGTCTACTTAATAGTTAGGTTCCATCAAGATGCCACGATATCTCAAGCCCGTAGCGCTAATTACATTTATTTGTATTGTTTCCTATCTTAGCTATTTGGCCGGCACGTACAGAAATTACAAGTCAATTGAGTATATATTCTCCAAGAATCTAAATGAGGTCGAGCTGGCTGAAACAAGGCATGACGAGGGTATTGTTCAAGCTCTCGCTGATGGAAACAAAGAAGCCATATTTATACTAGTTCAGCATCGCTACTTTTTGCGAGTGCTACGCCTACTCGAACAACTCGAAGGAAAAAAAATCCAAGAGCATCAAGATGTAGTTCTAACGCATATTGCTAAAGCGCAAAAGCTCCATAAAAAACTTTCATATAGGTTTCCAACTGAAAAACAAAACAAAAAATGGGAACTCCTGAGTTCTAGTTTCCAGGCACCTAACTAGCGGTTCAAATCGTTCGCTTCGCTCACTGGGCCCGGCATAGTCGGCCCCTTAACCAAACGTTAGGTATCGCAATGGTAACCAATATAATCCCCATCGCAATTGCGGCAATATTCATTGCATTAATATCTTTACTATATCGTGTTATTTATAAAAAATTACCAAGCTCAATCACTGGGCTATTACTTTCAAATACAATTATCTGGGTGTTTATTTTAATATTTCCACGATACGCTGGCTGGCTCTATGTACCTTTGGTTAACTACGCATTCACTAATATTCCTGAGTTACAGTTCGCAGCATGGGATGTGGCAGCTGCATTAGCTGTTTATTTGGGTATGTGGCTTTCATACTTACTCGGCTTCATCGCTGGCTGTATCGCAACATCAAAACTTGTAATACGGTCACGAAACAATCGTGCAAGCGAAACCTAACTAGTGGTTCAAATCGTTCGCTGCGCTCACTGGGACTGGCTAAAGCCAGCCCCTTAACCAAACGTTAGGCTATTAATCTTGTTAAAAATCTTCGAGCGCAGAAATATGGTGGCAGCGTGAACGATAATACGTTAAAGAAATATCAAGCAATTTCGTCGATTGCTTCCTACATAGCTATTCCTTTAATAATCGCAGCCATTGGCTTTGTACTTCAGAGTCGACTTGGGGATGATGGATTAAATAAAGATTACGTCTCAATAGCAGTTGGGATATTAAAAAATAATCCGTCAGCGCAAGAACCAGACTTACGAAAGTGGGCTGTAGCAGTACTTGATAAACACTCCCCTATCCAAGAGCTGGAAGTTTTACCGCTGGCCCAAAAATCATGTTTATATAGCGCGGCGCAAGCGATTATTTAGTTATACGTTTTCTTTACAGCCGTTTGGCCGATCATGTTAAAACATTCAATTACGATTCTGAGAAACCAAAATTACACACAGCAGTTATTGCTGTTATGCCAAATTCCTGATTGGCAATCGGTGGTGAGTGTTTTATTTAAATCACCCGGAACCGTTTGATCACTGTCTTTTAATCATTAATCTTGCCAATGCCTTTGCACACAGCGCCGGCTTAACGACCAATACAAAGCCCGCTATTGCTGGGCTTCAGCCTTGGAGCAATTCCCCCTACAAGCGCAAGAATTAATAAGAAGAACAGCAACCCGCCTGCGTGGATTGGCGACTGGGATAATTTTGGTGAATTAAATGATGGCTGGCAAGGATGTGTTTTTTGCTGGTTTCATTTTAGCCAGCCAACCGGCCTTAATTTATCAAGCCGAATATTTTCCGGAATTTAAAAAAACTCTCTACGCAATTGGTCGCCGAATTAATGGCCAAAAAATTAGCGCAGGATAATGAGATTCCTTGCAGGCAAAAATTGCAGGCATTTAGTCCGAGTCTTTTGAGGATGGTGATGGGGATTTGAGATAAGCGATTAGCCACCCAAACGTCCGCAGTTGAAAAGTGATGCAGGACTCATCAAACATAAAAGTGCTAGATAATCCTAAAAACCTCAGTTGAATCCCCAAGGTCTGCACACCCATTGACGCGCCTAGCCAAGGTTAAAAACCTAAACAACCCATAAGGTTGCCCTGCATTTTTAACCTTCACGATTCACATCAAGGGTTTACCCCTCTTTTTTGCACTCAACTGAGGTTTTTAGGTTTAAGCACTGCTTTTTAGCGGTTTACTTATTGGCTTCGCAAAAACGCTCAACTAAACGCGTAGTCGATGAATCCCACTCGCCGGGAATATCGGTGGTTTCAATCGCATCATTCACATGGGTGCCGAGCAATTTACCCAGCTCAACGCCCCATTGGTCGAAGGAATTGATGTTCATCAAAATACCTAAGGTAAAGACTTTGTGCTCGTAAGCGGCAATTAAAGCGCCGAGGGTTTCTGGTGTTAATTGCTCCATCAAAATGGTATTGCTGGGGCGGCTGCCAGGATGCACTTTGTGCTCGGCTAAACGCTCGTTTTCTGATTCAGCAACACCCGCAGCGCGCAGTTCGGCTTTGGTGCTGGCCAGATCGCGGCCTGTTAATAGCGCTTGGCTTTGGGCCACGCAGTTAGCAAACAGCAAGCGGTGCTGATGGTTGAGCGGGTGGTGGGCTTTAAGCGTGGCAATAAAGTCGATAGGCATCACCGAGGTGCCTTGGTGTAGCAATTGGTGGAACGAATGCTGACCATTAGTGCCTTCGGCACCCCAGACAATCGAGCCTGTCGCGTAGTCTACACGCTCGCCATCGCGGCTTACGCTTTTGCCGTTGCTTTCCATTTCTAATTGCTGCAAATAAGCCGGCAGTAGCTGCAAGTGGTAGGCGTAGGGCAGAATCACTTGGTTGTTGGTGCCAAAAAATTCGGTGTACCAAAATACAATCAAGCCCATTAAGGCGGGCAGATTTTTTTCGAGTGGTGCATCCACAAAATGGTTGTCCATCGCATTGGCACCAGCGCGCAAGGCGTTGAAGTTGTCCATGCCAATGGCAAACGCAATCGGCAAGCCAATCGCCGACCATAATGAGTAACGACCACCGACCCAATCCCAAATGGGGTAAACGTTTTCGGCGGCAATACCAAAATCAACGGCTTTATCGACCTTGGACGAAATCGCAACAAAGTGCTTGGCGAGTTCTTTTTCGGGGCAATCATTGGCGAGCATCCAGCGGCGTGCGCTGAGTGAGTTTTCGAGCGTTTCTTGGGTCGAAAATGACTTAGACGCAACGATAAACAGTGTGGTTGCAGGGTTGAGTTGTTGGGTTAAATCGTGAATTTCGGCGCCGTCTACGTTAGCCACAAAATGCACTTTAACGTGGCCTGTGTGGAAGGGCGTGAGCGCTTTAGTCACCATGCGCGGGCCAAGGTCGGAGCCGCCAATACCGATGTTAACCACATCCGTAATCGCTTCGCCTTTAAAGCCTTTCCACTCTTTGCTGTGCACCTTGGTAATTAATTTGTCCATGCGCGCGAGCGTTTCTTGCACGTCGCGATGCTCTTGAGTTTTGGCTTCGCCCATGTAGCGCAGCGAGCTATGCAACGCGGGGCGGTTTTCGGTGTTGTTAACAATATCGCCTTTAACCAAACGGCTAATTGAGCCTTTAAGGTCGGCTTCCGTGGCGAGCTTGACCAGCTCGGCCATCACATCGGTAGAAATATGGTTTTTAGAAAAATCTAAATCAAGGCCTGCGGCACCTACAGTAAAGCGCGCGGCGCGGTTGCTGTCTTGCTCAAACAAGTCTTTTAAATGGCGCTTGCTGAGTTGTGCTTGCAGTGCCTCTAAAGCTGACCAATTGCTGTATTTTTTGGCGAGAGCGTTGGGCATAAAAACCCCCTTTGGGTAAGTAACGTGAATTGTTAAATGTTGGCCATTTTTAAGTTGCTATGGCGGATTAGTGATCTCTGGCGACTGCAAACCGAGCGAGATGTGCCATGGCTAGGGTATAGCTATTTTGTGGCAGGCTTGCGAGCGCTGTTTCTGCCTTTTGGGCATGCTCTTTGGCGGCGTTGTGGGTGTAAGCGATGGCGCCACACGCTTTAACAATGCCAAGAATTTCGAGTAGGGTTTGGTTGCCCGAGGCACTATTGGCGTCGGGCACGCCGTGAATAATGGCATTGCGAATAAGGGCTTGTTGTTCGCCTTGCGTATTTTGCAGGGCGTAAATCAGCGGCAGTGTAGGCTTGCCTTCGGCGAGGTCATCACCCACGTTTTTACCCAGCGTCTGGCTATCGCCTTCGTAGTCGAGTGCGTCATCAACTAGCTGAAAGGCAATGCCCAAATGGCGGCCAAAACGTTTAACGGCGTCGACATGCTCGGGCGTGGCGGCGGCTAATAATCCGGCGGCTTCGCAGGCGGCTTCAAATAATGCGGCGGTTTTTTTGTAGATAACCTCGAAGTAATTGGCTTCGGTCACTTCGGGATTTTTGGCGTTCACTAACTGCTGTACTTCGCCTTCGGAGATGACGTTAGTGGTATTTGAGAGCACGCCCATAATCGGCATGCTGCCGAGAGTGACTAACATTTGAAAGGCGCGCGAATACAAAAAATCGCCCACTAATACCGCTGGTGCGTTACCCCACTGGGCGTTGGCGGTGAGTTTGCCTCGGCGCATGCTGGAAATATCGACAACATCGTCATGCAATAAAGTGGCGGTGTGAATGAACTCGATAATGGCGGCCAAAGCGTGTTGGTGCTTACCTGTAAAGCCGAGGGCGTTGGCCGTGAGCAATACCAAAACAGGCCTTAATCGTTTGCCTCCGGAGTCAATAATGTAATGGCCAATATTTTCAACAAGGCCCACATCGGAATGCAGTTGTTCAATGATTAATGCATTGGTGGCCGTAAAGTCGGCTTCGACAGCCTTTAAAAATGGCAGCATCGCCAATATCGCCCCTGTGACAGTCGTCAAAATGGGGGATGATGCTAGGGCGGTGGGCTTGGGCTGTCAAGCAAACCGACATTGCGCAGGCGGGTGATGGCGTGTAATGAGGTGTGGTTAAGGTGTAGTTAAGGTGTAGTACCAACGCGAGTTTTGGTCTGTGGCGAAAATAACCTAACAGTCGCTGTTTAAATCTTGCTCTATCTTTCGTAATTGCGTAAGATTCGCGCCCATTTTGTACGCCTTTATCCTTGGCGTTTGAGGCTCTTTTGTAGAGCTGTCTGATGATGGGTAAAGCGGCAAAAATTAAACGGCGCAAGCTCTGCACCAATAGCCATGGGGGTTATTGGTTAAAACTTGGCAAAGTGGCTCTAGTTTTGGCATTAAGCCGTACTAAAGCTTGCTTTAAAAAGTGCTTCGCGACGTCCTGTAGTGTTCTGGAGCATACATATGTACGCAGTAATCGTATCTGGCGGTAAACAACACCGTGTAGTAGAGGGCGAAGTTTTACGCCTTGAAAAAATTGAAGCCGAAACTGGCACTACTATTTCTTTCGATCAAGTTTTAATGGTTTCAAACGGCGATGTTGTTAATGTTGGCGCCCCTGTTGTGGCAGGCGCTGTAGTAACAGCCGAAGTTATTGCTCACGGCCGTGGCGATAAAGTCACCATCATTAAATTCCGTCGTCGTAAGCATTCTATGAAGCGTCAAGGTCACCGTCAGTGGTATACCGAAGTTAAAATCACTGGCATTCAAGGTTAATAGAGGGTAATAGATCATGGCTCACAAGAAAGCTGGTGGTAGTACGCGCAACGGGCGCGATTCCGAGAGTAAACGCTTAGGTGTTAAGTTGTTTGGTGGCCAAGCGGCCGTTGCTGGCAACATTATTCTGCGTCAACGCGGCACCCAATTTCATCCCGGTGACAATGTGGGTATTGGTAAAGACCATACCTTATTTGCCAAAATTAACGGGGCTGTAAAGTTTGAAGTTAAAGGTCCAAACAACCGTCGTTTTGTAAGTATTGTTGCTTAATTAGCCAGCATGCTTCGGCGGTAAAAGACCAAAGCCCCGTCTCTTGAGATGGGGCTTTTTTGTATGGGGTTTCGTGGTTCGAAATCTAATAGCATTGTTCATTGCTAAGTGGCCACCGATTTGTTGGCCTCGGGCTATTTAGCAATGATTGATGCTCAATCGAGTAGGTAAAAGAGTATGAAGTTTGTAGATGAAGCGCCGATTTTTGTTCAGGCTGGTAAAGGTGGCAATGGTTGTTGTGCTTTTCGCCGCGAGAAATTTATTGCGATGGGCGGCCCCAATGGTGGCGACGGGGGCGATGGCGGCTCGGTATTTTTAATCGCCGACGAAAGCCTGAATACCTTGGTGGATTATCGTTTCACCAAAAAATTTACGGCACCCAATGGTCAGGGCGGTTTGGGCAGTGATTGCACCGGTAGTAAAGGTGAAGATCTCGTGCTGCGCGTGCCTGTGGGTACATCGGTTATTGACGAGCAAACCGGCGAAGTACTGGGTGATTTAACCGAAGCAGGCCAAAAAATGTTGTTGGCTCAAGGTGGTTGGCATGGTTTGGGTAATGCGCGTTTTAAATCGAGCGTTAACCGTTCACCTCGTCAAACCACGCAGGGTAGCGAGGGAGAATCACGTGAAGTCCGTTTAGAGCTTAAAGTGCTCGCCGATGCGGGCATGTTGGGCTTGCCCAATGCGGGTAAATCGACCTTTATTCGCGCGGTGTCGGCGGCGGAGCCTAAAGTGGCGGATTACCCCTTTACTACGCTAGTGCCGAGTTTGGGCGTTGTGCGCACCAATCAATTCCGCAGTTTTGTGATTGCCGATGTGCCAGGTTTGATTGAAGGCGCCTCCGAAGGCGCAGGTTTGGGTATTCGCTTTTTGAAGCATTTAACCCGTTGCCGCGTACTCATCCACCTTGTGGATATGTACCCTGTTGATGGCACCGACCCCGCTGAAAATGCGCTCGCAATTACCCGCGAGCTTGAGCGTTTTAGCCCCACGCTAGCTACCCGCGAGCGTTGGTTGGTGTTGAATAAATCAGATTTAATCAGTGCCGAAGAAGCGCAAGCCTGTAAAAAACGTGTTATTGAAGCGCTTAACTGGACCGGCCCTGCGTACATTGTCTCGGCGGTGAATCGCAAAGGCACCGAAGCCTTGTGCGGCGATATGCAAAATTATTTAGAAGGCGTTTGGGCTGCCGAGCGCGAAGATCCCGAAGTGGCCGAAGCCGAACAGCAAGTTCAGTCGCAGATGCAATTAGAGGCGCGTACGCACATTCAAGAATTGCGTGAAAAACATTTTGCAGCGCGTGCAGCCGCCAAAATGGGGGTCGTGCTGGAAGATGAAGAATCTGACGATGAAGATGACGATGACAACGATGTAGAAGTTGTTTACGCGCCCTATTAAGGCGCGTATCGTGCGCGCAGCAATGGCTCTTGGGTATTTTTATGCTTATTAAGCCCACCGTAAGCTATTCAACATTGAGCCGAAGTTTTAACCAATACGTGATCTGTGGCGGCTCTTTTAAGCTGCCTTAATAGGTGAGTTTAACTGTGGATTCTGTCTTAAATCATGGCCAAGGCGCAGCGGTTAATCGCCGTCAGCTTGTTAAAAATAGTCGTCGTTGGGTCATCAAAATTGGTAGCGCGCTACTGACCAACGATGGCCAAGGCCTCGACCGCGAAAGCATTGCCGACTGGTGCCGCCAAATTGCGATGCTGATTAAAGCGGGGCATGAAGTGGTGATGGTTTCTTCAGGCGCAGTGGCGGCGGGTATGACGCGCTTGGGCTGGAAAGAACGCCCCGTCGCTATCCACGAATTACAAGCCGCCGCTGCCGTTGGGCAGATGGGGTTGATTCAAACCTACGAGCAAATTTTCTCGCAATACAATATTCCCACCGCACAGGTGTTGCTTGATCACGACGATTTATCGAGTCGCCAACGCTACTTAAACGCGCGCTCAACCTTGCGCACGCTGGTTAAATTGGGTGTTGTGCCCATCGTTAACGAAAACGACACCGTGGTGACCGACGAAATTCGCTTTGGCGATAACGATACCCTCGGCGCGTTAGTCGCCAATTTGATCGAAGCCGATACCTTGATGATTTTGACCGATCAAAAAGGGATGTACGACTCCGACCCTCGCCAAAATGCTTTAGCTAAAATTATTAACGAATGCCCCGCGATTACGCCCGAGTTAGACCAAATGGCGGGCGGCGGCGGTGTATTAGGCCGTGGCGGCATGCAAACGAAAGTCAAAGCGGCGCGTTTAGCCGAGCGTTCGGGTGCTAATACCGTGATTGTGGGTGGCCGAATTCCCGATGCCGTTACCCGTGTAGTCAATGGCGAAACCTTAGGGACTTTGTTATTTGCCGAGCAACAACCCTTGGCGGCAAGAAAACGTTGGCTAGCGGGGCATTTACAAGCACGCGGTGAGTTGGTGCTCGACGATGGCGCCGTAAAAGTGCTGCGCGAGCAGGGTAAAAGCTTATTACCGGTGGGCGTGAAGAGTGTTTCTGGTCATTTCACCCGGGGTGAATTGGTGATTTGTCGCAATGCCCAAGGTGTTGAGGTGGCGCGCGGGCTGATTAATTACGGTAGCGATGAAGCGCGTAAAATTATTGGTCATCCCAGTAGCGCCATAGTGCAGTTGTTGGGTTACAAGGATTTTGATGCCTTGGTGCACCGCGATAATTTAGTCTTAGTGTGATACTCCTTTCTTTTATTTCTAATCTCTAACGGCGGTGCGCTGGCGTTAGGGGTCTCTTGAGTTGTCGAGGATTCTATGGCCACGTTCAAAAAACACATTCACGCCATGAGCGCCTATAAACCGCCACTAGACGGCCGCGATCCTCACAGCCATTTATTGCTCGATTTTAATGAGCGCACGCTGCCCGTCTCGGATGTCATTACCTCGGCGCTGATTAACTATATTAATGCGGGCCGCTTACAAATGTACCCGGCTTACGGCGATTTAGATGCGGTTATCGCTAACTACTGTGGTGTTAAAGCCGAACAAGTGATGATCACTAACGGCTCCGATCAAGGCATCGACTTGATTATTCGCGCGGCGTGTAGTGCTGGCGATGAAGCGATTATTCCTAGCCCCAGCTTTGCCATGTATCACCAGTGCGCCAAGGTTGAGCAGTTACACATCATCGAGCCTAAATATTCACTGGAAGAGGGCTTTCCGTTAGCGGGCGTATTGGCGGCGATCACGCCTAAAACCCGTGTTATCTGCTTGGCCAATCCCAATAACCCTTGCGGTACGGTGATTGCACGCGACGATATAGCTAAGATTTTAACCGCCGCCGCGCATGCCACGGTATTGGTGGATGAGTGTTACTTCGAGTATTCGCAGCTCACGGTTTGCGATATGGTCGAGCAATACCCCAACCTAGTAATTACCCGAACCTTTTCTAAAACCTGGGGCATCCCGAGTTTGCGTATGGGCTTTGTGGTGAGTTGTGCTGCCAACATTAAAGCATTGTTGAATGTGCGCGGCCCTTACGATATCAACCAGTTGGCGGTGGTGGCGATTCGCGCTGCATTAGCCGAGCCCGAATATACCCACAGTTATGTGGATGAGGTGATGAATAAAGCCAAGCCGATGCTGGAAGATTTTTTGCGCGAGCACAAGATCCCGTTCTGGCCAAGCCGCGCTAATTACGTGTGGTTTTTTCCGCACAATCCCGATCATTTAAATAATGCGCTTATTCAAGCTCATATATTGGTGCGCCCCAAAGTCGACGCCAATGGCAAGCTGGGTTTGCGCATTACGATAGGCACTCTTGAGCAAACCGCTCGGGCTATCGACGTTTTGCGCAAAAACGTAGCAACCGAATAATTCATTTAACGTTGTAGGTGTCCCCGTGGTAACAGTGATTATCGTTTTCGCTTTAATTGCGTTGTTTTGCATCGCATTTGAAGAGGTTATTCATTTAAATAAAGCCAAAAGCACGCTGTTTTTAGGTTGCTTAAGTTGGTGCTTGTTGTTTGTGCATGCGGCAACGCAAGGTAAAACCGAGCATATAAAGCACATGCTCGACGAGAACTTGCTCGATATTGCGTCTCTGTGGTTGTTCTTGATGGCCACCATGACTTTTGTTGCCTATTTAAATGCGCGCGGTTTGGTGGGGGATATCGTTAGTCGAATATTGCCGGGCGAATTAAGTTTTCGGCAGCTCACCTTATTGCTGGCGCTATTTTCGGTTGTGTTATCGATGTTGTGCGACAACATTACCGCTACCTTGGTATCCATTGGTGTGGTGCAAGCATTCAAACTGGATGTGAAAGAGCGCATTAAATTGTGTGTATTGGTAGTGTTTGCGGTGAACTCGGGTGGCGTTATTTTGATTACCGGTGATGTCACAACACTGATGATTTTTAGTGAAGGTCACGTCACCATCGGCGAGTTGTTGGGATTACTGATCCCGACGCTTATTGGGGTTGGTGTGCTGGCGGCATCTATGTCGATTGGCGCAAGTCGCCGTGTGTCGGCTGAGGTGAATACCCACTCGATCGAGCGCTTAGACGTAGTGATTGCGGTACTGTTTTTCTCGACCATTGTTTGCACCATGATTTTTAATATCTTTTTTGGTATCCCGCCTGTGCTCACGTTTTTAATGGGTCTTTCGATCATGTTTTTAATTGGTGGCTTTGTAAATAAATACCATCAAGAAGTGCATTTACTCGAATACGTTCGCCAGATTCAATTCGATACCTTGATGTTCTTTTTAGGGATTTTACTGATTGTGGGCGCGTTAAAAGAAGTGGGTATTTTGGTGTGGGTGACCGAGTTTTATTTGAGTGTCGATCCCAGTTTTTCCAGTTTTTCCATGGGTATATTGTCGTCGGTTTTAGATAACGTGCCGTTAACCGCCGCGCTGTTAAAAGCCAACCCCGCGTTAACGAATGCGCAGTGGTTATGTTTAACCTACGCGGTAGGTGTGGGCGGATCATTATTGGTGATTGGTTCGGCGGCGGGTATTGTCGCGATGAGTAAAGTGCGCGAATTAACTTTTATGCAATACGCGCGTTTTATTCCACAGCTGCTTGCCGCCTACACGGCGGGTTATGTGGCGACGCTGCTCTTGGCAAGTTAATAGTAAAGTCTGGCCAGTTAGGCATCTATTAGATCTCGCGTTTGACTAAAGCGCTATTGAGTTTAATCACTCAATAGCGCTTTAGTATTTGTCATTACGCCTAATAATAAAAATAGAGGGTTTAGAGTTATGCCGCGTTTATCGCTCAGAAATTGGATTGCATTCGCGTTGGTATTGTTGTCTTTAATGATGCTTTATCCCGGTTTAACGCAGCCCATGTTGAACCTGACCATCTCAGCTAAGTTACCTTTACTGGGCACGATGGAGTTTTATAATCAAACCCAGAGTATTGTTTCTTCTATTGATGCGTTGATTAAAAGCGACAGCCACTTGGTGGCTATTCTCATTTTATTATTCAGCGTTATTGTGCCTGTGATTAAAGCGTTATGCCTGATGCTAGCGCTGTTTTTACCGCCGCAGACTATGCGCCATCAATTGCATCGCTTTGTACTGATTATTGGTAAATGGTCGATGGCCGATGTATATGCAGTGGGCGTCTTTATGGCCTTTTTGGCGGGCAGTGCTAACGCCAATACCAAGGCATCATTATTGAGTGGCTTTTACTTTTTTGTGGCTTATTGCGTATTGTCTATTCTTGGTGCGCAACTTATGCAAATTAAGCGCGCGCATACAAACTGAGGTGTGGCGCTAGTCATAACTTTTTTCTAGCTCACTATTTTGCGCATGTTTAATATTGCGCAAAACATCTTCCAGCGTATTGCTGACCGAGTCTTTTTGTAAGGGTATTAATGTGCCCTTGTCTAAGTAAGCTTGTAATTTCTCTTGCTGTATTTCGAGTATTTTTTTGCCGTGTTTGGTCACAAAAATATACAGCCCAATTTGTTTAATTATGGCGGCTAATTTACAGCGTGTAATACGCTCATCGCTGGCGTGGTACTCAAACCATGCCCCTTCTTTAATATTGGCCAGCTCGGTAGTTTCGAGTGCGCCAGTTGTGGCTGAGCTTAGCTTCAGCTCGACGGTTGATACCCCCGCAAATTGCAACTGAGCTTCTATTTTATACAGCAGTGGCAATGGCAGATCTTTAAATGTGGCAAATTGCGTGAGCTGATCAAACGTCTCTATAGCGTTTTGCCATTGTGCTGAATGCACGCCGTGAATGCTCCCAGTAAGTATGAGCACGCTTGTCCAGTCGTCACTTAATTGATGGGCGACACTTTGATCACCATTTTTTAATTTTACTGCAATGGCGTCTTGCGCATATTCTCTGGCGCTATGGGATGATTTTTTTGGCAACAATGCCGATATTTTTGGCAGACTTGCGAGTATTTTTGGCTCGCTGCTTGGGATCGTTAATGGATAGCTCGGTGACTGACTGTCGCGCAGTAAAAATTCTGTATTTTGAGTTTCGGTCGATACTTGATTCTCACTAGAGGCTAGATCTTTAATCGGTGCTTGGTTTTGAATGGCAGCTTTAGTTTTTTGTTCGACGATTGTTTGCGCAATTAATAGTTCTTGATCCGGTATGTTTATGCGCGGCGTGTCGAAATCTGTGAGTGCTAAGAGCTGCAACAGCAGTGTATTTAATTCGGCGGTTTGACTTAACGTCTGTTGGATAAAACCATGAATAATTTGTTGTACTTGTACTGATTGATAATGCGTGATCGCTGGGGTGAATTGCGCGAGACATGTAATGGTGTCCTTAACGCTTGTTGATATGTCGGCGCTGGTATGGGGCGATGCCGAAATGGCGTAATTAATCAGTGGTAAATAGAGTTTTTTTGTTGCGCGATAAATAGATGGATGTAGATTTTCTTCGGCGAGACTCTGTTTAAATAATTTTTTTATCTCATCAATAATGCTCTCGGCCTCAGCAATGCTTGGCGCACTATTTTTTACTTTTGGGTGTGTGTTTTCGCTTATGGGGTCGTCTAAATTGGTTGAGGGGCGTGCGGGCTTTACATGGTTTTCGAGCTCGTTGTTGTCGAGCACATCTTTAAAATAATTATCGCAAAGTGAGTTTAATTTTTTATAAAAACCAAAAGCCACTTCGTTAAATTGATTTTGTAAATGTTCTACGAGCTGAATAGTTTTGTTGTGATGCGTTGCTTGTACGTAATACGCGAGCGCAGAGATAATGTTGTGTGGCGCTAAGGGGTTGTTGTGGCTATCAATTTTATTGGCGGTAGCATAAGTCAAATATTGATTAAGCCTCTCGACTTCGTCGATGTCGGTTTTATTTTTGAGAGAAAAATAAATATCAGTATTAATGGGGGTATCATCAAAACAGAGCGAATTTTTTAGCCACAACATAAACAGCGACGTACAGCTATTTATTTTATCTTGTTGTTGAGCGTGCGGTGGTTCTTTATTTTCGTCGTAGGAATGCTCAACGAGCGAGGGGAAAAAATTTTGGCAGAAATCTGTGATGTCTGGCAGTAATAAATTGCGGTAGATACTGATGGGTTTCATGGTTGCCCCAATAATTCACAGGCTATTTAGTCTCTGTGAATAATGCTTATTAGAGTGTTTGCGATTACTCAATTATAGCTCAAGGCTTTTTTTGAAGGGTGTCCTTATTTGCTGCCTGTCTCACAAATGCACTGATTTGGATGGTGCATCTTTTTATTTTGTCATCAAGGACGTTTTATTTTGCTGGTTTGGCCTACTTGCTTACAGGGTGTCTGGCTCAATATCGTAATCAATGATAACGGGTAAGTGGCTAGAGAATTGGCGGGATTTATAAATGGTTGCATATTCAACACTTTTTTTAAGTGCGTCGCTAATAATGTGAAAGTCGGTTCGCCAACCATCGCCAGTATTGGGTGTATTTGATGGCCACCACGAAAATTCATCACTGTCATTGTTGGCCAGCCGGAAGGCGTCGCTGTAACCAATGTGCTTAAAGGTTTGGCTGAGCCATTGCTGTTCGTGTGGTAAAAAGCCTACGTCACCGGCATGACTTTGCCAGTGACGGACGTCTTTTGGGGTATGTGCCATGGCCCAATTACCGCAAAAAATAAAATTTCGGCGTTTACGGGAGATTTTATGCATTAATGCTTGCAGCTCGCCATAAAAACGGATTTTGTCGTCAAGTGATTCGGTTGGGTGCATGCCAGCTGGCGCTAATAACGAGCCGATGCTGTGGTGTTGGTAGTCAATTTGAAGATAGCGGCCTTCCATATCGATACGGCTGCTAAATCCCAGCCCGTAAATCAATGCCTTGGGTTGATGGCGAGTGTAAATCGCTACGCCACTGTAGTGTTTAATGCCCGAGTCAAAAAAATACGCAAAGTAACCCTGTGGGTGGAAGATTTCATCATCAAGCTCTGACTCAAGGGCGCGAATATCTTGCAAGCAAATAACATCGGCATCTTGCGCCGCCAGCCAATCAAACAGGCCTCTTTGGCTAGCTTGGTGAACTCCATCAACGCTAAGTGAAATAATTCGCATTAGGGCCTCTTGAGCGCGAGCAAAAAACTACGCTGGCGTGTTTCTTCGCGCCTTTGTGTCGTTAGGTTTATCGCGTTACGAATTATCGGGCCATGAAAACCCATTTCGCTGCGTTTTAGTAAGCCGAACATTCTAACAAGACTTGCGCGCGACTGCGCGCCAAAAAATGCTCAATGGGGCCTGTAAATAGAATGAATTCGTCACTATCTTGTTAGCTTTTTGGTCGTGTTGTTTGTTTTTTACTCAGCGAAAAATGCGCGATATAGGTAGAATGCGCGGCTTTATTTTACATTATGGGGTGTCATCGCATGGAGAGTCATCATATGGAGGGTTGTCGCATAGAGGGTTATCAGCAACAGTTCATTCAGCTGGCGTTGGATTGTCAGGTCTTAAAGTTTGGCGAGTTCACCTTAAAGTCGGGCCGAGTGAGCCCGTATTTTTTTAATGCGGGACAATTTCAAACGGGTTCGGCGCTGGCTAAGTTGGGGCGTTTTTACGCGCAGGCACTGCTGGACTCCAATGTGCCATTCGATATGATTTTTGGTCCTGCTTATAAGGGTATTCCGCTGGCCACGGCCGCCGCTGTAGCGTTGGCCGACAAGTTTGATCGTGACGTTCCTTTTGCCTATAACCGCAAGGAGGCCAAAAGCCACGGCGAGGGCGGCGTATTAGTCGGTGCACCCTTGGCGGGCAGAGTAGCGATTGTGGATGACGTAATTACGGCGGGCACGGCGGTGAGAGAAGTTCTCGCAATGATCACGCAAGCAAAGGCTATTGCTTCGGCTATCGTGATTGGCTTAAACCGTCAAGAGCGTGGCCAGGGGGATATGTCGGCGATCGCAGAGCTCGAGCAGCAAACGGGCATCAAGGTCGTCAGTTTAATTAAGCTCGATGACATAATGAATTATTTAGAGACCCGTTCGCAGGTATTCCCTGGCGTGCAGGATAAAATTATCGCTTATCGGCAACAGTATGGTGTTAATGAATGAAATGGTTGTTTGTACTTTTGTTGGCGTTGACCTTAGTCAACACGCCCTCTTGGGCGCAGGGTCATTTCTACCGCTTTGTTAATGATGATGGCGTTAAGGTTTTGGGGCATTCGATACCTCCAGAGTTTGTGCATAAAGGCTATGAGATTATCTCGCCGACAGGGCGTGTGCTGCAGGTGATTGAGCCTGCGCCAGAGGCTGATGAGCTTGAAAAGGAGCGCGCGCTTGCCGAGCTTGAGGTCAAGTATGAGTTACTGGTCAAGCGCTATAGTACCGAGCGCGATATTGAGGCCGCCAAGAGCCGAAAATTAGTGCACATCGATGCCAGTATTTTGTTGGTGCAAAGCAGTGTCGTGAGTGTGCAGGCTGAAATTAATGATATTACTCGTCGCGCGGCCGATTTTGAGCGTGCCGGTAAAGCGGTGCCCAAAGACACGCTTGATGCGTTAGCGCTTTTAAATGAAAAAATGACAGCGACTAAGGCTATTTTGGCGCTGCGTGAAGAAGAAAAGCGGTCGGTTGTTGAGCGTTTTGCGCAAGAGCGAGAGTTATTTTTGAGTCGCGGGGATGTGGGTGTTTTAACGGCGGAAATTGCGGCAGGGGTTTCGTCGTCCAAAGCGACTGTAGTTTCATCGAGTTCCTCGGTATCTTCCGTCACTACGGCTTCTTCGGTTTCCTCCAGCCACTAATCGGCTAGCGGTACTTCTACAGGATGTTGTGCGCTGTATTTATGAGTTTTTAAGCATTGCACCCCGCCAGATCACGGCAAATTGCATTGGCCAGTGTTGGCTGGGGTGGGTTTTAAACTGGCTGCGTATAAATACCGCGACCAAACCTTCTACGCAGGCTTGCATCAGTTGAATAGTTTCGTTAACAGACAACGCCAGATGTAAGCCTTCTTCTAGCTCGGCCTTACGCAATATTTGCCGAAGGGCGGTGCTGAATCGATCAAAAAACTGCCTTACGCGAGCATGTAATCGCTCGGTTTCTCCGCTAATGGCGTCGCCCGTTAATAGGCGAGTGATGCCGGGGTTGCGCTCACAAAATACTAAGTAGACGTGGCTGATGCGCTCAAGCTTGTCGGTGGCCGTGAGCGCTTCGTGGGTGATGTTGTTGATGCGACTAAAAATGGCGTCCTCGGCAAATCCAATAAGGTCTTCTAGCATGCGTGTTTTGCTGGGAAAGTGGCGATAGAGAGCCGCTTCTGAGACGCCAACACTTTTTGCGAGTGCCGCAATACTGATTCTATCGCCTGGATTGGCCTCGAGCATGAAGGCCAAGGTTTCCAGAATATGCTGTTTGCGCGAAGGTTTTGGCGCCGATTCTGTCATTTAAGACCTCACAGGCTTTTGTTGGTGATCAGTGTTCCTACGCCAGCATTAGTAAATATCTCGAGCAAAACAGCATGTGGGACGCGGCCATCAATAATATGGGCGCTCGCAACGCCAGCTTTTACGGCATCCAATGCGCATTGGATTTTGGGTAGCATGCCGCCGTAAATGGTGCCGTCTTCAATCAGCTCGTCAACACGGCGAGTGCTAAGACCGGTAAGGATATTACCCGACTTATCCAATAAGCCGCTGACATTGGTAAGCAGCATGAGCTTTTCGGCTTGCATGACTTCGGCGATTTTCCCTGCCACTAAGTCGGCATTAATATTGTACGAGCTGCCATCGCTACCTACGCCAATCGGCGCAATCACGGGAATAAAATCACCTTGCGTTAATAGGTCGATAACGCTGCGATCAATACTTTCAACTTCACCTACTTGGCCAATATCAATGATTTCTGGTGCTTTCATGTCGGGTGTTTGGCGGGTTGCGGTGAGCTTGCGGGCGCGAATTAAGCGACCATCTTTACCGGTTACGCCAATCGCGTGGCCGCCGTTGTTGTTGATAAGATTAACGATTTGTTTGTTAACCGAGCCGCCGAGCACCATTTCGACTACATCCATAGTGGCGCTATCGGTAACGCGCATACCATCGACAAATGACGACTCAATATTGAGTTTTTTGAGCAAATCACCAATTTGAGGGCCGCCGCCGTGAACCACAATGGGGTTCATTCCGACCAGCTTCATGAGAACTACATCGCGGGCAAAACTGTTTTGCAGATCTTCGTCGATCATGGCGTTGCCGCCAAACTTTACAACGATAGTTTTGTTGGTAAAGCGTTGAATATAGGGCAGGGCTTCTGTAAGCACATTGGCAATTGCGCTGGCATCATTTACGGACATGGAAACCTCGTTTTAGGTTAAAACTCATGGGATTAAAGCTTATTAGGGTTGTGGCTAATTCAATTGCGGCAAAGTCAAAGTGCCTGATTACCACTTTGGTGTTAAGGCTTGATCGATTTTACGCAGTTCGCGCGTGAGCAGAGCCTTGATGTCGTGCAGGTCGGCATTGGTATTGGCTTCGGCGCGCAGCGTTAAGTTGGGCGATGTATTGGACGCCCGCACGATACCCCAGCCTTGCGGGAAGTCAACACGGATGCCATCGAGCGTGGTGATTTTGGCCTCTTTGAATTCACCTTCTTCGGTCAACCTTTTGATGACGTCAAACTTCATCTTGTCATCGCACGACACCAAAATTTCGTTGGTATGCGGCAGCTCTGGAAACTCTTCAAATAGACTGTCAAGCGACTCTCCCGCCAGACTAACGATTTCTGCAAGGCGCGCGCCCACGTACATGCCGTCGTCAAAACCAAACCAACGTTCTTTAATAAAAATATGGCCAGAATATTCACCCCCCAGCAATGCACCCGCCTCTTGAATTTTTTCTTTCATGGGCGCGTGGCCGGTTTTCCACATGATGGGGCGACCACCAAATTGGGTGACAACACGATTAATAGAGCGCGTACACTTCACGTCGTACACTACATCGGCGCCGGGGTTGCGCGACAGAATATCTTTGGCAAATAACATTAATAAACGATCGGGCCAAATAATTTTTCCGCTGCCGGTGACGACAACAATGCGGTCGCCGTCACCATCAAAGGCGATACCCATGTCGGCGCCGACTTCGGTGACTTTGTTAATGAGCTGGACAAGATTTGCAGGTTGTGTTGGGTCGGGGCCGTGATTGGGGAAGCTGCCATCAAGATCGCAGTTGATTGCGGTCACTTCACAGCCAATCTCTTCAAAGAGTTTGGGCGCGATTTTACCCGTTACGCCATTGCCCGCATCAATAACCACCGAAATGTCACCCGCTAGCGCGACATCGGCCAAAATGGTGTCGATGTAATCGGCAGAGATGTCGTGGCGTCTTTCTTCGCCGTGACCTACGTAAAACCGCCCCCCTTCTATCCGCTGACGAACCATTTGGATATCGGCTTCCGAGCGTACTCTACCGTTCATGATACATTTGAACCCATTGTATTCTGGGCCGTTATGGCTAGCGGTAACCACCACGCCAGACTTGGAGCCATCAAGCGTTTCGACGGCAAAATAGACAATAGGCGTCGCCACAGTGCCAATGTTAATCACATTGCAGCCAGTGCTTAAAATTCCGCGTACCAGATACTCCGTAAAAATCGGACTATGGGTGCGTGCATCGCGGCCCACAATTAAGGTGTCTTCACCAAGATCTAAAGCTTCGCTCGCCAGTGCTTGGCCGATCAGGTGAGCCACTTCGTTAGTGATTTGGCTGCCGGCAAGACCTCGAATATCGTAAGCACGGAATATTTCTGGCGCTACCTTGTGGACAACTTTGACCGGTGCTTCGTCGGCCACCACTAGAGCGTTGTGAGTTGGTGGCGGCTCGTCTTCAAAACCCAGCAAGTCTTCATCTTCAACACGAATATCTAAAATGTCAGCATTGAGGCTGGCGTAGCTGCTCCCAGCGATTTCTTCGGGCGTGGTTTGGCCCATGCGGCGATAGGTTTTTTCGATAATGCGGCGCTTGCGCTCTGCACTGTTGCCAATAAACAAGCCTAAGCCAAAGCCAATGGCGATACCGAGCAGCCACGTAATGCTTGTCGCAATCGAGAAAATAACCCAGTTGGTTTGCACACCCTTGAGAATGTTTTCCGAGGCGGTGTATTCAACAACCCAAGGCGTGCCGGGCACTTCACGGGTTTGAGCGGGTAAAAAATTGCCAGAACCTGCGCTATAAAGTTGGTGTTGTCCACCGGTGTATTTTTGGAAAAGCGTAAATTTACCGATGTTTTCTAGACCTTCCGTCATGGCGGCAAAGGTGTCGTCGAGCGTGGCGGTAATAAGCAGTGTGCCAGCCACGGGCTGACTGGCGTCAGTGGGAATAGGTAGCGCAAAGTTTAGGCGCCAGCCCTGCGCTAGATGTACCGCTTCGGGTTCTACGACTTTACGTGTTTCGGTGGCCTTAATCATTTCTAACTCAGAAAAACGCAGCGGTAGTGCGGCATCGAGATTGAGTTTTGCTTTGTTTAACGGGGTCAGGCGCACGCCTTCGGCGTGCTGAAAACTATTCATAATATTCAGGCGAATTTGACGCAGTTCGACGCTATCTTCGGCTTTTAATGCCTCAAATAGCTGCGAACTTTGACCAAAAAAAGCGACTTTTTTATTGATCGCTAAAAAATTTGCGCTGATGTTGTCCGTCGATTTTTTGAGATTTTGATCGGTGAATTCGGCGAGCTGGTGTTGGCGCTCGTAAACCACGAGGTCGTTCCATAAAAAGTAAGTAACGATACTGCATATCAGTAGTGACGTGCTTAGCGTAATCGAAAGACATAATTTTACGGGTGTTATGTCGCGCAAGGAATTTGAAGAATTTGTATTTTTATTCATAGTTATTTTTAGGGTGCGTCAATGCGTGTGGTTAGGCGTTATTTTTGCCGTTCTTTTGCATTATGTGTGCTTTATCCTAGAAACCGCCGTTGAATCACCAAAGTCTGCGCAATCCCTTGACGCGCCTAGCAAAGGTTAAAAATTTGAACAACCCATAAGGTTGCCCGGCATTTTTAACATTCACTATTCACATCAAGGGCTTACACATCTTTTTGGCGCTCAACTGAGGTTTCTAGGTTTATTGGGCGCTAATGCTAGCTCGTTGCTCGATAATCAGTGTGATGAGTTGTTCGGCAATATTGTTTTTACTCGCGAGCTCAAGCTTTATGGTGCCGAGCTGGCTAATGACACTGACGGCGTTGTCATTACTATTAAATCCGATATTTTGATGACTAACGTCGTTGGCGACAATCATGTCCAGCTTTTTCTCGATGAGCTTCTTTTTGGCATAAGTCTCTAGATTGTGAGTCTCGGCGGCAAAACCTACCACCCAAGGCTTGAGGGTAAGCGCGGCAATGCTGGCAACAATATCGGGGTTTTTTATCAGTGTTAATTGCATAGTGTCATCACTGCCTTTTTTGAGCTTTTGAGTGGCGGCATCCCTTGGCCGAAAATCGGCAACGGCGGCCGCAGCGATAAAAATATCCGCATCGGTGGCGGCTTTTAAGCTGGCGGCGTGCATATCCAGGGCCGAAATACAGTGAACAATCTCTACGCCCATTGGGACCTGTAACTGTGTTGGCCCGCTAATAAGTATCACCCGCGCGCCCGCGCGATAAGCCGCAGCAGCTAGCGCATAACCCATCTTACCGGAGCTTTGATTGCTGAGATAACGCACTGGGTCAATTGCCTCGCGGGTTGGTCCTGCGGTTATCACAACACAGCATCCTGCAAGGCGCCGCTCGCAAGGTTTTAGCCAGTCGCCGCTGCGTTGTGCTAAGTCATTGGCCTCTAGCATGCGACCAAAACCCACATCGCCACAGGCCTGCTCTCCTGCTGCAGGTCCCCAGATTAAAACATGTGAATATGTCGTTATTTTTGCGAGATTCGCTTGCGTGATCGGATTGTGCCACATGGCTTGATTCATGGACGGCGCCAAGGCTATAGCGCAACGCGAAGCTAAGCAGAGCGTGCTAAGCAAGTCGTTAGCGAAACCGTGTGCGATACGCGCTATAAAATCCGCGCTAGCGGGCGCCACTAAAATAAGATCGGCCCAGCGCGCCAGCTCGATATGCCCCATACCCGCTTCGGCTGCTGGATCGAGTAATGATTGGTGAACAGGGTTGCCGGAGATCGCTTGTAGCGTGAGCGGGGTGATAAAGGCTTCGGCAGCGGACGTCATAACAACACGTACTTCGGCGCCTTGGTCGCGCAGGCGACGAATAAGTTCTACGCTTTTATAGGCTGCAATGCCTCCGGTAATGCCCACGATAATTTTTTTGTTGATCAGCAGTGGCTTGGTTAACACGTCGGCTTGGCTCATGGCGGTAGGCGCGGGCTTAATAAATGGACAGCTAAGATAGCAAATAACCCTGTTATTGACCAAAGGTCTCGTTGCGTTAAGTGGATTAAGCGGCTAAAAAATAATTGGGGCGGGGCCGGATTGTCCAGATGGCAGGTTTAACGGTGTAAAAAAATAACGATGTAAAAAGGAAATTTGAACATGGCAATTACCGATTGGCCGCTCGCGGAGCGGCCCAGAGAAAAGCTTTTGCAGCGTGGTGCGGGCGCTTTGAGCGATGCCGAGCTGCTAGCGATTTTTTTAAGGACGGGCGTGGTAGGCAAAAGCGCGGTGGATTTGGCGCGTGAATTACTGGTTCATTTTGGCAGTTTGCGCGGTTTGTTATCGGCATCACGTACGGATTTTTGTGCTGCCTGCGGTTTAGGTGAAGCTAAGTTTGCGCAGCTACAGGCCGTGTTGGAAATGGCCTCTCGCCACATGGCCGAAGAGTTGATGGCTGCAAGTGTATTTACCAATGTAGACGTCGTGAAGTGCTGGGTTAAAGGTAAATTAATGGCTCGGCAGCATGAGATTTTTGCGGTTTTATTTCTCGATAGTCAGCACCGTTTAATTGAGTACGAAGAGCTCTTTCGCGGCTCCATAGATAGCGCCAATGTGTACCCGCGCGAAGTGCTCAAACGTGCCTTGGCTCATAATGCCGCGGCCTTGATTCTTGCGCATAATCACCCTTCTGGTCGCGCCGAACCCAGCATCGCCGATCACCAACTTACCGACCGTTTGGCCGTCGCCCTACGCTTGGTTGAAGTACAAGTGCTGGATCATATTGTGATCGGCACCGACGAACCTTATTCCTTTGCCGAGCATGGTTTGATAGCTTAATTTTTTTCCTCTAAGGCGTGTCTAGGGGCTGATTGTGTTTGTGTCTAAGACTCGGATCTTTTATCTGGAGTCAGTCAAATCGGTGCTAAGTGCGATATCCCTGCTTTTTTGTCTAAAAAATGCACATTAATTTATAAAATATTTGCTAGTAAAGGGCTGTTCTGGTATAAAACGCGCCTCTTTTCGGCCAGCCCTAGGGTTTGCGTGTTTTTTGCTTGGTGCTTGGATGTATTTTGGCTGTACATCACGGCGTTAACCTGCAGAAAAAAGCAATCGCGATTAACCTGACCGGTGACGTTAACCCTGTAAGCACGCCTTATAAGGACGTTAACCTTATTAGCGAAGTAAGCGCCAATGCGAGCTTCCACCTAAAACGGTTCCGAGATTTTGTGGCTACCTACAGGTTTTGTATGGGCAGCCTTAAAAACGAATTTTACGATTTAAGAGGCAGAGCAATGTCTAAGGTATGTCAAGTTACGGGTAAGCGCCCGATCACTGGTAATAATGTTTCTCACGCAAAAAACCACACCAAGCGTCGTTTTTTGCCAAATCTTCACACTCACCGTTTTTGGGTTGAGTCTGAAAAGCGTTTTGTGAAGCTCCGTCTTTCTGCGAAAGGCATGCGCATCATCGACAAAAAAGGCATTGACGCTGTGTTGGCTGAGCTTCGCGCTCGCGGCGAAAAATTCTAAGACCAGCATTTTAAGAGGAATCTATCATGCGTGACAAAATCCGTTTGAATTCAAGTGCTGGTACTGGGCACTTTTACACCACCACCAAAAACAAGCGCACTATGCCCGAGAAAATGGAGATCAAAAAATTTGATCCGGTTGCTCGCAAGCATGTGACTTATAAAGAAGGCAAAATTAAGTAGTCATTACTTAGTTGTTAGCTTTTAAAAACCCAGCCTAGTGCTGGGTTTTTTGCGTTCTGGGGTTTGGAGCTGGTAAAAATGCTTAAAGGAAAAAGGAAAAAGAGGGAAAAAAAAGGAAAAGGAAAAAAAAGAAAAAGAAAAAAAAAAAAAAAGGAAAAAAAAAAGAAAAAGAAAGAAGAAAAAGAAAAAGAAAAAAAACCGCAAAAAAGGGAAACCGGAAGGAGAAAAATGGGGGGAACGGAGGGACCCACAGACAGGCAAAGAGAGAGAGAATAGAAGGGAAAAAAAGCGAAGAAAAGGGAAAAAATATCCAAAAAAGGGGGAGGGGGATGAACAATGGAGGAATGGGGGGATATGCCAAAAAAGAAATAAAAGGGGGAAGGGGAGGGGGGGAGACGAGAAGGGGAAGAGAATACAAAATAGGGAAAAGGGGAGAATAAAATAAATACCAAAGGCAGGATAATCAAAGGGAAAAAGGAGGATAGGAGGGAGAAAAAAAAGGGGAAAGGAAAAAAAAAAAAAAAAAAAAGGAAAAAAGGGAGAAGATCAATGAGCACCATCTTCTTGCGCTAGTGAGGCTGGGGGCCATGGTATAAGTCTGCATTCTTTTTATTGATCACATCACTACTTTTATATGACCGGAGACAACCATGACCGATACCTTTATTAAATCGCGTGCCGCCATTGCTTGGGGGCCAAGCAGCGGCCAAAAGCAGGGATAGGTACTCATAACTAAAACGAGTGCCTGCCCTCGTTAATTCACCAGAACCACTGGTAATAATTAGCTGTTGCGCAGTATCAAGCGGCGTTTAAATGTAAATGGTGGGCTTAAACCTACTGGCTTAAAAATAATGGCTCTGCCGGAATCAAAACTCCCCCTAAATAACTTACCAATAAAGCCTAAAACCATGCCCGAACTCCCTGAAGTCGAAACTACCTGCCGAGGCATTGCGCCCCATGTTGAAGGGCGCAAGCTGAGTTTTATTGAGGTGCGTAACGCGCGCCTGCGCTGGCCCGTTGCCGCCACCTTAAATGATGATTTAAGGGGCCAGCGTTTGCACAGCGTCACTCGCCGCTCGAAGTATTTATTACTCAATTTTGAGCGCGGTACTTTGCTTATTCACTTGGGCATGTCGGGCAGTTTGCGCATGGTCGATCCCGCCGCTCCCGTGGGTATTCACGACCATATCGACCTCATTTTTGAGGGCGGTTTAGTGTTGCGCTACAACGATCCTCGCCGCTTTGGTGCCTTTGTTTTGCATCAGGGTGACGGTTTGTTTGAGCATCCGTTGTTAGCCCATTTAGGGCCAGAACCCCTGACCGAAGACTTTACCGCCGATTATTTATACGCCCAAACCCGCGACCGCAAACAACCGCTTAAAAGCTTCATCATGGATGCCAAAATTGTGGTGGGCGTGGGCAATATTTACGCGAACGAAGCGCTCTTCGCCGCAGGTCTGCATCCGCTGCATGCGGCAGGCAAACTCACCAAGCCTAAGGTGGCTAAGTTAGTCGCCGAAATCAAACGCATCTTGGCCCACGCCATAGAACGCGGCGGCACAACACTGCGCGATTTTGTCGGCGGCGATGGTAAACCCGGCTATTTTGCGCAGGAATTACATGTTTATGGTCGCGGCGGTAAACCCTGCCGCCGCTGCACCAAACCCCTCACCGAAAAACGCCTACAAAACCGCACTACGGTGTTTTGTACTGCGTGTCAGAAGTGAATTCTATCTAGCCTGAGGTCACTTTTATGCCCAACAAACTCCCCCTTTTATTAAGCACACTATTTATAGCCGCCTTAACTGGTTGTGGCAGCAAGAGTGAATGTCACGATTGTGAGAGTGGCGTTGGGCCTAGTTCTGACCGTAGCTCGGCATCCAGTGTTTCCGTATCAAGCAACGCTTCCGTCAGTTCTTCAGGAACCGCTTCCTTAAGCTCATCAAGCACCGCATCCAGCAGCTCAGCCATCGCACTTAATTGTTTAGAAGGTACGTTGGCCTCGGGTTACTGCCTTATGTGGCAGGACGAATTTGCGATCAATAGTCTCAATACCCAAGCCTGGAGTTATGAAAAAAACTGTTTTGGCGGCGGCAATAACGAGGCGCAGTGTTATACCGATAACCCCAAAAACAGTTGGGTGGATGGTGAGGTTTTGCACATTAAAGCCATTCGCGAAAATGCCGTTGGCCCCGCGCGTTTAGATGATGACTCTAGCTACAACCCCAACGATGTCTCGGGTAACGGCACTTATACCTCGGCGCGTTTGCGTACAAAAAGAAGGCCGATTGGACTTATGGCCGTTTTGAAATTCGTGCCAAATTGCCAGCTGGGCAGGGTACGTGGCCCGCGATTTGGATGTTGCCAAGTGACGATGTTTACGGCGGTTGGGCCAATTCTGGCGAGATCGACATTATGGAAGCGGTTTCCAGCGTCGAGCTGACCAGCAATACGT
>JAXHOG010000021.1:0-46526 GCA_034519605.1 Marinagarivorans sp.
AAAAGTGCTTATGCCGTTTGGGGTATCGACAATGAAACCCATGCTGTTATTGGTACGGACTTTTCGCCTAGTAGCGCACGCCACAAACAACAGGAGCTAGAAAGCTGGTTACTACAAAAGCTGGCACCTAAGATCGACTTTCGCTTTTTTGAGTTTTTATCCGAAAATAACCAAGCGGTTGTGATTTTAGAGATTCAGCCCGCGTCTCATACCCCTGTTCAGTTTGAAGGGACAGAATTTATTCGCATTGGCTCCTATAAAAAGAAGTTGCGGGAATTTCCAGAGAAAGAACGTGAGTTATGGAGAGTTTTTGATCGATTACCCTTTGAGCAGCAACTCGCAGCAGAAAATCTAAATGGCGATGAGGTGCTCAAGTTACTGGATTACCCTGCTTACTTTGACTTACTCGGCCAGCCTTTACCCGAAACACGGAAAGCTATTTTTGATGCTTTGGTAGTTGATCAGTTGATTGAAAAAGCGACGTCAGGGCTTTGGAGCATTACCAACTTAGGCGCTATTTTATTTGCTAAGCAGTTAGCCAGCTTTCGGCTACTCACGCGTAAAGCGGTACGCTTAATACTTTATAAAGGCAATGATCGCTTTAGCACGGTACGTGAGTATGAAGGTAAGAAAGGTTACGCCATTGGTTTTGAAGGCTTAATCGATACCTTAAAAACCTTGCTTCCATCCAATGAGGAAATAGGCAAAGCTTTTAGGCGCGAAGTCCCTATGTATCCAGAACTGGCTTTGCGCGAGTTGGTGGCCAACACCATTATTCATCAAGATTTTAATATCACAGGCGCAGGTGTGATGATTGAGGTATTCGCAAGCCGTATCGAAATCACTAACCCCGGAGCCCCATTAATAGCCATCGAACGTTTTTTGGATAGTCCACCACGCAGCCGCAATGAGGGCTTGGCCTCATTTATGCGGCGTATCGGCTTTTGTGAAGAACGTGGCAGCGGTATAGACAAGGTGGTGATGGAGACTGAAATTTACCAGTTACCTGCTCCGCTATTTGAGCATATTGGAGATAGCACTCGTACCGTCTTATTTGCTCATAGGGAATTTAAGAACATGGATAAAGAAGAGAAAATTCGCGCCTGTTACTTACATTCTGTTTTGAAATACCTTAATCGTCAGCCTATGAATAACACGACCTTGCGCGACCGATTTGGTGTTGAGCAAAAGAACAGCGCAATGATCAGCCGCATTATTAAACAAGCTTTAGAGGCTAAGGTGATTCGAGTCTATGACGACGCAGCGGGAAATAAAGCTATGCGTTATGTACCTTACTGGGTGTAAGGATAATTTGTTTGACTGTTGTTTGACTAAGTACGCTTTTAAGGGGAGGGAAAAAATAAAAAAATTAACAAAAGCGTTATATTTCAATATCTTAATAAATATTACTGCAGCTAATTTGTTTGACTAAGTAGTCAGTTTTTTACATGTCCGTACGGATACTAGTACCTAAAAAGGGTAATACGGATAATTGATGCGTACTTTAGTCGCATAGTGAAATGGCCTAATTTAAACAGCAACGGACAACATTGGTAAGCCCCCGAGTCTGAGCACAATTTTATTGAGATCAATATTAAAGCGAATGAGGTGCCGCGTTGGTTACGTCACTTATCTGAATAAAAACTGTAACTCTAAAGTGGACCCCTCAGTCCAGACAAATATCTGCCTAGTTTAAGATAGTCTCTGCTATTACCACAGCTGATTGGCGCTGCCCCAGATTTTTCGCGGAGGATTGTTTATCCCTCTCGCCAAATTTATCCACAATTTTTGCGCCGCCGCCCGTTGCATTTTTATACACAGTGCTGGGCGTTTCGTAACCCAAAGATTGATGCGGTCGCGCATCATTGTAAAACATAAAATATTCCGTCAGCCCCAACAACAAATTGGGCAGACTGTCGTATTTTTTCAAATAAATCTCTTCGTATTTCACCGTGCGCCATAAGCGCTCAACAAAAATATTATCCAGCGCACGACCGCGGCCATCCATGCTAATCGCGATGCCATTTTCTATCAGCACACCGGTAAATGCATCGCTGGTAAATTGTGAGCCTTGGTCGCTGTTAAAAATTTCTGGCTTGCCATAATGCACGATGGCTTCGCGCAAACAATCCACGCAAAAACTCGCGTCCATGCTGTTCGATAATCGCCACGATAATACCTTGCGACTGTACCAATCAATGACAGCCACCAAATACACAAAGCCGCGCGGCAAACGAATGTAAGTAATGTCGGTGCTCCACACGTGATTCGGCCGCACCACATCAAGCCCGCGCAATAAATAGGGATAGTAACTATTCACCACCCTCAATCTCTCGCCGAATAAATTCTGGCCAAGTGCCTTTAAACAAACAGTCCAGCGCCTTGTTTACGGCAAGTCGACAAATACGAACGAATTAAACAAAACGTATAAGCGCCATCCATTGAGCGAAAACAGCCGGATATTTTTTGCTGCACTTTACTCATGCGAATATCGCGTTCGCCTAAATTATTGGTAAAGGGCACGCCGGCTTCATTTAAAAAGCGCAAAGAGGCAACGGGGTCAGGCCTTACATTTCACAAAATGTCAATTATAAGGTCTGACCCCGACCTCTCGCAGCCAGCGTTGATAATTTTGGCTTTTCTTTTTGATGAGTGCCTGTCCCCGCATTTCCCGTTTCTCCCCTCTGAGCCAATTGCTATTGATCGAATGTCAAATGTAAGGCCTGACCCCGCACCTTTAAGCCACCATCGACTTGATTCAACCTTTACACCACAGCTTTACCGCCGAGCGTGTAATTGCCGAGCGTGCCTTAAACCGTCGCTTAGAAGGCGGCTGCCAAGTGCCGATCGCCTGCTACGCCATCCACCAAGAAGGCCAACTTTGGCTGCGCGGTTTAGTGGCGAGCGTGGATGGCAAACAGGTGATTTACGACGAAATTACCGACAGCCCCACCAACGCCGAAGCCATGGGTATCGCCTTAGCCGAGCGCTTATTAGCGGCAGGCGCCGATGTGATTTTGGCGGAGGTTTATCGGGATCAATAATCCCTATTGAGCAATAAATAGCGCGGCAAAGGTGTGCAAAATGGATGGGCCGTCGTCACCACGAAAGACGAGCAACTACACGCGTTTCATCAGCGTGTAATGAAAACGACCAGCCATTGCGCTCGCACAGCCGCTGCACAATACCCAGGCCCAGACCATAACCGTGAGACTGCGCCTCGGTCGGCGTGTGCTGCTCATCAGCGCTCACGTGGTTGGTGACCAATAGCTCGTGCTCTTTGATGCAAATCGTGACTGGCCCCTGTCCGTCGAGGGTGTGTTCAAAGGCATTGCGCACAAGATTATTGACGGCGATAGAAAAAGCCTGCGGATGCCCGTGGACGCTGGGTTTTGCAAGTTCGTCGACGTCAACATCGAGACACTTACCGCTCAGCAGATTGCTCTGCTGATCTATCGCCTTGCGTACCAGCGGCATCACTAAAAACTGTTCGTCATACAAGCCGTCGTCGGTTTCGCGCGCGAGGCACAAGAACATTTCAATCGTGGTTTTCATGTCGAGCGTCGCCCGCCGCACCCGATCTACCACCTTCACATCGGCCGCTGACAAATCGCTTTGCTCTAGCAGCTCAAGCGCGCCGGTTATCACCGTGATGGGCGTGCGCAACTCATGGCTGGCTGAACTGGTGAAGTAGCGCTCCCGCTCAACAAATGCGCTGATACGCTCAAGTGTCTTCTCAATGGTTTCAGCGAGCACGCCCACCTCATCATCGCCGAACCGGCTGGACTGTATACGCTTGTGATCTTCAGCCGAGAGATGTTCTACGTCGATGTCCTCGACCACTTTGGCGAGTTGGGCGACAGGCGCAACCGCTCTGCGCATCACCACAAGACCCAGCCCAAAGCCAAACGTACCAAGCGTACCCACAACACCCGTGATAACAAGCAGCAACCACCAATCCTCTGAGGACGCCGCCTCAATTCCGGCCACGTCGAAAACCACAAATGCGCGCGGCGACTCCTGCTCAGTAAACGAATTTTTATGGTCGGTAAACAAATTGTTATGGTCGGTCGACGGCTTTTTATGCTCTTTAAACAGCACGGCGACATGCAGCTCTTCGGCTTCGAATTCGTAGATCCCTTCAGCGGGGTTTGTTAGCGCCCAGTTTCTGAGTGATTTTGGCAGGCTATCAACCTTGTCGTATCCGCGAAGGTTGGTCGTCAGCGCGGGATAACTTTCGGCGGCACGCTCTAGCTGGCGCACCATCACACGGTCTTCGCTCAACCTGATCGCAGCGAAGAAAGCGAGCCCCCAAGCCACGCTGAGTACAGCAACACACACCGCAAAAGCAATGGCGACACGCGTGCGTAAACTGTGCCGGTACATCACTGACGGCCCTCTGCAATACCGTCCCCGTCCTCTGCGATTCGATACCCGATGCGGTGCACGGTGTGAATCAGCGGGCTGTCAAACGGCCGATCGATCGCCTGCCGCAGCTTGTACAAATGTGAGCGCAACGCATCACCATCGGGGGGGTCGTCAGCCCACAACAAGGTTTCGAGATCCTCGCGAGCCACAACCGACGGCGACGCGTCCATTAATCGTTGCAGCAGTTTCATGCCGGTAGGATTGAGATCGACGCGCCGTCCCGCGCGCTGCACCTGCAGCGTGGACTTATTCAGCGTGAGGTCGCCAACGCTTAATAAATTGTCGGTTTTTCCGCGACTCCGTTTGGACAGCGCCTGCAAACGCGCATGTAGCTCTTGCAATGCGAATGGCTTGATCAAATAGTCATCGGCGCCCGCCGCAAATCCCTTGAGTTTATCGTCAAGCGTGTCCCTCGCCGTTAGCATCAGCACGGGCGTTTCTAGGTTGGCATCGGCGCGCAGCTTGCGGCAGAAACTTAGGCCATCCATCCCCGGCAGCATAAGGTCCAGAACAATAACGTCGAACCGATTCGTTAACGCCAAGTGCATCGCACTAATACCGTCATAAGCAAAATCCAACACATAGCTATGCCGCTCAAGATACGCGGAAATATTCGCGCTAATGTCGCGGTTGTCTTCGACAATCAACACTCTAATCGGCACGGCATCCAGCGCATGTACCATCTGTTTCTACCCCTTCTTATGTTGCTATGCCTTTATTGCTACGCCTTATATTGTTAGCCCTTACCAAGCCCTTCCTACCATGCATAGTCAAATCGCAAGCCAATGAGTGGCTCGGCTTCGCTATCGTCTTTCACTTCGATGCCTCGGCGGTAGTCAAACTCGCTATCGTCGCTCGACGACGCTGCCGTTACGTTGATGACATCGAGAAAAGCTGTGACATCGATAGGGCCAAAGGCCCGCTGGTAATCAACGCGAGCGTTCAACGAGCCAGCACCGCTGTTGCGACCGACATTGCGCTCGGTGATCTCTTTTGAGTAGCGTAAAAGTTCTCCTGCACCCAACACGTCTGAGTGAATAATAAAGTCGTCATCGGGTGTGCCGGATAGATATTTATAGCGCCCGGCGACCTTCCAGCGGTCGCTGATTTCCCACGTGAGGCCGAGGGTCGCGACATGCTCGCGACTGAAATCGTCAACCACATCACCGCGACCGTCTTTTCGGTCGACTACGGCATCGTTGTAAGAGTAGGTAGCGGTAGCATAAAGGCCTTCGCGAAGGGTACCTGTGGCCACGAAATCGGCGCCGTAGGAGGTGCCGTCACCCCTATTGGCAAAGGTTCCGCGTGCTCGATCAAGGTCTACCACAAGGTTGTCGAGGTTTTGATAATAGGCTTCAATCAACACCGACCAGCTGCTTGCGGGAAAGACTTCAAAACCGAGACTGCTGTGCGTAATTTTTTCGGTCTTAAGGTCGTTGGACGGGTTAGCGGCAAGCTCTAAAAACCGTGGCGACTGATGAAAAAGCCCTGCGGTCGTAAAATACCTCACCGCATTACTTGGCCGCCAATTAGCGCTGAACCTGGGCGATGCGAAGCTTTCGTCTGCAAAACCGTCCCGCTCGAACCGCACACCTGTGCGAATTTCCCAATCGCCGCGCTCAAAAACCTGATCGACGTAACCGGCATAGCTCGTTTCTTTCTGGCTTATTGAGGAGTTAATGTTCTCGGGCGTCAACACGATATATTTTTGATCGGGATCTTCTCTAAAATCATCCGAGTCGTAGATAAATCGGTTCCAATCGTCATTCAATACGGTGTCGTAATTCAGCTCAATTTGCGTTACTTGAACACCGGCACTGAATACCCCCCACGGGTTCACCGTCTCAAAATCGCTGCGCAAACCGCTCTCTGTCTCATCCTCACCGATGGTAATAATGCCTTCCCGCACCAGATAACTGGACGCGGGCGCCCCTGCAGGAGCGAGATCCGGAAAGGCTTCACCCTCTGAACTGATCTTGTCGCTTGTGCGGTGGTAAAGCTTGTTGGTCCAGACCGCTTTTTCACCGATCAATGATCGCAATGTCACGCCGTACAAATCGCTATCTTGCTCAGAATCTTGCAGCGCAACATCCTCAAAATTGGGCGACGCAGCAACGTGCGTCACGCCGCGAGTGTAGTCTTCGTGGGTATCTATCAGCAGAATTTCGAGGGTATTGTTCTTGTTGATGGGGGTGACCGACTTAACGATGATGTCTCTTAAGATCGGCTCGCCAATGTCCAGCTCTTCGATCGTTTCAAATAAAGCGCCGAAATCGAGACGCCTTGCAGTAACGAGCATTGTTGAGTCTTCCGTGATGCCGGTAGGGCCGTCGTAACCGAGCTCATAACCTGCAAGGTCGTAGCGCAAACTCGCTGACGGGCTTGGATTGCCGTCGGCGACGTCGAGTTTAAGTAGCGATGCCGCCCGGCCGCCATAAGCCGCGCCCCAGCCACCCGGCGAGAACTCTGCGCCACTAATTACATTCGGCGCGAAAATCGAGAAACGGCCGCCACCCCCGACATCTTCGGTTTCACCCAAGGTCGCATCAAAGTGCACGGCTTTATCAAAGGGAAAGTCATCAACAAATAACAAATTATCTCGCGGGCCACGGCCACGCACGCTAAAGGCCGCAAATTCGCTAGCGGATGCTAGGCCCGGTAAACCGTCCAGCGCGAGCAGTGGATCGGCGCCACCGCCAACAGCACTTCGCAAGGCTTCTCTATCCAGATAGGTACTGTTAGCCGATGCAAATGCCTCAACTTTCTGCCCTGTAACCACCACCTCTTCAATTGCCCGCTCTTTAAGCTCGAATTCAATCTTGATATTTTTGCGCGTCACCACGCGCACACTGGGCTCATTCAAGGGAGCAAACCCGCTTTTGGCTAGGTTTACTGTGTAGAGACCGGGGTCGAGCTGCTCAACAAGAACGCGACCTTGGGCGTCGGTTTCTACCGATTGGGTGGAATTGGTTTCCCGCTCCTTGAGCGTGATCTGCACCTTAGCGAGTGGCCGGTCAGTGTTCTGATCTTTGACAATCAGCGTCAGCGCACCGGGCGCCTCGGCTGCGTGGCTAGACAGTGAAAATCCAAACAGTGGCAAACCCATCAGGAGTGCCGACAAAGCCACCCCCACTACCCGCCTCAAAACCCTGCTCATTTTGCTCAATTGCCTGTTCATACTGCTCTTCCCCCAAGAATCGACGTATTTAGTTGATGAAACGCCGAGAGGTTAACAGCACCCATGTGACTAAAACGTCGCTGGAATGTGAAACCTAGGTTAAAACCCGCACAAATCCTGCGCGCCTACACACCACATTCAAAAGATAACTCGCACAATAATCCAGAATGGCGTTGCGGCTTGGTGGTGGCATCGAAGCTATCGCGTAAGTGCAACTCGCTACCGTGCAGGTGTGCTATGGCAGCAACCAGCGCCAGACCTAAGCCGCTACCACCTCCATTGCCCGAGGGGTCGAGGCGCTGGAAGGGCTTGATGATGCGAGCGCGCTCGCTGGCGGGAATGCCGGGGCCGTTATCGGCAATTTGCAGCATGACATGCGCGCCACGGCGATAGACACGCACCTCAACACAGCAGCCTGCCTCAAGATGCTGCAGAGCATTTTCGAATAAATTCGCGAGCAATTGCTGCAGCAGGTTTTTATCACCACGGATTGTGCAGGCGGCGCTTTCGGGGCAACGGGGTCAGGCCTTACATTTCACAAAATGTCAATTATAAGATATGACCCCGACCTCTATGGGGTGCGATTGGGATGGCGCTATTGAGGTAATGAATACTGATACTGCGCAGCGTGCTGTGAGCCAAGCGACATTGTGTTTAAAACAGTATTTACTAAATCGGTCATAGGCAGGGGGTCGGAATTTTTGATGTCAGAAACCAAATTTTCTCAAATCCTGCCTGTGACTCCTACCTTTTTATTCGGCTATAACTGTCCGAAGTGTTGAGGTTAATAAATTACAGCGTAAATTCGGCCCAAATAGGGCAGTGGTCGGAGGGTTTTTCCATGCCTCGGGTTATGTAGTCGATACCGGTAGTTTTGAGTGTTTTTATTAATGGCGCGCTGGCTAAAATTAAATCAATGCGCAGACCGCGTTTGGGCTCATCTTCAAAACCTTTACTGCGGTAATCAAACCAGCTGTAGCGATCGGTGCTGGTGGGGTTTTGGTGTCGGTAGGTGTCGATTAATCCCCAACTTAAAAGCATGTTTAACCATTCGCGCTCTTCCGGTAAAAAGCTGCATTTAAGGGTTTTTAACCAGCGCTTGCGGTTGGCTTCGCCAATACCGATATCCAGATCGGTGTGGGAAATATTCATGTCGCCCATAACAATTAAATTATCGCCTGGCGTATGGTATTTTTGAATATGGCTTTGTAAATCGCGGTAATACTTGGCTTTTGCTGGGTATTTAATCGGGTGGTCTTGGCTTTCACCTTGCGGGAAATAACCGTTTAATACCGTCACTTTTTGGCCGGAGGGTAAACTTATACGGGCGCCAATAAAACGCTTTTGCGCACCATCATCATCCGTGTCGTAACCTTTAACAATGCTGTCAAATTCGAGCGTATTTTTAATCAGTAAGGCAACGCCGTAATGGGTTTTTTGACCGATAAAAATGGCGTTATAACCCATGCCATTAATATCGGCGATGGGGAAGTCTGGATCTGTGACTTTAGTTTCTTGCAGGCCAATAACATCGGGGTTGTGGGTGTCGATGACATTTTGTAATTGATGCAAGCGCATGCGCACGCTGTTGACGTTAAATGAGATACATTTCATGGCGATTCCTGAATATTAAAAAGTGGTATTTATTGCGAACAATAAAAAAGCCACCCGCAGGTGGCTTATGTTAAGTATTAATTTTTTACTCGCTAATATTTTTTTGCAGTGGTGTTTGTATCGCTACTTGGTGTTTGTTAAGTGCACCAGTTAAATCGATCAAGATTTTACCTGTCTCTGTGAGCAAGGCATCGTCTTTAGTGTCAATTTGGCTTTCGTTACTGCCGTAGTTGGCGTTGCGCTTTTCCTCTTCGGCCTCTTGGTAATCTTTGTAGGCTTTGATGTCTTTAAAGACGATTTCGTTTTTGGCTTTACGGCGCTTATTTTCAATGGCCAGGGCATCGGCTTCGAGTTGTTTGGTTTCACTGTCGCGCACTTTTTCGTTAAGTGAAATTGTTTTGCGCTCGCTATTTTTTTCATTTAGCGCAAGCTGTTCTTTAATAAAGATAAAGTCGGGATCAATTTTTACGCGTGCATCATGTTTTTTATTTAGCTCGGGCAATATGCCGTTAAAATCAAAATACTTTGCATGTGCAGCGGCGTGAATAGTGTCCCAAGGCAGTGCGTTGTCGTAAGCCGATTCACCCACTTCGTCCATATCGATTAATTCGGGCAAATACATATCGGGCACTACGCCTTTATGTTGAGTGCTTTCGCCAGAGACACGGTAAAATTTTGATTCGGTGAGTTTTAATTCGCCTTCGGGCATGCGCGTTAACAATTGCACGGTGCCTTTGCCAAACGATGGCGAGCCCACAATTAAACCGCGTTGATAGTCTTGAATGGCGCCCGCAAAAATTTCTGACGCTGAGGCACTTAAGCGGTTAATGAGTACCGCCATAGGGCCATCGTATAGCGCGCTGGAATAAGCGCGGTTATCGCGGGTTACGCGGCCATCGGCGGTACGAATTTGTACAACGGGGCCTTGATCGATAAATAAATCCGTTAACTGCGTGGCTTCTTGTAGTGAGCCGCCGCCGTTATTGCGCAAATCCAGAATAATACCGCTAACACCATCGGCTTTTAATTCGCTGACTAAACGAGCGACGTCGCGGGTGGTGCTGCGATAATTGGGGTCGCCTTTGCGGGCGGCGTCAAAATCGATATAAAACGCTGGAATATCAATTACCCCAATTTTTTGTTTAACGCCTTTATCGTCAATTTCTAAAATAGCTTTATGGGCTGCTTGGTCTTCTAGTTTGACTTGGTCACGTTTGATGTCGACAAATTTTGTTTTGCCATCTTCATCCAATACTTCTAGGCGTACTACGCTGTCTTTTTTTCCTCGAATCAAATCGACCACTTCATCCAATCGCCAGCCGACCACATCGGTCACTTCGCTATTGGCGCCTTGGCCAATGCCCACAATTTTATCGGCGGGTTTGAGTTGACCTTGTTTGTGCGCTGGGCCACCGGCTACTAAGCGAACAACTTTGGTGTGTTCGTCTTCTGACTGTAAAACAGCACCAATACCTTCGAGCGACAGCGACATATTAATGTTGAAATTTTCGGATGTGCGTGGCGAAAAATAATTGGTGTGCGGATCATAAAGCAGCGTAAAGGAGTTGATCAGCGATTCGTAAACGTCGGCAGCGCTTTGTTGCGATACGCGATTCAGTTGATTTTTGTGACGCTTGAGCAAAGTTTCGCGCGACTTCTCGGGCTCTTTACCCGAAAGTTTTTGGTTGAGAATACTCAGGCGTAAACGCTTGTCCCAAAGATCGTCGGCTTCTTTGGCTGTGGTTGGCCAAGGCGATTTTTCGCGGTCGATTTCGACCAGTTCGTCTTTATCAAATGCATAAATATGTTTAGGGTCCTCAAGATCTTTAATCACCTTTTCTAGCCGCGCGGTTAGGCGTTGGCGATAACGCTCATAAATGGTAAAGCCATAGGCAAGCTCGCCACTTTTTAAATCATCATCAAAGCTATTTTTGTGTTTGTTAAATTCTTCAATGTCGCTTGCAAGAAAGAACATGCGTGAAGGGTCGAGGTTGGCGAGGTACTTTTCGAGAAACGCTTGCGACAATGCATCGTCGACAGGTTGATTGCGATAGTGCCGAGTGCTAAGCATTTCAACCAGCTTACGCGTGGTCACTGATTGCATTTTAGTGGGCTCGATCACCTGAGAAGTTTGCGTAGGAACAGCTAATGCCCATTGACTCAAGCTTAAAATGCAGGCTGAAACAAAAGTGTGTTTGATCAAAATACTACCTCTAGATGTGCGTGGACCCAGCTAAATTTTCTTGCGGTGTGATTGGGTAAGCTCGCGTTGATGCTAATTTAATGACTTTTTATAAGGACTTGTGTGTTCTACGCTTTGCCTTGATATTTGTCTTTGCGTGGTTTTGAAACATATATCAAAGTGATACAACTGGCAAATGATGAGATAACAATTGCCCAGAAAGGTTCTTGTTTGGTGACTTTTTCCTTTGTGGTTTTCGATAAAGTCTTTTGTGGTTCTCGATAAAGTCTAAGGGTGTTAGAACCGTGCCTTTAAGAACGTTAGAATAGTCGGGTTTTACCATTAGTGAACGCCATAAATGACATCAATACTATTTGAAAAGGCTTAATTTATGAAATATCAGTCGATTTTAGAGGCTATTGGCAATACGCCGCACATTCGCATAAACACGCTCTTTAATGACGATATCGAAGTGTGGATGAAGATTGAGCGTTTTAACCCTGGTAGTAGCATTAAAGACCGCATTGCTTTGGCGATGATCGAGCAAGCTGAACAAGACGGTCTATTAAAAATCGATACCACCATTATTGAACCCACCTCGGGCAATACCGGCATTGGCCTTGCTATGGTGGCAGCCGTTAAGGGTTACGCTATTACCTTGGTGATGCCCGAATCTATGTCGATAGAGCGCCGACAAGTTATGAAAGCCTACGGCGCTCATTTAGTCTTAACGCCCAAAGAGCTCGGCATGGGCGGCGCGATTGCCAAAGCCAAAGAGCTAGTCGCCGAAACCGCTAATGCGTGGATGCCGCAGCAGTTTGAAAACCCCGCCAATGTGGCTATTCATCGCGATACTACAGCCATGGAGATTTTGGCCGACTTCCCCGATGGCTTGGATTACATTATTACGGGTGTAGGTACTGGCGGCCACATTACGGCGTGTGCCGAGATACTTAAAGCCAAATTCCCGCAATTAAACGTGTTGGCCGTCGAGCCAGAAAAATCACCCGTGATTAGCGGTGGCGAAAAAGGCCCCCACAAATTACAAGGTATTGGTGCTGGCTTTATTCCTGCTGTGCTCAAAACCGAGTTGCTTGATGGCGTCTTGTGCGTAAGTGAGGAAGATGCTTTTGAAATGTGCCAGTTGGCCGCGCGCAAAGAGGGTTTATTTGTGGGTATTTCTTCGGGTGCGAGTTTGGCGGCATTAAAAAATGCATTGCCAAAAATAGCTAAGGGTTCAAGAGTGTTAATTTTTAGCTACGATACCGGCGAGCGTTATTTATCGGTACCTGGCTTATTTGAAAGTTAATTTAAGGCAGCAAAGCTTTTGAGGTTGTTGATCCTCTTTACCAAACCGCTGTTCGAGAGAATAGCGGTTTTTTTATGCTTTTTGATGTTGAATCCAAACAGCAGTTTTTTTCAACTACACTTCAATTAAGTTTCTACAGCGCCTCTTTTTATCGCTGTAATTAGTTATAGCAACGCCTGTATATAACAAAAAATTAAGTTATAGATTTAACTGTTTTTATAGCTATAAAAATTTTTATGGTTGCGGTCTTTAGTTATTGGATATTTTCCACCGCCAACATTTTTATCATTACAAATGGTTTTTCCTATGTTGTATTCGTTATTTGCAACTGTGTTTGTATTAGTGATCGCAGTTATCTATTTAGGTGTCGTTAATTCGCGGTTACGCGCGGCTTGCGTGTTATATGAACATACAGCGCATGAATCTAAAAAAAGCATTAATACTTTAACGGTCGAACGCGATAAGTTATTGCGGGATATGTCATATTTTTGTCACGAGCGTGATGCAGCGCTTGAATCATCACATCGTCAGCATAAAGAAATGGATGCTGAAATCTACCATTTAAAACAGCGTTTGGATGACGAGCGATCAAGCCTTACTCATCATCAAGATGAGCTTCGCCAGTGGCAAATGAAGTCGCAGGGTAATGGTGATTTATTAAAAGGATTAATTAAAGAGATGACCCGTCTAAAAGATTTACTGCTGACGTTTGAACGCTGGAATGCCGAGCTAACCACCTTAATTGACCACAATAAAATGATGCAAGCTCAAAACGAAGGCTTTAGCACTATCGTAAAACAAACCATTATTTTGGCGTTAAATGCCAGTATTGAGGCGGCTCGAGCGGGTGAGTATGGGCGAGGGTTTTCGGTCGTTGCTGATGAGGTGCGCTCGCTCGCAGTTAAATCGGAAGATTTAAATAATGAATATAAGTCGCACCTTTCTAAAAATGAGGTAATTACTATTTCTACCTTTCAAGATATTCAAGCCAGTAGCCAGCTTATTTTAACGGCTATCAATAATATTTCTAGCCGCTTGAATCAGATTACGCACTGAGGTAAGCCATGACTTTTTCTGTGTCGACACAAGAATCTTTTGGCCGAGTATTAAGTTATGGCTTGCGCTCGACGGCCAGTAATATTCTGGCGGCAGGTTCACTTGCAGAGTTAAAAGCCGATGAAGCTATTTTAAAATCAGACGCGTTTAAACGCATTATGTTAACTGTGTCGGGAATGAATTTTCGTATTATTTTTATTGTGCACTATAAAAATAATGATCAAATGGTGGGTTTGGTTAAGCAGTCGAGCCAAGACAATAGTCAAGTGACTAGTAATAATCAAAACTATGAAACTGTTGATGCTTTTTTTTTAGAAATGGGTAATCGTTTTTGCGGAGAGGCAAAACGGCTTTGTCACGAAGCTTTTGATTGTTTAGGCATGTCGACGCCTTATGTGTTATCGCAAATGACGGCCATGTCCGATATGCATTCTAAAAACTTAAAAAGCAGCCACCATGTGCAGTTTTGCGACCAAGGAAAAGCTCTAATCGCGGGCAGTATTTATGTGTATAGCGATACCGATTTAGTTTTAGATTTACCCGAAACCACCTTTTCCGAGCAAGAGGGCGTGGGGGAGCTTGAGTTTTTTTAGTCTGTTTTTTTGGAGGTTTTTGTAGTGTGTTTTGTTTGGATTTTTTATTTAGATTTTTTATTTAGATTTTTTGATGAGCGTTAATAGCGCCTTATGGAGGGCAGGAAAATGGCTGAAGTATTAGTGGTTGACGATTCGGCAACCGTTCGCAATGAAGTGAGTAGTTTTTTAGCGGCGCAAGGTATTAATGTCGATACGGCGTGTGATGGCCAGGATGGTCTTGGCAAAATCCAAGCCGATAGAGGCTTAAAGTTGGTGATTTGTGATGTGAATATGCCGCGCATGGATGGTTTAACCATGTGTGAAAAAGTGCGTGCCGGTGGTAATAGTTCGCTTCCGATTATTATGCTAACCACTGAAAGCGACCCCAGCATGAAAGAGCGCGGTAAAGCCGCAGGTGTTAAGGGTTGGATTATTAAGCCGTTTAATGGGCAAGCGGCCTTGGGTGGCATTAAATCGCTCATTGGGAAATGAGGTGTGATTCTTTGCGGAAATAAAAAAGCCTCGAATTTCGAGGCTTTTTTATTTGTCCTAGAAACCTCAGTTGAGCGCCAAAAAGATGTGTAAGCCCTTGATGTGAATAGTGAGTGTTAAAAATGCTGGGCAACCTTATTGGTTGTTCAAATTTTTAACCTTTGCTAGGCGCGTCAAGGGGTTGCGCAGACTTTGGTGATTCAACGGCGGTTTCTAGGTTTATAGGCACTTAAGTTTTGCGCTGCCGTTAAAACCTATCTATCCAGCGTTGCTCGTGGCTAGCAAGATCAAATTCAACAATACGGCGTACGCTGGAATCAATAATGTACAGCTTTTTATTGTCGGCACTCAGCGCAATTTTGCCGCCCGTTTGAATATAGTTAACAGCGCTATTTAGGCGGGTTCTTTTACCATTGGTGACATCAATGGCGATGACTGACTTACTTTGGTTTTCGAAGGTGTAAGCGGTATTGGTGGTGGCGTTAAAAGCCAAGCCAGAAGGGGCAGCCAAAAAGTTATCGCTAGCGGTTTCGCGGCCACTGATAGCGCGTAGGGTCGGTACTTTTTTATCATCAAAACCTAAACCCAATAACGCATCGTGCTGCACATCCATCAGTAAAAACTCTCCATTATTCGGGTTGATGGTTGCGCCACTGACTTTTGCGGGTGTGTATGGCCCCATGTCGCCAACAAATTTAATTTTTTCGTCGTTATCGGTGGTTACGTAGTTAAGTAGGCGTAGCTGATTGCCGTTTAGGATTATTAAAATCTCGCTGTCGCTGGCGGCAAAATCGGTCACTTGGTTGGCAATATTGGTTGAATTTATACCGCTAAAATAAACCGATAAATCGAGTATGCGGGTGAGCCCCTCACTGACATAAGTATTCAGCGGTACGGCTTTGCTGGCAGCTGCGGCACGCTTGTAAAAAGCGCTGAGGTAAACATTGCGCACTAATTCGTTATTGGTTTCTTTTTCAAATATTTCATTAAAAGTAATTAATGCACCCAACGGCGTGATTTGGCTTAACAGAATTTTAGGTTCGCTAATGGTAATCGGTGCGATGGTTTCGCCTTCGGCAGGTGCAGTGAGTGTACGCTCTAGGCCGGTGATGCCCGTTAAATCTACAGTGAAGGCGTATTTGCCAAAACCGCTATCGGTAAGTGTTAAAGCATCGCGCTGAATGATCATTGCATCAGAGATAAAGAGGCTTTTGTCGTAAGGATCGATACCCAGAGCGGTGGGAAATATTGGACGGCTAAATACTGAAGGAGTAATCGGTGCGCCATTAAAGACAATGCTGCGCGTGCCCGTCGCTTTGTCGACACTGAATACTGTTTTGGCGCTACGATCATAAACCCAAAATGCGTCGTTTACTTGCGTAAGTGCGGTGGGTGTTAAGAGTGAATAATCCTGCTTAAGGTTGTTGTTGACGAGAATTTTGTAGTTAAGCTTTGGGTTTGTGTCTGCTAAATCGATGGACAGAATATTGCCTGAGTTGCTTTCGAGAAAGTAGACGGTATTCGATGCATTGCTGTAGGTGGCGGCGTGTTGTTGGTTGCTTGTTGGTATGGTTGTAGTGCCTATAAAGAGCGGTTTACGGCTCCAATCTGTTAGGCTAATTATGTCCACAGACTGCACTGCCGTGGTAGCAGTACCAGTGGGGAAGGAAACACCGCTGGTGAAAATGCGGTTGTTTATTTCATCCAGATACACGCTTTGAATGGAGCGGAACAGTAACGGCGAGGCTAGGTTTTCGGTTTCCATTACCACGCTAATGGCTTTGGTTTCTAACGAATAAGCATAAAGCGCAAAAGCGTTAAAAGCGGTGATTGGGTTGGGGGCATTTTGTAAACCACTCGCATCAGCAATCAGCAGTCGTTGGCGAGTTTTATCAAACACAATTTTGGTGGGCGCAGACCATATAAATTTTTCGCCAATCGTAAAATCGGTGGCTTTGGCAATCACACTTAAGACGTTAGTCGTAAGGTCTAGTGTGAAGATTTTTTTGGCGCCAGTATCTAAAACATAAAGCAGGTTTTGGGCTTCATTCAATGCAATGTCGGTGACTTTTTGCAGGTAAACAGTATCAGCCGTGTTTTGCTGGCCGAGCGGCATTAAAACGCTCACGGCTTTAGTGGTGGCATCAACAGCCATAATGCCGCGTGCGGCATCCGCGATGATGATGCGGTTGTTGCTGGCATCGTTGGCAAACGCAAAGCCGTTGAGTAGCTCACCTTCGGCGTAGCTTACGGGATTGGCGGGGCCTTGTACTATGGGTGGCAAGTCGAGTGGCGGTAAGTTTTCGGTGGTTTTTTTACTATTGCCGCAACCGGTAGTGGCGGTAAGCGTGGCGGTAAGAGCAAGCCATAAGCTGAATGATGTAAAGCGCATAAATAAGAGTATCCCGTTGCAATCTGCAGGGTAGAGGCATTAAAAAAAGTAGAGGCACTAAAGTAAAAGTACAAAAGGGCGGCCATTTTACGGCTAGGCCCTAGAGGGTGCCAGTTTTAAATAGTTTGCTAGGGCCTAGCGGTTAAATACTTTAAAAACTTTGAACAAAAGACAAATTGAGCAAGCGGTGCTGGCCGCTACTTTCACTTTTATGCAAAGCCCTCACTGAATAATTTAAACCGGATAGAGGCTCGCCATATTGGTTTGATTCTCTGCACGGGCCTTGGGCGCAAGGCTGCCCAGTTGCTGCGCCAAGGTTTGACCATTCCAGACTTCGGCGGTGGCGGCCTTAAATAAAAATGCATCCAGCCCATCTAATTCCATTAATAACGCACTATTGGCACCTGCATCTTGTAGTGCTTGGCGCAGGCTGGCGTGGGGGTGATAGTTACGGCCCCACTGCCTTAAGGCTTGATGGCAAGCTTGCGCATTGTTGTTTTTAGCGGCGCTAATAGCGCCCGCCAGTGGCGAAGCACTTGGCGCGGTTATTTGTCTGCGCGCTGTTTTAGGTTTGCGCGCTTGCAGCCACAGCGCTAATTGCACGGCATTCAAAATAAGTAATGCGGCACAGGCCCAAGGCCACCAGCCGGCGGTTTGCACCATTACTGGTTCGCCTGTGCTGTTGGTAGCTGATGCAGCTTGCGGTAACGGCGTAGTTTGTGGCGGCAAAATAGCGGTGGCAGGGCCGGCTTTAGTGGCTAAGGCTGGCTGAACGTTGATGGTTTCGGCGGGCAAACTCGCGGTTTCAAGCTGATTGGTTTGGGTATTCCACCAGGTCACCTCGACGGCGGGTAGCGTGAGCTGCCCAGCGCGGTTAGGCACAATCGCCATGCTTTGGTTGCGGCTGCCATATTTACCTTCTCCGTTTGTTCCGGTTTCTATTTTGGGTTGGTCTGGGTACACCTTAAAGTCGGTCTCGTTGAGGTTGAGGCTAACAGGTGGTAGTTGATCACCGCTCAAGCCTTTAGCCGTTAGGGTGATATTGCGGGTAATGGGCTCGCCCACGGTAAAACGTGGTGGATTTTGGCTCCAGTTGGCGGCAAGTGTGAGTTCGCGCGCGGGCAGCCAAGGTGCGTTGGCGGGGTAATTATCGGGCCGCGCTTTTACGTTTAAGCTAAAGGCTTCGGTTTTTAAACGGTGCAAATTAGGGTTGCCTTGATTAAAACCAAAACGGCTGGCGGGCATGCTGCTGGTTTGCAGTGTCCATAAATAGCTCGGGATTTCCAGCGGGCCGCTGGCCGACGGTGTGACCGCAAAACGTAGCTCGTACACTTGGTAGACGGAATGGCCAATGGTGGTTTGATATTGCGAGCGCGGCAATTCTTCGATATCGGCATTGGCGACGGAAAAGCTTTCGGCATTAAAGTCGAGGATGTTTTCGCTCACATAGAGTTTTACCGTGATGGTGAATTCTTGTTGTACAAAAATATCGTGGTTGGAAATGGAGGTCTCTAAAAACGCCGCTTGGGTGCCGCGCGCTTGTTGCGCGGCGGGATTCACGTTGATTGTTATTGGTTGACTTTGGGTGTCGCCTACGCTCAGTGGTGGAATCAACAACTTGCCAGTTTGTTTGGGCGCTAGCGTCACGGTCCATTGCACATAGCTTGTTACCTGGCCGTTGTTATTCATGTATTGGCTGGTTTGATGGTTGCCAAGCACCTCAAAATTAGTGGTGAGCGGCCCAAAGTCGGGGCTGGCGCTACGGCTGGTATTTTCGAGCCGTACTGTGAGTGTAAGGGTTTCGTTTTCGGCCATAGTGGTGCGGTCGGGCGTGGCGGTTAAGCGTTCTTGTGCCATCGCGGGGGAAGCCGCCCACAGCACCGCGCCAATAGCCATGCAAAGCCATAGCGATGTTTTTAGCCATAGCGATTTTATTAGCAATAACAGCGGTTTTAGCCTGCGCTGAGTCGTCAATATTGTCGTATTTACCATCGTACTTGCCACTGTATTTACCATCGTTGCTCTGCCTGTCCCGTTTGATCGTAACCACCGCCTAAAGATTGCTGGCGCTCGCGGTATTGATATCTAAATTTTTCGCGCAATAATCCGGCGGGGTCGTCGGGCACCTTGCGCAGGGCTTGTTCAAGTTTTTGTTGCTCTTCGGTTAAGGGTTCTTGCGCGTCTTGCGCTAACGCTTGGGCTTGTTGTTCTTTTTCCTCATCGCTAGTGGCGCTGCTGCTGGCCATTTCACCGGCTTGTTCGGCGCTTTGGCTGCTCGCTTGACTGGAGCTTTGATCTTGGCCTTGTGCCTGCGTGCTGGAAGTGCTGCCTTGGCTGGATGAGCCGCTTTGTTGATCTTTTTGCGCTTGCTGGTTTTTTTCGTCCTGCTTTTGATCGTTAGTTTTTTGATCTTGTTTTTGTTGTTGGTCTTTTTTGTCTTGGTCTTTCTGATCTTGGTCTTGGTTCTGCTGATCGTCTTGGTTCTGGTCTTTTTGATCTTGATCTTTGTTTTGATCTTGATCTTGATCTTTGTTTTGACCTTGTTTGTCCTGATCTTGTTTTTTCTGCTCTTCTTGCTGTTTTTTTATGGCCTTGGCGAGTTCGCTGTTCTTTTTAGCTTCGGCAAAGTCGGGCTGTTTTTTGAGCGCTTCGTCGTAGGCTTTTATTGCGTTATCAAGATTATTGGCGAGCAGCTCGGCATTGCCACGGTTGTAATCACTTTGGGCACTATCGTCTTTGGCAAAGGCTTTGGCGGCTTCGGCGTAATCGCCTTTGCGGTAGAGCGCGGCGCCTTGCCAGTCGGGCTGTTCAAAGGTTTTAGCGGCTTGTTCGTAATCTTGATTTTGGTACGCCTTGTTGGCGGTTTGATCGGGCGTGCTAAAAGCATGATCTAACGGGCTGGCCTCGGCGGTTTTGGGCAGCATCAGTTGTGGCATTGCCACCAGCGCCACCATCAGCCAGCCGCGCCTAAAACCAAAGGCCAGTAGGGGCAGGCATAGCCAAATTAGCCAATAACCTTGTTCTAACCACTGGTCAAATAAACGGTCGGTGGCTTGGGTGTTCTCTTTGGTTTTGGGCGTGACTAATAAGCTTTGCAAGGTGGTGATGTCCGAGTTATCGGTTACGACGGGCACGTAGTAACTGCCCATCTGGCTGGCAAAATGTTGCAGCTCCACTTCGTTTAATTTGGCGACGGCAATCGCGCCTGTGCCATCTTTAGCAAAACCGCCTTTGGGCAAGGGGATAGGCGCGCCCTCTGTGGTGCCAATGCCCCACAGCGTTAATTGATGCGGGCTGTTTTTGATGGGGCCGCTCATATTATCCATGGCTTCTGGGGTGATTTCGTCGGTCAACATAAGAATATGGCCGTGGCTAACGCCCGCTTGTTTAAGCAGCTCGTTGGCTTGGGTAAATGCCATCTCGGGATTGCTGCCTACGCTCGGTAGTGTTGTAGGTGCCAAGGCAGGGAGTAGGTTGATGATGGTTTGAATATCGTCGGTGAGCGGTGTAACCGTGTAAGCCTCGCCGGAGTAGGCGATTAGCGCGGTTTGGCCATCGGCGCGTGTTTTTAACAGGTCGATAATTTTGAGCCGCGCGCGGTCGAGGCGCGAGGGCGTAATGTCTTTGGCGAGCATGGAGGGCGATAAATCCCAGGCAATCACCAGCGCTTCGGTATTTTGCACCACGGGCATGGGTTGTTTTTGCCAAACCGGCCCCGCCATAGCGACGCAAGCCGCCAGCCAGCACACCGCAATAGCCACTAATACCGCGCGGCTTTTGCGGCTAGTGCCGCCCTGCAGCAAGGTGGGCAAGAGCGCGGCGTTAATGTATTTATGCCATTGCTGGCCTTGATAATGGCTGCGCCACAGTAAACCTAGCAATATCAGCACAGGCACTATGGCCAATAGCCATTCGGGTCTTAGCCAATGGAAGTCGTTTAATCCAGCCATTATTTATCTCCTTTAATCGCGGGGCCAGTACGGGCCGCAGGCAGGCTAATAAAACCTAAGCGCAGTAAAGTCAGTAAAAAACTCATGCCCAGCGCCAAACCCAAAGGCCAATGAAAAAGCGATTGAATGGGGCGAAAAACACGCTCGTCTTGCCGGATGGTTTCAATCTTATTGAGCGTTGCGTAAATGCCGCTGAGGTCGTCCATATCGCGGGCGCGAAAATACTGGCCGTTGGTTTTTTCGGCGATGTACTTAAGCGCGCCTTCGTCCAGATCGTCGGAGCCTTTTTGGGTTGAGCGCGAAAAAAAGCCCATGCCTGTGTCGATTTCTTGATCGCTGGCTACACCAATGGTGTAGATCTTTACACCCGCGATGGCGGCGAGATCGGCGGCTTGGCGTGGTTGAATTTCGCCAGCGGTATTGGCGCCATCGGTTAATAAAATTAATACGCGCGCGCTTTCGGGACGCGCTTGTAGGCGTTTAATCCCGAGCGCAACTGCGTCGCCAATCGCCGTTTTGCGGCCTGCAAAACCCAGCTGCGCTTCGTCCATTAATTGTTTAACGGTTTTTAAATCAAAGGTCAGTGGCGCCTGTAAATAGGCATTGTCGCCAAACAAAATCAGCCCTAGCCTGTCGCCTTTACGTTGCTCGACAAACTCGCCAATCACCGCTTTAACCACATCAATACGCGGCAAATTACGGCCTCGGTAGAGCATGTCTTGCGTTTCCATACTGCCGGATAAGTCCACGGCCAACAGCAAATCACGCCCTTCGTTTTGCAGTGGAATCGGCTCGCCAACCCACTGCGGCCTCGCGGCGGCAAAGACGACGAGTAACCACAAGGCCACGGCCAATGCCCGTTGCAGCATTGAGTGTTGCGCGCTGTGGCGGCGCCCGCCCGCCATTTGGTGCAGGGTTTGGTAAAAAGGCACCTTAAGGGCGGTTTGCTCAACGCTGGCTTTGGGCACTAAAAAATACACCAACACCGGCAGCGGTAGCGCCAGCAACAGCCAAGGAGTAGCCAGCTCAAACATGGTTGGCTCCTGGTGTTGCGGGCATGGCTGATGGGGTTGAATCGTTGAATGCGGTTGGCGTTTCGTCATCGTTTTGCGATGTTTGCAGTATTGGAGACGTTGGCGTCGAAAGTGTCGAGGGCGTATCGCGGTGTTGGGCAATCCAGTGTTTGCAGCGCTCGGTTAAGGCGGCATCGGCGGGATCGTTGTTGGGACGATAAAGATTGGCCTGCCATTGCTCGCCCACATCGTCGGTAAACAAGGGTTTTTTGCTGTGATTATTCAGCCATTGCAGCCAAGCGGCGCCACTTAAACGGTTGATTTGCTCGCGCTCGCTAGGGCAGGCCGCTAGCGCAACACGTTTGGTCAATACCATTAAGGCTTTGGCTTGCTGGTGGCGATTATCAAAATCCCGAATGCTCTTGAGTTGCGCTAAGGCGTGGCGGCGGTAAGCGTTGTTTTTTTGATGCAAACGCAGCCAATAAAAACCCGCCCCCAAAACGATAATTCCGCCCGCCATCAATACCCACCAACCCCATGCTAAGGGCCAAAAACTAATGGCCGAAGGCTCGATAATATCCGCCATTTGGGCCTTTAACTGAGCGAGTTGCGGGTTGGGTTGTGCGAGTTGAGGGCTGGCTTGCACGGCATTTAGGGCAGAGCTCGCCAGATTATTCATCAGTGTTGGCGCCATTATTTGGCCTCCGTGCGGTTGGCTGTCGTCATTGTGGGTGCGCTTTTGCGTTTTGTGCGGCCTTTGCCAAAGGTATCGATTAACCAACCTTCCAGATCTGGCCCAACGGGTGCCGATAAACCGAGTGACATCGACTGCGTAAGCGCACCGGCAATGGCGGCTTGGCTGGCAGTAAAGTGATCTTTAAACCGTTGGCTTATGGTGCGGCCATTCACTTGTGTACGCTCAAAACCATCGGACACGCTAAACCAGCCTTTGCTGGGTAACTGGGCTTCTAAGGTGTCGTAGATATGAATAAAGGTAATATCGGCATGGCGCGCGAGCGTGCACAGCACCGAATTGATATTACCTTCGGCATGATCATGCGCATCGGAAAGGACATACACCTTGGCGCCCGGGCGCACTATGCGTTTGGCATCGTCTAAAAAGCCTTGCAAACTGCGGCCAGACGGCGCGGCGGGGTTACTTAAGCGCTGATTAGCCTCGACTAACGCATTAATTAACGCCAGCACCGCATTTTTGCCACGCTTGGGGCGCAAGTCCCATTCGCCGTGGTCGCTTAAAATCATCGCGCCAATATTGTCGCCTTTGGCCAATGCGGCCCACGCAATGGCGGTGGCCATGCGCGCGGCATAGACGCATTTAAATTGATGCTGGCTGCCAAAAAACATCGACGAGCGCATATCGATCAGTAGATACACCGGCCGCTCGCGCTCTTCTTCAAAGAGTTTGGTGTAGGGCGTTTGGGTGCGGGCGGTCACGCGCCAATCAATGGTGCGAATATCGTCACCGGCTTGATAGGGGCGTACTTCGGCAAAGCTCATGCCGCGCCCTTTGTAGCGCGTGCGAATTACGCCCGCCATCATCGAGTGGCTGGTGCGCGTTTGCTCTAATTGCAGTTTTTGGCCCAGCGGTTTGAGTGCAAACAAGTCTTCGGCTTGGCAATAAATCAAACCATTGGCCAAGTCTTGGGCACTGGTATCGCTAGCTGGCTTAGCAGGGTTAACAGGCATAGCATCCCTTAAATTCGACAATTAGATGTTTGACCTTAAGCGGCCCGCGCGAGCCGTTTGTTAAGTATTAATGGATAGTGCGAGAGCTGGCATTATTAAACAGGGTTTAGCCTACAGGGACTAAGTTGATGATCTTATCAATCACTTGATCGGGCGTGATGCCCGCCGCTTCGGCTTCAAAACTCAACAATAAACGGTGCCTAAACACATCGTGTATTACCGCCTGAATATTATCGGGGCTCACGTAATCTTTACCCTCCAACCACGCATGCGCACGGGCGCAGCGGTCGAGGCTGATGGTTGCGCGTGGGCTCACGCCATATTCAATATGCTTAGCTAGCTGCGCATCGTAGGCCGCTGGTTTGCGGGTTGCCCCCACTAATTGAATCAAATATTCCTCAACGTTTTCGGCCATATATAAGCCTAAGGCTTCGTCGCGGGCATCAAATAAGGTTTTTTGGCTGATAATCTCGGGCTGAACAATAGGGTCTTTGCGGGCTTCGCTGCGGTTAAGGCGCAGGATTTCGCGCTCGGCGGTAAGGTCGGGGTAATCGACTTTAACGTGCATTAAAAAGCGGTCGAGTTGGGCTTCGGGTAATGGGTAGGTGCCTTCTTGTTCGATGGGGTTTTGGGTCGCCATCACCATAAACAGCTCGGGCAGTTTGTAGGTAGCTTTACCCACGCTGATTTGACGCTCGGCCATGGCTTCTAGCAAGGCCGATTGCACCTTGGCAGGCGCACGGTTGATTTCGTCGGCGAGTACAAGATTGTGAAAAATCGGGCCGGGTTGAAACGTAAATTCACCGGTTTCGGGGCGGTAAATATCGGTGCCGGTGATATCCGAGGGCAATAAATCGGGGGTGAACTGCACACGGTGAAAGTCGGCTTCAATTCCCTTAGCGAGGGTATTAATGGCCTTTGTTTTGGCTAAACCGGGCGCGCCTTCAACCAATAAATGGCCATCGGCAAGCAGCGCAATCAATAAGCGATCTACCAGCGCGGGCTGGCCAACAATCTGCGCGTTTAACCAAGTTTTAACAGCGGCAATGGCAATTTGGGTTGTAGACGTACTGGACATAGTGTTGTGCATCCTATTGAAGTGATTAAGTCAGCAGGGCCAGCGCAAAGGATGGTGTCTAAAGTGGCTCGCCCTGTTTGGCGGCCCCTAGACCAAGCGCTTTGGCGCGAGTTCCCACCTTGGCGGCTGTCACCGGGGGTGATCAGCGAGGTAGGTTGCTATGTTTTTATTGGGCTCTGCTATTTGAGGGCAGCCATAGGTAAATTCAATACCAGATTGCCCGTGCATGCTTTTGTGCTTCTCTTTGATGGGCGGGAATTTCGTTTAGAGGGGATATTATGGTTTGGACATGCCAGTGGCTGTCTATGTTGATATCGCCAAACATCTAGAGCAACGCAAAGACATGATGCAAAAATGGGCGGATTATTTAGATGTGCTCAAGCTGCAAGCGAAGGGCGGCAATGTGATTGCTGGCACTTTTAATAAGCACGCCTAACAAATAAACACGCTTAAATCCTCATGGCTTCCAACCACTTACAAAGCTGGGCATTTGCTGTAATCTTCGCGGCAATAAAAAGTCGCTATAGGATGCACCAAGACAATGACAGCCCTACAAAAGCTATTGGATAGCTACCGCCAAGCCTCGCAATCTGAACGCGAAAAAGGCGCCTACTTTGAAGAACTCATTCGCACCTATTTCCGTTTTGAAGCCATCTATGCCGATTTATACAGCGATGTATGACTCTATAGCGATTGGGCAAAAGAGCAGGGTATAGATGCCCGCGATACCGGTATAGACCTTGTAGCCAAAACCCAAGGCACCAACGAATACCACGCCATTCAATGCAAATGCTATGCAGAAGATTACCGCGTACAAAAGCGCGACATAGACAGCTTCTTTACCGCATCCGGCAAAAAGCCGTTTACCCGCCGCATTATTGTGGCCACCACCAATAATTGGAACGAACACGCGGAAGATGCCCTTAAAAATCAGCAACCACCGGTTAACAAAATTGATTTGCTTGATCTTGAAAACTGTGAGTTTGCATGTGAATTATTTCGCTTCTCAAAAAATCACCTTAGCGCTACAAGGTCCCAATTATTGGATTCACAGAAAGAGTTAGGGTTAAAGGAAATCTAATGCCATATATAAACTCAAAGTACGATAATAATCGCGCGGAGCGCGCCATAAAACCGTTTGTGATTGGCCGCAAAAACTGGCTATTTAGCGCCACCACCAGCGGTGCTAATGCGAGTGCTAATTTGTATTCGATCATTGAAAGCGCAAAAGTTAATGGCTTAGAGCCACGCCACTATATTGAGTATTTATTAACGGAATTGCCGAAGCGAAAAGCGAGCGAGGATGTGAAGGATTTATTGCCTTGGGCTGTTAAGCTAGGTGTGGTTAGTTAGAGGTTTACACATCAGTTAATAAGATGAGAGTTGAAAACATTAAAAAAGGGAGCGATAACGCGGATTTATAACAAAATTCGCGGTTAATAAGATGAGAGTTGAAAACATTAAAAAAGGGAGCCAAGGCTCCCTTTTTTAATGTTTAGCGTTTACATCGGCTTATTAAAGCCTACGCGTTGTAAGTTGAAGAGGAGGTATTGCCGCCACGACCTGTCCAGTTGGTGTGGAAGAACTCACCGCGTGGTTTGTCGGTGCGCTCGTAGGTGTGAGCACCAAAGTAGTCGCGTTGCGCTTGCAGTAAATTAGCTGGCAAGCGAGCGGTGCGGTAGCCGTCGAAGTAGTTAAGCGCCGCCATCAAGCAAGGTGTTGGTACCCCGTTCATGATGGTCGTGGAGGCTACGTTTCTCCAGCCAGCTTGTGCTTTGGTCACGACGTCTTTGAAGTAGTCGTCCAGCAGCAAGTTGCTGAGTTCTGGGTTTTTGTCGAAGGCTTTTTTGATGTCGCCTAGGAATGCAGAGCGAATGATACAGCCGCCACGCCACATCAGTGCGATGCCGCCGTAGTTTAAGTTCCAGCCAAACTCTTTCGCGGCTTCGCGCATTAAGGTGTAACCCTGTGCGTAAGAAACAATTTTAGAGGCCAGCACGGCTTGACGAAGATCTTCGATAAAGGCCACTTTGTCGCCAGTGAACGACTTAACGGGCCCTTGAATAAGTTTTGAGGCAATCACTCGCTCATCTTTAAGTGCCGAGATGCAGCGTGCAAATACAGATTCAGCAATAAGTGTGAGCGGTACACCTAAATCAAGTGCAATAACGCCCGTCCATTTTCCGGTGCCTTTTTGGCCGGCGGTATCGAGAATTTTTTCAACCAGTGGCTCACCGTATTCGTCTTTATAAGCCATGATGTCGCGGCTAATTTCAACGAGGTAAGAGTCCAGTTCGGTTTTGTTCCAGGCGGCAAACACTTCGTGGATTTCGTCAGCGTTCAGACCAACGACTTCTTTCATGACTTGGTAGGCTTCACACAATAATTGCATGTCACCGTATTCGATGCCGTTGTGAACCATTTTTACAAAGTGGCCAGCGCCGTTTTCGCCCACGTAATCGCAGCAGGGTGATCCGTCGTCTACTTTTGCGGCAATACCTTGGAAAATAGGCTTAACAAATTGCCAAGCTTCTAACGAGCCACCGGGCATAATTGAGGGGCCAGTTAATGCACCTTCTTCACCACCAGAAACACCTGCACCAACAAAATAAATACCTTTTGCGGCTAAGTACTTTTCGCGGCGAATGGTGTCGGGGTAATGGGTGTTGCCGCCATCAATAATGATGTCGCCTTTTTCGAGGTGGGGAATCAACGATTCGATAGTGGCGTCAACCGGTGCGCCTGCTTTCACCATAATCATTATTTTGCGGGGTTTCTCCAATGATTGAACCAGCTCTTCAACCGAGTAGGCGCCGCGAATGGTTTGATTTTTTGCGCGTCCGTTAATGAAGTTTTCCACCTTATCGGTAGAGCGGTTATAGGCAGTAACGGTAAAGCCCTTGCTGGCCATGTTCAAAATGAGGTTTTCGCCCATAACGGCGAGGCCGATGAGGCCGATGTCTGATAAAGGTTTCATAATGGTCCGAAGGTGCCTTGGTGAAGGTGGATTATTGTGGTGCGCGGTAATGCACCAGCTGCTCGGTTTACGTTGGGTAAAATCTAATAAAAAAGTTGGCTCGACGGTGCGCCCACGCGCGACCCGAGCGGGCGGGGAACATATCACTTTTTACCTTCTTATGGAATTGCTTGGTGGGCTGTAATGGCTGATTTTCCGTGTGTTTAAGTGAAAAATCGATGCCGGTGGGGTGCATTTAGGGGACTTTGGTTTTTGTTGTATATCGCGATTTAAATTCTTTTTTGGGTTTTTTTGATCGCCAACTGCACCAATGTTGACCATTGTATTTTTGGGGTGGGCTTGTTGAGCGCCTTCCGTATTTCGAATTGTATTTTCTTGCCCATTTTTGGTGCTCGCATGATGCTTTATTTTGCACTGTGGATCGTGTTGTTTTTTTTGGGGATGTTGTGGAAAAGTTGGCTCGGAGGTTCTGCTGGCAGTCATTCGTCGTCTAATAGTCAAAATAAACTTAAGTTTTTTGAACTATGCCCGCCTGACCCATTGAAGCGGCCAAAGGCATCAATTAAAGTGGCGCCGCAGAATTAGTGTCGGCTGTTCGCATTAGTTTTCCCCTTTCAGACCTTCGATACTTGGCGTGCGCAATGACGGCGCGGAGTCTCCTCGTCTCTTCTTATTTTAAATAAAGATAAATGCTACGGAGCTATCTATGAAGTTTGGTCATTTTGACGATAAAGCGCGTGAATACGTTATCACCAACCCAAGAACCCCATACCCATGGATCAACTACTTGGGTAACGAGGACTTCTTTAGCTTGGTATCTAACACTGCCGGTGGTTATACCTTTTATAAAGATGCCAAGTTCCGTCGCTTAACCCGTTACCGTTACAACAACGTACCTGTTGATAACGGCGGTAAATACTTCTACATCAATGATGGCGGCGATGTTTGGAATCCAGGCTGGAAGCCCACCAAAACCGAGCTCGATAGCTACAGCTGCCGCCATGGTATGAGCTATACCAAAATCGCCGGTGAGCGCAATGGTATCGCTGCTGAAGTTACACAATTTATTCCGCTGGGTACTTGGGCAGAAATCCAACGCGTTAAGCTTAAAAACACCAGCAGTGCGCCTAAAAAATTCAAGTTTTTCTCGTTCATCGAATGGTGTTTATGGAACGCGGAAGACGACATGCAAAACCTGCAGCGCAACTTCTCTACTGGCGAAGTTGAAGTGAAAGGCTCAACCATTTATCACAAAACCGAATTCAAAGAGCGTCGCAACCATTACGCGTTTTACAACGTGAATGCGCCGATCAATGGTTTTGATACCGATCGCGATATTTGGAAAGGTACCTACAACGATTTCGATCGTCCAGACGCCGTCTTTGAGGGCAAACCACGCAATTCAGAAGCTCATGGCTGGTCGCCTTGCGCCTCGCATTACATTGAAGTGGAATTGGCGCCCGGCGAAGAAAAAAGCTTTGTATTTACCTTGGGTTATATCGAAGTAAAACCCGAAGATAAATGGGAAAGCAAAGCCGTTATCAATAAAGCGCCTGCCGAAGCCTTAATGGCCCGTTTTGATACCGACGCCAAAGTAGAAGCCGAATTACAAAAACTGTCTGATTACTGGACGGGCTTGTTAAGCACCATCAATGTTCAAACAGGTGACGAGCGTATTGACCGCTCGGTGAATATCTGGAACCAATACCAGTGCATGGTGACCTTTAACATGAGTCGCTCGGCGTCGTTCTTCGAAACCGGTATTGGCCGTGGCATGGGTTTCCGTGACTCCAACCAAGATTTAATCGGCTTTGTGCATCAAGTGCCTTCGCGCGCGCGTGAACGTATTATTGATATTGCGTCGACCCAGTTTGAAGATGGCTCGGCGTATCACCAGTACCAGCCTTTAACCAAACGCGGTAACGCCAATGTGGGCGGCGACTTTAACGACGATCCATTGTGGTTAATCCTGTCAACGTCCGACTACATCAAAGAATCTGGCGACTACAGCATTCTTGACGAAATGGTGCCCTACGATAACGACGAGAGCAAAGCGACCACACACTTCGAGCATTTGAAGCGTTCGTTTATGCACACCGTTCATAACTTGGGTCCGCACGGCCTGCCTTTAATTGGCCGCGCCGACTGGAACGATTGCTTGAACCTTAACTGTTTCAGCGATAACCCCAACGATTCATTCCAAACCTCAAGTAACAAAAAAGGCCGCACCGCTGAGTCTTTAATGATTGCGGGCCAGTTTGTGTTGTACGGCAACGAATACATCAAGCTGTGCAAACAAATCGGTAAAGCCGAAGAAGCGGCCGCAGCGCAAGTTCACGTCGACAACATGATTGCCGCTGTGAAAAAAGACGGTTGGGACGGCGAGTGGTTCTTACGTGCTTACGATTACTACGGCAAGAAAATCGGTAGTAACGAGTGCGAAGAAGGCAAAATCTTTATCGAATCGCAAGGCTTCTGCGGCATGGCGGGTATCGGTTTAGAAGATGGCCTTGTACACAAATCTATGGACTCGGTTAAGGAGTGGTTGGACAGTCCTTACGGTATCGTTCTGCAACAGCCTGCGTTCACCAAGTACTACATTGAGTACGGTGAGATTTCGACTTACCCAGCAGGTTACAAAGAAAACGCCGGTATTTTCTGCCACAACAACCCATGGATCATGATTGCAGAAACCTTAATTGGTAACGGCGACCGCGCGTTTGATTACTGGTCAAAAATCACTCCAGCCTTTATCGAAGAAATCAGCGATCTACACAAGGTAGAACCCTACGTTTATGCACAGATGATCGCCGGTAAAGATGCCTACAAGCCAGGTGAAGCCAAAAACTCTTGGTTAACCGGCACGGCGGCGTGGAACTTTGCCGCCATTACCCAGTACATTTTGGGTGTTAAACCCGATTACAACGGTTTAGCGGTTAATCCTTGTATTCCCGGCGCATGGGACGGCTTTAAATTTACCCGTAAATTCCGCGAGTCTACCTACAACATCACCGTCACCAATCCCAACCACGTGAGCAAAGGCGTTAAGTCTTTGACGGTTAATGGTAAGGCGGTAGAAGGTTTTGTTATCCCGACGCAAGCTCCAGGCTTGGTAGTGGATGTACAGGTTGTAATGGGTTAACGAATCCGTTCAGTTTTTAATCCTAAAAACCCGCTTCGGCGGGTTTTTTTATGGGTGTTTACATTTATTTTTTGTGCCCATTAATGGTTTAACCTAAAAACCTCAGTTGAGCGCCAAGAAGATGTGTAAGCCATTGATGTGAATAGTGAATGTTAAAAATGCCGGGCAACCTTATGGGTTGTTCAAATTTTTAACCTTTGCTAGGCGCGTCAAGGGGTTGCGCAGACTTTGGTGATTCAACGGCGGTTTCTAGGTTCATGGCAGCGCCAGTCCTTATTGGACGCCGACTTACTGAGTAGTATCGATCCTGCGGCGGCAACTCATTCTTGGCGGTCACCACTTGTAAAGCACTAATAAGCTGTTAACATTCGGCCATGATTAATTCTCCCACCTCCAAGGTTATATCCTCTGTAACGGCTTCAGCCTGTGGGATTAGTCACGCCTTTATTTTTCATGGCGGTTAGGCCATGACCTAATCGCCCTGATCCCTGCATTTTTTAATATTTATCTTTAACGCATCAATACTCAATAACGCACATTTTTTCGCATTAATTGCACCGCGCAGATTCAGCTTCGCGCGGTTTTTTTCGTGCTTGCTGAGAGTCGATAACAAACATGACAACATTAAATTGCGCATACATAAGCGCCAGTATTACTCAGCGAGAACGCCATGAGAAAAAGAAAAAATAGTCAAATCGTCGTGAAAGAATCTGATTTTTTAAGGCTAGAAGACTTAATTAAACGCAATAGCCAATTAGAAGCTGCAGAATATCTCGAAGATGAGCTTTCGCGCGCCGCGATTGTTCCCGACAATAAAATCCCAAAAAATGTCGTGTGTTTAAATTCGTTAGTGACTTATGTCGATATTGAGTCGAAGGCCGAAACTAAAGTTACACTGGTTATGCCCTGGCAAGCCGATGTTAGCCAGGCGCGAGTTTCTATTTTATCCCCCATAGGTACCGCGTTAATCGGTCTTAAAAAAGACGGTTATATCGAATGGCCATTGCCCAATGGTGCCATTAAAAAAATAGAAATAGTGCATGTAGAGCAGTGCGCAGAATCGCACGATACCCAATAAAATATATTGTTATCGGTAAAAAACGTTAATGGGTTTAAAAATAAGGTCGCTGGCAAAATATAATGAATGTAAGTAACAAAAAAAGGAGCCATTTGCAGGCTCCTTTTTTTGTTACTGAATTTTATATCGATAAATTGCGCGCCACGGGAAGTCGCGACAATTAAAATTAGGCGCAGTACGAGGGTGCAGGTTTAATTCACTATCTTAATATTCTGGCCCAGCTGCGCGCTTTGCCTTTGCACTATGTTTTGAATCAGTAACTCCTGATCTTTTTCGGTCAAGTTAATAAAGTCGACGCGCCAGTTGTAGCGATCATTTTCGTTTGGGGCTTGATCGCGCTCGAGTTGGCAGCCGATGACTAAACCTTTGAGTATCATCTTTTGCCCATTAGCCAAAATCAAATACAGCATTAATTGGCTGCCAATGGCAACGGCGTCGTCTTCAGAAAAAGCCAAGCCGCAGGCACTCATGTTGACCTCGCGGGCGCGGTAGGCCAGCACGGTATTTTCATGTTTTTCGAAAGGACTTAGGCGCTCGAGTTTTTGATTGAGCAGTGCGATAAGCTCGATCATTTTGGGGTGTTCAGTTTTGAGCTCGCTGATTAAAACTTCCATGCGCCGGTCTTGCTCGGCGATGAGGTCTTGATGGTCTGAGCTCTCAAGGCTATTGCCGCGTTTATCCAGCTGGCGGTAGCTTAATTTAACCGTGTCGTTGATGCGAAAATAACGGCGACGCTCCACCATGGTTGGCTCCTAAAAAATCTCGTTGGGTTTTAGATCAAATAAATAATCGGGCTCGAGTTTTAGCTCGCGCAAAATATTGGCGCCCTCGGGCGATTGCAGCGTCGCTTTATCTTCTTCGCTTAAATCGTCGCCCAAGCCTTGCATGATTAAAATTTCGACGCGGCGGTTTTCGGCGCGATTCCCTGCACTGTCGTTTTTAACCAAGGGCTGGGTATCTGCAAAACCAGACACTTCAAAACGGCTGGCTTTAATGGTGCCGCCTTTCATTAATTCGTGCGCCACCGATACGGCCCGCGCCGACGATAGCTCCCAGTTGGAACGAAAACGCGAGGTATTAATGGGTATGTTGTCGGTGTGGCCTTGAATTTTTATATGCCCGGGTTTGATAGCGACCACGGCTTTAACTTCTTCGAGTACATCGATATAGGCGGGCTTTAAGGTGGCCGAGCCAGAAATAAACGAGCCTTTTTCGCGAATGCGGATAATGATTCGGTGGCCGTCGGTTTCGATTTCGATTTCACCCGCCACAATTTGTTGACTGAGCGCATCGGCGAGTTCGTAGGCCATCTTTTCGGTTTTTTTGGTCATCTCATCAATAGCTTCTTGCAGTCGTGCTTTTACGCCCGCGTCGCGGTTTTCTTCGCCTTGCTCTACGTCGTATTCCATCGAGCAATCCACTTGCAGGGACATTTCAGTAATGTCTTGGGTGTGCTGGAATATTTCGTTAATGGGCGTGGGCTCGGGTTTGCCCGGGCTAAATTCTTGAGCGATGATACTGGTGCCTTTGGGCGCTTCGGTCACATCCAGTTTGCTTTGCACGCCAAAGGCTTGCGCCATGGAGCCAGCAAGGCGCTTGAATTTCATGGCGTCCATCTCTGAGAACGACAATAAAAGTACAAAGAAGCACATTAGTAGTGACATTAAATCTGCAAAGGTGCCCATCCATGGGGGTAGGCCAGGCTTGCAGTTGCATTTACTCTCATCGTCATCACTCATGGCGCTGCCCTCAATGTGGGCATAAGCGCAGACGCAATCTCTGTTTTAATCATCATCGCTACCGCGTTTGCCTTCGGCAAGATAGGTGCGCAACATGCCTTCGATAACACGAGGGTTTTGGCCATTTTGAATGGCGAGTAGGGCGTCGATAATGAGGTTTTTGTTAAGTGCTTCTTCGGCGGCGCGCAGTTTGAGTTTGTCGGCAATGGGTTGGCAGATGGCGTTGGCAATGACGGCGCCGTAAAGCGTTGTTAACAGTGCCACGGCCATGGCGGGACCAATGGCTTTGGGGTCATCCATATTCGCCAGCATGGCAACAAGGCCCACCAATGTTCCGATCATGCCCATGGCAGGCGCCATTTCGGCCATAGCTGCAAAAATGGACGCGCCTACAAGGTGGCGCTCTTCGGCTTTGCCTCGGTCTTTGGACAATAAGGTTTTAACCACGTCGGGATCGTGACCATCGACCAAGAGTTGAATGCCGCGCTTGAGGAAAGCATCACTCACCTCTTTGCCTTCTAGGGATAGTAGTCCTCCTTTACGCGCTTCATCGGCAAGGGCAACCACTTCGGTAATCAGTTCAACAGGGTCAGACAGTTTTACCTTAAAGGCCTTGCCCGCTATTTTGATGGCGCCCAAATATTGGCTAAGACCAAATTTGGCCATTACCGCAAAAATAGTGCCGCCGACCACAATCACCACAGATGTTGGATCGACAAACATACCGATCTGGCCGCTCATTAGCATGGCAATAATGATGAGGGCTAAGGCGCCAAGGACACCGACGAGTGAGGCTAAATCCACGTTCTACTCCCTTAAATCTAGTAAGTACATTGTGTAAATACGGTAAGTGCATTATTTACATTTAGGCCATAAGCACGGGGTGATGTTTTGGCGTTTACGTGCGTGTATATCAGTAAGCAATGGCCAGCTTTACGGCCAAAAAGCGAAGATGTTAAGTGCTTTTTGACGGTTTATATTTTTAGCCGTTAGACTCACTGAGTGTAGTTGCTTTTGCTGATTGCGCTGCTGCGAGCCCGTATGCACGTCGCTGTGATTGACCCTGTGGGTTAACTTGGGTAATGTGCGGCGTCTTATGGGAGAGCCTTATGTCTGTTGAATCCAGCGCGTTACCGAGCGATAAAAAAACTACCGTTGCACGCAAAAAAGCCCCTGATTTTGAAAAGTCTTTAGCGGCACTGGAGGCAGTGGTTGATGAAATGGAAGGTGGCGAATTAAGCTTAGATGCCGCCTTAAAAGCCTTTGAACGCGGCGTGAAGTTGACCCAAGAGTGCCAACAAGCCTTAACCGAGGCCGAGCAAAAAGTGGCTATTTTGTTGAGCAATAATCCCAATGACGAACCACAGCCTTTTGAGGCTAATGATCTCTAATCGTTAAAGTATTGTTAGTTTTTTCGTAACTATTCACCACCTGACGAATTTCACGAAAAAATGCAGTTGCTCGGTTGTTTTCAGGGCATTTAAGCGCCGGGAGCGCTTGTATAGCGCCCATGGATGGCTTGAGCGGCCCAGAAAATAACCGCGCAACTGCATTTTGGCTCGGTGCTGAATGGTTACGTTTTTTCTTGAATTTTTAGAAGCGCCACCTGTGAATAAATTACTCTCTGATTTTATTGCTCAGCATTTGCCTCACATTAATCACGTTTTAATCGACCATTTACCGGTTGCTATTGATGGTGGCGAGCGTCTGCATGCAGCGATGAGCTACAGCTTGTTAAATGGCGGTAAGCGTATTCGTCCGGTGTTGGTATTGGCCGCCGCCGAGGCCTGCGGCGCTATTAACGCGCAAACGTGGCGAGCGGCGGCGGCGATTGAATACGTGCACGCCTACAGTTTGATCCACGATGACTTGCCCGCCATGGACGATGACGCTTTGCGCCGTGGCAAACCTACTTGCCATATTGCCTTTGATGAAGCCACCGCAATTTTGGCGGGCGATGCCTTGCAGTGCGCGGCTTTTGAGTGTTTGAGTGACGACCCCGCTTGCTGGTTTTTAATGCCGGTTTTGGCAAAGTCGGCAGGTGCGCGCGGCATGGTTGTTGGGCAAGCTATAGATTTGGCGGCAGTGGCCAAAAAGCTCACTATCGAACAGCTTAGTCATATGCATGGCCGCAAAACCGGCGCATTAATTAACGCTAGCGTGGCGATGGGCGCGATGACGGCGGGCGCAACGGCTGCGCAGCTTCAGGCCTTAAGTGAATACGCGCAAGCGATTGGTTTGGCGTTTCAAATTCAAGATGATATTTTAGATGTCACTGCCGATACCCAAACGCTGGGTAAGCAGCAAGGTGCCGATATTGCGCTGAACAAGCCCACTTATGTGAGTTTGTTAGGGTTGGCGGGCGCTACCGAAAAAGCCTTATCTTTGTGTGCGGCGGCTAAGCATTCGATTGCCCTATTACCCAATGCAGCGGTGTTGGTGGCCTTGGCCGATTACGTTATTACCCGTAAAAATTAGCCCGTAAAAGCTAGCCCGTAAAAGCTAATGGCCCATACCACCAAACCTACCTATAAAAAAGGGCTGGCGCACAGCCCTTTTGTAATTCTTAGTTTTTCCTTTTTTTATTGATGATATTTTGGAGTGCCAAGTGCAAACCCTTCAACAATTGCGTGCTGGCAAGTTACAGGGCGTTACCAAACTTACACTGGCCGAAGGCTTGACGGAATTTCCACCGGAGATATTGACGCTGGCCGCGTCGCTGGAAGTACTCGATTTATCCAATAATCAGTTATCGGATTTGCCGGACAGCTTTGCGCAGCTCGGCCACCTTAAAGTGGTGTTTTTATCGAATAACCGTTTTAGCGTTTTGCCTCGTGTGCTGGGTTCGTGTGCTTCGCTCGAGATGATTGGTTTTAAGTCTAATCAAATCACGACCGTACCCGCCGACTCATTACCGCCCAAAACCCGCTGGCTGATTTTGACTGATAACCGCATTACGCACTTGCCAGAATCGCTGGGCGATTGTGTGCAGTTGCAAAAGTTGATGTTGGCGGGCAATGCATTAACCGCTTTGCCCAAGCGCATTGTGGATTGCCAAAATTTACAGCTACTGCGTATTTCGGCTAATGATATAAGCACGTTTCCCGATGATCTATTCAAATTGCCGAAGTTGTCTTGGTTGGCGTTTGCTGGTAATCCTTTTTGTGTGTCTCTGAAAAATGATAAAGCCGCCGTACCAAAAATACCGCGTGATCAGTTGGTGCTGGCCGATATTTTGGGGCAGGGTGCTTCGGGTGTTATTTACCGCGCGCATTGTTTGTCAGCGGCTTTACCCGCGACAGTGGCCGTTAAAGTATTTAAGGGCGAAGTGACCAGCGATGGTTTTCCGCAAGACGAGCTTAATGCGTGTTTAAAACTAAAGCCGCACGCCAATTTAGTGTCGCCGTTAGCGTATGTGGATGATGCCGCTGGCCGCGCTTTGGTGATGGCGTTAATTCCTGAGGGTTATGCCAACCTCGGTTTACCGCCCAGTCTTGCCAGTTGTACTCGCGATACTTTTGCCGAGGGTTTTGCGGTATCGGTGGCTTACATTAAAACCTTATTCACACAGATGCAGGCGGTTGTGGCTTGCTTGCATGCTCAGGGTTTTTGCCACGGCGATATTTATGCGCACAACGTGTTGCACTGTGTAAAAACAGGTAATTCAAGTATTGGGCAAGGCGAGATGCTCGGGCATTTGCTGTTTGGCGATTTGGGTGCTGCGAGCGAGTTGTCGTTTTTATCTAAAGATCAGCAAGCGGCGTTGATCAAAATCGAACAGCGCGCGCTGGGTTATTTTTTAGCCGACCTATTAAGCGTGCACGCGCCTGCACAAGAGGATGAATCATTTTTGCTGCGCGAGCTGGAAAACATAGTTGCGCATTTAACAGCTTGATGTTTTTGGCTTTTTTTGTTTTTGGGTGTTTTAAAAAACCTACTTGAGGTTTGAAGCGGCAGCACTAGTGAATAGTGCTAGTGGATGGCCCTAAAGGTTCGCTTGAGGTTAAGCAGCTTTCGCTCATGTTCCACTTGGAGGCTTTTGCGCAAATCACATTTTTAAATAAATGTTTTGCGTCGCATTCGCCCAGTAGTTGTATGTGTTGCTCGGCACGCTTAATGCATTTTTGCACTTTACTATTTTTGATGTTGTCGGTTTCGTATTGCCAGAGGCAAGCGTCGCTTGCCCATTGCTCGGCGGTGCCCGCAATCGTGCACTCGGTAACGGTTACAGCTGAGGTAATCACCTCATCATCCTGCGCATAACAGCTGCTCGCAAGGCTAAAAAAAACCAAACTATAAAAAAATAAAGCGGAGGTGGAGCACGGCGTGCGCATAGTATTTATACAGCGGGGGGTGGGTGGAAAAGACGCGCATCGTAACAGATATTTTTTATAAACCGACGGCGGAAAAGTGGGTCTTGCAAGAATATATTTTTTGTTGTGGCTGTTGCTTTTTTTGAAATTAAAAAATATTTTTTATTCGTGACGGATTATTTTTTATTGTGTGTATTCTTCTAGCCACGTAATTAATTCCAGTGCCTCGGTGCGGTTGTTGCCGCACACTTCAATTTCGGCTTTAAAGTTTTTGCATGCGCTGGGGAAGTTTTCGGTACCCCAAATTTTGCACGACCATTGTTCTATATCAAGGTGAATACAGTTTTCACCCGCACGCTTACCCTTGGGCATGCCAAAATAAGGGCGATTGAGTGATGCAGCAATACAGCAAGCTCCACACTGTGGGCGACATTCCATGCGTTACCTCTAATGGCTTTAGTGCGCGGCATTATATAGGCACGTGTTAAAGCGCGCAAAATAGCGATAATTTTTTTAAATAGCGAGCACTCTTGTGCGGGAATGATGGAAAAGATGATGGAAAAGATGATGGAAAAGATGATGGAAGAATCAATAGAAAAAATGGCGAAAAAAGTTTTGGTGGCCGTTGCCGATGGTAGCGAAGAAATGGAGGTCGTTATTGTGGTCGATGTTTTGCGGCGTGCAGGCATCGAGGTCACGCTGGCATCAGTGATGGATGATCGCAAAATTACCGCTTCACGCGGGGTAGAGCTAACCGCCGATGCGCATATCGCCTATTGCGAAAATAAAGCGTGGAATATGGTGGTTTTACCGGGTGGCATACCAGGTGCCGAGCATCTTGCCAATAGCAAAGTGCTCACCCGCATTATTCACGATCAACAAAAAGCGGGGGCTTGGTTAGCCGCCATTTGTGCCGCGCCTTTTGTGGTCTTGGCCGCTAAGGGTTTGATTAAAGGCGCATCAGCGACCTGTTTTCCCGCTCTGCACGCACGCATGGCCGAATGCGATGTGCATGTGATTAACGAGCCGGTGGTGCATTACCAAAAATTAATTACCAGCCAAGGCGCCGGCACGGCAATGGCTTTTGCGCTGGCCTTGGTACGGGCATTAAAAGGCGATGTCACTGCGTGCGAGGTTGCTCGGGCGATGGTGTTTGTTGAATCGTGATGTGTCTGGGTGTTATCACCAGCGCTTGAGTATTTTTGCCGTGATGGCTTACTTCAGTAGTTTTTGAATTTCTCGCCATAAATTGTTGTAGGCCGAATACGCGCGCCCGCGGTTTGCGTAGGCCATAAGTGGCGCTTGCTGCTCCCCCATTTGCTCGGCGGCTGAATCGTAAGGAATGCAGGTTTTAAGCATTTCGATGGGCATAGCTTGCGCGTTGGCAATTGTTTGTTGGTGAATTTTACGGCGGCCATCCACTTGATTAAAAAAACCGACAATCTTTTTGGGTTGATGTTTTTTGGCGTTAAAGAATTCTATGACCTGCAGGGCGGCACGGATGGACATGGCGCTGGGAATGATAGGTACCAGTACGAGGTCGGTCGTGCTTAATAGATGCTCAATACTCGGCGACAAACTGGGTGGGCAGTCGTGAAATAAAAAGCTCACTTCTTCACTTAATGGTTTGATAAGCCCCTCAATTAATTTGCGTGGATTGTTGTGTAGTTGCAGTTCGGCATCCATTTTACGCAGGCTTAAATCGGCGGGAATGACACTTAGCCTGGGGTAGGGCGTGCGAACCTCTAGTTCGCCAACAGGTATACCTTTGCTGAGCAATTTAATGCTTTTGTTTTTAATGGGCGTGTTGGTGTTGTTTAAGGTCGTGTTGGTGTTGTTTGAGGTATTGTCTGATGAGGTATTGGCGTTTTGTGTATTCGCGCCACTCAAGTACCAAGTGGCGGCCGCTTGCGAATCCCAATCCCATAAAATGGTATTTTGTTGTTTTTGGCTGGCGAGGTAGGCGAGATTAACGACGGTAGTGGTTTTGCCTACGCCACCTTTTAAGTTGTAAACGGCAATAGATTTCATAGCGAGCACCTCAGAGATTTCAGCCCGCTATTCAATGTGCTTTTGGTTACAGAATTAAGACAGTCGATCACAAACTTAATACAACCGCAATAATGTTCAAAGATATAACCTAATTCCAGTGATGTCGGCTTTTGAAAATATTGAATGCCGCTGCTGATGTTAGGCATTTCAAAAGCGGAGCGTTATGAGCGGGTCGCTCGCATGATTGACGCGGTTGGGCTTGGCAAATTTGCCAAGCAACGACCAGACCGCCTCTCTGGTGGTCAGCAACAACGAGTTGCCATCGCCAGAGCTTTGGTGAGAGAATCTGCTGGTTAGTTATTGCAGATGAACCAACCGCGAATTTAGATACGCCGACCGCACATTTAGTCATTGATCTAATGCGTGATTTAGGCAGAGAAGTTGGCAGTACTTTTATTATAGCTACCCACGATCACCGCATGACAGACCGCTGTGATCGGGTAATTGAACTGAGCGACGGCCATTTAACAGAACAAACAAAACCAGCATTGCAGCTGGCCTGGGGGTAAATCATGCGTTGGGTCCACTTTGCTTTTTTGAACGTGTTACGGAATGGTCGTCGGTCGTTCTTCACCATTTTGGTCACTGCGATTGCGATGACCGCGATTTTAGTGAGTAGTGGTTTTGCGTTGTTTACCTACCATTCGTTGGCAGAAAAAGCGGCGCGTGATGAAGGGAACCTAACCATCACGCACCCAAGATTCTTCACTGATGAAGAAGATGTGCCGATGCAATATGGCCTAAGCAATTTTGAACATATCCGCGACGAATTAAAAGTTGGTGGATGATGAAGTGAAAGCAGTGCTACCTCGCATCAATTTAAGTGGCTTGGTCAGCAACGGCGAAAAGACTGCGATTTTCTTAGGTCTTGGTGTTGAAGCAAGCGAATTCCAGGTGAAAGGGCCATTTTTGAATATGTTAGCGGGTTCGCCATTAAGCGGAGTCACTAGTGATGATGCGGTACCAGAAGTCGTGTTGGCCCAAGGTTTAGCGCACAGCATGAAAGCAAAAGTTGGTGACAACATCACGCTAATGGCAACAACCACAGATGGTGCGCTCAATGCCTTCGATTTTGTGGTCAAGGGTTTACACCACTGGTGTGCCTGATTTAGATAAGCGTCAACTGTACATCGACCTGGCAAGTGCCAAATCGTTAATCAACACCGAGAAAGTCAGTAGCGTTGCGGTATATCTGTTCGATTTGGACAAAACGACTGAGAAATTAGCAAGTGTCGCAGCTTTAGATAATACAGTTGCAGTGACTCCTTTGGGTGGCTACGTGTGTTGTTACTTTAAATCTGTGCAAGCACAGCACCAACCGGATCTTTGGTTTGTTAGGTGTGATGATGGTGTTACTGGTGTTCTTCTCGATTTCAAACACCATGAGCATGACTGTGACAGAACGCACCCGTGAAATTGGTACCATCGCAGCAATGGGTTGTTACCGTGGTGAGATTATTCGTAACTTCCTGATGGAAGCTGGCATTATCGGTATTGCCGGCGCTATCGTCGGGGTTGTTATCGCAGGGATTGTCACTTGGGCTCTGTTAGTTTTAGGTTTGGAAATGCCGCCACCACCAGGCAGTAGCCAAGGTTACCCGTTAACGATTGAGTTCTCTTGGCCGTTAGCTTTGATCACCAGCGCTATCCTGACTTTAGTCTGCGTGCTGGCAGCGTTGAAAGCAACGTGGCAAAGGTGTAACAAAACCATCACTGATGCGCTGAGATTATGTTTAATCTGAAATCAAAAAAATAGAAATTTCACATGAAAACGCGGCTGTTTTGCCGCGTTTTCTTTTTTGCGTCATTGACCTGTGGATTGTCAGGCGTACCGGTGAAAACCGAAAAGTCATCTTCAGTATCCAGCGCGAACAACTGAAGACTGAACGGTAAGACTGAATCCAGACAAAGCCACTATTTGTGTTTGTGGTAACTGGACTGATGCGTTCAAACTGGATGTTTTGTTAACGGTAACCGGTTGTAGTCAGCTGAACTATTGTCAGGATGACTTCATGCCCAAACCCCCGAACAAACAAATCGCGCTTAAATAAAACGCCGTCACTGTACTTAACCTACCGATGTGTTCGTCGGGCATTTTTATGCGGTGATGTCGATGGGGTTAACTTTGAACACCGAAGAGAATGGCTTGTAGATCGCCTTCGACTCCTATCGGCAATGTTTGCTATTGACGTGGCGTCTTATGCAATTATGACTAACCACTATCATGTGTTAGTGAGGGCAGATCTACAAAGGCAGTTACCTGGGAGGTTCAAGAAATTATTGAACATTGGAGCATTCTTTTTCAAATACCTGATTGTATTAAGTTATATTTGGCAGGGCACTTGACTTTAGACGACGATATTCAATGTGCGAATAAGATGATAGAAGTTTATCGAGAGCGACTTTCCAACATCAGTTGGTTTATGAGATGCCTAAACGAACATATAGCTCGACTTGCCAACGCGGAAGACAAATGTACCGGTAGGTTTTGGGAAGGTCGCTTCAAATCTCGCTGTTTTGGATGAGAAATCATTAATTAACACCATGGTTTATATGATTTAAATCCACCTTTCGCGCCGATCTTGCAAAGACACCTGAAACTTCTGAGTATTCAAGTATCATTTTTGCAGAAAGAATTTCCGCGCTAAATCTTCAACAGATCTAAAATGCGCGTTTCACGGTAAGTTATTACCATTTATGGCGGTGAAGGTTTCGCCGATCGCCGCAAATCCCCTTCCATCTGATTGACTATGTTGAACTGGTCGATTGACTGGCCGACAAATTCGACTCGCTCGGCCAATGAACATGAAATCAAGGATTTTGGCCTTGCTTTGGGTATTGAAAAATGCAACTGGATACAAAATTGTCAAACGCTCGAGGAAGAGTTTCATTTGCTTATTGGCCCTGCTTCTGCTATCGAACGATTTTGGCTTAAACGATTGGTCAAAAATGGCTGCAAGGCATCCACAAATGCCGACGATGTTTTGGTTAGTGGATACGTCGAACTATGTTCCTGCCGAGTTCCAACATCATTGCTTATATCTGAACTGGAGATGGAATATTATGCGTTCGCGCCTAGTCGTTTCTGATGCATTGCAGTTAGGGTTTGTTTTTATCTCTACAGATTGTAATTCCAGAAAAATTTCAGCATTCTAGGTGGTGTTTGTTCCTTTCATTTCGCTTACATGCCCTGATCTGACTACTTTAATTAGGACAGCCACTTTTAATCATAGCTGACTCCAACTTATTCGAATTCGCCTTATTCCTTCGAATTAGCTGGCCTCCAACTGATTAATTTGTGGCTGTCCTCAGTTTATGTCAATTTGTGGCCGTCTCTATCGAAAATGCATCAACTTTAAAATTGTGACAATTTGGGGTTCGTCCCTTGGCCATTACAAAAGTAAACTAAAGATTCAAGTTAGAGCCTCGTCATCTTATTCAGAGTCGCAGTGAGACTGCTGCGCCCTAAAATGGTGTTCTTGCATAACTCCCGCCATTGTATAACGTTGTTTACATCCACAACGACACCATCATTGCGCTAGCATGCTGGCGAAGTCCGCGCGTAGCAGCACTTGTGGGTTAAACACCTTGGCGGGAATATCGACCAAAGTAACAGCTTTATAGCGGATCACGGTTTTGCTACGTGGCTGCAACTTGTCTTGCAAGCTCATTGCGACAATTGCCGGTTTACCATCGCGCGCACCGCGCTCAAAAGTGGCGGTTTTGGCAAGGACCCCAGAACGTAAATACAAATCAGCGCTTAATGGGAATTGGTCGTCGGCGTTTAGCGTAAGGCTGATCCGTTGGTAACTGGCGGCAGCATTGTGCGCATTCAGTTCCAGTTTGATGATGTTGTCTTGTTTTACTTCAGCCGCGACTTGGTAATCTTTAGACCAGCTGAGTGTCGCAACATCGCCTAACGAAGCTTCACCCAGCAACTTTTGCATTGGGGTTATGCGCATTGGCCGACGGCTCTTAGGCATTAACAACCAAAAGTCTTTGCCACTGATTAATACTTTTTGACCGGCATCGGCGTTGGATTTAAATAACACCAAGGATTGATTATCTTTCCCGGCGTAGACTTGATATTCGCGAGTTTTTTCAAGTTTTTCATCTTGATACAACTCAACATCACAATCGATCCGAGCTGATTCCGCTTGCACCTTATATTGCTCTGCCAGTTGCAGTGTATCGTTACTTTGACCAAAGCTCAGACCGCTCCATAAGGTACCTATTGAACAGGAATAGCGCCGCAGGTTTAAGGGTAAAAAGTTGCAACTGTAGTGTTTAGCATGTTCATATATTCGTCCTTCCAAGAGTGTCTCGCACAATGTTGATGGGACTATGCTAAAACGAACAAAACAATAGCGCTTGCTCAGGCGACAATTGGTTAATTTCGGGAGTAAATGGTAGAAATCGCCGATAAACGGCGCGGAGAATAATCAGGTTTTTGGCAAATGGAAGTTTTCGATGATGGAGATGCTGGCGTGAATGCGCGCATCAGCGGCGGGGAATTTGCGTTTAAACAACAGGCCACAAACGTCAAACAGCCACTAGAGTAGTGGCTGTTTGCAGTAGGCTCGCTCGATGTTCATGGCATCGGTATTGTGGCGTTTCAGACTTTTAACTGGGTAGCTTGTGCCAACAACTCTGTACTAAGCTGTTGTTGCTGTTCAGATTGTTCAGCAAGCATGGTCATCGCACTATCGGTATCAACGGCAGATTGATGGATTTGTGCAAGCGCTGCACTAATTTGCAGACTGCGGGCGCATTCTTCGCTGCTGAGCTGATTGATGTCAGTCGCAACTTGGACGATCCGACTGGCAGCGCTGCGGATCTGGCTTAACACCGTATCCGCATGACCGGCACTTTGCAGACAATGCTCAGCAGTTTGTTGTTCTTGCTCTAGACCGTGTCGAGTTTCGGCGACCGAACCGGCCAGTCGGTTCAACATGGTCTGGATTTCCGCAGTAGCATTGGCAGTATTGGCTGATAACCGGCGTACTTCATCAGCGACCACGGCAAAACCTCGGCCGTGTTCGCCAGCGCGGGCAGCTTCAATAGCGGCATTCAGTGCCAACAAATTAGTTTGATCAGCGACCCCTCGAATAGTTTCAAGTACTTGCATTATGTCGGTAGAGGCTTGATCCAGCTGCAGCATACTGGCGGCAGAATGCCGGATTTGCTCGGCAAGTTGGCGGATCTGTAAATTCAGTGATTTCACACTATCTTCGCCCGACAGCGCCTGCTGATGGGTCAGTGCCGCATCGTCATTGGCAATAATGATTTGCTGTTGCAGTTGATGTAAGGCCGCCGAAGCCTTAGCCGCTTCTTCGTCTAACTGCGTCAGCCCAGCTTTTTGCTGATAAACAGCGGTTTTGCTGTGAATACAGATTTGTAAATTTTGTGCGGCCAATTCTTTGCTCTGTTGGCCGGCCTGCTTGCACTCCACGCAGTAATAGCGATAGCCGACTAAACAGTTGTTGTAATGCGGTGGTGGTTTGACTGAGTTCAGTATCACGCTGGCTAGCAAACTGTTGGCGTAAATCTTTATCTTCGGCGGCTTGGCTCAATTGCGTCGACAATTGCTCAAGTGGTTTTGCGATACCCATGCCGAGTCGACGCGTCAACCAAAACACCGCAACGCCAAGTAATAATGCGGTCAGCGCACTGGTGAACCAGAGTTGTTGTTGCAAAGCACTGAGTGATTGGTAAAGCTCAGCGGTTTGTTGTTGAGTAATTAGCAATACATCATGACCGCCTAAAGAGACAGTTTCACTGCGCTGCAGATACTCCTCACCATCTTTGGCTTGGACTTGGCGGATCTGTTGTTTACCCTGCAACAAACCATTGATTTCCTGAGCCGCAGGCACTGGCTGCGTGTTACTGCGCTGGCCAGTAAGTAGCAGTCCGGCATTGTCGACAAGGAAGCTATCGCCAGTATCACCTAAGCCAATTCCTGCCCATTGCTGACCATCGGACATCAAGCGACTGATGGCGCTTAGTGGCAATTGCGCAACTAACACACCACTTAGCTTCTGATCTTGTGGACTGAATACTGGTGCTGCCATAAACATGGTCAGCTGATCGAACTGGCCTGAATAGGGCGCTGCAGCTGAGACTTGCCAGCCATTGGTTGGTTGGCTAATGACCTGTTTTACTAAAAAGTGCCGCTTCACGCCGAATTAGCAAAAGCGGCCACCGGCGAGAGAGGTGGCATAGGCTGGGCTTTTATTGACGGAGTAAACGAC
>JAXHOG010000098.1:0-2573 GCA_034519605.1 Marinagarivorans sp.
GCGCAGCCCCAACCACATACTTGACGCCGCACCATAGTCAATTTCCTACACGCTTTTCAGATTTTTACGCCTATCGGGGGCGATGTGAATCATTAAAATAGCAACCACAAGGACGTCGCCGAATCGGAGTTCGGTGAAGGGAGTTGGGCTTTTAGGATGAAGCTGTTAAAGGGAGAAAAAGGGATTAGGCAGGATGCCGTGGCAATTAGGATGATTGCTTACCCACGCAGGAGCAAAGGGGCTAGCAGGATGCAATGCCCCTTTTTTATTCTGGTTTTATTCCGCAGTAACTGTTGTGCAATTCCACGGCAATAAACTTTCAATCTGCCCCAATGTTTTTGCATTAGGCAACTCAGTAAAAATCCGCTTTAAATACGCATAAGGCTCTAGGCCATTAGTTTTTGCTGTTTCGATGATGCTGTATAAATTGGCACTCGCCGTTGCACCTTTTTGACTTGCACTAAATAACCAGTTTTTACGACCAATCACAAACGGGCGAATAGCATTTTCCGCCGCATTATTATCGAGTGGGTAATCACCATCACACACATAACGAATCAAGTGCGGCCATTGATTGTGTAAATAAGTGAGTGCTTTACCAATCGGCGTTTGCGGTGGCGTTTTGGGTAAACTTTTTTCCAGCCAGTCTTTTAATTTATCCAAAATAGGTTGCGATTGTTGCTGTCGCGCGCCGTATTTTTCATTTTCGGTTTTATCACTCAGTGTTTGCTCAATGCGATAAAGTGATTGAATGTACGCTAAGCCCTGATCGGCTTTGCCGGTCTTACCTTTCGGTTGCACTTTCTGTGCTTCGATAAACTTTCTGCGTGCATGCGCCCAACAACCGAGGCGAGTGATACCGTTATTAGTGCAAACCGCGTTGTAACCGGTATAACCATCCGCCATCAATGCACCACTAAAGTCGCGCAATAACAATGAGGGCACTGAGCCGCTGCGTGTAGGTTCATACTGAAACAGTACCGCCGAACAAGTTGGCAAGGTACTGCGTAATACCCACATATAACTTTGGCTTTGTGCCGCCTTACCGGGCTCGTTTAATACCTGCACGATAGTCTCATCCATGTGCAGGTATTTTTGTTCGAGTACTTTATCGTGAATTAAATTAACCAGTGGTTGTAATAACAAGCCACACTTTTGCATCCACTGCGCCAAGGTGCTGCGATCCAATTCAATGCCGATGCGTTTAAAGCCTTCTATTTGACGATAGAGTGGCAAAGCATCAACATATTTTTGTGTGGCGATAAAGGCAAGTAACCCAGGCGATGCGATGCTTTTCTCGATAGGCTGTGCAGGTTTGTTGGCGGTAATGAGGTGTTTCTCACAGCAGGGGCACGCGTATTTCAAACGAATATGATTGAGCACTTGAATCTTAGCGGGAATAATATCGAGCTGTTCGTGGGTTTCAGCTCCAATGTGTTTTAACGCAGTGCCATCGTGCGGGCAGAATTTTTCTGCATTGGATAAGTCATGGATAATATCGACACGTGGTAGCTCTTTGGGGATAGAGGCACGCTTAGTTTTACGCTGATGCTCGGCAACTACAACAGTGTCTTGTATATCGGCACTGATCTCAGCATCAGCCTCTGCGGCTGAATCACTAAAGATATCGGGCTGTATGGCATCCAACTTTTCACTTGATGCGCTGAACTGCTTTTGTTTCAGTGTTTGGATATAGGCTTCAAGGATTTTTATGCGCGAGTCTTTGTGCTGAATAATTTCTTTCAGTGAATTATTTTCTTGTTGAATGTCATCAAGGCTTTTCATGGGTTGGATTATACCGAAACCATGACATAAGATAAAAAATAATATGTTTATCTTAAATAACAGAAGAAAAATAGCGTTCGCTGTGAGGCGTTAGTTTAGTAATATCCAAACCCCGCAATAGCCATTCAAACTGTTCGTTGGATAGCCTGAGTACCGCATCACCTTTGCGTGGCCACTTGAACTTATCGTGCTCAAGGCGTTTGTAGAAAAGGCAAAAACCTGTTTTATCCCAAAACAGGATTTTTATTTTATCGCGCCCGCGATTGCCAAATACAAACAGCGATGCAGAAAAAACATCGAGCGCCATGGACTCTTGCACCAGCGCACTTAAGCCATTAATCGATTTACGGAAATCCACGGGTTCACGATGCAAGTAAATATTGGCGGATTGAAATATTAACATGTGCGTAACAGCGCTAGGATGTCGGTGGTTAATACCTCAAACTGTAAGCGCACCCCATTCGGTAGCATAGCTATAATAGGTGGATGTACAACAGCAGGAATATTAGTCGGTGGCACAATTTTTACAAAAGAAGAGTTCTTTGCAGACGAGTGCAAGTCACGCTTGGAAAAAGTCCATCGCCAATTGTAGAGCGCCTTAAGATTAAGATCATGGTCTGCTGCATAATCCGATAACGACTGCCCATTGTGCTGCGCGGCAGTGATGTGATCGAGCCAGAATTGTTGTTTGGTGGTGAGTGGTTTTTGCATGGAGCCTCCGATTTATAGAGGCTAAACACTAAATTAGATTATGCGCGAGCGATAGGGTGTGGTTGGAGCTGCGCTTA
>JAXHOG010000039.1:0-6321 GCA_034519605.1 Marinagarivorans sp.
GTGGGGCACATATTGCTGGTTGGTGCTCATTTTCTTATTTAATGAATGATCGATTTGTTGACGCTCTAGATATCAATGACCGAATACAATCTCCAAATTTGGATGTTGGAATTCCTTATAATATTCATCACAGTTGGATAACGAGCCGTAGTTATGCTGAATAATATGTTGATGGCTTTAACTTCGATCATTTTGCTGTGTGCTTGTAGTAAGCAGGAGAAATTAAGTGACGGATATGAAGTGTTTAGACAGTACGGAAATGTTCATGCGATATCATCGCCTGACGGTCGAGTAATTGTGTTTGGTGATGTTAATCAGGCGAGGGAAATAAATAATCTTATAGTCGGCAAAAGATCGCGTCCTGAAGGTAATGAGGCTGATGCCGTAGAGTCAGATAAGCAACCTTATGGTTATTTTATTTTTGATAAAAGCACGAAGTCTTTGGTCTTAGGGTTATCTAAAGAAGCGTTTGATAAGCAGAACCAGGAACAGCAGATTGGCAATGGCTTCTGATGGATAGTTGCTGATGATTCAGGCAACGAGGCAACGAGCAACGAGGCAACGAGGCAACGAGGCAACGAGGCAACGAGGCAACGAGGCAACGAGGCAACGAGGCAACGAGGCAACGAGGCAACGAGGCAACGAGGCAACGAGGCAACGAGGCAACGGGGTCAGGCCTTACATTTGACATTTCGAAAAGGGCAACGGGGCAACGGGGTCAGGCCTTACATTTCACAAAATGTCAATTATAAGGTCTGACCCCAACTGCGAGGACAGGCGCCCTTAGCCATTCGTCTTTAGCCCCTGTAGGTCGGGCTTTAGCCCGATAAAGCATTTAAAAAGATGGGCTAAAGCCCAACCTACAAAAGCCTAAACCCAAACAGCAGGACAGGCACTCATCAAAAGTAGTAAACAACAGGCAGTACGGTTTACGAATATGCCAAGGGCAACCATGCTGTTAGCAAAGCGGGCACCCGCACCTTTGAGTACGACGCCAACGGCAATGCTACTGTCGAGAAAATCGGCACCTCGGTAGAAAAAACCTTTGTTTATAGCGCTAAAGATCAAGCCACCCAAATAAAAACCAAAACCCACACGAGCGATTTTTATTACGGCACCAGTGGCCGCTTTAAACGTGTAGATACCGATGCCAGCGGCAACAAAACCACCACCTTGTATGTGGGTGGGGTCGAGAAGGTGATTAATGCCGATGCCAGCATCGACTTTAAACGCACCATTGGTGGCGTGGCGCAGGTTACGCACCGTGTCGCGAGTAATGGTGCATTAGGTGCGGGCGATTATAAGTATCTCCATAAAGATCACTTAGGCTCTATTACCGCCATTACCTATGGTGGCGGCACGCAAAAAGGCCAAGTGTTCCAGCGTATGGCGTTTGACCCTTGGGGCGCGCGGCGCGAAATTAGCAATAACAAAGTCAGCGCTAAGCTGTTACCCCAAACCAGCGTATTAGCCACCTTTGCCAAAACCGCAAAACCCATTACCAACCGAGGTTTTACCGGGCACGAGATGCTGGACGAAGTCGGCATTATCCATATGAATGGCCGCATTTATGATGCGACCATTGGCCGGTTTTTGCAGGCCGATCCGACTATAGATGGCGCCACCAGCGTGGGCGGATTTAATCGTTATGCCTATGTTAAAAATAATCCGCTGAATGCGGTGGATCCTACGGGGTATTGGTCGTTATCTAAATCGTTAAAGCGCATGTGGAATGATATTCGGCCTTATGTGGCGGCGATTGTGGCGATAGTGGCGACGGTTACGATTTGTGGCGGTAATGCTGTCTGCGGCTGGGAAATCTATGCCTTAATTGGTGGTGTATCGGCGGCGGCAGGAGCTGCTGCAAATGGCGCCAATTTACGACAAACACTTAAGGCCGCCGCTATAGGCGCGTTAAGTGCGGCTGCTTTTTATGGTGTATCAAAGCTTATTCCCAGCTCCCCCACTGCTTCGGCCAACGCTATACGCGTGGGCAAAGGTATGTGGATGTCGACCACAAACTTCGCCAAGCTGGTGGTGGCGCAGGGCATGGTGGGCGGTGCTATGTCGGTATTGCAGGGCGGTAAGTTTGGGCATGGTTTTGTGAGTGCCGGATTCTCGAAGTTAACAACCCCGCTTGTTTTGGATATGGGTAATACCTTTGCCGAAGGTTTTGCCAGTGCTATGGTAGGCGGCACGGTTTCGGAGATGACTGGGGGTAAGTTTGCCAATGGGGCGACTACGGCGGCGTTTTTGTATGCGTTTAATGCGTTGACTTCGGCGTCGGAGAAGCTTCTCAGGGCCCAACGAAATCAGTTCGCTATAGCAGCAGAGAATAGTGTTGGTAGTACCGATTGGGGCTTTAACGATGGAACGCGCGGCCCAAAGGGTACTTGGAAATGTAATATTTTTGTGGGCGATACATTGAGTGAGTTTGGTCAAAATAATGAATATAAACGATTTAGTATTTCGCGATTGAGTTATGTCGATAATAAATTATTGGCGGGGCAATGGGGTGATTCAGCATTTGATACTAATGGTAGTACCTATGGGTGGCAGGTTGTTACATCGCCAGAAAGAGGCGATATATTTGCTTATTCTGCTAACTATTCTGATGCATCTGGTCATGTCGGTTTTTATGTGGGAAGTGGTGTAGGGGTTTGGGCTGGTGAATACACTGTAAACACTGGAGTGATCTCGAATGAATTTTCTGATCATAAAAATGAAATTATTTATCGGCGATATGTAGGCGCTCCGTAATGAAAATTTTAGCTGCAGGGTTGATTTTGTCTTTTACTTTAGTTTCTCTAACGATATTTATTTTTTTGTGGTGTTATTTTGGGAGTGAGGATTACTTAAGGATGTCCAACTATAACAGCCTGAAAAATAAGTTTGGATCACCCAATGAGGTAGCACTACATAAATATATATCTTGGTCAAAAAAAATTGGCTTTATGGCTTCTCGAATTTATGTGTCGTATGAACGCTCAAAAAAAAATGAAAGTGAGAATAATATTTATCTCAAAAAAACATTAGTTGTAGATTTTGGATTTTATGATTTTGTTGTATTAACCCATATTGTTGAGCAATGATGGGTTACAACAAAGCAGGACAGGCGCTCATTAAAAGTAAAAACCTAAAATAAAAAATTGTTGGTTCTAACTCAAGGGTACCTATTGAGAATGCATCAGCAGTCTATGCAACCATGCAATCAAGGTCGAATGATTTTATAAGGGCAAACAGAAGGACAGGCACCCATCAAAGGGAAAAACCTAAAAAGCAAAATTATTGGTTATCGTAGTTAATGAGTTTTCGCATTTAAAACAGCAAACAAAGGTAACGGAGTCAGGCCTTACATTTCACAAAATGTCAATTATAAGGTCTGACCCCAAAGGGCAACGCCAGTGGCCGCTTTAAACGTGTAGATACCGATGCCAGCGGCAACAAAACCACCACCTTGTATGTGGGTGGGGTCGAGAAGGTGATTAATGCCGATGCCAGCATCGACTTTAAACGCACCATTGGTGGCGTGGCGCAGGTTACGCACCGTGTCGCGAGTAATGGTGCATTAGGTGCGGGCGATTATAAGTATCTCCATAAAGATCACTTAGGCTCTATTACCGCCATTACCTATGGTGGCGGCACGCAAAAAGGCCAAGTGTTCCAGCGTATGGCGTTTGACCCTTGGGGCGCGCGGCGCGAAATTAGCAATAACAAAGTCAGCGCTAAGCTGTTACCCCAAACCAGCGTATTAGCCACCTTTGCCAAAACCGCAAAACCCATTACCAACCGAGGTTTTACCGGGCACGAGATGCTGGACGAAGTCGGCATTATTCATATGAATGGCCGTATTTATGATGCGACCATTGGGCGGTTTTTGCAGGCGGATCCGACTATCGATGGCGCTACCAGTGTGGGTGGGTTTAATCGTTATGCCTATGTTAAAAATAATCCGCTGAATGCGGTGGATCCTACGGGGTATAGTTGGATTAGTAAGGCTTGGAAGAAATTAAAGCCGTTTATCAGTATTATTGTTGGCGCTGTTTTGGTTGCGGTAACGGGCGGCGCTGCTAGCTTCTTCGTTACGCAATTTTGGGGTGCTGTATTGCTTGGTGGCATTACGGGTGCGGTAGGTGCGGCAGCCAATGGAGGTAACTTAAGAGATGTTTTAAAAGGGGCAGCGTTTGGCGCAGTTTCTGGCGCCGCCTTTTTTGGTGCTGGCGCTGCGTTTAGAGCGGGCGGCGCACTTAAAGGCCTCACGGGTGCAGCTAAAGCCATGGCGCAAATTGGCGTTCATGGTGCTGTGGGTGGCGTGATGAGTGTTTTGCAGGGCGGTAAGTTTGGCAATGGTTTTGTGAGCGCAGGTATTGGCAAAGGGTTTACGCTTGGCGGCGCTGCGATGGGGCTTGGTGATGTGGGTAATTTTGCATTAACGACATTGGCTGGCGGCACTGCTTCGGTAGCTACAGGTGGTAAATTTGCGAATGGTGCTCAGACGGCGGCTTTGGCGTTTTTGGTTAATCATGTGGCGACTAAGGGGATTGAGGCACAAAAGGGATACTCATCTGATAAAGGTGGCTGGCATGATTACACCACTACGAATGAAGTATGTTCTGCCGCCCTTCAATGTACCCAGCAAGAAATGGTAGACCAGTTTTCGAGGTTCGCTGTGCCAGGCCAAGACCCATCAAAACCTGTTCAAAGTGGCAATATTTATGATGTATTTGACCCAAGGACGAAGGTGAGTCTTCCTGGAGGTTATCAATGGCAGGCATTCGCGGGTAAAGTACTTACCTTGGTTAGTGGTGATGGAATGTCGATAACGAATATTACTAGGCCGCTTCATATTCTTCATGATGGACAAATTACACGAACCCTTTCTACAGAAGGTGGCGCGTGGTTTGTAACAACGAGGGGTATAGGGAATAACGTGCTTCCTGGCGGGGCTTCTATGAATCAGTGGCAGGGGCCGAAAATATTTAACTTTGTTGATGCTCAAATGAGCGCAAATATAGAAGCTCACCGCTAGAGGGTAAATTGATGAAGTTAAATAAAATGGTTTATTTTGTTTTAATTATTTTTTCTATTGCAGTGTTGAGTGCTGGTGCAATGACAATGACAAATAAGGTAGGGGTCGACCCTGATGTTGCGATAAGAAAAGCTGTTATTACAGTTAATGAAGAGCAACTTGATTTATTTTTCGATAAAATGAAAGCTTTTGCGGAAGAGCATGCATTTGCTATACGTATTGCTCCAACAGCCCCCACTGGAAAGGACTTTGTTGTAGAGATGTGGCGAGAGGATTTTAAAATATTGGCTGCAAACCCCTTTGACAAAGGTAGTTTTAGAGTGAGCATTTTTAATATTTTAGGGGGAGAGATAGAAGAAAAATATATTGACAGAGTAATTGACGCGTTGAGGGTTCATTCTCTTGAAGTTGAAAATGCTACATTTTTAGAGCAGCCTGGAAATAACGTCGAGCCTTGATAGATTTCTCATTAGAGGAAGAACAATCGGGGACAGACCCCAATTAATGGGAAATCGGGGTCAGGCCTGAATGGCACTGCATTAAGCTATAGCGCCATTCGCCCCTAAAAACAGCAGAACATATATGGACGCCCACCGGAAATCAAGAAAAAGTTGTCCTTTCCGTTGTTTCTTCGCAGAAACACAGCTTAATTTACGGTCTTACTTTTATCCTGATTAACTGTCTTTTAAATCTTTTAACTTAATAAGTAGGTGGAAATACTGACATATATCCGGCGTCAACGAAAGGAAACGGGGTCAGGCCTTACATTTGACATTAAAAGAGAAATCGGGGTCAGGCCTTACATTTCACAAAATGTCAATTATAAGGTCTGACCCCAAAGGGCAACGCCAGTGGCCGCTTTAAACGTGTAGATACCGATGCCAGCGGCAACAAAACCACCACCTTGTATGTGGGTGGGGTCGAGAAGGTGATAAATGCCGATGCCAGCATCGACTTTAAACGCACCATTGGTGGCGTGGCGCAGGTTACGCACCGTGTCGCGAGTAATGGCGCATTAGGTGCGGGCGATTATAAGTATCTCCATAAAGATCACTTAGGCTCTATTACCGCGATTACTTATGGTGGCGGCACGCAAAAAGGCCAAGTGTTCCAGCGTATGGCGTTTGACCCTTGGGGCGCGCGGCGCGAAATTAGCAATAACAAAGTCAGCGCTAAGCTGTTACCCCAAACCAGCGTATTAGCCACCTTTGCCAAAACCGCAAAACCCATTACCAACCGAGGTTTTACCGGGCACGAGATGCTGGACGAAGTCGGCATTATTCAGCAAGGTC
>JAXHOG010000022.1:0-47577 GCA_034519605.1 Marinagarivorans sp.
TCAGTTACGTATTGCTGCCGTGGCCAATTTTTACACCTTTAGGCTTACCGGTAGAGCCCGAGGTATACATGACATAGGCGAGAGTATTTTCGGATATATCGGGCAGCATTAATGGCTGCAGGGTATTAATAGGCATTGCTAATTGCGTAATTGTTAAAGCGGTGCAATTTTCAGGTATTTGAATATTGCCACCCTCCGCCATAATCACTACGGCAGGTGCGGCATCTTCCATAATTTGTTGGTTGCGAATTGCGGGCGCTTTAGGGTCGATAAATACATAAGCATCGCCCAACAACAATACCGCAAGGCTGGTAATAATCGCCTCGCTACTGCGACTAGCGGCTATCGCAACAATGCAGGGCGTAATAGTTTTTTTTGCGGTTTGAATATGCTGCGCAGCTTTTTCTATCGCTGTTATTAATTGCATATAATTTAAGCGCTTATCACCCTCAATTAATGCCAGCGCTGTTGGATAATTATTCGCATGGACAAAAATCTCATTAAGTACTGGATTAAACGGGAAATTTAAGGGCGCGCCTGCAGCATAAGATAAACGCTGTAAATCAAGCTTTAAGGGCGCAGTAGGGTTTTGTGTATAAAAATCCATTAAGCTTAACAGCTCGTTGCTATATTGCTGCAATTGTTCACTAGTGTAAGCGGCGGGGTTGGCCTCTAGGCTTAACACCAAATCATCATTGGCATTTAATACAAACGAAAAACTTAAATCTTCTACTGGGCCAGCACTAATGCGCTGCACGCTACTCGTGGCCTCGCCAAAATTTAAACGGCGTTTAAATGGCATAACATTAACAACTGGGCCAAATAAACGTTTATTGCTGCCTAGGGCGATTAAATCACGGCGCAGTTGCTCGTAACGGTAATGTTGATGGCGGCGCGCTTGCTGCTGAAATTCCGTAACCTGCAAAATAACTTGTTCAAAATTTTCGCACGCGCTCATATTAATTGGCAGAGGATTAATATTCATCACCATCGCAGGCACTCTAACCGCAGGCGTGCCCATGCGCGCCATAAGAGGAATGCCCAAGGTAATGTAATTACAACCGGTTTTAAACATTAACCATTGTGCACAGAGGGCGTAAAGCACATCGGTCCAAGCACTGTCATAAATATTCGCGAGTTCTTTAACGGTAGTGACTAAAGTCGCAGGCAAAACACTTTGCACGGCACGCTGGGTATTTTGCAAAGGTGCAATGGGCTGCAACGTGATAGGCGGCGGAATGTCTCGCATTACACCACACCAAAAATTTTTATCACTTTGAAACTTTTGGATTTCCTGAATTTTTTTATAGCGGCCGTCGGCTTCGATCACTTTTTTATAATCACCAAAAATAGGCGCAGGAATAACCGTGTGCGTGCGTAGCTGCTCGTAAAGTGTCGCGACACTTTTAGCAATTAGCGCAAAACCATAACCATCACACGCAATATGGTGAATACGCTGATACCACAAAATGCAGCGCGGCGATAAAATAAAAATTGCTTGAGTAAATATGGGATTGTTATTCGATCCATCCTCTTTAACATCAATAGCAGCCGTTAAATCAGCAAGGGTGTTAACATTATTTTTTATCCACGCATCGGCGGCGGCACGCGGGTGACTATTGTCACTAAAATCCAGCGTGTGTAATAGCCAAGGCCTAGGCTGTAGTTTTTGCTGCGCAGGGGTACTGGCATCATGGGTATAAATATATTGCGCATGCAGCGCCAGGGCGGCATTAATTACTTGGGTGAGCGCTTGGGTAAAAAGCGCCAAATCAAGGTCGCCATTAATTTCTATCACCTCTGCCGCGTTATACATGGGGCTATCGGGCGCCAACAATTGCCCCAACAAAATACCCTCTTGCGCCGCAGTGAGTGGCCAGATATTATCGGCATTTAGGTTTTTATTAAGCCCCTTCATTGGCCACCTCGCGCGCGCTTAAAATGGCAAACCATTCATTAAGGGTGACATTTTCGGCAAGGTCAGAAAATTCTAATGCTGCATTGTATTTTTTCCAATCGTTAACCAACGCCATCAAACGAATAGAATCCAACCCCCAATCCATTAAGTTATCGTTGTTGCTTATATCGCTGGCGTTAACATTTAAAATATTGGCGACATCTTTTTTTAATGTCGCCAAAGTCAATGCTGTAGACACAGAAAAATCATTAACAACGCTGCCATCGACACCATTCAATAATTGCTGTTTAACCTGATGTAAATTAAATACCGAACCACAACGCTGGCTGATATAGCGCAGCGCCATGTTGTGCTCGGCCTCGCTAAAATCGGCCACGGCATCTTGAACTACAAAGGTTTTTATATCGGTCATAAAGGCTTCGAGCGCGGTGGTTAAAATACCAATATGCGCATAAACACCGCAGACAATTAATTGGTCGCGATTTTTTTGTTGCATAAATTGATGCAAGCCTGTGCGCTGGAAGGCGCTGTAACGCCATTTTGTCATTACGGTATCGCAGGGCTCTGGCACCAGCCGTGGGGTGATTTTTATTTTCTCTTCGTCTTTGACGCCCTCGCCCCAAAAATCGGTTAATAGGGCGCGATCTTTTGGATTTTGTTTGGCGGGCTGGGCGGTATACACCACGGGAATATCTAGGGTATTACAGAGTTTTTTAAGTGCTGCGATATTTTTTAGCAAGCTGCACATGGGCTCGCCAGCCGCATCGTAAAAATCCACAAAATAGTTTTGCATATCGTGAATTAACAATACCGCTTTATCGGTATAGAGTGTCCAGTCGGTTTTGTTATCCACGATGTTGGTGGGCATTACATAATTTGCAATTTTTGGAATAGCCATAAAATTTTCTTTTTATAAATAAATAGACAGTTGATAAAAATCAGAAGAACCATGCGATTTGTGATTTCAGACCGTAGGAGGCATGGATGCCGACTCGAGCGTACACGGATGTATTCACAGCGAGTCTGAAATCACAAAGCGCATGGTTAAAATCAACCCTGTTTTTTAGTCTCTAGCGCTAAGGTTTTAATTAACTGCAGCGACAATTCTTTTTTATTGACTTTACCCACATAGCTGTGCGGGAAATCGTCCAGCAACTCTAGGCGGTCGGGCAATTTGTATTCGGCTAAACCGCGCTGACGTAAAAACTGTTTGAGTTTGGGTAAATTGAGAGGTTCGCTGGCATCTTTTAAACGAATAAATGCACAGGCGCGCTCGCCTAAATAATCGTCGCTAATACCTACCAGCGCAGCATCTAAAATATGTGGATGGGCCAACAATTGGTTTTCCACCTCCTCCGCCGATATTTTTTCACCACCGCGATTAATTTGATCTTTTGCGCGACCCTCTACCTGTAAATAACCGGCAGCGGTTAAGCGCACAATATCGCCCGTGCGGTAAAAACCATCGGCGGTAAAAGCCGTTTTATTATGTTCGGGCGCGCAAAAATAACCGTTAATGGTATAGGGGCCGCGCGTTAATAAATGGCCGCTTTCACCAAGGGGTACTGGATTGTCGTAATCGTCTACCACTAACACCTCATCAAATGGCGACATAGGTTTGCCTTGGGTGGTATTAATGGTTTTTTCGTCGTCGTTTAAACGAGTGTAATTAACTAAGCCCTCCGCCATGCCAAAAACTTGCTGTAAAGCACAACCTAATTCGGGTTTAATTTTTTGTGCGATTTGCTCGCTTAATTTGGCACCGCCAACCTGTACTACTTGCAGACTCGTTAAATCGGCATGATCTTTATGAGCATGGCTTTTAACAGCATTTAGCCATGCAATAATTAGCGGCGGCACTAAGGCGGTGTGAGTAATACGGTGTTGTTTCATTAAAGCAAAAGCCACATCGGGCGAGCCATTAGGCGCCAAGACTACGGTGCCACCCGCGTAAAAAACACCTAAACAACCGGGCGAACTTAAGGGGAAATTATGGGCGACGGGTAACGCGGCTAAATAAATACAGGACTCGGTTAGCTCGCAAACCACATTACTTTGGCGAACGCTGTAAAAATAATCATCGTGACTGCGCGGGATTAACTTAGGCACATTGGTAGTGCCGCCAGATAATTGTAAAAGCGCGAGCGAGGACGCAGCCACAGCAGGCAGGGCTAGAGCTTTATCCACTTCGCTTAAATAAAGCAAAAAAAGCGGCATAAATTGCTGCGCATCACCCACGACAAAAACATTCTGGACATCACTATCTAAAACGACTTTAGCGGCTAAATTTTCGTAATTAAAACCATCGTATTGCGCGGGAATAATATAGGCCTTGGCTTTACTCAATTGGCAAAAATAGGTTATTTCTAATTGCCTATGGCCGGGCAGCGCCATAACGGGCACCGCGCCTATTTTAAATAATGCAAAAATAACTTCAAAAAATTCGCCCGTATTGGGTAATTGCACAACAACTTTATCGCCAGCCGTAAAACCTTGGGCTAAAAAACCTTGCGCTAATTGTAGGGCGCGCTCATGTAATTGCTGGTAGGTCCACGCTCTATCGCCATCAATTAAAGCGGTTTTATCAGGGGTTGTTGCAAGGGCATTATTTAAAATATCGCCAAGAGCCACACCCGCCCAAATGCCTTCGGCTTGATATTTTTCTGCAATCGATATTGGCCAAGGTGTTAACTCAGTGCCCATGGATTTCTCCTTGCAGGGATACACCCAAGGCATGCAATAAGGTATTAAATTTTGCACCGGTTTCGGCCAATTCTTTTTCGGGGGTAGAGCCGGTAACAATGCCCGCGCCAGCATAAAGCGTAATTTTATTGTTTTTAACTTCGGCGCAGCGAATGGTCACTGCCCATTCGCCATCGCCCGATGCATCACACCAGCCCACCATGCCGGCAAATAAATCGCGCTTGTGGGTTTCTATTTCTTTAATTGCAGCTTGCGCTTTATGGGTTGGATAACCGCCCACCGCAGGGGTGGGATGCATGGCTAATGCCAATTCAATCGAGCTGGTATTACCGTTAATTAATTCGCCGTCTATCGCACTGCCTAAATGCCACATGGTGGCGGTACTTAATAACGAGGGAGCTTCAGGCACCCTTAATGTTTTACAAAAAGGCGCTAATTTTTTGGCAATAGCGCTAACAACGAGTGCGTGTTCGTAACGATCTTTACTGGACGCCAATAATGCATTGGCATTTGTTTTATCAATAATAGGGTCTTGGCTGCGTGGCTCGGAGCCAGCCAAAGGATGAGCAAATACTTTATTGCCACGCCGCGAAATTAATAATTCAGGGCTTGACCCTATCAAGGTGCGCTTATCTTTAGCCTCACCAGGAATATTTAAATCGACCGCAAAGGTATAACCTCGGGCGTTTTTACGCGCTAATTTTTTAACCATCGCACGCACATTGGGTGCGCCATCGCAATCCACCTCTAAGGTACGGGATAACACGACTTTTTCTAATTCGCCACGTGCAAAACGCGCTAGCGCATCTTTAACTCCCGCCATAAAAATCTGCGGTTCCGGTACTTCGCGCACGCGGTAATCACCTAAATCTAGGGTTTCTTCGTGATTGCTAGGGGGCTCTTTAAAATGCAAGCGCGAATAATTAGGGCTTACTCGTAAATAGGCTTTTTCTTCCACATCAAACGGAATTGCACCAATCACCACACTGTTTTTTAAACCTAGCTCGCTCGCAAAACGCAAAGACTCAGCCACCTGTGCAGCAATATTTTTTTGCTCACCCACTAAAAGCGCGGCAAAAGGCTCGTGCGCTAACAGGGTATTTTCCTCCGAGCAAAAATACACATCGTGATGGGGCTGATAACCATCCAATAAATTATTAAACGAACCGGGATTATCAGTATCAATAGCGGCCGTATTTTCAAAATTTAAGGTGATACTCATTGCTTGATCTCCTATTTTTAAGTACAGGTGTAAAAACAATAAATGTGAGGCGAAAAAACCCCTTACCGCTAGAACAGGTAATTTAATCAGTGGCGCAGGAGGTTAAAGCGAAGCGGCTAAGCTCCGCTTTTAAGGGGTAATAAACTGGTGCGTGCTATTCGGGGTTGACTTCGAAGGTGGAATAAAGCGCGTAATTATCGAGGTCAATTTCGGGGTGAGGCTTTTTATCGGTATATTCCGCTTCCACCACATAGAGACCCGCTGTTTTCCAGGGGATTTCAAATTTGCCATCGGCTTTGATGGTTATTTTCTGTTCATCGCGCTGGTTGCGGTAGCGGGTATCGTTACGGGTAACATGTAAAGTTATTGGCTCGGGCACGGGCTTGCCATTAAACAATAATTGACCGCGCATTTTTTCGCCGACAAATAAAGCATTGGGGTGGGTAATAAATTGTATTTCCAGCCCTTTGCCTTCGGGTTTTAACGCCGTTTTAGTCACATCATTAAGGGTGATGTAGGTATTAACACGATGGCTAACGCGCATAAATTTTATTGATTTTGCGCCTTCGGGCAATAAATCTTTTACTTCGGTGGGCGAGCCAAATTCGCGCCCGGCCTTACCGTCGGCATTTTCAAAAAGTGTAATTAAGACGGGATCTTGCGTTAACTCCAAGCGATAAGTACCGGCATAATCTAAATAAACGGCCGATGCGCTTTTGCGCCCCAAGTCAACAATGGCGTAATCACTTTTCTGTTGACCATTAGGAAATACAACTTTTAATTGTGTGGTATCCATGACTTTTTGCATGCGCTTTAAACGCTCGGCCATTACTACCGCTGCATGATCTTTTTCGTCCACTTTAGTGGGCGGCAAAGGCATTAAGGGTTTGCCGCCATAAGGGATGTCGGGGTGGAAAAAATCATTGGAAATACTCATATCCACACTGACATAAGCAGGCTGCTCGCCCGATAATATACTGTGACTTGGAATAATCCAGCGACCATGGGCAAAAGCCAAATGACTGATTGATACACCGACAATAACGGCCACTGCAGCACGCAGGTATCGATTAAAACTGTTTTTCATATTGACCTCGCCCATGTGGTTATTAGTAGAGCACTAACGCCTAATAACTTACAAATTACAACTGATAAGCAATAGTCGCCTTTAGATTGCGGCCTGGCTCGTAATCCATCAGATAGAGTTCGCCAAATAAGGGGTGCAGCGATAACCCCGTGCGCGAAGACTGCGATGCGTAATATTCATCAAATAGATTATCGATGCCTACCGTCAAACCTAAACCCTGCACAGATTTGGGTTGCCATCTGGCCGCAAGATTGTGTACACCAAAACCCGCCTTTGAGTTTTCGACAGGCGTATTGTCGAGCACTTTGCCATCTATTAAATCGGATACAAACTGGCTATCCCAATGCAAACTTAAACCCAGATCATCAAAATGATAATTAGCCGCCAAGGTAAAAGTATTGCCTTGCTCGCGATCAATACGCGCGCCATCAAACTCCATATAAGTTGTGTTGGCGCTAAGGTCGCTCGTTGCGGTTGAATAGCTAGCCAGTACATCCCATGCATCTTGACGATAACCCAAATATATTTCGGCGCCCTTTACGCGTAAATCGCCAACATTATCTTTAAGGTATTGGCGCCCTACTAAAGCCGCATAATCGTAAATGTAATCGGTAATTAGCGTATTAAATACCGTGATACCCATATCAAAATGAGCATCTTCATAAGCGATACTTGCCTGTAAATTTTGACCTTCTTCGGCGTTAATATCGGAATTGGCTAAATCGCCCGAACCTGCACCGGCATAAACCTCAGCCAATTCTGGCGCACGAAATAATTGTGTGCCCGATACCGAATATAACCAACTATCATTAACTTGATATTCGATGGTTAAAGCACCCGTTGGCGCGCTGAACGAATCATCGACAAGGTGAGAGTCCACACTACTGCTTTCGTAACGAATGCCCGGAATAATCGCCAAACCAGAATTAAAGGCCATGCGATCTTGCACAAATACAGCATTCACGGATGCCTCTTCGCTACCCAGTTCGGCACCATCAACAAGATATTGTGTTTGATATTTAATGGCATCAAAACCGTAACTAATTTCTTGCGTTACACCACCATTAATCGTGGTGACGGCGAGCGCATTAGCACCAGTATTTTTGGCATCGCCTTCATTAATAGTGGCAGCGGTTGGGCGCCATGCGGCTAGAACCCGTCTCATCGCGCCAGAGATTACTTTGATTGCGATAAACCGAAGCTGCGATGGTGGTATTACCTATATCACCACTGTAATTAAGGGTGTAGGTGTCGCGGGTAAATTCGGTGGGGTAAGTTAATGGAACATTAAGCGAGTTGGCGATGGTGATACCGGTCGATAACCCCATATCGGGACGGTAGCTGTAATTGCCTTCGTCTTTGTAACTTTCATAACCCAATTTTAATTTATGGTTTTCGTTAATAGCCCAGCCAAATTTAATTAAGACATCATCTAACTCACCTTTTAAACCTTTGACTTCGCCATCGGTACCTGGCTCCTCCATACCCTTTTCGTCGCGAATTTTACCGCCACCGACACTAAAATTATCGCGATCAACACGGTTGTAATAAGCCAAAAAATCTATCGAGTCGATTATTTTTCCGTAACCCGTTAAAGATAAATTATTGGAGGCGTTATCAGACGCCGACACATTGACACGACCACCAAAACGATTGCCGCCTTGTAATAATTCGGCAGCATCGCGGGTTTCAAAACGTACTGCGCCGCCCAAGCCGCCATTAACCACCGAATTTGTACCCACATCAATGGCGACGCTTTTTAAAATATCGGCATTAATTTGTAAATTACCCATGTGGTGGTACATGTAGGTATTTTGGTTGGCGCCATCAATACTAATGCGCAGGTCTTTATCGTCCATACTGCGAATAGTAATGCGTTGGTTTAATGAATGTGCACCGCCTACATCCACACCAGGAACAATGCGCAATAAATCGCTGATATGGTCGACTTGTTTAAGAGCAATTTTTTCTTCATCTAACTTTAATGACGACGCTTTAACTTGCGCGCCCCACACTAAAATTTCCTCTACCTGTGCGCCATCCGCCATAACAACACCCGAACTACTCGCCACAGCTATGGCCAATGCTAACTTTTTGTACATCTTTCCAGTCCCATGCAATGAATAACAATGAATAACAATGAATAACAATGAATAACAATGAATAACAATGAATAACAATGATTAAAAATGATTGTGCTCACTTAAAAATTTGTGCTCACTTAAAAATTTGTGCGACAAGCTAACCGTCATCACAAATGATAATGATTTTTATTTACATGGTATAGAATTTACATGACAATAATGCTCACAATTGCTATGCAATATCGGCAATGTGTTATGCAAAAACATCAAACCAAAAGAAATTCCACTAAAAGGAGCTACGCATGGAGCTTATGCCACAATCAACACCGCAAAAACATTATGAAAAAAACGCGCCCAGTGGACAGCCTTATATTGACGGAGAGCTTTTTTTTGAAGGCGGTATTGCGGTGCCTTTATTACAGGTGCATGGCTCGTATGGCGTGGAAAATAAAAACCAAAAAATCAGTGCCGATATTCCGCCGGGTGTGACTTTTGGCGTGATTTTAGAGGGCTCTGTTAATTTTTATTTAGATGGGTGTCATCATGTTTTTAACGCTAAAAATGGCCCGCAATTCTTTTGTTATAACCTGACTCAAACAACGCGGTTTCAAAAAACACTGACCCGTGGGCAGCGTACGCGTAAAATTATTATTACGGTGCCGCACGCGTTGCTGCAACATTTATTACCCGAAGCTAACGCCACGCTGCAGCAATTTTTAAACTCTCACAGGCAGGTATTTCACAGGACGGGCGATACCCAATTAATCGATACCGCAAAATCACTGCTAACACTCAGCACGGCGTCATCGTCGGTGTTATTACGCGATACAAAAGCCTTAGAGTTTTTATCTTTAGCGCTAAAACAATTTGAGGGTTGCGAGGCACGTTGCCACTCTGCCCATACTGCAAAAATTATTCATAACTATATTACCACCCATTTAATCAGCACGCGCAATACCTTAAGCCTTACAGATTTGGCCTATCAGTTAAATATGAGCGTGAGTAAAATGCAGCGCGCTTTTAAAGCTGAATTTAATCAAACGATTGGTGAATACGTTACGCAACAGCGATTAAAAGCAGCGCGTTATGCACTCGAAAAAGGAGAAATGAGTATTGGCGAGGCCGCTTTTTTAGCGGGCTATAAACACACGTCGAATTTTTGTGCTGCTTACAAAAAAAACTTTGGCGTGACGCCGGGTGGTATTTTTCAATTAATGATGCAAGTCAATACTTGACAGCGATGAAAGCACTTATTAAAAAGGAGCGCCCATAAAAAAACCGCAATTCTTATGTGGAAATTGCGGTTTTTATTTTTTTACTTAAATTAACTCAAAGCAAAAAATCAAACCTCAAACGGATGGCGCAATACGATAGTTTCTACGCGATCGGGGCCAGTAGAAATAATATCGATGGGAATACCGGTTAATTCGGCCAGGCGGTCGATGTAGTTGCGCGCCGCTTGAGGCAACGCCGCCAATTGCTGCGCGCCCACTGTGCTTTCAGTCCAGCCGGGCATGGTTTCGTACACGGGTTTAACATCGGCCCAGCCTTGCGCATCGCAAGGAATACCGGCATCTTCGCCTTGTGCATTTTTATTGATGGTTTATTACTAAACTTGGCTATTCGGTTTTAAATACGGAAAATCATTAACTACAAGAACCAACAATTTTGTTTTTTTAGGTTTTTACTTTTGATAAGCGCCTGTCCTGCTTTGTTGTTTCTGTGGTGCTGATCTTAAATGTCAAATATAAGGCCTGACCCCGACCTCGTGGTATTTTTGGTATTGGCTATTTTCTTTAGGTATAGCAACTACTGGTTATCTGACCATGTATTTTGTCGGCGGCGTTAGTGTTTTTTGTTCTGGATGTTGAAGCTGGCAGGTGTGTTGGGTATAAGACTTTTGTTTTTGAGGGGTGCCTGTCCTCGGTTTGCTCCTCGGCCAACATACGCCTTACGGTTTCATCGTCGCAGGCGATCGCCCTCTTGTAAGCGACGGTAGGTATTGCCCATAAATGGCGAGCTATTTAAATGAACCGGTTTTTCATGCCGCGAGGCACGGCGTACACGCACCTTAATAAATCGGTGCGACCATGTACACGTCAGGCATTTTTCAACATCAGTTTCGGCAATAAGGTTACAGCTGATTTTTTGGCGATTATTCAAATTATTAAAAAGATCGGTAATAACTTTGTCGGCATCAGGAATACCTTGCGCCGTAAAGTTTCCACGAGATTTTTCTTTAATACCTAATAAAATAAAACCGCCGTAGGTATTGGCAAAAGCACTATAGGTAGCCCAAAAATCGTCGGGTAATTTACCGCGTCCATCTTGCCCGCCGGCTAATTTACACTCAATTTCATGGGATTCTGCCAACTCGTTAATATTCAGCTCGGTTAAATTCATGTTGTGGTCTACTAATCTCGGACAAATTGATAGGTGGTATTCTACCCCCATAGGAGTATCACATGACCAGACCTACATTTAGCCCCGAGTTCAAACGAGAAGCCGCCGAGCTGATCACCCTCAAAGGCTACAGCTACCCCAAAGCCTGCGAAGCACGCGGTATTAGCGAAAGCGCCTTACGTCGCTGGGTTAAGCAGCTGGAAGGCGAATTGGCCGGTATTACGCCGGTCGGCGCCCGCGCCATCACCGAAGAACAGCGAGAAATTCAGCAGCTTAAAGCCAAAATTCTCGACCTTGAAGAGGACAATGAAATCCTAAAAAAGGCCACAGCTCTTTTCGCATCGATGTCGAAGAAAAAAAACAAGTAGTCACGACGTTAAAAGAGCAATACCCGTTAACTAAATTATTTCGATTGTATGGAATTGCCGCCAGCACCTATTACGACAGTCAGCAAAAAATAATAACGCCGGTCGATAAATACCCCGTATTACGAGAAAAAATTAAAGCGCTATTTATTGAAAGTGAAGGCTCTGCGGGGCAGCGAACATTATGCAGCATGCTTAAAAATGACAAGATACATAGCACCCGATATTTAGTCCGTAAAATTATGCAAGAAGAAGAATTACAATCAAGGCAACCGCCTAAACACAGCTACCCCAAGGGAGGTAAAGAATCATTAGTATGCCCCAATTTATTACAGCGCCGATTCAATGTGACAGCCATAAATCGCTGGTGGTGTGGCGATGTTACGTATATTTGGACACAGCTGGGCTGGTGTTATTTAGCGGTTGTGATGGATTTAATGTCGCGTCGAATAGTGGGTCACGCGCTCTCGAAAAACCCCGACAGCGAATTAACGCTTAAAGCTTTTAATCGTGCTTTTGAGGCGCGCGGAAAACCACAAAATTTGGTTTTTCATTCAGACCAGGGGTGCCAATACAGTAGCCATATTTTTCGTGACACGCTAAAAAATAATCGTGTTCAACAAAGCATGAGCCGCCGAGGTAATTGTTGGGATAATGCACCCATGGAACGATTTTTTAGATCGTTTAAAACCGAGCGTATGCCACGTTTAGGCTATGAAACGTTTGAGGATGCCGAGGCGGATGTGAACCACTATATTGATTATTATTACAACGCCCGACGCCCCCACAAACACAACAACGGCTTGCCACCTATAGCCGCTGAAAAACGGCAAGCTATCATCAACCAACAACATAACGCGGCCTAAGATAATTATCCGCCTATAAAATTGTCCGGTTTTTGTTGACCACTACAGTTTTTATGGAAATAAAATCCAAAACTCAAAATGCTATACTCCGCCCGCATTCACCCGCACTCAGGTATCCCATGGCCACCAAACGCAAATTACCCACAGGCATTCAATCCCTAAGCGAGATTATTAACGGCGGTTATTATTACGTGGACAAAACGCCTTACGCCCACGCCTTAATCGAACAAGGAAAATTCTATTTCCTCTCCCGCCCACGCCGTTTTGGTAAAAGTTTATTTCTAGACACCCTGCAACAATTGTTTGAAGGCAAGCGCGATTTATTTGCGGGGTTATTTATAGAAGATAAATGGGACTGGCAAATTACCTATCCCGTCGTGCGGTTTAGTTTTGGGGATGGTGTCGTGCAGAGCCGCGCGGCATTGGACGACCGCATTGGCTACCAACTGCAAGCGGCAATGCCGAGCGCTTAGGGGTAAAAATACTCGCAACCGATGATATTCCGGGCCAGTTTCGCACCCTGTTAATGGCCGCCCAAAAAAAATACGGCCAAAATGTCGCGTTATTAATCGACGAATACGATAAACCCATTTTAGATAATATCGAAAACAGCGACATCGCCACCCAAAACCGCGAAGGCTTAAAAAATCTCTACAGCGTCATCAAAGATGCCGATCCGTTTTTAAAATTTGTCTTGTTAACGGGCGTGAGTAAATTCAGCAAAGTGAGTTTATTCAGCGGTTTGAATAATCTTAAGAGACATTACCTTATATTGGTTGGTGAAAGGAATAAATTTGTTTAATTAAAATAAAATTCCCGAAAAAAAAGGGTATTATTAAAAAAAAAAAAAATAATTAATAATAATTTTAAGACCCAGAATACTCCGCCATTTGTGGTTATACCGATGACGATATTGATGAGATTTTTTCTCCTGAATTACAGGGGCTTAGATCGCAATAAAATTCGTGAGTGGTATAACGGTTACAATTGGTTGGGCGCCTCGGTTTATAATCCGTTTGATGTGCTTTTATTGTTGCAAGAGCGCGAATTTAAGCCCTATTGGTTTGAAAGTGCGACGCCCACATTTTTAATAAAATTATTAAAACAACGCAGCTGCTTTACGCCCGATTTAAATAAAATGAGCACCGATCAGCAATTGCTGGGCGAGTTTGATGTGGATGCCATTGGCACAGAGGCGTTGTTATTTCAAACCGGTTATTTAACCCTTGGAAAAACCGAAGAATTAATTCCCGGTATTTGGCATTACGAATTAACCTATCCCAATGCCGAGGTAGAGTCCAGCCTCAACCGCGCGCTCTTACCGGCAATGGGCGTTAACGCCTCCAGCCTCGCCAAAGAATATCCCACCGTTTTAAAAGCGCTTAAAACCTGCGATTTTACATTATTAGAAAAACACCTAAAAACCTTGTACGCCAGCATTCCGCACGATTGGTACCGCAATAATCCACTCAATAATTACGAAGGCCACTACGCGAGTATTTTTTACAGCCACTTTGCCGCGCTGGGTTTGCATGTGGCGGTGGAAGAGGCGAGCGTGAATGGCAAAGTGGATATGGCCATTCAATTTAATAAGACCACGTTTATTTTTGAATTTAAAGTCGTGAAAGACAAACCCACCGGTCAAGCCATTGCACAAATCGAAACCAACAATTACGCGCAAAAATATAGTAAAGACGGCTGGAAGATTTTTGGCATTGGCGTGGAATTTAGCAAAAGCCAACGGCAAGTGGTGATGCTGGAAGCCAGGGAGTTGGTTTAAGCTTTTGTAGGTTGGGCTTTAGCCCATCTTTTTAATGCTTTATCGGGCTAAAGCCCGACCTACAGGGGCTAAAGAAGAATGGCCTAGGGCGCCTGTCCTCGCAGTTGGGGTCAGACCTTATAATTGACATTTTGTGAAATGTAAGGCCTGACCCCGATTTCTTCTTTTGGCGGCACCTGGGCACTGCTTAAAGGCGCTATAGCCGAAGGTTTATTTGCAGTCTTAATCGCGCCCATCATGATGCTCTTCCACGCCACCTTTGTGCTGGCGGTATTGCTGGGCTTTAAAGTGAGTTGGGATGCGCAAGAGCGCGAGGGGCGATTACTGCCATGGGGCGAAGTGTTATCGCGCACTGGCCGTATGGCCGTTGTCGCGGCCATTTGGGGCGCGGTAGTGTGGCACTACGCACCGGCTTTCTTTTTATGGATATTGCCGATTGTCTTTGGGCTCTGTTTGGCGCCCGTGTTAGTGCGTTATTCCAGCAGCTTAACGCTAGGCGAGCGGGCCGCTAAAGCCGGAATTTTTATCACGCCCAACGAAGTGGACGCCGATCCCTCGCTGCATTTATTAGAGCAATGCCTAGCCCACGCCGCCAAAGCCGCCCCCTTGTCAACCTCGCCACGCGAAACTTGGCTGCCAAACCCAGCACCTTGCACCATGCCGCACTCAGAACTCGATATTTTTACAGCGCGTAAGTTGGCGTAACGCGCTGCAAAAGAAAATTTTTTGGGGTTTAGTCTTGAACGGCCCAGTGTTTTTGGGCTTTATTTACAAGTGCTTGTTGTGGCATGTCAATCACTAACAGCTACGCATCATTTATCAACAAAGAGTCTGACGTAGCTGTAAAAAAACACCGAAGCGCCATTAAGCACCACCCAGCAGACCACCAAAAAACACACAGCCTTCATAGATATCGCCCCAACCATTATAAGTTTCCGCATTATTTTGCTGGCGTAGCAGACTACAACAAAACAGGTTTAGTCACCGAGAGCCATGCCGCACCTCAATTTTTAGCACCATTTAAGTGCTCGCTCAAAAAAATAATGCCAAGCACTACCACTAAAAAAATAAAATAATGCTTCAGTTTATTTTTTATGCACCAAATATAAACCGCCCAATAAAACCACAATGCCTCACAACGATACCGGCTCGCAAAGTGTATTCACTTAAACAGTGCGCTGACTTTTTCTTCACTTTAATAATTAAACATTCAATAAAACAAAAAAAAGCATTGTTTTATATGATTAAAATAATTTTTATCCTGATTTTTAAAATATTGGCAGGCTCTTTGCGATATCTCTGTTAAGCAACTGCTTAATCACCGAATAAACTCACGAGGAGATTCATATGCACAAAAAAACGCCATTTAAGCGTGCACTCAAAATAATCGCTGCGAGCACCTTTAGTGTGCTCACATTCGGTTCCGCACAGGTTTTTTCCGCTTCGCTAAAATTAGAAAAAGAAGAATTAAAATTTGGTTTTATTAAATTAACCGATATGGCACCACTGGCCATCGCCTACGAAAAAGGTTTTTTTGAAGACGAAGGTTTATTTGTTACCTTGGAAGCACAAGCCAACTGGAAAGTATTACTTGATCGCGTGATCGACGGTGAATTAGACGGCGCCCACATGTTAGCAGGACAGCCATTAGGCGCGACCATCGGTTTTGGTACACAAGCCCATATCGTGACCGCCTTCAGCATGGATTTAAACGGCAACGGCATTACCGTTTCTAATGAAGTCTGGCAAGAAATGAAAAAACATATTCCCCACGAAAACGGCAAACCTGTTCACCCGATTAAAGCCGACGCGTTAAAACCGGTTATTGAAGAATATAAGAAAAAAGGTAAGCCTTTTAACATGGGCATGGTATTTCCCGTATCGACCCACAATTACGAATTGCGTTATTGGTTAGCGGCGGGCGGAATTAATCCGGGTTATTACTCCCCCACGACGGGCGACACCTCGGGCACTATTTCTGCCGAGGCTTTATTGTCGGTAACGCCACCACCACAAATGCCCGCCACCTTAGAAGCCGGTACTATTTCGGGTTATTGCGTAGGCGAGCCATGGAATCAACAAGCGGTATTTAAAGGCATTGGCGTACCGGTCATTACCGATTACGAAATCTGGAAAAACAATCCCGAAAAAGTATTTGGTGTTTCCAACGGCTGGGCACAAAAATATCCCAATACACATTTAGCCGTCGTTAAAGCCTTAATTCGCGCCGCAAAATGGTTAGACGAGAACAACAATGCTAACCGCGCTGAAGCCGTAAAAATTCTTTCTAAACCTGAATATGTAGGCGCCGATGCTAACGTAATTGCCAATTCCATGACCGGCACTTTTGAATACGAAAAAGGCGACAAGCGCGACGTGCCCGACTTTAACGTGTTCTTCCGTTATCACGCTAACTTTCCTTTTTATTCAGACGCCATTTGGTATTTAACGCAAATGCGTCGCTGGGGCCAAATTGGTGAAACCAAAAATGATGATTGGTATTTTGAAACCGCCAAAAAAGTCTACAAGCCCGAAATTTATAAACAAGCCGCCGAGCTGTTATTAAAAGAAGGAAAAATCGCAAAAACAGATGTGCCATGGGAAAGCGACGGTTTTAAACCTGCACAAAATGAATTTATTGATGGTATTACCTACGACGGCAAACAACCCAACGCGTATTTAGCTAACTTTTCTATTGGCTTGAAAACCGGCGAAAGCGTAACGGGCACTGGCGTTACTAAAGCCAAATAGGTTTTGAGTTTCGACATTTAAATTAACACTCCCCGCGCAAGGATGCGCATCTTTTAAGCAATAACAAGCGTTACTCATAAAAAATTAAAACAAGAGCCAAAAGCTCAACTCACCTCAAAAATAGATTTAAATAGGTCGTCGTTATGGTTAACAAAATCACACACTTTTTAAATGTGGCAGGCCTTACCTGGTTTGTGCCCATGGTTAGAATGGCCGCAGGCGAAAGCCCCAAAGAACAACTCAAACAATTATGGTTAATAATGGGGATTCCCATTGTGGCCTTCGCATTATTTTTAGTGCTGTGGGGCCAAATGGCCAACAGTGTCGAAACCAGTTTAGGCAAAATTCCCGGGCCTACAGCGGTATTAAGCGAAGCCAAAGGTTTATGGGGCGAGCATTTAGAAGGCCGCGATAAACAACAAGATTTTTACGCTCGTCAAGATCAACGCAACGCCGAAAAACTCGCTGAAGATCCTAGCGCCAAATTAAGTGATCGGACTTACACGGGCAAGCCCACGTATCTCGACCAAATTCTGACCAGTTTAAAAACCGTATTTATGGGATTTTTTATCGCCACGATTATTGCGGTGCCGCTCGGAATATTCTGCGGATTAAGCCCCATTGTCAGCGCCGCATTTAATCCGATCATTCAAATATTTAAACCCGTTTCGCCATTAGCATGGCTGCCGATTGTCACCATGATTGTGAGCGCAACTTACGCCACCAGTGATGATGCATGGTTTGATAAATCGTTTTTAAACTCGGCCATTACCGTCACTTTATGCTCGCTGTGGCCCACCTTAATTAATACCGCCGTGGGTGTATCGTCGATTGATAAAGACTTAATGAACGTGGGCAAAGTGCTTAAATTGGGCTGGTGGACAAAAAATTACCAAACTTGTTTTACCCTCATCATTACCGTTAATTTTTACCGGTTTACGTTTATCGCTCGGTGTGGGCTGGATGGTATTAATTGCCGCCGAAATGCTCGCGCAAAATCCCGGTTTAGGTAAGTTTGTGTGGGACGAATTCCAAAATGGTAGCTCGCAATCACTTGGCCGCATTATGGTTGCTGTGCTCACCATCGGCATTATTGGTTTTTTACTTGACCGCGTAATGTCGACCTTACAAACCCTATTTACTTTTACCGATAAACGTTAATTCACGTCTACCGACGGGCAGCGAGATCATCATGTCTATTTTAGAAATTAAAAACATGTGCAAAAGTTACGGCAACGGTAGCAATACCACCGCCGTACTTAAGGATATTAATTTAACGGTAGAGGATGGCGAATTTGTTGCCATAGTAGGATTTTCGGGCAGTGGTAAAACCACGCTTATTTCCAGCATTGCCGGCTTAATAAAACCCGATAGCGGCACCTTATTATTTAAAGGAAAATCCATTGATGGCCCCGGCCCCGAGCGCGGATTGGTTTTTCAAAGTTATTCGTTAATGCCGTGGTTAACCGTTTACGGCAATATTGAATTAGCCGTTAATCAAGTATTTAGCCAATGGGGTAAAGCTAAACGCCACCAACATATTATGTACTACATCGATATGGTGGGTTTATCCCACGCGGTTGATCGTCGCCCCGCCGAATTATCCGGCGGCATGCGCCAACGTGTTTCGGTGGCGCGGGCATTATCCATGCAGCCCGAATTGATTTTATTAGACGAGCCTTTATCGGCACTGGATGCGCTCACCCGCGCCAAACTGCAAGACGAAATTGAAGATATTTCCCAAAAAGAAAAAAAGACCATTATTTTAATCACCAACGATGTCGACGAAGCCATTTTATTAGCCGACCGCATTATTCCCCTCACGCCTGGCCCCAACGCCACTATGGGGCCAGAATTTATGGTTGAAATACCCCGTCCACGCGACAGGACAGCCATGAACCACGACGATGAATTTAAACGTCTACGGAAAGAAATCACCCAATATTTAATGAAAGTCGGTATGGAAAAAGCCGCCACCGATGACCAAAAAAGCTTGCCTAAAATCCAACCCAATACCGCCACAGATTTTCAGGTAAGCAAAACACCAGAACTGCCCAACAACCCAGAACTACCCAATAACATTGCTCTGGAAGCGGCACGCGCCACCAATCCGGCACTGGATCGCTACGTCGAATTTTCTAAAGTCATTAAAACTTACCCAACACCCAAAGGCCCTTTAACGGTGGTGGATGAGTTTGATTTAAAAATGAAAAAAGGCGAATTTATTTCCATTATTGGCCACTCGGGCTGCGGTAAATCGACCGTACTTTCGATGGTGGCGGGTTTAAATAGCGTCAGCAACGGTGGCATTATTTTAGATGGTAAAGAAGTGATTGATGCCGGCCCCGATCGCGGCGTGGTATTCCAAGCACCGAGTTTATTCCCGTGGTTAAGCGCCAAAGAAAACGTCGCTCTCGGCGTCGAAAAAGTGTACCCACACGGCAGCAAAAAAGAACGCAACGAAATTATTGAATATTACTTGGCGCGCGTTGGCCTTGCCGATGCCATGCACAAAAAAGCCTGCGAATTATCCAACGGCATGAAACAACGTGTCGGTATTGCACGCGCCTTTGCGTTATCGCCAAAATTATTATTGCTCGACGAACCCTTCGGCATGCTTGATTCATTAACCCGCTGGGAATTACAAGAAGTGTTAATGGAAGTCTGGACACGCACACAAGTGACCGCGATATGTGTCACCCATGATGTGGACGAAGCCATTTTATTAGCCGACCGCGTCATCATGATGACCAACGGCCCCAACGCCAAAGTCGGCAAAATTATGGCAGTTAATTTACCCAGGCCGCGCACCCGTAAACAATTATTAGAACACCCCGATTATTACGCGTACCGCGAAGAGCTTTTAAGCTTTTTATCCGACTGTGAAAAAGAACACCACACAGGAAAAGAAAGCAGCGAAGAAGAAAGTGCCGAGTATAAAGACAACACACCAACAGTTGTGAACGAATCTGAATTAACGGCATTAACAAAACAGCATTCATCAAACGCCGAAAATAAAGAAGCTGCCTCGGTATAAATATTATTAATAGCGCTAAATTTTTTTTACAAAAAAACTTATTAACCTTATTTAAAAAAACTAAATATCATTTGGAGTAGTACCATGAAAAATCTTCGTCAACTGACCTTAGCCGCCGCCATCACTGCTGCCTGTTCTGCCACTGCCCCTTTGGCTTTTGCCGACGGTGCGGCCACCATCACCGACGCCCTAAAAGACGGCGATGTGGTATTAAGTTTTCGCATGCGCTACGAAGACGTCACCGTCACTAACCCCAATGCCGCTGATGGTACCGCCGATGTATTATCGTTAAAAACACGCTTAACCTTTACCTCAAAAGATTTTAACAACTGGGGTTTAGGTTTAGAAATGGACGACGTAACCCACATTACTGATCTTGAGCCAAAAGGTGTCGGTGCGGGCATTGCTGACCCCGAAGGCACCGAAATAAACCAATATTTTTTATCCTATAAATTTGGCAAAAGCGTGGCTAAATATGGCCGCAACCGCATTATTTTAGATAACCAACGTTTTGTAGGCGGCGTAGGTTTTCGTCAAAATGAGCAAACCTATGACTCGGTCATTATTCAAAGTAACGACGTCGATAAATTAAGTTTATTTGGCGCCTACGTCACCGGCATTAAACGTATTTTTGGCGAGCAAGCGGCAAAAGCTGAAAACGCTGAAAAACGATACAGAAACTCTGTTGATGAATGCTAAATACGCCTTTGCACCGGCCATTAATTTAACCGGTTACTATTACGACATCGACAACCTCACCCTACCCGACATGGCCAACACCACCATGGGTGTACGCGCTACGGGTGCAGCGGCAGGTTTTAGTTACGAAGCCGAATTTGCCAACCAAACCGATGCCGGTAAAAACCCCAACGAATATTCAGCGAGCTACATAGGCTTAATGGGTTCTTATGCCTTTAAACCGGTTGCCTTAACACTCGGTTACGAAAGCCTTGGCACCGACGATAACAAAGGCCGCTTTATTACACCTTTAGCGACACTGCACGCATTCCAAGGTTGGACCGATGTATTTTTAGGCGGTGGCACTGGCAACGTGGCCGGCGGTATCGACAATGTTTATTTTAAAGTTGCAGGCAAAGCCGGCCCCGTTAATTTAGCGGCGGTTTATCATCAGTTTGATGCTAACGATTCGGCCGTCGCCGGCTTTGATAGTTTTGGTAGCGAAATAGGTTTGTTGGTTGCTGGTACGGTTAAAGGCATTGGTTTAGAAGCCAAATACGCGAGTTTTTCAGCGGACGACAACGCAATCGGCTTTAAAGACACGCAAAAAATTTGGTTAACCGCATCGGCCGCGTTTTAAGCTTAGCGTTAAAAATTACTCGTTCGCGTGGAGCGAGACTAAAGAAAAAACCAAGATTATTGAATCTTGGTTTTTAGGTTTGAGGCTTGGGGAGCTTGCGCTCCCCTTTTTTATGGTGTTAAAAAATACAACGTATACCTACCGTTTTTCACGGTGTCACTCACAATACGACTTACCATGTGATCTCCAATTCTCGCCAGCTTTGGCGCGCGCCTTTACCCGGTGCCGAATTAATTTTTGTCCACGAGATTTCACCGGTTGAGGTTTGCACAATCGCGGCCCGCGAACCATCCACACGTAAATGAATATAGGGTGTTGAGGGGCTACCAAAACCTAAGTTCACCGAGCCCAATACCAATTCGGCATCATTAGATTTAACGCTGCTATCGGTACCCAAAGGTGCAAAAGGTGCAGCGACACCCACAAACATATGTGGCGTATGTAAAAAGCCATTACCTTCTGGCTCGCACTGTAAACCCGAGGGTTGGTATTCGGTAAAGACTAAGGATTGATCGGCCACTGTCGCTTTGGTGGTATTGCGGCCACGAGTGCGTTTAAAATTAAAGTACCAACCCTTATGGTCTTCTACCGCTTTAGATAATTGCGCAAAAGTCTCTACCGTTTCACCCGTATTTAAAAGAATGCTCACATCATTACGCTGATAAAGCAGATCACCATTGGTTAGTGTTTCGATATCGGTGGTATTCACCAGCGCTGCTTTAGATACCGCCGGTTTAGTGGATACATCATCAAACTCTTTAACCGCATAATAACTTTGTGGCGCAGCCGTAAAGTTATCTTCAACCACTAAAAAGCGCCCAGTACCGGCAAAAATCCAAGTATTACCGGTTAAATCCCGTTGCAATAAAGGCGTGGCGCTAAAAGGTTGCGAGTAATCCCCAATCACAGGACTAAAAGGCAAGCCTTTAGTAACATCCAGCACATCCGGTAAAACACCGCGTAATAATCGGCCTTTAGGCGTTGCCGCTAAACCTTCGACCAAACCAAAATACACTGCGTCGTCGGAATATTTACGCGTCCAACTACCTCCAGTTACGCCACCCACAAAACTTTTTGGCACGCCCGTATCTTTTTTAATCAGATCCAGTGTTTTTAAATTAATGGCATAGATTTGTGCCTGCTCGCTACTTTGCGCTAACCGCAAGGCTTCTTCTTGGGTCGTAGGATCGCTGCCTTGTGGGCCAGAACCAAACATTAAATACCAATCGTTTTGACCGGGCGTGGTGAAATCACCATTCACGCCCACGGTTCTTGTTTTTACCACAGTAGGCTCCGACAAGGCGTAACCCAAATCAGTGTCGGTAAATTCAATCAGCAGCTTAGGGGGCACCTCGGGATTAGTCACATCAAAGACAAAATAAGACGAACGCAGCTTAATGTCGTCATTGCTATCACCATCGGGGTCGCTATTAGGATCGAGCGCATATTCGCCGCCGCCCAAACGCATACTGCCAACAATAATGGTGCCCCAGCCACCGGGATGGTCGGCATCGGCATCAAAAATATTGACATCAAACGCTTTTACGGGGCCATCAACATAATAAACATGCGGGTAATTAGGTTGTGTTAACCACTGCAAATGAGGCAAGGCGTTATAGGGCACATAAGCCCATAATTCCGAACCTAAAGGATGCGCCGTTTCGCCGTTTTTACTGGTGGAATAACTAGAATCATCGGAATTATAAAAACCGCCATTAAAGGCGTGCAGCATGCCGTCGTTACTGCCCACATACACCACTTGGCGACGGCTTTGGTATTTTTGGCGGAACAAACGGTAAGTCTCGTCACCAAAAGTGACGTCGTAATTTTCGGCAGCGCGGCCCACACTAACAGGCGACGAATGAACAATATCACCTAACAGCCAAGGCATTAATGTGCCGTTACCTTCCACATCTAAAGAGCGCGATCGAAAACCCGTTATGCCTTCTTTACCGCGCACAAAATTCACAATATTTGTGGCATTTGTCGTTGCTGTAGCAGCCGATACATTCTCGATACCTAACAAACGATAATTAGGTGTTATTGCGCTGGCGTCACTAAAAATATCGCTAGTAAAAGGGACAACTTCATTAGTACTGGTGCCACCGCCCACAATTAAACTATCGCCATTGGTGTCGATGCCCGTCAAAATATAACGTGCACTGCTGGCCAAATCCCCATAATTAGTGCGCTGAGTGGTGTAATTACCCACCTGGGCCAAGGCTTTATGAGCGCTCCAAATGGGTTTGATTTGGCTAACATCAACCGCCACCCCTAAAACAGTCCCTTGCTGGCCACCTTGATTAAAGGCATAGCGCTGAATACGTGTGCGTCTGGCGCCCTCGTCGTAAAAAACTTTTACGATATTATCGGCATTGGATAATGTGCCAAAAGGTGCGGCGCTGTCTTCGCGCATAAATCCGTAGCGGTCAATAAATAGTGCATTTAATGTGCCCACCCAATCAATAAAATTTTCACCTTTTTTATCGGCAGTACGGGGGTTGTATAACGCTTGATATAAAGCACCTTCACCAGCACCCGTGTTAGACACTACCGAGGCCGCTGTACCCGCTGCGGTACGCTCTAAAATATCCACTAAAATAGCCGTTAATTGTTTTTTAAGTTCTTGGGGGTTAACCGCAAAAAAGTAAGTATCGGGAATACCATCGGCACCAAAAGCGCCAGTGTGATTATTTTTACGGTCCCACTCTTGCGCTAAATCGGGCTTGCCATTGCCATTCACATCATTAAAGCCACCCCATTTAGAAGCATAAAACAAAGGGGCTTCCAACAAAGAAACTTTAGCGCCCGCAACAGTAGAACTACCTAACGTAAAGTTTTTTGATTTAGCCTCATTGCCCACTTGGCAATTAGTGCAACCATAAAGACTGTAACCTTCAATACCCGATAGGCTATGAAAGCCGTCCGCTGTAGTACCGCTAATCACAAAACCAAAACCCATTTTATAGATCGTTGATTCGGCAATAAGTTGAGTGGTAATTTTTATACCCGTAGACGTTAATTCGTATTTTAAAACGCCCGACATATCTTGGTCGTAATCACCACCTTGCTCACTATCTTCCCAGTTCACATAAAACGAACCCGATACCTCGGTCGAAGTCACCGTTTGAGAAATCACTTTAAAATCTACTAAGCCACAATTACCTTTAACACTGTCGTTACGGCAAGCCGGTAAAATGGTGATTTTTTTACCGGTCGAGGGTGACATTAAACTAACGCTCGGTAATGCGGGCGCGAGTGCAACACCATAAGTACTTACATTTTGACGATCAGGTATATCGGTACGTAAATCGACGGTGCGAGCATGGTAAGCAATACCCGCTGCGTTATAGGTGCCCTCTAAACGGGGGGCATTGGGGCAAATGCCTTTTACGGTGCCTAACTCATCCACTTTTTTAGCGGTGCACAATTGATTATTATCGGTGCCACTACCGCCATTACTGCCTACAAAAAAGTAATTGCCATTAATGCCTTCGCCTGCACCCACTTCGTTAGTTAATTGATTGGCGGTTTTTGTAGTATTTAAACCACTCACGCCAGCCAAATTATCACCATCGTAAGATACCGTACTGGTATTAAACGCAATTAAATTTAAATGCGCGCAAGCCGATGTTGCATCTTGTGGATTACTCCAAGTGGTTTGTGTTTTTAAGCCAGTAATTACCGAAGTATCGTCGGCATTAAAATCGCTGGTAGGGCCAGTAGCGCCCGCATAATAGCGATAACATTCCAACATTAATTCGGCAAAAGGGTTGCCCCAGTTGGTACATTCACCATTGGCAAAAGGTATTTTTCCCCCAATGCACAGGCATCTTTATCGTTGTAATGTACCAGGAGTTATGGCGATAGTTAGCAATTTTAAAGCGGTTGATGGTATCGATAATACCGCCATTTTCGGGCGTTTCAATAAAAGTTCCATCGGTTTTTACATTCACCTCGTTAGTGACTGGCGCAATATTTTTGCGCAATACGCCGCCACTTTTATTTTTTTTGTAACTGCCGGTCATTAAGCCCCACAGCGTTACGCCATCGTCACCAAAGGTTTGCAAAATACCGATGGGCTTATAATTGCCATCGGGGTACTTTTTACAATCTTCTTGGCCGACTAAAGCTTCACTGACGCAGGCTTTAACACGCACATTATAATCGCCCACTTTTGTGCCATTGGTTTGTGTCGCCTGTTGACTTTTAGCAGGGCTGCCGCTGTAGGCATAAATACCACTGGTGGCCGGATCATTACCATTACTCTTGGAGCTTTCATCCGAGTAGTTGCATTGGTAGCGTTCGTTAGCGGCCCACAAGCTGTAATTGCCAGTAACCACGCGCATTAAAGGTGGTGCCGTTACATCTTGTGAGCGCCCAGTACTGCGTGAGTAGGTGGTATTGCACAGTGTTAAACCGGTGTCTTTGGTATTTGATTGATTTACCGTAACATCAAAAGGCGTTAATTTTTTAAGATCACTGCCGTTATAAAATTTTGCAAAACTGTGTGCATCATTCGGTAAATAACTGCGCTCTAATACTGTGCTCTCACTACTATCTACCGAGCGATAACCGCCATAGAGCACTTTGCGTACTTGGTCGATGCGCGTCATGGTGGCCCAGTTTAAAAAATTGCCACTCCATTGCGAATTTGCACTGGCATTGCAATATTTATTGGTCGTGATGCTCGCAGGCTCAAAGACAGTTCCCGAATAGGTATAACATTTATAGCTATCAAAATAACCCGCGTATTCAATATCATTGTCGTAGGTTGTGTCTAATTGTCCATCGCCATTAATATCGTCGTAATCGGTAAACGATTTATAAAATAATTGATGGTCGTTGGACATGGCCAACATAATCATCGGGCTTGCGCTTTGGGATAATAGCGGCGGCACGGCATCGTAATCGGTTACCTGCGGCGAGGCGTGTGCGCCAGTCACACTAAAAAATGCCGTAAAAGAGACCGCTAAGCCGCTTAGCAATAGCGCTACAAAATTCCTTTGTTGTTTATTTTTTGTGAATTTTAAGCCTAGTTTCATGATAACCCCCTCGAGGAGCTTACGCGCTTTAGTGCGACACAGCTTACTAACGTTTTTTGTATCAATATTTTTTCATTAATTTTTTTCATTAACATTTTGTGCATTTACACTTTTTTCATTAACACCACTAAAAAATTTAAACATTAAATTTGCGTTAACAATTTATAGGTCGATTGCAAAGCGATCTTGGCTTGACCACTATCGGATTCGGCTATGGCGGTTATACGAAATAACGGCACGCCATTTTTTTTGTTGTCTTCGGTATCGGCATTAAATTGGCTAGTTTGGTTTTTACGTACGTAACACATAAACTCAACAATATATTTAACCTTGGTATTTACTGTAGACACTTCTAGCGTTTTATGTCGCGCCGATTGATTCCAAACATCTAAAGTTGGGTTACGCCATACCGGAATAGGTTTTACGCTTGTACTGGGGCTTTGTGCTTTGCATTCATATTGCGCATCGGTCGCTAAATATTCGCCACTAAAACACAAACCTTCGTTACAGCTTGCACTATAACAACCCGACCCGGTGCAGCTTGATAACAACATCTCCAAGGGCGGTGGTGTATTAGCTAATTGTTGTTCCACTATAGCCAAAGCGGCCTCGGCCGCCTGAAATGCCACACTGCGTTCTTTAATGCCGCCCACGGCTTTTAATTCGGCGTTAACACGGTAAGACGACGACATCGCCAGCACCGATACCACCGCCAATAAAATTAAGCTAATCACCAAAGCGGCGCCTTTTTGTTTAGCATAAAAAAAACGAACCTGACGTTGTGTTTTCATCATCATTACCCGTGGTTGCGCAATTTAATGGTTTGGCTAAACGCTTGGCGTAAGTAGCGATCGTTATAGGCTTTGCCCTGTAAGGTAACAGCTTGATTATCCGAAAAAACAGTTTCATGCGAACGCAACACTAAACTGATTCGTACCGCAATCACGCTTTTCCATTCGTCACTATCGACACTACCATTTCCGTCTAAATCCATTTGATCGGCGCGTAAAAAACGATCCACCTCGCCGTTACTGTTTAAATCAACACCATAAATAATGTCCATATTTTCGATGCCTTGGGCAATGGCAAGTGCTTTGGTTTTTATAGCGCCGGCATTTAATTCTTGTTTAAATAAAATGGGCATGTCATCTAATTCGGTACCGCCATAAACGGGCGAGAGGCCAATATAATAAGCATTGGCATTAAAGCGCATCACACTAGAGCCGGGGCTGTAAGGTAAGTTGCTTGAGTTAGGGCAACCGCCGGAAGTACATGCGCTACTGCAAACAAAATTACCCTGTAAATTATTGGTGCAATTGCCCAAGGCATCCGCTGCGTTATTAATATAAGTAGCACCCGAACCCGATGGTCCACTCATTTGAAAAACACCCACTTGGCGACAACTGGAATCGGCAATCACTAGCGTGTCGCCGACAGCAAAATGTTGTACATCCCACAATTCTATTTTTGAGACAGATGGCTTGTGCTCCTTCACCATTAAGGCTTGGGCGTTATCGGCGCGACGAATAATAAAAGCATCGGACCCAGCAATGGCGCGCGCTTGTAAATCGGTGGGAAAGTCGGATATACCACCCTCGCCTTCAAAGCCAGTAAGAGGCGTTAAAGAGATAAAACCATCAGCATCATTTGGAATACCAATAGCGTTGGCTATATCAGCATTATCGGTAGTCGCACAGCCCCAATAACCCGCCATTAATAAATCTTGTGTTAATACATGCATAACAAAACGTGCATTATCTTGAATATCATTAATTTGAAATTGTTCAAGTGCATTTTGTTTACTTTTAAGCAGCACCTGCATTACGCCGCTTAAAATAATCATGGATACCACCATGGAGATCATTAACTCTATTAACGAAAAACCTTGTGTGCGCCTCATCATTACACCTCCGTTACTAAAACGTATTCGCTTAAATCCGTTGCTTCGCTTTTATCTTTAGCGCGACTATCGTCGAATTGAATTTTTATGGTGATAAATTTGCCATCGGCAACTACTTCAGATTTACCCATGGGTAAATCGCGGGCAACGCTTTCGCGCCAATTTTTTAAATGCCAATTTTTTAATTGTTCAGCGCTGCAAGTTACGGCAGTGTCGGTGCAGTCCACAGCGGTAGGTGTGGTATCGGTAATTAATAACGAATAAGAACCCGATATCGAAGCGGTAGTGCGAATATTTTCGGCCATATCATTGGCTAACATCACTGCACGTGAATAATAAAAAGTACTGTGGTTGTAGCGTGTGGTATGAGACTGCATCGCAAACACGCCCAACAAACCCACGCCTAAAACAAAAAACGCAACCATCACTTCAATTAACGATGAGCCTTTTTGTTTATTCAAAACATTATCTAAAGACATCTGTTTAATTTTATTTTTGGCGAGGCAAGACTGAAGGCCAAGTGGGCGCATGACTAACCCTCCACGGGTGTATTGATTGCGATACGGCTAACCATTTCACGTGGCGCGGAGGGACGACCGGCTAAACTTTGCACGGCACCGCTAGGCTCGACTACGACGCTGTAGTTTTTTTGGCTTAATTGCGACAAGGTATTTAATTCAAAAACATACACCTGTGGCTGTAGGCTATAGCCATCGGCATCAAAACCAATCGTAGGTTGAGTAGCCAATATTTTGCCGCGTACATTAAAAGTAATGTATTGAGCGTGGAATGGATGCTCGGCAACAATTATTTTTTTAGTATTAAGGGAGTTTTTGGCATTAGGGGATTTTTTAGTATCAAAGTTTTTTTCGTCGGCGGGCGATAAGGTATAGGCCAACCAAGACGTTACGCTGGCATCATTGATATCAACACAATTTTGCAAGTGATTGGCGGCGCAAACTATAACCGTACGGTGATTTTCCCACGCATCGTTGCGCGCGGTAACCAATGTTGTTAAATAAGCTTGGTGCGCCTCTTCCAGCCAAAAAAGATCTAAAAAACGGTGGGTGTGCGTAGCGGCAAAATGGCTCACCATCACCAAGGTACCGGCTAAGGCGCCCACACTTAAAATAAATTTTTTAAATTGGCTACGTTTTTTAAAAGCGCCGTACTGCCCCAATTGATCACCCATACCATCTACCTCTTTAGTCATCAATAAAAGTAAGTCTGGATAAATCAGTTGTTTAATTAATTAGCAATTAAAAGACTGCCGACTTAGCTCTTGCCTGAATAAAAGGTAAGACAGTTAATAGCAAAGCACTATGCCTACGCGTTCAAAGGGAAATGCCTACGACCAAAGGAGCTGCAAAAAAAATCATATATTCAGTGTGAATAACCCCGAAGAAGTTAAAACTTAAAGTAATTAAAAAATGCACAAAACCCTAACAAATCGCTATTACTATGTTTTTTGATATATGCATTAACACGTCAACCCTTTATCGGTCACAGGCCATTTTTATCCTCAGTTATGACCGAATATCGCCAAAACCTACCGATCACAGACTTGGCACATTAATCAACACAGCCACAGCGCGATGCCAACCTTAACGCTAGGATCAAAAAATCGGCATAATGCCCCACCTTAAAATGCGGCCCTTGTTGTAATGCCAGTCTGTTAAGTAATGGCAAAAGGTGCTGGCATTAGGCCCTTATTGAGCCATTAGAGATGGATAGTTGGCGCAGGCTTTTTTATTTTGATAAGAAGATAAACCTATGATCCCAGAACAGACTTTTAGCAGCCCCTACTTTGCCGCCGTAGATCTCGGCTCTAACAGCTTTCACTTATTAGTGGCGCGCCTTGATGGCAACCTGCTCGAAAAAGTGGACCGCGAAAAAGAGATGGTGCAATTGGCTGACGGGCTACAGGAAGACGGCAACTTAAGCGAAGATGCTCGCGCCCGTGCGCTTGCCTGCTTAAGCCGTTTTAGTGAACGTTTGCGTGAAATTCCCGCCAGCCAAGTGCGTGTAGTGGGCACCAAAACCCTACGTGATGCCGATGCCGCAGGCGATTTTTTAGTCGCCGCCGAACAGGCTCTTGGCCACCCCATCGCTGTTATTTCTGGCTTTGAGGAAGCGCGCTTGGTGTATTCGGGCCTAAGCCATAGTGTGAGCAATGACAGCAATCAACGCTTAGTTATTGATATTGGCGGCGCCAGCACCGAATTTATTATTGGCTGCGACAATACACCCGAACTACTCGAAAGCCTGGGCTTTGGCTGTGTCTCCATCACCAAACGCTTTTTGCGCGATGGCCTAAACCCAGCGAGTATGCGTGCCGCCTATCTCGCGGTGTGTGAGAACATCGAATACATTCGCACCCGTTACAGCCTGCACGGTTGGGATATCGCCTATGGCACCTCGGGCACCATGCGCGCCATCGCCGAGCTAACCGCCAATGACGATGGCAGCGCTGTGATAAGCGCCAAAAGCCTCAACCAATTGATGGACGATATTAAGCGCGATGGTGCACTCCACAAAGGTAACTTTGCCAAACAGCGCCGCGCCGTATTGCCCGCTGGCATCATTATTTTAAAAGCGATTTTTGATGTTTTAGAACTTGAGACCATTCACATATCGGATGCGACGCTCAAAGAAGGTTTGATTTATGACACGCTAGGGCGCTTAAGCGATGACGATGCGCGCGCTCATTCCGTTATCAAATTACAACAACAGTACCGCGTCGATAACGAACACGCCGCCCGCGTGCGCCAATTATCACTGCACCTATGGCGCCAACTAGAGGGCCCCACACTGCCGGGAGTCTCGCGTACAAAACTGCTGGGCTTTGCAGCCGAACTGCACGAAGTGGGTCTCGGTATTTCTCACTCAGGCCATCAAAACCACGGGTTTTATGTCTTATTCAATAGTGATATCGCGGGCTTTGGTCGCTTCGAGCAACAATTACTCGCGCACCTTATCGGCTGCCACCGCAAAAAAATAAATGGCAAATTAGAGCAATTTGCCGCAGTGACATTAGCGGCCATTACACCGCTGCTGATATGCCTGCGCCTTGCAGTGATTTTGCACCGTGGCCGCGAAGGCATTAACACTGCCGTCGATATAAGCTTGCACGACCACAAACTACAACTGAGCTTTGATGATGATTGGTTAAATAACCAACCGCTCACCCAAGCAGGTCTAAAACAAGAAGCCCAATACTTAGCCCATATCGGTATTGTTCTGACTTACGAAAATGCCCTAACCAGAAGCTAGCCGCAGTCTCTATAGCTTTTTACAGCGCTTTGGTTTTTGAGGGCATTGCAACAACGATTAAATCGCACACCGAATTGTTTCGTAAACACTTAGATCAATGTCATTTCTTGCGTGATAAAAATAAAAATTAGCCTGTAAACAATGCAAGGTGGCTGCAGTTAACACCTGAAAAACGCTTTCAAATTATCAACCGAGAAACCTCAGTTAAGCGCCACGCCTAAAAACCCCAAGCCCAAAAACAGGCCTACCTCTGTATAATGCCGCACCTATTTTTTGCCCTTTATTTTTTGCCACTTTTACCTTTGTAGCCCACGCGCGGCGATAAACGAGACCACCATGAGCGACGACAACAAAAGCTACCAACCCGCCAACATCGAACAAAACTGGTACAAAATCTGGGAAGAACGCGGCTATTTTGCCCCGAGCGGCCAAGGCGATTCTTATAGCATTATGATCCCACCACCAAACGTGACCGGCAGCCTGCACATGGGCCACGGTTTTAATAATGCGGTGATGGATGCCTATATTCGCTATAAACGCATGAGCGGCTGCAACACCCTTTGGCAAGCCGGCACTGATCACGCGGGCATTGCCACGCAAATGGTGGTCGAGCGCCAACTGGCTGCCACTGGTGTATCGCGCCACGATTTAGGCCGCGAGAAATTTCTCGAAAAAGTGTGGGACTGGAAAGAACAAAGCGGCGGTACGATTACGCAACAAATTCGCCGTTTAGGCAGCTCGGTCGATTGGACGCGCGAACGCTTCACCATGGACGAGGGCTTATCCAAAGCTGTGCAAGAAGTGTTTGTACGCCTGCACGAAGACGGCCTGATTTACCGGGGCAAACGCCTCGTAAACTGGGACCCAAAACTGCACACCGCCATTAGCGACCTCGAAGTCTTAAACGAGGAAGAAACCGGCAGCATGTGGTATTTCAATTACCCACTCACCGATGGCAGTGGACACTTAACTGTTGCGACTACTCGGCCAGAAACCATGCTCGGCGATACCGCCGTTGCCGTCGATGCCACCGACGAGCGCTACCAAGCCTTAATCGGTAAAACAATTACGCTGCCCATTACTGGCCGTATTATTCCGATTGTGGCCGACGAATATGTCGATAAAGAATTTGGCACCGGTTGTGTAAAAATTACCCCCGCGCACGATTTTAATGACTACGAAGTGGGCAAACGCCAAAACTTGCCTGTCATTAATATTTTCGACCGCGACGCCATCGTCTTAAATAACTTTAACCTGTTAGAAAACGGCACTTTTAAATTTTTAAGCACCGAGCCTTGCCCTGTTGATTATGCTGGCCTCGAACGTTTTGCCGCGCGTAAACAATTGATTGCCCAAGCCGAGGCCGAAGGCTGGTTAGTCAAAGTTGAACCACACACATTAAAAGTACCGCGCGGCGACCGCAGTGGTGTCGTGATCGAACCTTGGTTGACCGACCAATGGTACGTGTCCACTAAACCCCTCGCCGAAGAAGCCGTGCGCGTGGTAGAAGAAGGCCACATTCAATTTGTGCCCAAACAATACGAGAACATGTACTTCTCGTGGATGCGCGATATTCAAGACTGGTGTATTTCCCGCCAATTGTGGTGGGGCCACCGCATTCCTGCGTGGTACACCGAGGACGGCCAAGTTTTTGTCGGCCGCGACGAAGCCGAAGTGCGCGCCAAAAATAACATTGCCAGCGATGTTGTTTTACGCCAAGACGACGACGTATTAGATACCTGGTTTAGCTCGGCCCTTTGGACATTCTCAACCTTAGGCTGGCCCGAAAATACGCCCGAATTAAAAACCTTCCACAGCACCGATTTATTAGTCACGGGTTTTGACATTATCTTTTTCTGGGTGGCCAGAATGATAATGATGACCACGCACTTTATTAAAAACGAAGACGGTACACCGCAGGTTCCATTTAAAACCGTTTATGTTCACGGTTTGGTGCGCGATGGCGAAGGCCAAAAAATGAGTAAATCCAAGGGCAATGTTTTAGACCCCATTGATTTAATCGACGGCATTGATTTAGACAGCTTGGTGGCCAAACGCACCACCGGTTTAATGAATCCCAAAGATGCGAAAAAAATCGAAAAAGCCACCCGCAAAGAATTCCCCGAAGGTTTAAATGCCTACGGCACCGATGCCCTGCGCTACACCTTTTATTCGCTCGCCAGCACTGGCCGCGATATTAATTTTGATACCGGCCGCATCGAAGGCTTCCGCAATTTTTGCAATAAATTATGGAACGCCGCCAACTACGTACTCATGAATTGCGAAGGCCAAGACTGCGCCCAAAACGGCGACGATAATTACACACTCAACCTTGCCGACCGTTGGATTATTAGCCGTTTGCAGCAAGTTGAAAAAGCCATGGCCGAAGGTTTTGCCAGCTACCGCTTAGATATCGCCAGCCAAGTTTTATATGACTTTATTTGGAACGAGTACTGCAGCTGGTATATCGAGTTGGCCAAGCCCGCGCTTAAAAATGGCGACACCAACGCGCAACGCGGCACCCGACGCACCTTAATTCGCGTACTGGAAGCGATCCTGCGCATGGCGCATCCTTTAATGCCCTTTATTACCGAAGAAATTTGGCAAAAAATGAAGGATTTAGCAGGCACTCAAGGCGACAGCATTATGCTCATGCCCTACCCCATCGCTGACGATTCAAAAATAGATCCCCAAGCGCTGGCCGATTTTGAATGGATGCAAGCGGTGATTGATGGCCTGCGCAATATTCGCGGCGAAATGAACCTAAACCCCGGCAAAAAAGTCCCCGCTATTTTTACCGCCGGTAGCGAGCAAGATAAAATTCGCGTAGCGGCGAATACAGTTTTTTTAAGCACCTTAGCGAGTTTAGAATCGGCCGTATGGCAAGACGACGCCACTCAAATTCCCGCCAGCGCCACCACGCTCGTGGGCAAATTAGAAGTGCACGTGCCCATGGCCGATATTATCGACAAAGACGCCGAACTCGCCCGCCTCGATAAAGAAATTACCAAGTTAAAAATGGAAACCCAAAAACTCGAAAGCAAATTAAGCAACGCCGCCTTCGTCGACAAAGCCCCCGCCGATGTAGTGCAAAAAGAAAAAGATCGTTTAATCGATTTTGCCGAACAAGTGGAAAAATTAAGTAAGCAAAAAGAGAAAATTGCGGGGCTGTAGTTTGAGGTGAGAAAAATAAGTAACTATTCTGTACCTAGCGAATTTCACGTAAAAACGCCGTTGCGCAGTTATTTTCTGGGCCGCTCAACGGTATTTTTCGTGAGGAATTAGTCGATACCTGAATAGTTACCAACTTTTTTGATTTCCGGTGAGCGTCCATATATGTCCTGCTTTATCCAAAAGCCCAGTCTGGGCTTAAATATATGCGTCACCTTTTTCCGTTTTTAACAAAACCAAATCAACGGCTCTGCCCCCATCGATTCATGACCCCATCGATTCAATCGATTTCACGGCTCATCACCGAGTGATTATTCTTTTGTCGCTCTGGTGGTGCAGCGCCAATATGGTCTTCGTTGCGCACCTTGGCCAATTCTATTTGTTTTTGACGCTCCTCAAAACGAGCGCGTTGATCAGTCGTTAAATCACCAAAACATCGCGGGCACGAAACTCCTTTTTGATACTGCGGCGATAATTTATCGGCATCAGTAATTGGATGGCGGCAACCATGGCATTGGTCATACCGACCTTTATTTAAATCGTGATCCACCGCGACACGATTATCAAAAACAAAACACTCCCCTTCCCATAAGGTGTTTTCTTTAGGGACCTCCTCTAAATATTTAAGAATACCGCCTTTAAGGTGATAAACCTCATCAAAACCCTGCTGCTTCATAAAGGCCGTAGACTTTTCGCAGCGAATACCGCCAGTGCAAAACATGGCAATTTTTTTATGTTTAGCGGGGTCGAGGTTCTTGGCAACATAATCAGGCAACTCCCGAAAAGTCGTTGTCTCGGGATTAATGGCGCCTTTAAAGGTGCCAATGTTGTATTCGTAATAATTGCGCGTATCAACCAAAGTTACATCGGGATCGCTAATTAAAGCATTCCAATCTTTAGGATCAACATAAGTGCCTACGGTTTTATTGGGGTCAATATCTTCAACACCCATTGTCACAATTTCTTTTTTGAGTTTTACCTTCATGCGGTAAAAAGGAATGTCTTGCTCAAAGGATTCTTTATGCTCGATATCAGCAAAACGTGGATCTTGGCGTAAATAAGCCAATAAATTATCAATGCCCTCACGCGTGCCCGATACCGTGCCATTAATACCTTCGTGCGCCAGCAACAATGTGCCCTTCACGCCTTGCGACACACAAAAATCTAACAATGGCTCGCGCAGCTGCTCAAAATCGGGCAAACCCACAAACTTATACATGGCCGCAACCACAATTACACTCATCTCAAACCTCACTCGTAGCGCTTAGCGCCAAATACCCATAAAAAATAGTGGGTTATTATAGCAAACATAGAAAGTGTGAACAAAAGGCAAATCACGGATAAAAAAATAGCGCCGATTGGCGCTATTTTTAATAGGGTAACTAGATTTAAATATTACAAGCTCACCTGCACCCGGGGTAATTCCACTTAAATCGATGATTTTAGACTCACGATGGCAGAAATTAACGATACGCAGTAATAATCCTAAAAATGCCGACTAAAGACCACCCCATCGACCGCGTTAAATACCTTTTAACCATTGGAGACCATTTTATTTACTAGGCGCAAAAACATCGCCGTCGTTATGGTCTTCGGGCTGCTCTTCTAATAATATTTCGGGCTTGCCTTTGCAGGCGCGGGCCAAAATATCGCGGCGTTTTGCCAGCAACAAACCAATCGCCTCGGCCTCGGTCTCCCCCAAGCCTTTTATATTTTGCTCTATCAACGCGGTAATGTTTTCCGCGAGTTCGAGCATTTTGTCATGGTCGTCGGCGTCTTTTTTGTTTTTGAACATAGCCCCATCCCGATCACATTGCCAAACAGCAAGTACTGCCATAGTTATGTACCTTTTTAGTTGTGTGCCTTCTTAAAAACTGTCTGTGCGTACAGTATATTTAAAGACCCATAGCGTCAAGTTTATTAAACCTTTAATTTCAATTCGGAATTCAAACACTTAAAACAAAAAAGCCACTCAGCGTGAGTGGCTTTTAAATGAGTAATTTTTAGCCCACAAATACACGTGCATTGCGGAATACGCGCAACCAGCCGCCATCTTCTTGCCAGCCTGCGGGCTTGTAAGAGTTGCTGATGGTTCTGAATACGCGCTCGGGGTGCGGCATCAAAATGGTGGTGCGGCCATCAAGGCTGGTTAAGCTGGTAATACCCGCTGGCGAACCGTTGGGGTTTGAGGGGTAAGCTTCGGTCACGTTTAAGGCGTTATCGATAAACCGCACCGCTACTTGGCCGCTGTTATTGCAGGCGGCAAAGGCGTTGGAATCGGCAAATTCGGCGCGGCCTTCACCGTGGGCAATCGCCACCGGTAAATGCGAACCCGCCATACCGCGATATAAAATCGAGGCCGACTCTTCGACTTTCACCAAGGCCACACGCGCCTCAAATTGCTCGGACAGGTTGCGCACAAAACGCGGCCATAAATCGGCGCCAGGGATCAGCGATTTTAAGTTCGACATCATCTGGCAACCGTTACACACACCCAAACTAAAGGTGTCGTTGCGGTGAAAAAAGGCCTCGAACTGGTCGCGCGCTATGGCATTAAACAACACAGTTTTGGCCCAGCCTTCACCAGCGCCCAAGACATCGCCATAACTAAAACCACCACAGGCGGCCAAGCCTTTAAAATCGGCCAACTGCACGCGGCCCGCCAAAATATCGCTCATGTGCACATCAACGGGCGCAAAACCTGCACGTTCAAAACCGGCGGCCATTTCTAAATGACTGTTAACGCCCTGCTCCCGCAAAATGGCAACACGTGGACGCACGCCCGTGGCAATGTAGGGCGCGGCGATGTTGCTGGAGGGGTCGTAGCTTAACTGGCTGCTTAAACCGGGGTTGTTGGCGGTAATTAAACTGAACTCTTGCTCGGCACAGTTGGGGTTATCGCGCAGCGCTTGCATGTGGTAGCTGGTTTTACTCCAGAGCTGCTGCCAATCGCCGCGCGTGGTCTCTATCAGCGTCGTGTCCCCCGTTTTAATCACAATGGCTTCGTCGGCTGTTGCTTCGCCCAGCACATGGAGATCACCGGCAAAACCGTGGTCACCAAAAATCTGCTGCACTTGATCAAAATTAGCCGCATCCAACTGCACCACGGCGCCCAACTCTTCGTTAAATAAAGCGCCGAGTAAATCATCGCCTAAAGCTTCAACGTTGAGCGTTAAACCACAGCGGCCCGCAAATGCCATTTCGGCCACGGCGGCGACTAAACCACCATCGCTGCGGTCGTGATACGCGCTTAATAGATTGGCCTCTAAACAATCTTGCATGGCCGCAAAAAAGGCTTTGAGATCGCTAGCGCTTTCAACATCGACGACTTGATCGCCCATTTGGTTAAAGCTTTGCGCCAAAATCGAGCCGCCTAAACGCTGCTTGCCCGCCGCCAAATCAATAAACACCAAGGTGTTGCCAGCGGCAGTATTGAGCTCGGGCGTGAGTGTTTTACGCACATCGACCACTGGCGCAAACGCCGTAATCACGAGCGATAAAGGCGCAGTCACGGCTTTATCAATGCCGCGATCCTGCCATGCGGTGCGCATAGACATGGAGTCTTTGCCGACGGGAATGGTCAAGCCGAGCGCAGGACACAGCTCCATGCCTACAGCGTGTACGGTATCGTAAAGTTTGGCGTCTTCACCGGGGTGACCCGCCGCGCACATCCAGTTAGCCGAGAGTTTGACATCTTGCAGCGCCGCAATGCGGGTGCCCGCGATATTGGTGAGTGCCTCGCCAATCGCCATGCGGCCAGACGCAGGCGCATCAATAAGTGCGAGGGGCGTGCGTTCGCCCATGCTCATAGCTTCGCCCGCGAAACTATCAAAAGTAATAGTTGTGACTGCACAGTCGGACACGGGCACTTGCCATGGGCCAACCATTTGATCGCGCACCACCATGCCGGTAACCGAGCGGTCGCCAATGGTGATTAAGAATTGTTTACTCGCCACCGCTGGATGCTGCAAGACGCGCTCGGCGGCGTCACTCAGCGAGACATTAATATCCAGCGCATGGGTTTGCGCGTTGTAGCTGCTCACGCTGCGGTGCATTTTGGGTGGTTTGCCGAACAATACCGACATGGGTAGATCGACCGGTTGCGCGTCAAAGTGGCGATCATTCAATAGCAAGGTTTGCTCATTAATGGCCTTACCAACCACCGCATAGGGGCAGCGTTCGCGCTCACAAATGGCTTTAAAACGCGCTAAACGCTCGGGCGTTACCGCCATCACATAGCGCTCTTGCGATTCGTTACACCAAATCTCCAACGGCGACATGCCTGGCTCGTCGTTGGGCACTTCACGCAGTTCAAATTCGGCGCCACAACCGCCGTCTTTGGCGAGCTCTGGGAAGGCGTTGGATAAACCACCCGCGCCAACGTCGTGAATAAAGGCAATGGGATTATGCTCGCCTAACTGCCAGCATTGATCGATCACCTCTTGGCAGCGGCGTTCCATTTCGGGGTTTTGGCGCTGTACCGAGGCAAAATCGAGGTTTTCGGTCGATGAACCTGAAGTCATAGATGATGCCGCACCGCCGCCCAAACCAATCAACATGGCTGGGCCGCCAAGGGCAATCAGGTGACAGCCGGCGCCAAACGGTTTTTTCTCGATGTGCTCTTCGCGAATATTGCCGTAACCACCCGCCAACATAATGGGCTTGTGGTAACCACGACGCTCGCCGTCAAAGTCCATTTCAAAGGTACGGAAGTAACCGCAAATATTGGGGCGGCCAAATTCGTTGTTAAAGGCGGCGGCGCCAATAGGGCCTTCGAGCATAATATCGAGCGCGGTCACAATGCGGTTGGGCTTGCCGTAATCTAGCTCCCAGGGTTGGCTGTAACCGGGAATTTGCAAGTTAGACACGGTAAAACCATTCAAGCCCACTTTAGGCTTAGAGCCTTTGCCCACCGCGCCTTCGTCGCGAATCTCGCCACCCGAACCGGTACCCGCCCCCGAGTAAGGCGAAATTGCCGTGGGGTGGTTATGGGTTTCGACTTTCATCAAAATATGGACGGGCTCTTGGTGGTAGCCGTATTCGCGGGTTTCGGGATTGGGGTAAAAACGGCCAGCAACGTGGCCGGTAATCACCGAGGCGTTATCGGAATAGGCCGACAGCACGTTTTCGCCGCCTAATTCGTAAGTGTTTTTGATCATTTTAAAGAGCGAAATGGGCTTATCTTGGCCGTCGATGGTCCAGCTGGCATTAAAGATTTTGTGGCGGCAATGCTCGCTGTTAGCCTGCGCAAACATCATCAATTCCACATCGGTGGGATTGCGGTTTAAGTCGCGAAAGCTCGTCACTAAATAGTCAATTTCATCGTCGGCTAAAGCCAAACCTAGCTCGGCATTCGCAGCTTCAAGCGCTATCTGCCCCCCCTCAAGAATATCGACGTACATCAATGGCTTAGCGGCTTGTTTCACAAAAAGAGTTTGCGCGTCATCTAGGTTGGCGTAAGCCACTTCGACCATGCGGTCGTGCAGTAAATTAGCGACCACATCAATATCAAACTCACCTTCCAAATGATAAGCAATGCCGCGCTCAATGCGCTTCACCTTGATCAAACCCGCGTTATGCGCGATATCCGTCGCTTTAGATGCCCAAGGAGAAATAGTGCCGGGACGTGGCACAGTTAAAATAAGATGACCGCTTGTCGATTTTTTATCGGCCTTGGGACCATAGGTTAATAAGCGAGCAAGTACCTCAGTTTCGATCCCCGTTAAGTTGTCCGTAAGGTCGGCAAAATGCACATACTCGGCATAAACAGCGACCACACCAGACGCTTCTGCCTGCAGGTTTGAAAGAAGTTTTTGGGTTCTGAATTCAGAAAGCGCTGGAGCACCGGGCAATATCAACATGGATGAATAGATCTCATTAGTCGGTAAGACGAGGAATCAAAAGTCGGCGATTGTACTTGATTCGAGCTGCACTGGCAGCTATTGCAAACGCTTCCTACCGATAAAACCATTCTGTTTTTGCGCCAATAACAGTCACGTCATTTCACATTACTGGCGCTTGAAGCTTCCCCGTTGCCGTTCCTGTTGCCGTTAGGCTGGTTAAAATCCAGTCAATCCGCAATCCAGGCCAAGCTATTTTGCCGTTTACTGCAATAATCCACTCAATTACGAAGGCCACTACGCGAGTATTTTTTACAGCCACTTTGCCGCGCTGGGTTTGCACCAGCGGTGGAAGAGGCGAGCGTGAATGGCAAAGTGGATATGGCCATTCAATTTAATAACGCCACCTTTATTTTTGAATTTAAAGTCGTGAAAGACAAACCCACCGGTCAAGCCATTGCACAAATCGAAACCAATAATTACGCGCAAAAATATAGTAAAGACGGCTGGAAGATTTTTGGCATTGGCGTGGAATTTAGCAAAAGCCAACGGCAGGTGGTGATGCTGGAAGCGAAGGAGTTGGTTTAGGCTTTTGTAGGTTGGGCTTTAGCCCTAAATGCTTTATCGGGCTAAAGCCCGACCTACAGGGGCTAAAGAAGAATGGCTAAGGGCGCCTGTCCTCGCAGTTTATGTGCAGACCGACTGATAAGGCGAATCCCATTAAATAAACTGCCGGATTTCCCACCATTCCCAAAATACTATCGTCAGCCAACTGGATGCGTGTTTCTTTCAGAATTTTTTGAGCCAAATCCAACGAACCAAATCTCTGTACCAAATAAACCAACAAATCCTCCCTGAAACATTCAAATCCTTCAGCGGATGAAGCAATAGATAAACGGCTATTCATGATGACTACTCCTTCCAGTTAATTAATGAGAATAATTATCATTAATTAAAGATAAGTCAATATTTATTGATAAATATTCTCATTTGATATAGATTGCCGGAACTTGAGGAGTGACCATGAAACGATTTACATGCCTGTTGGCACTATTAATTACCCTGAGCGGATGCCAACAACTTGCTGCCAATGACCAGAATACTTTCCAGGCCAAAGGCCCAATTCACAACTTGCCTATGAGCAAACGCTGTAATTGTTGATCAACTTCTGTAATAACACCTAAAACTTTCCACAAAAGTCACTTCAACCAACCCTTTCATTTCCTAAAAATTGTTGTTATTCTGCGCCAAAATATGTAAATACGAATCATTATCATTAATATTAAGGTTTAGATTAAAATGAATAAGTCGATTTTATTGGCCTTGACTGGCCTGTTGGCCACCTCTTTTGTTTATGCCGATGAGCCAGAAAAACCAAAAACCAAACTCAAAACAGTAAAAGTAGAAGCTGATGCGGAGGTTGCTGATGGCCCCGTTGAAGGTTATCGCGCAACACGCAGTGCGATGCAATCAAAATTTAATTAGAAAATTATTCACAATTTATTTGAGAAATAAATAATGCAATCACATGTTTTCAAAATCAGTTTATTAGCACTGGCTGTATCACTCACGACTTTTTCCGCGACTTCTGCATTCGCACAAGATAATCAACAAAATGTTAAAAAATTAAATACGGTAAAAGTGGAAGCTGACTCAATAGAAGAAGAGCTTTACACAGCAAAGCAAGCGAGCACATCGACAAAACTTGATTTAAGTATCAAAGAAACTCCGCAATCCATAACGGTCATTACCCGTAAACAAATTGACGATATGGGTGTTACCAATCTGGGACAGTTATTAACGCAAACAACTGGCGTTATCCTGACAGGCGATAATTCCGAACGTACTAATTTTTCCATTCGCGGTTTTAATGTCGGTGATGCCTGGAACTCGAACCTGATGCAATACGATGGCATACCAATTAATGCCTCCAATGTAGCTTCATCAAAACCAGACACCGCCATGATCGAAAGTGTTCAGATTTTTGCGGGGTGCTGCAGGATTGCTGCAGGGATCGGGAGAACCATCAGGTGCTATTAATATTATTCGAAAAAAACCTACCGATTATTTTCAAGCGAATGGTGCCATAAGCTATGGCTCCTGGGACATGTATCGTGTTGAAGCTGACATATCCAATAGCCTGAATGACAGCGGCAGCATTCGTGGACGTATTGTCACAGCATATCAAGATGCCAACTCCTACATGACTGCAGTAACTCGCGATACCAATCTTGTTTACGGAATAGTCAGTGCGGATTTAACTGAAAACACTTTATTAAATGTTGGTTACAAACGACAAACTGAAAATTCCATAGGCGCGCATAATTTACCGAGAAATCCGATCACCGGTGATGACCTTGAATTAAGTCGAAAAAATTGTAGTTGTAGTCATACAGATTTTTGGAATAAAGAAAATACTGATGGTTTTATTGATATAGAACACCAGTTCGATAATGGATGGTCAGTCAAAGGCTCTTATATCAAAGCCAATTATTGGATGGATATGGTTTTCACCAGTTTGGCGCCTGTGAGTGCAGCATTATTCGACCCGGAAAATCCACAAGGTAATCTCAATAAATATGCTTACCAATACGATCAAACGATTGATGTTTTTGATCTATTTACCAAAGGCTCATTTAATTTGTTCGGCCAGGATCATGAATTGGTTTTTGGTGCTAACTCACAGGAAAGCTATAACCCAGGTCGATGGACGAGTTGGGACGTAGTACTGGAAGACTACACTCTGTGGAATCGTGTCGGCACACCGCCTATTCCCGTTCTGTCTGTTGATCTTGAAACCTACAGCCCTTACCTCTTACCTTATATCGCACCTCGCTATGAATTGGATGGTGGAAGGTCATACGAAACGCGCAAACAAACCGGCACTTATGTAACAGCAAAATTCAATATCGCTGACCCGGTAAATTTAATAATGGGTGTAAGACAAAGTAATTTTGAATACGAATCCAAATATAAAAGTAATGTTACCAACCTGTTTGTTCCCAGCAGATTGATTGCCTATGAAAAAAATAATATTGCAACACCCTATGCAGGACTAACGGTAGATTTAAATAAAAATTACACCGCCTATCTCAGTTATACAGATACTTTTGTTGTGCAAAATTCGAGAAATATTAACAATGAATTGCTTGACCCCATTCAAGGAAATATTTACGAGGCAGGGATCAAAGGCAGTTTTATTGACGATCGACTAATCGCCTCTCTCGCTACATTCAGAATTAACCAGATCAATCGATCTATGCGCGACGAAAGCAGTTTGGGTCAGTGTCCACAAAATGGTGGCGATGGTTATTGTAATATTGCTGCTGGAGAGGTTGTTAGCGAAGGTATTGAAACAGAATTGCGCGGAGAAATTATTCCTGGTTTTAATCTAACACTGGGATACACCTACAATACCACTGAATTCAAAAAAGATTTGACTAACCCAAGGTCGTGTGTTTAATGAAACAACACCAAAACATATCGCCCGGTTATTTACTACCTATCAATTTTCCAATGAGCTAACAATTGGTGGCGGTATAAATTACCAAAGTAATTGGCTGGTTGGTCGCTATGGCGCAATATCTGCCCTTCAGGATAGCTACACCCTGATAAATTTAATGGCCAGTTATCCTATCAACAACAACCTGAAAGTGACTGTTAATGCAGATAATGCGCTGGATGAAAAATATTATTCTTACCTGTCGGCAACATCCAATCGCTATGGAGAACCACGCAATATGAAAATTACTCTGCAAGCAAGTTTTTAAATAACCTTATCCTATGAAACAAAAAACTGAACAACACTACCGATGGAAAATTACCTTGCGAGTAATGCTCGCAATTACGGGTGGTTACGTCTTAACAAACCTGGCGTCTATTTTAATTTCTTTTTTGTTGCCACTTTCCAAAAGCGATGCAGTCATGACGGCGTTGTTGCTCAGTTTTATTATTTATACTTGCGTGGTGATTTGGGTATTTAGTGTGAAATCACTTCGTACTGTTTTTTTAGGTTTGACATCCACTTCCTTGGCTATAGGCGTAACTGCACTTATTCTCTATTTCTCCGGAGTAGCTCAATGAAAAACGGATTTCGCCAATCCATGTCATGGGTTCACACTTGGGGTGGGCTTGTTGTTGGCTGGATTCTTTTTTTTATTTTTGTGACTGGCACACTCGGTTACTTTGATACCGAAATTGACCGCTGGATGAAGCCGGAATTAAAACCTGACAAGGCTTCTGTATCACAATCATTGACAGTCGCTGAAGCGCGATTGCAAAAACAAGCACCTGATGCCAAACGTTGGTTTATTAATCCTCCGACTAATCGCGATAATCCCCAGTTGCGTATTTTTTGGGAAATGCCGGGTGAAGATGGCAAACGTGGCGTTACCGGAAATGAATTATTGGATTCATCCACTGGTGAACCTGTTACAGCAAGAGCAACTGGCGGCGGGCAAGCGCTCTACCGTATGCATTATGCGCTGCATTATTTACCTACCAGCGTAGCTTACTGGATTGTAGGCATTTGCAGTATGTTTATGCTGATCGCGATTATTACCGGTGTAATTATTCATAAAAAAATCTTCAAGGATTTTTTTACTTTTCGTCCCAAAAAAGGTCAGCGCTCCTGGTTGGACATTCACAATTTGCTGAGTGTTGTTTCCCTGCCCTTTCATTTGATGATTACTTACAGCGGTTTGATTTTTTTTGTTTTCACTTACATGCCATTGGTTATCGCCAGCAGTTACGGCACAGGTAATGACGCAGAGGAAAAATTTTTTGATGCATTATTTTCTGAAACTGAAAAAATCGAACGCGCCAATTTGTCAGCGAGCTTGGCATCACTCAGTGCTATGGCAACAATATCTGAAAATCATTGGGGATCTGAACAAATTCGCTACATTGAAATTACCAACCCTGGCGATACCAATGCACGAGTCAGTATTGGCCGCAATTTACATTCACCACTGCGGGTCAGCCCTGAATTAATTTTTAATGGCACTACCGGTGAATTACTCAGTAATAACACTGCATTAACTTCGGCTCCCCGCGCAGTACGTGACGTTTTATTAGGTTTGCATGAAGGGTTATTTGCCGATATTGGATTGCGCTGGTTGTATTTTTTTTCTGGATTATCAGGCACTGCGATGATTGCAGCCGGATTAATTTTGTGGGTAACCAAACGACGGACGCAACAATTGCTAAAACCTCAAGGCCCTGATTTTGGACATAGATTAGTAGAATCACTTAATCTTGGCATGATTGTCGGTTTGCCTATTGCGATCGCCAGTTATTTTTGGGCTAACCGCCTATTGGATGTGAATTTTTCTGCACGCAGTGCATGGGAAATGCATATTTTATTTATTACCTTGATTGCCGCTATGCTTTACCCCTTCGCTCGTTCGTTATTGGTAAAACGAACATTTATTCATACGATCCGATGCAGCTGGGTTGAACTCTTGTGGATAGTAACCATCGCTTATGGATTGCTGCCATTACTTAATGCAATCACCACTGAGCGATCACTATTTCAGAGTATGGCAACCGGCGATTGGTTATTTGCCAGCATGGATTTTGTATTCCTGATCACCGCTGCAACATTCGGTTATGCAGCAAAAACCGTAACATAATTCACATAGGAAACAGCTCATTTCATCGCAATCCGTTTCATCACAATCCATTAATGTGAAAACTATTTCTTCAGCAGAGGTCACGCAGTAATGTTATTGGTTTTGGAGGCAACCCATTTGAGTTGTTTGGTGCTTTCCATGTCAATAAAACGCCACTTTCAACAATTATTTCCTTTCCATTCTTTATCGCCACAGAAAATTTTATCTTACGAGGATTCGGTACAGTTCATTGTTATGGCGGTGTATGCGCGCAGTCTTATGGAATTGGGGCAGGGCTGGTATTGTTATGCGGGTTATTCAGTGCTGTTGCTTTTCTAACTGCGTTGTTATTACACTATTCGCCACGAATGACTATCGGGATTGCTTTAATACAACCGCTATTGGGATTAGTGTGGATTTTTTATTGAAGAAATTAAAAGGTTTCAGCGGATCTTTTGAAATCAATCCCACTTCTTCAAAATGTTTTATCACACGGGAAACGGATGCAGGATTCAGATAAACCTCTTGCTCATTAAGAAACTGACAGGCAGCTCTGGAACTTCCCGAAATTCTTGTGATGCGTGAGCGAGTAATCACTCAGCTTGAGAATTTTGTGATCCTGCAAAAAAAGTAATTCGTAAACCCCCATGCGCGCGAAATAATTCGCGAATATGCTGATCTGAAATTTTCATGTTGGAAATAAATTCGGTCATATTGGGACGAAAATAAAAAATGAGGTTGCAATGCAACCTCATAAAAATATCGAAATTGATCATTTCAGTGCTCCGGCAACTAAAACTCTCTATTCCGCCTGCTCAGGAGGAAGAACGAGCAGGATTAAGCGTCCGTGAAACTCAACCATGAGCGGCAACTACCCAGGCTTTCAATGAATAGATGCCCAATCCCACCACCGGATAACTATTCAGGAGAATGAGGTTATTCAGCAATGTGTTGCCATAGTTTCACAAATGATAATAATTATCAATAGAAATTACAACGGTGTTCGACAACCAAGTTAAACCCTGAAAGTCTGCAGCCTCACACAATCGCGCTGCTATCCGAATTATGAAAGAAAAACGTTTTTAAAAAAGATGATAGAAATGCGAAATTAAAAAATATCGATTTTTTCAAATAAAAGCGACATCGTCAGCAAAAAATTCGGAAAAATGCATCTTATTTAACCATGAGCAATACGTAACTGA
>JAXHOG010000112.1:0-3493 GCA_034519605.1 Marinagarivorans sp.
AAGTTACGTATTGCTCTTTAACCGCACGCTCGACCGAGCCAAAATTAGCCGCGCTGCATGATATATAAATAACAAGTACTTTACACGCACTTAAAAACCACCAATTATTTATGCGCCAAAAAAATAATTTAAGTAACTATTCACCACCCTCAATCTCTCGCCGAATAAATTCCGGCCAAGTGCCTTTAAACAAACAGTCCAGCGCCTCCCCGGCGCCCACGCCTTGTTTACGGCAAGTGGATAAATACGAACGAATTAAACAAAACGTATAAGCGCCATCCATTGAGCGAAAGCAGCCGGATATTTTTTGCTGCACTTTACTCATGCGAATATCGCGCTCGCCTAAATTATTGGTAAACGGCACGCCAGCTTCATTTAAAAAGCGCAACACATCCGCCTCGTAATCGCGTAAGCGTACAAGCAGGTTGCGCGATTTGCTGCGTTTTATTCGCCCGCGTTGATGCGGATCTTTTTTGTCGGGTTCAGGACACTCAGCATCCGCCTCATGCAATAACGCGCGATAGCGTTGCACAAAACTGTCGCGTTTTTTATTGCTTAACGGCGATTCGCTTTTTTCAATCTCGCCCTTAATTTCCAGCAATAATTCGCGCATTATTTTTGCCCATGACTGTCCATCAATTTCTTCGGCGTAGGTGAGTTCGCGTAAATGATGTGCATTGCACAACGCGTGCTTGCAGTTATAACGGTAATAGGGTTTCCAGTGATCGTGCACGAGTGTGCCGGTAAAGTTTGGCAAAATACCAATCGCATCCATCGCTTCTTGACCGCGTTTTCCATGTGGATAAAACCACGACCATTTTTCGCTGGAGGCGCAGTGTAACCAAATGCGTTTGGCACACGGTCGCTACCGATATGGCGCATACCGGCATAGTTGTAATGGTAATAACCCTGAGCTTGTGAAATGTAGAATGTGTGGTGCCGCTTTAAAAACCGCCGTCTAATTTAAAAACCAAACCAAAAAATAAAAAAACCTCGCACTGCGAGGTTTTTGGCTGAATGTGGTTATTTCACTTAAATATGCAATTCAACTTTCAGATAGCGCTGATAATTTTGGCTTTTCTTTTTGATGAGTGCCTGTCCCCGCATCTCCTTCCAAGTTTAAAAAATAGTTTACACCTGAAAATTGACGAAATAAAAAAGCCAAGAAAAATAACTGGGCTTTTTTATTTGCGTGTCAATCCTATTTACTGCGCCGACTTTAAACGCTCGACCATTTCAATACGCTCTTTTGTTGAAGGATGTGATGATAAATATTCAACCGCTTTAGATATCTTTTTAATATCCCCAAAGGAATCCTCTTTTTCGTCACCACTCGCACCCAATTTAGCCATAATGTCGGCAAAACTTTGAATCGGAATATTATGTTCTTGCAATGCCTGTATCGCAAAGGCATCGGCCTCACGCTCAAAATCACGAGAATAAGCCATATCCGCCAATAGGGTTGGCAAACCAATAACGGCATCGGCGGTATCAAGATCCCCTGTGATTAAAAAAATCACCACTGTAATCATCGAGCCTTGAATCGCACGGCGGGTTAAATGGCGATGCCTTAAGTGCCCCAACTCGTGAAAAAATACCGCAACTATTTCATTATCTTTATCGGCAAGGTCAATAAACTCATCCGTAAAAACAATATCGCCATTAGGCAATGAAAACGCATTAGCCATATCGGCCTTGCGGAACTTCACCTGCGCATTAAGCGCTGGGTATTGTGCAATATAAGGTGCTAACAGCTGTTGGATCTCGGCTTGACGCACTGTGCTCAGTGTTGTCGGTTCAAAAATCGTTTTATCCAGCATCGGCAAAGAGCTACCAAATTTTTGCATAACTGAATCGGGTAACTTAAACGCCAGCGTGTGCGAAGCGGCAGACAAACCAAAAACACAAAAACGCCCACATAATAACGACCGCCCCCACAACCGCAGCGGCAATCATTAAAAAATTCGATTCGATTTTATACATTAATGAATGCGATGCGTTAAACCGAAAGCGGTTCATTAGCGCTATCTGTTACCGTCTTCCGCTGCTGTTTAAAATAATTCAACAGGGCGTCAACACCATCATTATCCTCGGTTACAAATAATGCATTGCCCGTAATATTGATTTCTCTTGGCGTATTACCCAAACGACTCTCTAGCGTTATATCACTAAATTCTAAACGTATTTTTTTGTGCCGCAATACCTGCAACGCATCGTCCAACTGCAAAAAAAGATAGAGCGAGGCGTTTTCAACAACCTCTAAACGTGCCGCAACACGTTTAGAGGTTTGGCCATCAAGGTAATAGCCTTTAATGATCATCACACACCGAAATCAAATACATTGCCAAACTCTTCACCCAACGCCGAAATATTTTCCTGCTCGGCAGCGGCAAAGTTATCCAGCGAATCGGCGGCATTCAAGGCGATTGTGCTGGCAAAGGTATTTGGTCATGCGCACTCTAGCCGCAGGCAAATACAAACCCAGCGTTACAATAATCAGGCCGATATTGATCAATATCACTTTGCTCAAATCAACCATGTTGATGTTAGTTTCAAAGCTATGATCGGCAATGCTGAGGTTATTGTAAAAAAGGGTGTTCATCGAAACCATAAAATACACAATCATAAAAAAATACAGGGCAATAAGCAGTAGAGTTCCCACAATGCTCACAGCAGGTACAAACGCATTAATCAGCCAAATCGGTAAACCGCACGCAATACCCACACCTAACATAATTAAAAATACCATGCCGTAATCTTTATACGTGGCCTCAAACTTAAAGTTTGTTGTGCCATAAGAGGTGTTGCGAACTATATATTGGTTTGCCTTTAAAAAAAGCCATGGGATACAAAATACCGAGCGTTAATACGCCTAAAAGCGGCCACACAAATAACACCATAAAGGCTTCGCCGTAACTGGCTTTAAATCTAAATTGAATATTTTTATACGCCGACATGCGCATTTTGAAAGTCATAGACTGGTTAACAAAATAAGGGATAGCCACTAGCAACACTACCGCCAAAACAATGCCAACCATGGGCAGCATGGAACTGACAACCATATAAACAATAAATGCCGCAATAGCGATCAGGCGGCCTTTTAAAATAGTAATGGGGTCGGCGAGATAACGAAAATTAACATCATCTAAATAAAGGTTGGAATAAAAATAACGGTTGTTGCGCACTGTAGCCCACGCCGAATAAATCCCGAGGGTAAAGACGGTTAAAAAGATATTTACAATCCATATTTTAAAATACTCCATACCGTCACCTCGAAAATCAAAAGGCAAAGCGCGTGGAGCGGGCGAACCAAGAGGTGTTTGCGGCTGTGCTAGCGCGCCAGTATTTTCAGAGGGGTGTTCCATAGTCATATCCTTGCGTTAGATTAACCGCTAGTTGCAACGTAAATCCAAAGTCATCAAGCGACTTACGGCAGCATCCTAGCAGCATTTTTGTAGAAGTTTTTAGCAATATGTAATTGGAATCGAAGTAA
>JAXHOG010000041.1:0-6434 GCA_034519605.1 Marinagarivorans sp.
GCCGCCGAGGTGATTAAACTCAGCGATAACACGGCCCATCTACTGGCGCTAATCGCGGCTTTAGATGCGGCCATTAGTGCTGCCTAATTTCAGTTATTGATATTACAACCCAACGGTTAGACCGTTGTTATGAGGATTTTTTGTGGCGTTTAAATCAATTGTTGCACACCGCTTGTACCGCGCATCACCCACGGCGCCGGTCGAATTAACTATTAACGAAGGCTGTTGGCCGCTTTCCGGTAAAACCGAAGATTGTGTGCGCGCACTCAAGCACACTTGGCTTAAACGAGGCGGCAAGATTTACGGGCGTTTTAGTGACGACATTGGCGCTAATCCATTGCCTGGTTGGTTGAAGGGATGGCAAGAGGGCGCGCAACCTATAGAGCGCATGACCGCACAGTGGATGAAACACGCTCAAACCTTATTTGCCCAAACCGAAAACGTGCTGGACGTGTACTTTTTGTTTGCTCATGAAGTGGTTGAAGGCGGCGATCAGCTCTGGTTGTTTTTAGTGGGGCACGAGCCTGCCTTTGTAATTGGTGGCGATTTGCAGCTAGGCGATAGCGTGTATTTGGATACAGGTTCAATTTTGATGGCCGCCAAAATCCAACTGACTGAATGGCAGGGCGGCGACAGCGCAAAATACCTCACCTTTGTGCGCGCGACGGGCGAGAAAGAATTAACCGAATGGTTTGAGGGCGTGGTGGGCTTTACCGATAAAGTCGATAGCACCCAACAAACCGAGCAGCTGTTAACGGTAGTCGAGGCTTATACGCGCCAAATGCCCGAAGGCGTGGCCGAGCAAACGCGTGAGAAAGTCGTTGAGTATTGCCTTGAGCAAAGTAAGGCGGGCGAGTCGGTTAAGTTGGAGTCTTTGAGTAAAGTGGCATCGTTTGACGGTGCACCGGAGTTTGCGGTATTTGTTAAAACCCAAGAGGTTAAGCCGCCAGAAGATTTGATTCCCCACGCTGGGCAACTACGCCAATACGTGCGTATTAGTGGCCGCAACGAGCAAATGAGTATGAGCTTTGCTTCTGGCTGTTTAGGGGAGGCGGTAGTTTACGATGCCGAAAACGATAGCTTGACCATCAAAAAAATACCGCCAGCTTTAAAAACTCGACTCTTAAAACACATGAAATAACCACAGCTATTTAGAGCTCTTGTTTTGCTGCACGGGGTAAAAACTTCAGCTTTTTTGCACATGCACAATGTAATTAATATCCACAGTGCTGGAGGTGTAAAAACGTTGTTTGAGCGGATGGTAATTTAGGCCGCTCACGTTTTTAACGGTTAGTCCTGCTTGGCGGCACGCTTTGGCGAGTTCGGCAGGAGTTATGAATTTTTGGTAGTCGTGAGTGCCTTTGGGCAATATTTTGGCGATATATTCGGCGCCTAAAATGGCCAGCAAATAGGCTTTGGGTGTGCGGTTTAAGGTCGAGAAAAAAAGATCTCCGCCTTCCTTCACTAAACTTGCTGCCGCGCGAATTACGCTAGCCGGATCGGGCACGTGTTCGAGCATTTCTAAGCAGCACACTACATCAAATTGCCCGGCATGGTTGAGCGCAAATTGCTCGGCGGTGGTGAGTTGGTAATCAATCCTTAATTCACTTTTTTGGGCGTGTAAGCGGGCGACATCAAGTGGCGCTTGTCCCATATCTATGCCTGTGACTTGGGCACCGCGTTGGCTCATGGCCTCGCTTAATAAACCGCCACCGCACCCAATATCCAGTAATTTTTTACCCGCAACTTGGCCGTGCTCGTCAATAAAATTGGCGCGTACGGGATTCATTAAATGCAGCGGTTTAAATTCGCCTTCGGCATCCCACCGGCTGGCGGCGCAACTTCAGCGTTTCGAGCAGCATTTGGCGGCGTCGGCGTTTAAGTGCGGTGCGCTAGCGGGTGATGGGTTTGCTTGTGTCGCAAAGGTCATGCGTAGACTCCTTTAATTTTATCCTGCCATGCGCGCGTATTTTGTTGAAGAGTGAGCAGGTTAAGGGTGGTGAGTTGTTTGTTATTAAGCAGGCATTTGCCCTCGACCCAAACATGGCTGACATTGTGGCCCTGCTGGCAATACACCAACAGCGAGGCCAAGTTGTAGTGCGGCAGATTATCGAGGCTGTCTAGGTCGATAGCGATAACATCGGCGGCTTTGCCTACTTCTAAGCTGCCGATTTGGTCGTCGAGGCCCAAGGCTTTGGCGCTGCCGAGGGTGGCCATGTGCAGGGCATTAAAGGCGCTAATAGCCTCTGCATTGTTGGCGGTAATCTTGCCGATCAGTGCAGAGGTTTGTAGCTCGCTAAACATGTCGAGACCGTTATTACTGGCGGCGCCATCGGTGCCAAGCCCGAGCGTAATGCCCGCATCCAACAGCGCTTGCGTGGGGCAAAGACCGCTGGCGAGTTTAAGGTTTGATTTTGGGCAATGCACAACGCTGGCGCCGTTTTGGGCAATCAGCTGGATGTCGTCGTCGTTAAGTGCGGTCATGTGTACACATTGGGTGCGCGGGGTGAGCAAGCCTAGTTGATGCAAGCGCGCAATCGGTCTTTCGCCGTGGTTGGCGAGCGCGGTATCAACTTCGCCTTGGGTTTCGTGCAGATGCACTTGCACCGGCGCGTCAAGCTCGGCGCTGAGCATGGCAATGCGTTCAAATACCGTATCACTCACGGTATAAGGCGCATGCGGGCCAAAAGCGATGCTGATTCGGCTGTGTCCGCTGTAGGCATCGCGTAGCGCTAAACCTTGGCTAATGGCTTGATCAGGATCTTTAGCCCAGGGTGTGGGGAAGTCCAAAATCGGGAAGGCTAGCTGGGCGCGAATGCCACTTTTGTGCACAACCTCGGCAGCTGCCTCGGGAAAAAAATACATATCGCTAAAACAGGTAGTACCAGTTTTGAGCATCTCGGCAATAGCCAGTTGGGTGCCATCGGCGACAAAATCGGCATCGACCCACTGTTGCTCGGCAGGCCAAATATGGTCTTCTAACCAGCGCATGAGTGGTAAGTCGTCGGCAAAACCCCGCAGTAAGCTCATGGCGGCATGGCCGTGAGCATTGACGAGGCCCGGCATCAAGACTTTATTGCCCAGCTCGATATGTTCTTTCGCAATATAACTATTGGCGATGTGATGGCTGGGGACTAGGGCAATTATCTTGCCGTCGTCAATCACAAGGCTGCAATTGGGCAGTGGGTTAGGTTTTGGCGCTATGGGTAATATCCACGCGGCGCTAAGAATGAGGTCGACGGTTTGGGGTGTCATGGGAATCCTTGGGCGTGAATGGGGTCGTTAGGTTTTTTGCTTAAGCGCTAGTGCTGCGTGCCATCAACGCCAAACAGACGATCTAAATCGGCGTAATCGAGTCGGTATTTTTGCCCGCAAAATTGGCAATCGATGGTGATGGTGCCTTGCTCGGCTAAGAGCGCGTAAGCATCTTCACTGCCTATAGCCGAAAGCGCGTTTTCGCTGCGTGCTTGCGAGCAACTACAGGCAAATTGGGTGGCCACTTCATCGTTAATAATCACGGTGTATTCGTGGAATAAGCGCGTTAATTGCACGGTGTGCGCGAGCCTTAGGCTTTCTTCTGCTTTGAGCGTATTGGCAAGCGTATGCAGCGTTAACCACGTGTCGGCGGTGTGCTCTGGGTCTTTGTTGCAGTGCGCGGGCAAGCCTTGCAGAAAAAATCCCCCTGCGCTGGCATTGCCTTGTGTATCTATATCGCTAAACAGCCAGAGTTTGGTGGGTAATTGCTCGGATTGGGTAAAATAATGGCTTAAACACTCGGCGATGCTGTTGCCTTCGATAGGCACAATACCTTGATAGCGCTGACCTTTAACTGGGTCGATGGTGAGCGATAAAACGCCATGGCCAATCATTTCATGCAAGCTAAGTCCAGCAAGGTCAGCACCTTCGTGAATTTTAACAATGCCGCGCAAGCGGCGCTCGTGGGTGGCTTCGGCCATGATCAATGGCACCGCGCCATCGCCGCGAATTTGCAGCGTTAACAAGCCTTCAAATTTCAAAATACCGGCTAATAAACTCACTGCACTCAAAAATTCGGCCAGTAACTTTTGGCCAGCGGGTGGTAAGTGTTGATGTTGAATGGCCTGATTGAGACTGTGGGTGAGGGTGATCATTTCGCCTCGAACGTCGCAATCATCAAAGGCAAAGCGAGTAATGGTATCGCCGGAGCTGTTTTGGATTGGATCGATGGTGTTGGTAGTGCTCATAGAATGTTCTTGTCTTGTTAATGTTTTTGTCTTGTTTGATTAAGGCCGGCGCTAGGTTTAATGGTAAAAAAGCATTTTTATTTACCATAAATAACATTTTTTGTGTCGAAAATATATTTCTCGTGCCATCTTGCAATATTAAACGTTGAGCCTACACAATCGCGACGTTTTACTCTCTTTTTCGTATACCCCCTCCATCGAAAGGATTAATTGATGACCTCATCTCTACAAAACTCAAAGCAACTTTACTGGCTCTAACTATTGGTTTTAACATACCCGCAATGTATACGTAACGGCAACGGACTCGGCTTCGTCACCATTACTGAACTTCAAATTAATTCAGGTTGGCCCGGTGTATTGGTGCGCTATAGCACCGCCATGAAAAATACCGATGCTTGCGGCCGTGCCGGTGGTACTATTTGCCTAAAACTCACGCACAATATCAAGATGTTTATGCGCTGCTTTTTAGCGGCACGTACAGCTGGGCAAAAGTGAAGTTTTATGCAGTCGGCTGCCAATCGCCTAGCAGCTCAACCGCGCCGGTTATTTCGAGTGTTTACCTGTAACTTTGACGGTTTGCGCGTTAAAAAAATATTTTTGCTTATTAATTCAAGGATTATGTGGAGTCTAGTATGTTGGCTGGGATGTTATTTTCGTGCATGTTAAAAATTTCTAGTATTTTTCTCGATTGATGGGATTGATTACCTAAGGGATTTTTATGTTATTTCCTTTTTTTTGCTGCACTGCTGCAAGACTTTGTAAGGCTTTAATTTTTTGACGTTTTTGTGCGCAGTTAAAACTTATGCTTTAAATGCAACACCTGCTATAAGCGCAAATAAAAGTGCTCAGCTGACGTGGAGCACGTCTCTTTGTAATGGTCCTAACGTGTCATGTGAAGCTACTTTTTCAGGAACATTCACAGCGCTAAATTCACCATCGGTACCTATTGCTAGCTTCAAAGTGTCAGCAAGGACTGGTTTGTTTGACCTAACAAACCTTAATGCAGGCACCTACACCTACAAAATGACGATCTGCGGGGGCTTGGAGCGGCCCTATGGCGGAAAGTGACAAATGTAAGCCCGCTGAAACGGCTACTTTTAAGGTGCTCGATACATTTTATCCGCTTCAAGATCCATCCTCTACGGTAGATTTTCCGATTCGGGGGTGCGATTTCCAGCTACCCCAAGTGCGGGCAGCGGGCCCCATGATAACGCTTATACCGATGGCATTAAAGGCATTAATTTAGAGTGGAATACCAATGCTAGTTTCATGACCATACAAGCAATTAACTTAGGGACTAAAGAGGTTGTCAATTGTTCCCCTGCAATATGGTAAGTATTAATCTAGGGTCTGTGCGTACACCTAAGCCGGTAAGTCAATTTAGCAAAGGCAGCCAAATTTTTGACGACTTAAGCGGGAGCATACAGATTTACGGTTACTGAATGCTGTTTCTCTCTAAGGGTGACAAAATGCGCAAGATACTTTTTTCATTCCCAGTTGTGAGTAGAAAAAACTCGATACGCTGGATTCCATCAGTTCAACCTTAAACCTTCCTCCTCAAATAACCTGGCACCCAACTGCTCGCGGTATTAAGCTTAGGTACTTCCGCTAATATCTTTGCCGTTAAAGATCCAGCGTAACAGACTTGGCTATGGCTAATTTTGTAAACACAGCCACAACCATTAAAGCGTAAAATTTTACGCGATCAATACTCTTTACCTCAGTCAGTTCTAAATAGCGCTTTTGCAACCTGGGCACGGCGAGTGGCGAATACAACAAATTACACCGCAACCTTTACCGCAAATAAAGTGCCTATTACATAGTGGCCGAAGCCACCGATATGAGCGATGCAAAACTACGCGATTTTGCCTGTAACGGTAAAAAATGCGAGCGCCACCTGCTTCGACTCCGGTGTTTACTAAAAACACAACGCCTGTCGACTTTACTCGCTACAGCGCTTACCTCGTGAATTTTGGCAATGATGAATACACCAATTATTATTTCCGGTGGGCCGCGCATTATTTTATTGCACGGTGACGTGATTACCCCGATTACATACCAGCACCGTGCTTTATTATTTGGTAAGGAAGGTGGCCGTTTTGAGCAAGCACAAGACTTAGAATTAAGATAAAGCTACGTTGCTTTGGCCTGTTTAGCAACCCACAGAATCCCTCGCAAATACGCTGTAGTGCGTTTAGTCCAACAAACGTA
>JAXHOG010000090.1:0-105447 GCA_034519605.1 Marinagarivorans sp.
ATCAATAATGTCCATCAGTTCAGATTCACGCACAACAACAGGATTAATGTTGCAGCGTAAAAGCTTCTGAATTTCATCTAACGCAAAAATATCAGTAGGGTCAGACATGCCCAACAACAAACCATCGCCGTTGCGCTTTAAAACCACCACACGGTAGCGACGCGAAACTGTCTCGGGCAGCAATTGCACAAGCTCTTTATCAAAACGAAATTGTTTTAACTCAATAAATGGGTAATTTAATTGCTTAGACAATAATGTGAGTAGCGTATTTTCTTCGACATAGGCCATCTCAATTAATTGACGACCTAGTTTATGCCCGCTTTTTTTTTGCTCGACTAGCGCATTACTTAATTGTTCGGATGTAATAATTTGCTGCGCAACGAGTAAATCCCCGATGCGGATTCGCTGTTGAGAAGCCATACCTTACTCCGGCAAATGATAGGGGCCGTCTTTATTTTCAAAACTTCGAACATTAGCATCGCGCGTTTTTCCTAAATCGTTAAAGCGCTGCGCCGCTTGCTCTAAACCATCCACCCTTGCTTTGGCATCAATTACAATGGGTCGCATTAATATCACAAGTTCTTTTTTAGATTTTTTATTGCTTTTTGTTTTGAAGAACCAATTAACAATCGGAATATCGCCGAGCAATGGGCGCTTACCATCTTGATTATTAATCACCTCTTGCATCAACCCCCCCAAAACCACAACCTCGCCGCTGTACGCCCTCACTACGCTATCATTTTCACGAATGTCTCTTAAGGCTAATGGCAGATCATATTTCTCGTTGCCGACCGTAAAGGTTTTTTGTTGATCGTCTACAGAGCTTACCAACGGATGGACATGCAAAATAACATCGCCATCGGCGCTAATTTGCGGTGTTACATCGAGCGAAATACCGCTAAAAAATGAGGTGAGCTCAACTTCTGGCGACGTTGTTGTTGTAGCCGCACTGGCGGTAGTATTACTTTTTACGCCAGTCACAAAAAACTCATCGGTGCCAACACGAATCATTGCCTTTTGATTATTGACCGTACTCACGCGTGGGCTCGATAAAACCTGCACAGAACCTTGAGTTTCAAGAAAATTTAAAACACTAAAAATATCATTAACCGCAACAACAGAAGAAAATAAATCGCCGTTGGGCGCAGCCTTTATAAGGCTTGGGCCAGAGCCAAATGAATCGACGTTATGGGTATAGGTCAGCGCATGGCCTAGTTTTTCCCAATGAATACCGGCCTCATAACCATCACTTAAGGTCACTTCCAATATTTTTGTTTCCAGAATAATTTGGCGTTTTACATTCAGTTGCGCACGGTCTAAAAATCGTCTTACACGACTTAATTCTTTGGGCGACGCTTTAACCACAACAAGGCTAGCATGGGGATTTACAATAACAGCACGATCAGAATTAGCACCCACAATCACATTCAGTGTGCGCTCTAGATCTTGCCAAAAATCGGTTTTAGTTCGGGTGGTAATGTGTGTGCCCGATGTATTCTGAGACGCGGCTTTCGACTTACCCTCAGCGCCAGACTCGCTACCCGTCACGCCGCCAGAGGGTTCATTTTGGCTGGTAATCGAGCCTATAGCGACGGAGGTTTCTGTAGAACCATCGCGCAATACATTTAAATAATCGACATCAAAAATCTCTGTGCGTATTTTTCTTGAATAAATAATGTACACACCATTTTCAAAAGAAAACTCATAACCATAAACATCCCGAACGACGGATAAAACTTCATCCACAGTGACATTTTTTAGCTCCAAGCTAATAGAGCCTTCAATATCTGGGTCGGTCACAACATTGACATTGGCATCCGAAACCAAACTTAAAAAGAAAATATCGGCCGGTAAATTAGTGACCGAAATATTAAAGCGCTTGCTCTCGCTTTTACTCGTCTGAAGATCAGGCGATAAAACGGGGTCGGTATTGTTCGAAGATGCCGACGAAACATCGCTAGAGCGTTTAATTTCATCGGCCATTTCTCGTTCGGCAATTAATGGCAAATTGATATTGGCGCAACCGTAGCCTAGAGTGCAAAAAAAACCTAACACCGCTAAGCCACTGATTTTCGTATACTTATATTTTATTAACTGTGCCAAACGACAAACTCCACCCGAGTGATTCCACTTTAAAATAATTATCATCCAGAATCTCCAATATCTAAAAACTGTAATGTCCACATCGTTAATTAATCACCGAATAACGCATTTTAAGCCTATGCAGAACCGCATCTTTTCTATACACAACACTGCCGGCGTTAATTTTAATAATTATGGCATCACCTATAGCACCACCTTCAAACACTCTACGACCATTAATAATCGCAAAAGGTCGAGTGCCCATCTTCGCAATAGAGGTTAGATGCAAACCTAATTCGGCCTGAACCGCAGCTTGCTGATGTAGCGGCATTGTCGGATCTCTAGGCTTTTTATCATCAACTGGATCCGATAGAGATTCAGCATGCAAACTAGACACGCAAAAACATATAACAAGGATAGTTGTAATATTAAGAAGTGCGTATTTCCAATAATATTTAATCACTCATAACCCCTCACTGATGGATAAGGTATAGATTTCTAGCTCGACACTGGCACGAGGATAATTAATCACTTTATAGTCAAGCCCCTCCCAATAAAACTGCCACTCAAACGATTCTAGCGCCGCCAAAAAATCTAACACCTCAAAATAAGTACCCTCCAAAACTATACGGATGCCATATTTATAGACTTTTTTCCCTTGCGGCGTTAAGTGTTTGTCATCCTCCACTTCCATCGACGTATTCACTGCATTTGCCAATGACTTCAGCTGGATGCGTTTGGGGGCCGAGAAATCAATGACTTCAGGTTTTAATGTTTGAATGGTTTTTAGGCGAACACTGTCTGTTTTTTGAGAGACGTTTGTGAGGACTACAGGAATTCGTTCAATAGGCACTAACCGCAAAGATAGCTCAGCTAAATTACTCTCAAGCTGTAAAAATCGACCTTTTAATTTTAATAATTCACGCTTGATATCTGCATCAGGGTCATTTTTTGATACGCGATCAAACACATTTTTTTCAGCAATATATTGATCTGTTTTTTTTTCGATAACAGAAATTTCTTCTTTAAGGCGTTTAACTTCTTTGGTGGCTGGCATGATAAATAAGGTATCAAACACTAAATATATGCCGGCAACCAAAGATCCAAACAAAAGAATCCGCTCACGCACCACCAAGCTATCAAAGCGATCACACAATAAAATCCAATGACTGAGGATTTTCATTTTTCACTCCGACGATTAAAAGAAGGACTGCCATCGTAACCCACCTTAAAATCGACATTGCCCGATGCCTTTACGTTACCAATAGAGACCAAGCCGAAGGTTGAGGTAGCAAAAACCGGATCACTTCTAAGTGCATTGATATAATCAGGAACATCAAACGAACGCACGCCCTCACCTTCCATTTCGATGTATTGCCCACCCCGAGAAAATGTAAATGAATTAATAGCCACTCTATTATTTGTAGTCTTGGACATGACGGTAAGGGCGCGATAAAAACTAAAATTATTAATTGACTGGCCTTGTATTAAGGTAACCAACTGCTCTCTTGCGCTGATTTTTTCTTTTAAGGTGTCTATTTCAACTTGAATTTCCTGACGATTACTTGTTGGCTTCTGCGCTTTGCTCTCATCTATCTCAAGCTCTAATGCACGCAGCACTAATTGTTTATCATTTAAGGACTCACTTAAAAAACTCACCTCACGCAGCTTTACAAAATCAATCAAGACTAATAATGTAAAAATGCTCACCAACATAACGGATAAGTATTTTGCGCTAAACCAGTCTTTTTGTGGCCTAAGCTCGCTAACATATAAATTAATCTGCTGCATTTTTTTCAAACTCCGTGCGCAACGACCCACCAATAGCGCCTAAGCATTTTTGCAACATGAAAAAATCAACATCGGCGGGTAAGCTCACTATTGCACTTATATCCAAATACTGAATGGATGATGCTAGGCTGGCGCGCAATGAATCGATAATTTTATCTTCAGTCACGCCATCACCGCAGATGTAAACAACGCTCGGCGCGGCCTGCCCCATTTGACGCTCGTAATAATCCAGCGAACGCTGTAATTCCAAAGCCAATATATCGGCAGGTAAATCTTCCAACAAACCGGCGCCATAATCCAAATCAAATTGGCGCGACAAATATAGATTCCCTTTTTTAAATAGACCTACGCCACCTCGCCCCTGACGCAATCGAGCAATAGCGACACCGCGCCCATCAAATTTTGGATCTATTAAATGGGTGGCTAAGTTGCGCATAACTAAATCACTGATATCTATTGATCTAAGCTGTAAATCTGCTTTTTTTATCAGATCGATTATCGCCTTAAGTCTTACCGTATCCACAATGACGGTATACACCATTTTTTTACGTGAATGTGCGCCATCATCGGGCAGGCGGAAAAAATCAATAATGCAATTTTCAAGCGGTGTACTGATTAAATCTTTTATTTTCCAACGTAACGCCGATCGCATTTCGGCATCAGGCACTTCGGGTGCATCCACCAATAGCAGTTGATAATGGCCTTGCGGCAATACGACATTGCAGGAAAGTTTTTGTAAATTGTTTTTCTTTACGTAATGGGAGAGTAATTGTTCTGTTGTGGACTCAATTCCGGCCGGCAAAAAATCAACGTGTTTTAAAATATTGCCCTTGCTTGTATTTTGTCGATGCGCAATAGCAATGCCGTCATCGCGAAGCTCGACTCCAACAAGATCATCTACTTTGGGTTTTAATGGCCATTTAATCACTTTATATCCTACTCAATCACATTTTTTCCATTACAGCTAAATACGCCGTTCGTGCACATAACATCAATAGCCATCAAGAAGTGCTGATGATGCGCAACTAAAATAATGATTTTGCGATCACAAACATCTGTAAATTCCTTTGCCTGCGGCTTAGGCAAGCCAAGCTATAAATTCCGAATGAATTAACAACCACCTGAGCGTAAAATCCGCCAACATTTTAAGATCGAATAACATCAAAAAAACGACATGCCACCTGAGTATAGACACTCGTTTCCACTTAGCATCAAACTCGGAAAACCTATGTTAAATATCGTCTTGTTCGAGCCCGAAATCCCACCCAACACCGGTAACATTATTCGCCTTTGCGCCAATATGGGCTTTGCGCTCCATTTAATTGAGCCATTAGGCTTTAGTCTTGACGATAAACGCGTACGCAGAGCAGGCTTGGATTACAGCGAGATGACGAGCGTGAGGCGCTACCCCAATTGGGGTACCTTTATTGCAGAACACGGCAATGGCCGCCTTTTTGCTATTAGCACTAAAGGCACCCACAACTACAGCGAGCAAAAGTTTGAGAAGGGAGATTTTTTGGTGATGGGGCCAGAAACCCGAGGTTTGCCAGCCGATATTCGCACAAGCGCCGAGATCAACGGCGTATTGAGGATCCCCATGTTACCCAACAGCCGGAGCATGAATCTGTCGAATGCCACAGCCGTTATTGCGTTTGAAGCTTGGCGGCAATTAAGCTTTGAAGGGGCCATTTAACGATTTAAAAAATCGTTATCCTATTTACTGCCACCCATACAGGAAGGTGAGTCTGGCGCAACTTGCTTTTGTTGCCATTCGCTCGGGGTGTATAAATGCAGCGCCAATGCGTGAACTTCACCCGCCAACTCATCGGCCAGTAAGCGATAAAGCGTTTGATGCCTTGCAACCAACCGCTGACCTTCAAAAGCTTCGGCGACCGCGACGACTTTAAAGTGTGTTTCGGAATTTGGTGGCACGCTGTGCATGTAACTCTCGTTAATCACGTCAAGCTTTTCAAACACGATAGATTCTTGCAGTTTACGAATAATTTTCGGCTGTAATTGGCCATTGGCCATAACGTCTCTCCAGTAGTGAGTTAAAAATCATCGTTCTAAATCACGACGTTTTTCTTGGCGATGCAAGAGTAAACCCGCGATACCCACCGAAATAGCAACCACAGTGACAATGATCGTGGCTAAGGCGTTAATTTCGGGGCTCACGCCTAAGCGCACACTGGAATAGACCACCATAGGTAGTGTTGTCGCGCCGGGGCCAGAGACAAAATTTGCCACCACTAAATCATCCAACGATAACGTAAAAGCCAGCAACCAACCGGCTAATAACGCAGGTGCAATTAAGGGCAGCGTTATAGCAGTAAATACCTTGAGTGGTTTTGCGCCTAAATCTTCAGCGGCTTCTTCTAGCGATGGATCCATATGGGCTAAGCGGCTTTGAATAATCAAAGTGACGTAGGCCATGGCAAAAGTTGTATGCGCCAGAATAATAGTGACTTGGCCACGTCCTTTAGGCCAGCCAACTAAATCTTCCATGGCAATAAATAATAACAATAGCGATAAACCAATAATCACTTCCGGCATCACCATCGGCGCGGTCACTAATACCGAAAGACTGCGCGAGCCCCGCGATTTTTTATGGCGCACCAACACAAAAGCGGCGAGCGTTCCCAAAATAACTGACAAGGTCGCTACCGCTGCGGCTATTTTCACACTCAAGCCAGCGGCACTTAATAGCGTGTGGTTGCTCATTAACGCACCGTACCACTGCGTACTAAATCCACCCCACACAGTCACCAACTTACTAGCATTAAAAGAGTAAACCACCAAACTCAAAATAGGACCGTATAAAAAAACGTAACCCAAAATTAACGCAGTCATTAAAAAAGGCATGCGGCGCATTAGCTTAATTCCTCGGTGGCTTTTACTTCGTAGTGGCGCATAACAATAAAAGGCACAACCAAAAGTACTAATAAAACAACCGCCAAAGCCGAGGCTAGCGGCCAATCTTTATTATTAAAAAATTCCATCCACATTAATTTTCCGAGCATTAAGGTATCGGGCCCGCCCAACAGATCGGGAATAACAAACTCGCCCATCACGGGGATAAACACCAACATACAGCCCGCCAAAATACCGGGCATAGATTGCGGCAAAGTAATACTTAAAAATTGTCGCCAAGGCGGGCAGCCTAAATCGGCAGCCGCTTCTAATAATGTTCTATCTAAACGCACCAAAGTGGCGTAAAGCGGCAAAATTAAAAAAGGCAGGTAGTTATAGACAACACCAATATAGACAGCTGTATTGGTGTATAAAATATCTAAAGGTTCGTCGATCAAGCCAATAGCCATCAGTGCAGCATTAATTAATCCGTTAGCTTTTAACAAGCCAATCCATGCATAGACGCGTATTAAAAATGATGTCCAAAAAGGTAAGACAATTAACATTAACAAGGTTAACCGCCAGGCCTTCGGTGCGCTGGCAATTCCATACGCCATAGGATAGCCAATTAATAAGCACAACAAGGTCGATAATGTGGCGATTTCTAACGAGCCCAATAGCGCTTCAAAATACAAGCTATCTTCAAATAATAATAAATAATTACCAAAATTAATTTTTAAAGTGATAAGCCCTTCATCGACTTCACGCAAAATAGTATCGTAAGGCGGCTGCGCCAACAAAGCTTCCGAAATACTGATTTTTAAAACAAATACAAAAGGTAAAAGAAAAAATATGGCTAACCACAACCAAGGAATAGCCACAATCGCATTTTTGGCTTTAAACAGTTGTGAGAATTTTTCCACCATCATTGGGTTAGCACTCCGCAACTATGGCTATGCCAACCTAAGCTCACGGTTTGGCCCCACGTTAATGGCTGCTCGGCTAAAGCTAAAATATTCGACTGAGTAAATTTAACGGTATAACCCGAGGCTAATTCAACATGGTAAATAGAGACGTCGCCTAAATAAGCAATTTCTTTAATGACGCCCTGAATGCGATTTGCTTCATCTTTATGCTCGGTATAGAGCAATAATTTTTCGGGCCTTAAGGCTACGCAAACAGCCATACCGGGCAATAAGGGTTGGCTGTAATGCACCCGAATTTGACCGCCAGTTATATCAGAATAAATCACCACGTCGTCATTGTGTTGCGATACCACATGACCTTCAAATAAATTGGCAAGCCCAATAAAATCGGCGGCATAACGTGTGACAGGGAATTCATACATGCGGCGCGGGGCATCAATTTGCTCCACCCTGCCCTCACGCATTAATGCAATCCGCGATGACATGGTCATGGCTTCTTCTTGATCGTGCGTAACCACAATAAACGTAATGCCCAAACGATCTTGAATATTCATTAATTCGAATTGCGTTTTTTCGCGCAGTTTTTTATCTAAAGCACCTAAGGGTTCGTCTAATAATAAAATTTTAGGGTGTTTAGCTAATGCGCGAGCTAAAGCTACACGCTGACGCTGGCCACCACTTAATTGATGAGGTTTACGTTTTGAAAATTTATTAATTTGCACTAAAGCCATCATTTCGTCGATGCGCTCTTGCCGTAAACTTTGCGGCATACCTTCTTGTTTTAAACCAAAACCAATATTTTCTTCGACGCTCATATGCGGAAACAACGCATAACTTTGAAACATCATATTAACGGGGCGTTTATAGGCAGGAACTTTAGAAATCTCTTTACCGTCGATAAAAATCTTGCCGCTGGTGGGCATCTCAAAGCCCGCAATCATGCGCAATAATGTTGATTTACCGCAGCCAGATGCCCCTAAAAGCGAGAAAAATTCGCCTTTGTGGATCGTCAAACTAATATCGTCTACGGCATAAGTATTACCAAAAGCCTTGGTCAGATTTTCAATGCGAACAATAGGTTCATCATCGTTAGTTGTATTAGCCGCGCCATTTGTAACACCATTTACAGAGGCATTACCGAGCGTCATCTGAGAGTCTAGAGTCATTTATTCCACACAAAAAAAACGCTAAGTTCCGCAAAGAACTTAGCGATATTGAACAACAAAAAAGTTTATTTACCGGTTTTGATCCGTGTCCACAAACGTGTCATCGCTCGGGACTCTTTAGTGGTAGGCGATTTTAATACCACTAACTTAGCGCGTGTGGCATCGTCGGGATAAATACCGGGATCATTGCGAACAGCTTCATCAACAAAGGGCGTCGCTTTGGCATTGGCATTGGCATATGCCACCGCATTAGAGCTGGCGGCAATCACTTCGGGCTGCATTAAATAATTAATAAACGCATGTGCGGCGCTAGGATTAGGCGCATCGCTAGGAATAACCATTACGTCTGACCACACCACAGCGCCTTCTTTGGGCACGGCGTAAGCCACAGTTACGCCTTTCCCCGCCTCTATTGCACGATCACGCGCTTGTAAAATATCGCCCGAATAACCATGTGCCACGCACGAGTCGCCATTGGCTAAATCATTAATATATTGCGAGCTATGAAAGTAACGAATATTTTTGCGTACCGAGGCCACCAATTTAGCCACCGATTCTTGTGCTGCTTTACTAAAATCGTCGTCTTTCAAACCCAAGTAAATTTTAGCCGCCGCAAAAACCTCGGTTGCATCGTCCATTAACGAAATACCGCAACTCGAAAGTTTTGATGAAATGGCGGGGTCAAAAATTAATGCCCAAGTATTTAAAGGGGCATCGTTACCTAAAATTGCTTTTACTTTGTCGACGTTGTAACCAATGCCGGTTGTGCCCCACATATAAGGCACCATATATTTATTTGCGGGGTCAATATCCGACAGCGAGCCCAGTAATACGGAATCCAAATTACCGTAGTTAGGTAGTTGTTTCATATCTAAGGGCTGTAAAATTTTGGCTTGCAATTGACGCGCAGCAAATGGGCGCGCCGTAGGGAAAATCACATCGTAACCACTTCGCCCAGCCAATAACTTGGCCTCGAGTATTTCATTGCTGTCATACACATCGTAAACAACTTTAATGCCTGTCGCTTTTTCAAAATCAGCAACCGTAGTAGCGCCGATATAATCCGACCAGTTATAAACATGTAGCTCGGATGCGGCATTGGCCGAAGTACCAAAACCCAATGTAGCCAATAAGACAGCCAAAGAACAAACGCGATTAAACATAAGAAAGTTCCTCATAAAAATGATGGCAAGATGCCGAAAAAAATAATTTTGCGCGCAAATATGAACCAAAATAAGAAAAAAAAATAGCCGACAATAGCTATTTTTAGATTTTTTAAGTACTACAAAAGCCACTTGAACCAACAAGACCCCAAGCGAGGGATTTAAGCACCAGCTTAGGGCAATGATGGATAGCTTTAAGGTGATGGGTTAGTCAGTTAAAACTACGTCAACAAAATACTCTTCTACGCCGTTAACATTTTCGCGCACCAACCCGTGTACATCGGTTTCGAAGCCCGGGAACTTGCGATTAAACGCACGGGTGAAATGCAAATAATTAATGATAGTGGGGTTAAAGCGCTCGCCCGGAACCATTAACGGAATACCCGGTGGGTAAGGAGTCACCATCATCGCGGTAACGCGGCCATCTAAATCATCAATGGAGACGCGTTCGACTTCGCGGTGCGCCATTTTTGCCCAAGCTTCCGCGGGAATCATGGCGGGCTCGATATTGGACAGGTACATATCGGTCGTAATGCGCGCCACATTATAGTGTTTATACATTTGGTGAATTTTTTGGCAAAGATCACGCAAACCGATTTTTTCGTATTGACGATTTTTAGCTACAAATTCTGGCAGCACGCGCCACAAGGGTAAATTCTGATCGTAGTCATCTTTAAATTGTTGTAACTCAGTTACCATCGAGTTCCAACGGCCTTTGGTTATACCGATAGTAAACATAATAAAGAAGGAATACAGACCGGTTTTCTCAATAATAATACCGTGTTCGGCTAAATACTTACTCACCAGCGCGGCCGGAATACCCTGCTCATCAAAAGAGCCATCGACGGTTAATCCGGGCGTAATAATGGTCGACTTAATAGGGTCAAGCATATTGAAGCCGGGCGCAATATCACCAAAGTCATGCCATTGATCATTGGCATTAATCATCCAATCTTCACGCTCACCAATGCCTTCTTCGGCTAAGTGATCTGGACCCCAGACTTTAAACCACCAGTCGTTATCACCAAATTCCTCATCCACTTTGCGCATCGCACGGCGAAAATCCAGCGCCTCAAGTAATGACTCCTCAACTAAGGCTTCACCACCTGGCGCTTCCATCATCGCGGCGGCAACATCACAAGACGCAATAATCGAATACTGCGGACTGGTTGAAGAATGCATTAAATAACTTTCATTAAACCGATGATTATCGAGCTGACGCTTGGAACCGTTTTGAATCAGAATTTGCGAAGCCTGCGACAAACCCGCGAGCAATTTGTGCGTAGATTGGGTCGCAATTACCATGGTGTCTTCTAAACGCGGGCGCTCTTCGCCACCAATCGCGTGCATATCTTTATAAAAATTATGAAAAGTCGCGTGCGGCAACCAAGCCTCATCAAAATGCAGGGTATCTATTCGATTACCCATCACTTCTTTAATTTGTTCAACGTTATAAATTACGCCGTCGTAGGTGCTTTGCGTGATGGTTAAAATGCGGGGCTTTTTATTTTTGGCAGCACGCGCAAAAGGGTTGGCTTCGATTTTTTGAGCGATAGATTCTGCTGAGAATTCTTCTTTGGGAATGGGACCAATAATGCCGTACTGGTTACGTGTAGGCATTAAAAAGACCGGAATAGCGCCCGTCATAATAATCGAGTGCAAAATTGATTTATGGCAATTGCGGTCAACCACCACAATATCGCCGGGCGCTACGGTTGAGTGCCAAACAATTTTGTTGGACGTTGAAGTGCCATTAGTCACAAAAAATAAATGATCGCAATTAAAAATACGCGCCGCATTTTGCTCGCTAAAGGCTACAGGGCCAGTGTGATCAAGCAACTGACCGAGCTCATCCACCGAGTTACACACATCGGCACGCAACATATTCTCACCAAAAAATTGGTGGAACATCTGCCCAACTGGGCTCTTTAAAAATGCGACGCCGCCCGAGTGGCCGGGACAATGCCATGAATACGAGCTATCGCTGGCGTATTCCATCAAGGCTTTAAAGAAAGGGGGCGCGAGGTTATCGAGGTATTTTTTAGCTTCGCGAATAATATGGCGCGCTACAAACTCGGGCGTATCTTCGTGCATGTGAATAAAGCCATGCAGTTCGCGCAGAATATCGTTAGGAATATGGCGGCTGGTTCGGGTTTCACCGTATAAAAAGATAGGAATATCGCGATTGCGGCGGCGCACAGCGGCAATAAAATCACGCAACGAAACCAGTGCTTGCTGTAGCTCGTTATCGCTGACCTCATGAAACTCTTCATCGTCAATCGACAGAATAAAGCAAGAAGCACGGCTGGCTTGCTGCGCAAAGGCCGATAGATCGACATAACTGGTATAGCCCACCACCTCAAAGCCCTCCGTACTTATGCTGTCGGATAATTCTCTGATGCCGGAGCCAGAAATGTTATCGGAGCGGAAGTCTTCATCGATAATAACGACGGGAAAATGAAATTTCATGGGCAACGGGGACTCGACTAAGTGTAATTAATGCCCCCAGATCACCCAGAGGCGCGGCCAAAAAACGTGCACGAGTATACGTGGCACGCCCATTAAAAACAAAAAAATGCGCACTACACGCAGGGAGGCGCTGGGCATTTTAGCCGCAAGCCTGTCACAGAAAAATGACAAAACGACGATGCAACTTAAACGCATTTACATCGTAAAACCGCGACAACTACAGGACATCCAACTAATTAAACCGAGCCATTACAGCCCTTCTTGGCCGTTGTTTCGGGTCAGCTGTGGGTGCGGATGCCAGGGGATAAGCAAGGACAATAAGCCAGTAACCGCCTTGTAATCACTCGCCCAGCGACTACCCTTTTAAGCATCTTTAAACGCATTTCGCTCAACTTTTTTTGCGTTAAATCTTATTTGCGGCGCGAGTATCTATGACAAGACTTTATTTTTTTGGGCTGCACTGCTCAGGCCTAATAGCCCTTTGCGCAAGCCTGCCCACAAGTGCGTTCGCCACAGAAGCTAGTCCTATTGAAGAGATAGAAGCTAGCCCTGTTGAAGAGATAATCGTTACTGGGAGCGTAAAGGCTGTTAATAAGTTAGAGTCAAGCATCTCCGTTAACAGCATTACCGCCGAAAACCTCCAATCCCTCGCACCCCGTTCCATCGCAGAAGCTTTTCGCAGCTTGCCCGGCATAAGATCTGAATCATCCGGAGGCGGCGGCAATGCCAACATCACCGTTCGCGGCATACCGCTCGCAACAGGCGGCTCTAAATACATGCAGATTCATGAGGATGGTTTGCCGGTATTGGAATTCGGCGACATCAATTTTGCCAATGCCGATAATTTTGTTCGCCTCGACACCACAGTAGATCGCATTGAATCGGTGCGCGGCGGCTCTGCGTCAACACTCGCCAGCAACTCCCCCGGCGGAATCATCAACATTCTAAGCAAAACAGGCCAGCAACATGAAGGCAGCCTGAGCACCGCCTTAGGTTTGGACTACCGCGAATTTCGCACCGAAATTGAAACGGGCGGCGAGCTTAATGATGAATATTATTACTACCTAGGCGGCCATTTTCGCAATGGTGAAGGTGTAAGAACCACAGGCTTTAATGGTGATAATGGCGGGCAGCTAAAATTCAACCTGACTAAAGTTCTTGAAAATGGCTTTTTGCGATTTAATTTCAAAAACCTGAACGATCAGATGACCACTTATCTGCCTTCACCCGTGAAATATCTGGGCGGTGGAAAATTCGGCCCCCTGCCTGACTACAACGCCAGCACTCAAACCCTTGCAAATGAAACCACTGCACATCTAACAACCTTTGATGCCTTCGGCAATCCGCAGGCGCGCGCCATGAGTGATGGTATTAGCACCAAGGTTACGGCGCTCGGTTTTGAGCTCCAACAATCGCTGCAAGGCGGCATCACACTGAACAATAAGTTTAGAACTTCCGATATTAGCGGCGGTTTTATCGCTCCTTTTACCGATGGGTTTGCCGGCGGGACCACGACGGTAGCGGCTAAAGGCCAAGCGTTATGCGAAGGCGCCAGCATTAATAAAATCGCCATCAACTGCACTCAGGGTGTTAAAGCAACTATCGCAGGAGCAACCGCCAACCCCAATCAACTCGCCTTCACCAACTTAACCTTTGATACCTCATTTAAAGACGTCGGCTTAACCGTTAATGATCTAAAGCTCACCAAAACGTTTGACAATATTGAGGTCACAGCAGGTTATTATTTTTCGCAACAACACATCAATATTTCATGGGATAGCTGGGCCGCCAACACCCAAACCCTCAGCGGTACGCGCGCGCAAAACATCCAATACGAAGCGATTAATGCCGGCATTAATAGTAACGGCGATGCAGTGAATGTATTGCTAACCAATAATGGTGCGCTCTCGCAAAGCTTTTTAGCGTGGAACTGGGATTTGGAATACACCTCCACCGCACCCTATATCAACCTCAGTTTTACCCCCACAGAGCAATTGTCATGGGATGCCAGCCTTAGATTTGATCGCGTACAAGCGCGCGGATTACGTCTTGATGGCTGCTGTGGCGGCAACACGTCTATCGACCTCAATGGCAACGGCAGCATTGGTAGCTATGCCATTAGCAACGGCATTTTTACCCGATTAGATAGCGATGCACTTTTAGAAAACGCCCAAGCTACATCAGCAGGCTTTATTAATGGCGGGGTGCGCGTATTAAATTTGGCCAACTCCAGCCAGCAAACCCCTGTTAACTACAATGCAAATAACCTCTCCTATTCACTGGGCGGAACCTACCTGCTCAGCGATACCGCATCGGTATTTGCACGCTATAGTCGCGGCGGCAGAGCCATTGCCGATCGGCTAACGCAAGTAGCGGGAACGCTCAACACCGATGGCAGCTTAACCGCCACAACCGACGGCTACGACAACGTAAATCAACTTGAAGCTGGCTATAAATTTATTGGCGCGCAAGGGGATTTTTTTGCAACCTACTTTAATACCGCTGTCGATGAAACTAATGCCGACATTACCACCACACTATCCTTTGTCCGTGCCTACAAAGCACAAGGGATTGAACTAGAAGGCAGCTATGAATTGAGCGATCAATTACGGTTGCGCGGCAATGCAACATGGACGAACGCCTCCATAACCTCAGATAAAATTAATCCCGCCGTAGTTGGGCACACACCGCGCCGACAAGCTGCGGTTATCTACACCATTACGCCGGAATATCGCACTCATCAGCTTATGTTTGGCCTAAGCCTGCAAGGCTCAAGCGCCTACTTTTTAGGCGACAACAATCAGCTAAAACAACAGGCCTATGTAATAACCAATGCCTATGCCAACTGGAATTTAAGCCCATCACTGGCGCTGCACATTAGCATCAACAATGTAACCAATGAATTTGTATTAACCGAGGCAGAAGAAACCCTTGCCGCAGTAGGCGATAGCATTCGCGGCCGCCCACTCAGCGGGCGCTCCAGCAACCTTGGGCTGCGCTACTTGTTTTAGCGCCCCAAGCCCGCCGCGCGCCCCGAATGACATGATTTTCACCAAGAGCGTTTAGACATCATGCTCATTTTATTTGCCAAACAGCGCATCACCCGCCCTGCACTGCTGCAACTGGCACTGCTCTGCCTTGGTCTATTAGCAACGCAAACCCACGCCCAACAAACCGTTTATTACCCGCGTGCAGAATCCTTGGGAGATGAACGCTCAAGCTATCCTGTAGAGCTACTAAAACTGAGCTTAAAACACAGCGACCAGCAATTCACCTTGGCGCCCAGCGCCCTACACATGCAGCAGGGACGAAGTTTAAAACTCTTAGCGCAAGGACGGTTGGTCGATGTCGTTTGGACAGTCACATCATCGGCACGCGAAAGCTCGCTACTCCCTATTCGCATCCCTATTGATCGCGGCTTATTAGGCTGGCGCTTGCTGCTCATTAAGCAAGCCGATCAATCGCTGTTTTCACCTATTCACCATGCCCCTGCACTCGCTCAGTTGCGCGCCGGCCAAGGCCATGATTGGCCGGATACATTTGTCCTGCGCGAGAATCAATTCAAAATAACCACCAGCACGCAATATGAAAATTTATTTCACATGCTAACGCGTGGACACATTCAATACTTTCCCCGCTCGGTGATTGAAATTTGGGGCGAGCTAGATGCACGCCCTCATTTACCTATAGCGGTTGAAAATCATTTGGTGCTGCACTATCCCGCTGCGCTCTATTTTTTTGTTAACAAACACAATACCGAACTCGCCCGCGCCATTGAAACTGGGTTACAAAAAAGTATTGCCGATGGCTCCATGCAAGCGCTATTTAATCACCACTATCAAGCCCTTATCCAGCGAGTTGATTTTGCACACCGCACCATTATTCATCTAAAAAATCCACAGCTACCCGCGCTTACACCCACAACCGTTTCTGAATATTGGTTTAACCCCAACACACAACAGCCGGCAAGCAAGCAGGAATTAAATTGAAATCAGCGGCAAAAAACGTAACTAGATATAACAAGCTGAGCATTAAGCTAGTAACAGCCGCTTTAGTGCTGGGATTATTCATTGCATTCATTGTAAGTTGCATTCAAATAACGCTGCTTTACATTCACGAAACAAACACCACAACCGCTATTTATAAGCGTATTGAGACCGAAATAATTCCAAGGCTTTCGGTCAGCTTATGGAATGTGGATGCCAATAGCGTAGAGGAACTGCTGGATATAGTTGCCAACACACCCAACGTGGGCGCAGTGCAATTAATTGATGAAGATAAACATCAACAGCAGCGCAATATTGATAAAAAAGGCACCGTCATTCACCAACAAAAATTCCCTATTATCTTCCGCGAAAACGGTGAAGAAGTTGCAATGGGCAGCATCAACATTGAATTGGTTAATACCGACATCCTTAATCAGCTATGGGATAGATCACTGGTTATTAGCGTTACGGCACTCGCCAGTATTTTTACTGGTGCCGTCATTATGTTTTTTCTATTTCAAATTTGGGTAGCGCGGCATTTAAACCGCATGGCCAGCTATGCAAAAGATTTAGATATTCACAATTTAGACCGCGTGCTACACCTAGACCGGCCAGCACATAGCAAGCAGGATGAATTGGATATTGTGGTTCGCGCCATTAATGATATGCGCGAAACACTGCAGCAAGATTTAGCGAAACAACAAGCCATAGAGCAAGAGTTAGTCAACCACAAAGAAAACCTAGAACGTCTCATAGAAAACCGAACCTTGGCATTATTATCGGCGCGGGATCAATTAGAAACCGCCGCTAAAGTGGCAGAACTCGGCATATGGGTATGGAACTTTGAGGATAATAGTCTGCAATGGAATGAACGCATGTTCGACATTTTTGATCAGCCGGCATCATTAGCCAACGAAGGTTTAAGCTATCAACACTGGCGCATGCGAGTCCATGAAGACGACATTGTCGAGGTAGAAAAAAAATTAGTTGAGGCAACCAAAAATCTAGCGCCATTTGAAACCGTCTATCGCGTTCGCAATCGCCATGGCGATATTTTACACATTCAGGCCGACGCTCAAGTTGAGTGCAATGATGCGGGCAAAGCTCTGCGCTTAACCGGCGTGAATCGCGATATTACTAAAGCTCAAAAACTTGAAGAATATTTACGCAACGCCAAAACACAAGCCGATGCCGCCAGCGAAATGAAATCTGCATTTTTAGCCAACATGAGCCACGAAATTCGCACACCGCTGAGTGCAGTTATCGGCATGCTAACCCTCATTCAACAAACTGAGCTCACGCCACGCCAACTGGATTACATAGTTAAAGCACACGGGGCGGCAAAATCTTTACTCGGATTACTGAATGACATTTTAGATTTTTCTAAAATTGACGCCGGCAAGTTACAACTAGAATCGCATCCATTTAACCTTGAAAGTTTACTGCGCGACCTCGGCGTTATTTTAACGGGCAACCTAGGCGAAAAAACGATAGATGTGATGTTTGATATAGACCCTCACATACCGCATATTCTTACTGGCGACCGATTACGACTACAGCAAATTTTAATTAACTTAGCAGGCAATGCTATTAAATTTACGCAGGAAGGTTTGGTTGTTATTAAATTAAGTTTAATCAGCCGCAACCCACAAAATGCGCTACTTAGAATTGCCGTTAGCGATACCGGCATAGGTATAAACCCCGAACAAATTACCCGCATTTTCGATGGGTTTGTGCAAGCAGAAGCCTCTATTGCGCGACGCTTTGGCGGCACAGGATTAGGGCTGGTCATTAGCAAGCGCTTAGTTGAATTAATGGGCGCAGAACTTCAACTGGAAAGCACTTTGGGAAAAGGCAGCTGCTTTTGGTTTGATATAAACTTTCAATTACCGCTCGCCACCCAAGAGCCATCCACTCTCATTCCATCGCAAGCGCTAAACGTATTAATCGTGGACGATCAACCTTTGGTCGCCAATATTCTTGCGCTCGCAGCCAGCGCACTTGGTTGGCATGCCGATCAAGCCTTTAGCGGGCATGAAGCCATTAATTCAGTGCTCGCAGCCGACGCCAAGCAGCAAGCTTATGATGTGGTTTTTATGGATTGGAAGATGCCCGACTTAGATGGCCTAAGTGCAGCACAAAAAATTCGCGATCTAGCCACAAATTCACCCGCAAAAATTATCGTAATGGCAACGGCCTACGGTAAAAACATGTTCACAGACACCCTATCAACGCAGCAATCCCCATTTAATGATTTTTTAACCAAGCCCGTAACGCCACAGCAATTAGTAGAAGTTGTTGAGCGCGCGCTTAGCAACCCAATGGTGGATAGCAACGACAAACTACCGGCGCCGCTGTTAGCAAAACCGCTCGCAGGTATTCGCATCTTAGTTGTGGAAGATATAGAAATTAACCGCCAAATTGCTTTTGAACTACTCACCAGCGAAGGCGCAATAGTAGATTTAGCCGAGGGCGGCCTTGAAGGTGTAACTAAGGCCACAGCGCAACCACAGCGTTATGACATCGTTATTATGGACATGCAAATGCCAGACATTGATGGCCTAGAAGCCACACGGCGAATTCGTAGCAACACACTCTTTAGCGCATTGCCCATATTGGCAATGACCGCCAACGCATCCAACACCGATAGAGATAATTGCCTTGCAGCAGGCATGAATGATCACGTAGGAAAACCCGTGGACATGGATGAGGTAAGACCCAAAATACTAGCGCTACTGCAACGCGAATTAATGGCGCTCACAACCTCACATCAACAAGCAATTCACCATCAAGAAAAGCACGAACAAGCAACAGACAGCGAAGAAGATATAACCGAAAGCTTGCCAATGATTTTGAAGCGTTTTGCCAATAACGCAACGCTCTACAGCGGCATGCTGCAACGCCTACCCAAGGAAATGCAAAAACTCATGGCCGCATTGGTCAGCGCCCGAACCCAAACAAATATCAATGCAGCCATATCCACTCTGCATTCCATCAAGGGTTTGGCCGCCACCATGGGTGCTAAAAATTTAGCGCAGCTCGCCGCAGGGTTAGAAAAAACCTTAAAAGAAAACCCACCCGAACAACTACAGACAGCACTTACCGATACATTCTTAGCCGATATAGAAGCACTCAGCATGTTATCGCAAACCCAACTGTTCGCTAAAATCGCAGCAGAAACGCCACAGTGACACTCAGCAAAAGCTCAATCCGCAAATCAGAAAAACAAGCAGCACAAGCAGCAGGACAGGCGCTAATTAAAAGAAAAACCGCAACTATTCAGCACCACTCAACGAGGACAACACACTCGCTTTAGTTATGAGTGCATGTCCCTGCTGTTCTGTTTGTTTGTTGTGAAATGTAAGGCCTGACCCCGTTACCTTTGTTGCAGTTGGGGTCAGACCTTATAATTGACATTTTGTGAAATGTAAGGCCTGACCCCGATTTCTCTTATCATCAACCAACAACATAACGCGGCCTAAGATAATTATCCGCCTATAAAATTGTCCGGTTTTTGTTGACCACTACAGTTTGCTTGTCGCCCTTTGCTTTGATGGGTGCCGCTTTGATGGGTGCCTGTCCTGCTGTTTGTGACAATTTTTTATTTTAGATTTTTACTTTTGATGAATGCCTTTCCTACTTTATTCTTGACTCACAAAAAAGATTGTTTTTTATATCTAACTCAACTTCTTTTATCACGCGGGGTTTTTCTAGCAAAAAGTTTTCTGCCAAGTCAACTTCAATTAAATAGTTTTCATGAATATAAAAAAATGAACACTTCAAGCTATTGCTATATTTTATACAGTCCCCGACCCATAAATCGAAAGCATTTACATCAGAATTAACCGGAGACTTAAAGACTTGCCAAGCATACGTCTCCATTCGACGCCTTATCTTTACAAATCCAGGCTTCATATCTTCAGGCGTAGCCCCTTCAAAACTGCCCGTACGATTAAAAGCATCTTTAATCATTTTGTGACTACGATACTTATCAATTTCAGACTCCGTTAATTTCATTAGGGAATATGATAAATAATTAATATTTCCTTCTGGAACCCGCCACTGGCCTACAAAAAGATCAAATAGCGGGTCACCAGAACGATACGTAACTTTCAGCATTTCAGAGCTTTTATCAAGCCCTGATATCCCTGTCTTTACTGAAGACAACAGTTCAACTTTGCTACTATCTAAGCAAATTTCTTTTCCATCGAAATACATTTTATCCGGACCATTGCTCTTAGAGCATGAAATAATAAATAAAAAGGTCAACAAAGCAATTACACGTTTCATAACTAAAAGGGCTTATCACAGTTAGGGCAATAGATTGCACGGGTAGGAGCATTTAACCAATGACCTGCTGGAATATTCAAAATAGTCCCTCCATAAGCCCCTGTCGGGATATTATGGTTTTCAAAAACAGGCGCCTGTCCTCGCAGTTATTAATAACCAACAATTTTATTTTTTAGGTTTTTCCCTTTGATGAGTGCCTGTCCTGCTGTTTACGCCAATCATTTGGTTTTTAGGGTTTTCCCTTTTATGGGCGCCTGCCCTGCTGTTTTATTCCATTCATCTAAACTAACAATAGAAATCATATGCGTGACCAACTCCCCTCTACCATAGGCCACGGTAATCCGTAAGCTATGAAGCAATGATTTGTCTGCACAGATTAAAGAACCGTGAAATGTATCCATCTGCGCAAATTTTTTTTGCTCTACAGCAATAGACGAAACATCTAAAAGAATATTATCCCCGTCCATGAGAGATACATTTACTCCCTTAAAACGAGACCCCTCAAAAATTTTAGGGAAAGAAATATACACATTATCAGAACCAGCACAAAAAAATTCATCTTGTTCAATAAGAACATTCACAGAATAATTTATCGCGTTAGATTTTTGAACTTTAACTATTGATGGCTGAATGCTTAACGAATAAGAACACGCAGGCAGCCAAAGCAAAAAAACTAAAATCAATTTACAAAACTTCATACAAATCACCTATTCAAAAATGCATTTCTATCTGCCGTAGTTTCAGAATAAACCCCTTTTCCATGTTGAATTTCGTGAAGTATTGTATGTCTTGTATGCTCTACTTCAGTGAAGCTAGTCGGGCGAATCACACCCGCAAACACTTCAATTTCAACATAGCTATTTGCCGATGTGGCACCTGCATAAATTGTGCTATTCAAACTACCTACGGTAGTCGCGCCGCCTAGATGAACGAGATTTAAATCGTTTGACAGCGCCGACTTAAGGTCTGAATAAGTATCATATGTCGATTTACTAACGATGCTACCTTCGTCATTTAGCTGAGCTGCTGCAAATTTATTCACAAAAGTAATATTGTGATTTCCTATTTTCCCTTCCGTTTTTAAACCTGCTAGAGCCTCATCAAATGCAGCTTGGCGTTTTGCAGGGTCAGCAGACGCTATTCCATTTGCTTCAGATGCAAGCACAGCCCTTTTCGCCTCCCCCTCCCCATTAAACAACTGCGCCAAAGTCGCCGTCCTAGCGCCATTAGCAAACTTACCCCCAGTCGCCTCAGAAACTGTCCCCCCGATAATCGCCGCCATCGCCACACGCGCAATGGTATGCCCAATACCCTGCTGAGTGCCATACATACCATTCACATTCGCAAGCTTCGCCACCCCAGCACTCACAAAACCATGCCCAAACTTACCGCCCTGCAGCACAGATGCCGTACCGCCAACAATGCCATGCATAACCGCCTTAGTCGCAAGATTAAAATTCGATCGACCAATTGCTCCAAATGCCGCACCTGATACATAACTAATTGCCGCGCCTTTCATCGCATCCTTAGGGCTAATCCCATTGGCGCGTGCAAACTCATAGCTCCACAATGCCGTGCCCAGCGGGCCACCAAGATAAGAAAATAATATCGTACCGAAAAAATTAACAACTTCAGAACCAAATATTTTGCTTAGCGATTTAATAGCCTTACGCAAAATTTTAATATACCCAGAAGGGTCGGTCGCATTCATGGGGTTATTCCAGACATACGAATAACGATTAAGCGACCCCACCGCCGTAGGATCCTGAATTATCGGATCCGCCTGCAAAAACCGCCCAATGGTCGCATCATAAATACGGCCATTCATATGAATAATGCCCGCCTCGTCCACCATCTCGTGCCCGGTAAAACCTCGCTGGGTGACGGCGGCTTTATTGGCGCGGCCATAGTCGGCGATGGCGCTTGGCGAACTCATACTGCTGTTGGCCCAAACACCCGTTCGGTTTGCATTAGCGACAATGGCGCTGCGATTCACCGTGCGGCGTGCGCCCCACGGGTCGAAGGCGAGAATATCTTTAACCATCCCGTTTTCGCCGGTGATCGCGCTAATCGAGCCTAAATGATCTTTATAAAAATAACTGCGCACCCCGGTTTGTAGTGCGGCGGTAGCGTTGGCTTGGGCGTGGTCGATTTGCACCGTGCCGCCAATATTGCGCTTCCATACACGGCTGCCGTCGTTATAAATCACCAGCTCGACACCGCCCAAATAGAGCGTAGTGGTTTCGCTGGTGCCGGTTTTGTCGATACGTTTATAGCGTTGGTCGTCGCTGCCGTAGGCAAACTGCGTGATGCTGCTGGTGCCATTAACAATTTCGACGACTTGGTCTTTACCGCTGTATTTGAAGGTTTTGGCGCCGTCGGTTTTAACATTGCCATTGCCGTCGTAGGTGAATTCTCGAGTGCCAACTGCTCTACCGCATGCTTTTTAGTGGCGTGGTAGAGGTAGTCCCCTTGCTGATCGGACTTCTTTGTAATGTTGTCGATATCATCGTAAGCGACGGTCACCGTCTTGCCGCCTAAGGTATTGCTGGTGAGGCGGTTGTAGGTGTCGTATTTAAAGGTTTCGATATTGGTGCCGTAAAGGCCATCGCCCCGCGATACCATGTTGCCAAGATGATCCCACTTGGCGCTAAAGCTTTTGCTGGTGCCCAATGGGCCAGTGCGGTTAATTATCTCTAAAAAGCCAGTGGCTTTATTGAAGAAGTAAGTCACGGTATTACCGTCGCCGTTGAGTATCTCGGTGACGTTGCCACGGGCATCGGTGTTTTTGACGGTGTAAAAGGGTTTAGCGCTGGCGGCATCGCTCACTTTGCTTAAATAGCCGTAGCTATTGTATTGGTTGAGCGTGCCGTTATAGCCAAATTGCGGGCCTAAACGGGCGCTATCAAAACTGTATTGCACTCGGCCAATGGCATCGTACGTTTGGCGCGTGTAAAACACCTCGGGTGCGTTTTTATGGCCTTTAAGTTGGGTAACAGAGCCTTCGGCACGGCCTAATGCATCATATTGATAACGACGTGAATAGCCTTGTACCGTCTCACGCTCACTCACCATCTGACCCAGCGCGTTCTCACCGGCATCGTAACTCCAGCTTTGCGCGGTTGCGGCAACGCCCGTGGTTTTAGCCGTTGTCGTGGCGCTGATTTTGCGGCCTTTAAAGTCATAAATAATGGCCGTAACTTGGCCGTTGGCATCCGTTTGCCCTACCAGCTCGCCATATTCGTTGTAGCGGTAAGCCCACGTGCCTTTGTCGGGGTCAGTCATTTCAATTTTTTGACCCAAGCCGTTGTATTTAATAGTGGTTTCTGTTTCGAGCTCTTGTTTTAAATTCGGGGCTTTGGTGCTCGTTAAGTTACCCGATAGATCGTAGCTATAAACAATACTGCGGGTGCCTTGTTCGATAATTTTAACCAGCTCACCCAATGCGTTTTTGTACTCGTCTTTTATGCGATCACCCGCACCGCTGGTAACGCCGGTGGTCGTGGTGGTCGTGTGTAAACCGTTGTACACGATGGTTGAGGTCACCAAGCTTGCACCCTCAGTACCTGCTGTATTGGTGGTATTGAAAGGATGCGTTATTTTGGTGGGGCGACCCAAAATATCGTATTCGGTAAGGGTGTAGAGCATTTTATCGGCCGCAAAGGTGGGCTCGCTCACCGACACAGCACGACCTAAAATATCGTACTCGGTACGTTGGCGAATAAAACGACCATCAAAACTCTTTTTATAAGCCCCCACTTTTTGGCCCACTTTGTTACTGCATTCGTTAGCCTCACTACCATCGGCTTGGGTAATGGTGGTTACAATTGCCGTGCCCATGGGGCATTGCATGGACGTTGCTCCGGTGGCGGTATTAACAACCCGCATGCGTGTTTCTTGATAGTTACCACTGCTATCGCCTTTAAAATAGGGCGTGCCCATAGGCGTTACGGCCGTGGTTTGCTGCACCCACTGGTTGCCGTTAAACGCTCGCGTGATTAAAGGAATCCCTTGCGGGCTACGCAACACAACCTCACTCACCTTTACAACTTTAGCGCCCGAGGGAGCAGAGTAACCCGATGGCGATGCGGCACTGGCATAAGCTTGTGCACTAAACACATCGTAGGTGGCCTGCACGTAACGGCCTTTAGCGTCGTACTCGCTAAATGGCGATACCCTGGTGCCGGTTTTAGTGTGGGTTTTATTACCAAACTTATCGTAATAATGTTGCGTTATTTCCGGAGCTTTGCTGTTGGTGAGGTCAGTGACGGTGATTTTTTCAGTACACAACAGCCCTTTAAGTGCACCACAGGAAGAACCATAATCATCGTAGGTAAAGTCGGCAATGCGGGTAACGCTATTGGTGCCGCGCTCGGTTTTTACGGTGCTTTGCTGTAAACGACCCAGCCTTAAACCTTCGTTGTCCGTGCCTGGGTAGTAGGTGTTGGTGGTGGTTTGGCTTTGCAGCTCTTTGATGATTCCTTCGCCATCGTCACCTCGCGTGACGACTTTCATCTGTGTCACGTTATTCCAATTATCCACCTGCATGGTGGTGGTGACTTGCTGCTGGATAGGCTCGCTCGTGGGTGAAAGCGCGGTTTGGGTAGGCGGTAGTAGTTGGTTAGCCGGCGCTTTATAAGTGGTATCGGTGGCGCTTTCGGCATAGGTAATAAGCGGCCCCAAGGCTAAAGTGCCTGAGGTTTTTACGCGCGTTTGTGCATCTTCTAAGCTAACTTCAGCAAGATTCGTATTTGAACTCACCGCTGTCACCTTACCAAAGGTAGCTGACACAACGCTGGGCTTAAATTGGGTGCCAGCAGTAGGTGTTCCCGCTGGTGCTGTTGTTGGCATGCCCGTCGCGTAAGCCGCCATTTTGCTTTCGCTGGTACTTAATAACTGCCCCGCTTTGGTTTTAGTTTCGGTTTTTATGGGGCTGCCGACAAAGGGCCAGTCTTGACGGTAGGTTGTTGCGGTAACTACCCCCGTTTGGGCGTCTGTTGTTATTAATTTTTTAAAGCCCAGCATGCCACGGCCGCCGGCCTGAACTTTTAAATCTTCGTAGGCGTATTCAACCATTGCTAATGCAGCATCATTGGCAGCAATGGGAGCGCTGCTGCCTACTTTGGTCACAACGGGCATAGTGTTTACGATACCGAGTACCGGCGCTTTTACGCTGGCACTCAGATAAGTTTGATCGCTAACACTGCTGTAGGGGTCGTTAATGGCACGATAAAAGCTCTTGGTATCAGCTGCGCTCCCATACACGGGGACTGTATCCTTCCAACAGCCACGAGCATAAGCATCACGAGATTGGGCCTCTGTACCACAACAATAATCTATAGCGCATTGCGATGGCTTAGTACCTGTCTGTTGATAGGTGATAGGTATTGAGAGATTGGTATCAACAAAGCTGCCAGAGTCCCTAAGCGGCTCGTACTGAATAACCGTTTTAGCACCTAAACCGGTGGTGAAGGTGTTTATCAGTGTATTGCTGAGTGGAACGCCACGCTTTACCGATAAGGTAGAGCTTTCGATGGTCAGCAGATCTAATGCACCGTCGGCATTAATATCGGAATAGGTCTCGGTTTTAGTTCCAGTCTTTTTTTGTTCTAAAGATGGCCACGTACTGAAAATCGCACTGTTTGTAGGTGCCTGATTGGTGAGCTTAAAATCCCATGTGTATAAAGCTTGTTCTTGTTCATACGTCCAAGCATCAATAATGCGCCGAGAGACGGCTAAGTCTGGCGTGCCATTAAAGTCGATATCCGACAGCGAAAAACCCACCGTTTTATAAATGCCGTCCTTTGCGGTAACCGAGTCATAAGCGCTTAAGCTAAACGAGGTAGTATTGCCAAACGTATTGTTCGCATTACCCAGCTTGTATTTAACGGCCGAGAAGGTGTATTTGGGGTCAAAATAACGGTGCCAGTCTTGGCCACTCACATTTTTCCAATCCCAACCAGAGTTTATAGACCCTTGTGTACCATAGTTTGGCGCCCCAAAACCCCAAACGATATCGACTAAACCATCGCTGTTAATATCCGTATAGTAAGGCCCTGCAATACGTCGCCTAAAATGTGTTTTATTGCAGGCGGCTATTACGCTTTTAGTTCCTGCTGGGGTGTAACGATTTCCATCATTTTTAACCTCAAAAAATTCTTGCGTCCCTACTTCTAAATCAACTGCGGTAACTAAACCTACATCGTCGATACGTGAAGCCTTAATATTCCAATTGCACTTAATTGATTGCTTATTGTTTAACCAACCGCCTTTCGTTTCCGTTAGATTTAGTTGCAAGCCCGCCGCTTCTACTTTGCCGTCTTGATTTAAATCCAAGGCGCCAAAATTCATTAAATCTAAATTAGCCGCTAAATTTGTAGCTTTGGTTTGACCAACAGGGTCGAACTGATAATAGGTATTTGAAGTGACGGCGGTGGAAGCTCGTACTTTTAAATAATGGACTTTAAGCCCCGCTTGTGAGGGGTAAACAAGGTCGCCTAGTCCATCGGAGTTCATATCGACAATCTGTGCATCATCTGGCACACCAGCCGGGAACATGTCGGTTTTTTCTATGTATGACCAACTCGAGCTGCCTTGGGCCGTGGCTAAAAAGGTGTGCCAATGCGATAGGGTCCATGGATCGACGATAGGGGAATAAATAGCAATATCCATACGACCATCGGCGTTGTAATCGAATGGCAGCATGCGCGGCGTTTCTTGGCCCATATTGGTATTGCTACGGCCAGGGACAGTTAAAAAAGGCTGTGGACTGCTAAAAGTGCCATCTCTATATTGAGGTGATAGGTGAAAAGTAAAACGGCTTGAGTCTTGATAGGTGCTCATCGTAACGATATCGGGCAAGCCATCGCCATTCACATCAACCTCAATATGGCTCGCATAGGTATCGACACCAGAATTATTGATTGCCTGACCAGTTAAAGCATTAGGCAAAAAATTTTGAAGACTATCGTAAATAGTCTCGGCCTTTGTTGTGCGCGAAGCCGATACAGGATTGCCGATAGAACTTGTAGCGGCCGAATAGCCCCATGCAAATGACGCCGAGCGAGAACAACTTTGCCCCACACAATATTTAACGCGATTGATACGATCAAGTGGATCGGCATTCACCAACGTGCTTTCGCTACCGTTATATTCCAGTAAGTATTTGCCCACCTCTATGGATTGATCTTTTATGGTGACCGACTCTAAACGGCTGTTATCAAAAAAGCGCAAACCATTTTGGAAGCTGGGTTGGGCGCTTTTGCGTAGGCCATAATCAAAGCTCACCTCAACATCGGCCACACCACTATTACCGTAGGCATAACTGATTTTCTTTAATTGAAAGTAATCGGCCGAGGGGGGCGAATAGGTATAGGTGATTTTATTACCGGCACTGTCTTTAAATTCGGATAAATGCCAGCTATTAGGTTTGGTGATGTCGGCTGACCACGCGGCAGCCGCCGTTGTTTTAATAAAACCGTAACCCGCTGTTGCATAGGTGCTCGTGCTACCGTCTTTGGCCTTAACTTCAAAACTTATTGGGCTTGTAGAAACTAATTTAACAATGCTGCCATTAAAAATTTCGGTTTTATAAAGAGAACCTGCCGCCCAGTAAGTACCTGACGTAACCAATAAACGCTGGCCATCAAGGCATAAGCGATCTTCGCTGGTGTAGGTAATCGGTTTTGCTTGGCCATCGGTATTTAAAGTTTGGCGGCAACGCGCAATGGCGCCACCGGCGTTTAGCCCCCAGCCTAAGCCCATCACACCATCACCGTTTTGGCTGCTGTATTCAAAACTTACGCTAGGCGCTACGCCCGCTGTACCGGCAGGTAAATTCAACGCGATACTATAAGTGGCCGCACCCATTTCATTAACACGGAACTCCCCTCCCACCGAGCTTAAACCATCAATTTGACTAATTTCATTGGCCGTTAAGGTGGGGTTTGGGACTTTGGCTGCCGGCGTTTGCGCATTAATTGTATTGGGCAGAACAATGGCATTACTACCGGGTTGCGCGACGCTAGGGTTTTGCAAACTGGCCATGGACGATAAAACACCGGCCACCGTTAAACCTTTATTACCTAAAGTGACCGTTTGATCGCGCAAGTTACTTTCAAAATAAGGGACTTTCGATAATTGTGTGCCGGGCATACCTGTGCGGCCGTCAGCCATAATTTCTAAAATTACTTGCGGTGGCTGGGCGCCGGTTGTGCCACTCACCACCAAACTGGTGCCTTCGGCTGTTGCACTTTTAATTAATACATCCGCAATGTTATCGCCGTCGGCGTCGCCGTATGTCATGTTAAAATGCTTTTTTACCATTAAACCTAGCGCCGGCCTTAATCAAACAAGACAAAAACATTAACAAGACAAGAACATTCTATGAGCACTACCAACACCATCGATCCAATCCATAACAGCTCCGGCGATACCATTACTCGCTTTGCCTTTGATGATTGCGACGTTCGAGGCGAAATGATCACCCTCACCCACAGTCTCAATCAGGCCATTCAACATCAACACTTACCACCCGCTGGCAAAAAGTTACTGGCCGAATTTTTGAGTGCAGTGAGTTTATTAGCCGGTATTTTGAAATTTGAAGGCTTGTTAACGCTGCAAATTCGCGGCGATGGCGCGGTGCCATTGATCATGGCCGAAGCCACTCACGAGCGCCGCTTGCGCGGCATTGTTAAAATTCACGAAGGTGCTGACCTTGCTGGACTTAGCTTGCATGAAATGATTGGCCATGGCGTTTTATCGCTCACCATCGACCCAGTTAAAGGTCAGCGCTATCAAGGTATTGTGCCTATCGAAGGCAACAGCATCGCCGAGTGTTTAAGCCATTATTTTACCCAATCCGAGCAATTACCCACCAAACTCTGGCTGTTTAGCGATATAGATACACAAGGCAATGCCAGCGCAGGGGGATTTTTTCTGCAAGGCTTGCCCGCGCACTGCAACAAAGACCCAGAGCACACCGCCGACACGTGGTTAACGCTGCATACGCTTGCCAATACGCTCAAAGCAGAAGAAAGCCTAAGGCTCGCGCACACCGTGCAATTAACGCGCTTATTCCACGAATACACCGTGATTATTAACGATGAAGTGGCCACCCAATTTGCCTGTAGTTGCTCGCAAGCACGCAGCGAAAACGCGCTTTCGGCTATAGGCAGTGAAGATGCTTACGCGCTCTTAGCCGAGCAAGGCACCATCACCATCGATTGCCAATTTTGCGGGCAAAAATACCGACTCGATTACGCCGATTTAGATCGTCTGTTTGGCGTTGATGGCACGCAGCACTAGCGCTTAAGCAAAAAACCTAACGACCCCATTCACGCCTGGCGATTCTAATATCCTGTACCCGTTTTATCTTTATTCTTTAGCGCTGCGTGGATATTACCAGAAAAGCAAAATTACAAAATCCATTTTCAACAGAAGTTCTCTATCGACGACGCCCATTCCCGCTTTACATCGCCAATAGCTGGCGATACGCTAAAGCACATATATCGAACAATGAGTTTAGTAATAAAGCCTTTATTAAGCTTGTTAATAAGCTTCATGGGCGGATGCCGCTATGGAAGTGCAGTTAGTAAAGCGGAAGGATGATGGTCATTTACTATGCGCTGGTTAGAAGACATATTAAGCCAAGGAGCAACAGGGTTGTCGATGTTACTTGTTGCTGATGGTAATTTGACGAAGAGCAAAGAGAAGCTAAAATTAAAATACTTGTTTGAAGAGATATGTTTATATGTTTATAAAGAAGCAAAAAGTAGTATTTAGTCATAAAGCAGCTTCTTATATTTTATCTTCTCAAGAATTTTTAAAGAAGATTCTTATAGACGGTTATTAGTAAAGTTGGCGCTACGTGATGCTGCAAGAAGAGAAAAGAACTGGAAGATAAGTTTTGCTCGTATGCGTTTATACTGTGAGTGATATGGTATTTGAATAGTCGCCAGCGCTTCTGTTTAGCTTGGATGCGTTTAAAAGGACGAATAAAACAAGCAGCAGAAGCGATGTTGCGTTTACAAGCACTGCTGTTATGAAGCATTGATAAAAGCAACAACAATTGAAGCTGTTATCCGTACCTGAGTTTAGTATGTTGGCGACTGCACGTTAGTCGGATATGATGACATTCAAAGCCACATTGCCGCAAATGGCGCTAAAGGCAGTATTGCGTTTCCAATTTAACGTTAGTGGCGTTTTTTGCCTCTTAGTGCAGCGTTTGCCAGATGCAGTATTATTGCCGAGCTGCAAACCATGGTGCCAGCAGAAGAATGGCTTCCCATATAAATGGTTAGTTAGTAACTGTGTTGGCTTTGCATTGATTTTATGACAGAGCTGCAGCGTTGAAGGTGAGACACAGAGGTTTTAACAGTCTTTGTAAAGGGGAAAAGCAAACTAGAAAAGCAGCTGCCTTTCATATCTTAGAATGATAGTGAGAGAAAAGGTTTCTGCTGATAGCATACACACAGATTCTGAGAGCTCTGATATCTGCTTACGAGAAGTAACTACCTGCTTGCTAGGCTAGACAGGAAGCTAGCAATGCCATTGTGTGTTTATGTCACAGAGTAGCAAAATGCCTTTAGAGCAGTTTGAAACACTCTTTTTGGAATTGTAAGCGATTTCAACTGCATTTGGCGTTTCAAGCGCTAGCATTGTAACAAAGGAGTTTCACAAGAATTCTGTCTACATACAAACTAGTTCATCTAAAAGAGTTACACACACAAACGTGAATGCGTTGAAGTCATGGATCACTTACACTGTTGGAAACATGTTTGTAGAAGGCTAGTTAGTTAGATTTCAAACGCTTTGCATTGAGGCTAACTGCATACGAATTCATGAATTATACGGCCAAGCAAGAAAGTGTGATGTCATTGATGAGTTCATAAAGGTAGAAGACATTGCTGTTGAGCTGGTAGTTTGTCAATTGGAAAAGGCCATACAAGTCACAGGTAGACAGACAAGCATTGAGGAGCTGTTTGCATTGTTGAAAAGGCCAATCATGATCAGACACACCATCACTGCCGAGTAATGGTGCCGGTCTCATGCCGTGGGAATTGATGGGTATTAGCTTAGAATGCCTGAACATGCAAGCTTTGAAAACTACAAGCTGAAGTACTCAGCAAAGGAAGCTAGCAGAAGAAGTGCTGAGGATTTTTCTGTCTTTGAAACGTACACATATCTGGAAGTTTGTTTCATACATTGTAGTGCTTAGTATATTTTAAAGGATGTCTAAAAGGCACCACACACTACCACGGGGACTGAGAAAGAATTTGTTGAACCTTCTGTGTTGGGAAGTGTTGCCATATGAAGAGATTGAATTCAGCAGTAAAATGGAGAAAGGTTCTCATAAAATGAATATCCACATTGAATACAGCCAGCATTCTGTGAATATGTGCAGATATTATCACAGTATGAAAAGGCAGCTGAGAAAGGGAATTATAAAAGTAAACAGAAATGATAGCTGTGTTGTGCCTAGTGGAAGCGGGATTATGCTTCTGCGAGAAGCGATGAAGTGATGTGTTGTGATGACGCCGTATCGTATCTTCACGGTTTTTTACAAGCTAGAAGCTAGAAGCAAGCTTCATATCATTATGCCATGTACTCACACACACACACAGAGTGGGAGCTGCACACACACACACACACACTGTCTATGTGTTAACTAGAGGAAGAAGGGAATGAAAAGAAATGTGAAATGGAAAATTCTTCAAATATTTACTTTATTTAAAGGACTAATCTGAATTGATTGCCTGCCTAGATGCCTATGGTTACCAAGAAATGATCTTCTTCCACAAGCCTGCCTACCATGCCTTCCTGGGATGAGTGGAGAAGTTTCCTGATCACCAGCTGAGAAGTGCCACGCACACAAAGCATGACTCTACCACAGGTGCCTTCCAGCCCATGTTTCAGGCCAAACCATCCTTATTAATTCTTTCTGCCTAAGTCAAAAATGTATAATATTAAAGGTGAGTGTATTTTGTGTTGTTACAGTTCTGCCATTTCCATATATTTGTTGATTTGAAAAGGATACAATTTGAATTGGGTTTTAAATATATGCTTGTTGTTGTTAATGGCACATGTGTGGGGGAGTGCTTGCCCAAGCTCTAATTAAAATGGGAACTTGTAGCCATTATCTACAGTTTTCTGGCTCACTTTCTATGAGTCAACAAAAAAGGGGCTGTCTGTTAATGTTTTCTGTTTGGGCAAATAAGGTTTGAGTGTGTTTCATCCACTGTGCGGTCATGCTCTATAGGCTGTGCTGCCTCCCTGCCATCCTTCCTGCAACTAACTAAGTAGCTGGGATTACAATGTGCCGCCATGCCATGCCTGGCCGGTGTTCTCATGCTGTTATTATAAGTTTGATGGTGTAAGCTCCTAGTTCAGGCACAAGCCTTCGTTGTTGTTGGATCACCGGGCGCGTGGGTGATGCGGTGGGAGGTGCGGGTGTGCGGGCCAGTTGATTTTAAACCATGTGTACTGTGATGCTGTCAACGTTGTTGCTGCTCCCACCAGCATCAGGTTGCCTGCCTGCTGCCATGATGATGCGCGGTTGGCCGCCAATGCTGTTTGCAAATCTGCCCAGCGTGCAGGCAATGTGCGCACAGCCAGGTGTGTGGCGTTTCGTGGATTGAGCCCACCCCTGTATTTTGATGACAAAAACCCACTGCAACCACTGATAAAACGTCAGTGTATCGACACAAAATGGCCATTGGCTGGCGAGCTGCGCAGGCGACGGCGGCGTTGCCTGCCATTCACCCAAGCGCTTTAATTCCAATACCAGCGAATGCAGTAAATGCGCAATAAATTGTCGATCTGGGATCATTGATTAAATTCGCGTTTGAACGGCGGCAGCGCATCTAAAATCGCCTGACCATAACGCTTAGTTAACAGGCGCTTATCAAGAATCGTGACGACGCCTTTATCGGCTTCGGCACGCAGCAATCGCCCGCAGGCTTGCACTAATTTAACCGATGCATCGGGCACGCTCATTTGCATAAACGCATTACCGCCCTGCTGGCCAATCCACTCGGCCATGGCCGATTCAATCGGGTCATCAGGCACAGCAAAGGGGATTTTGGCGATCACGACATGCGTACAATAGGCGCCCGGTAAATCGACGCCTTCGGCAAAACTCGCCAAGCCAAATAAAATACTGCCTTTACCCGCATCAATCGCTTTTCGGTGATCGGTTAACAACGCCTGCTTGGATGATGCGCCCTGCATCAAAATCAGTGCTTGCCATTGGCAGGGCAACGCCTCAAAGGTTTGCAGCATTTGCCGGCGCGAGGCAAACAGCACCAAACTACCTGCCTTAGCATCCAAGATTTTAGGTAATTGCTCGATCACGCTGGCGGTATGGGCTTCGGCGTTTTGCGCCTCAATCGCGGCTTTTGGAATGCGCAAAACCGCATTATTCACATAATCAAACGGACTGGGCACCACGTCAAAATTAGCCTCCTTGGGCACGCCCGCACGCATCGAAAAACGATCAAAACTATTCAGCGCTGTCAGCGTGGCCGAGGTCACAATGGCCGCAAAACACGGCTCCCACAAATGCTGCGCTAAGGTATGCGACGCCAACACGGGGCTAGAGACCAATTCAAAATCAACCGTTTCCCCCTGATCGATCAAGGTCATCCAGCGCGCCATCGGCCATTTGGGGTTAGCTTTGCTATGGGCAAAACTCTTAAACAACTCCAATGCGTTTTCGGCGCGTGTCCACCAAGTGCCAATCGCGGCAAAGGCGGTTTCGCTGCTGCCTTTATCAACGGGGGAATGCTCATCTTCGAGTAAACGCCCAACTTCATCGGTGAGTTTTTCGAAGGCCGTCGCCAAATCGCCAAAGTGGCGTTCTAGGGCTTCGCAAATTTCACCAATATCCGCCGACACTTCACCCTCTTCAAAACGGTAACGCGCAACAGGCTGGCTGGTATCCATTAAGGGCATAAAAGCTTTAAGTAGCGGCGGTAATAAATCGAGACATTGGCGTGCATCTTTCAGCCGCTTTTCCATGCCCAGACCACGCGAGACAACGCCTAAAGCCTGCGCAAACGGCGCCATAAATGAAGCCCACTGGCCTTCGGTTTGGCCCAACCAACGGCTGGTTGCCATAATGCGTGCGTGCGCCGCAAAGTGGCTAAGTGCCTTGTCAGGCAGGTGATGACCTTCGTCAAAGATATAAATTGTATCTTTAGGGTGCGGCAAAATAGCGCCGCCACCCAAGGCCAAATCGGCGAGCACTAAATCGTGATTGGCGACAATCACTTGGGCATCATCCAAACTTTCGCGCGCTTTAAAAAACGCACAATGGCGAATATGAGAACAGCGACGACCCGTACATTGGCGGTGATCGGTGGTGACACGCGACCATTGCTCGTGCGGGATTTCGTCTTGCCAACTATCGCGATCACCATCCCATTGATTGCCCGCCAAGCGCGTAATCATGGTGTTGTACAACGCCATATCGCCCTCGGTTTGCGGGCTTAACTCTTCATACAAAGGAATAAAAGGATCATCATCAGCGGCTAATAAGCGGTCGAGTTTGCTCAAGCACAAATAGCGGCCGCGCCCCTTAGCCAAGGTGTAATCAAAGACCAACTGGGAATACTTTTTAATATCAGGCAAATCTTTAAACATGATTTGCTCTTGCAAAGCGATGGTCGCCGTCGAGATCACCACCTTTTTATTCAGCATGCGCGCCACGGGAATCGCCGACAGTAAATACGCGACCGTCTTGCCAGTACCCGTGCCCGCCTCGACGACACAAACATGGCCTTCGCCTTGGCGCTCGCCGTTATCGTTACTGCGAATGCCGCCCAAGGTGCGCGCAATCGCGGCAATCATTAACTTTTGGCCGTAACGTGGACTATGCCCTTTGCCTTTTAAATAGGTCGAATAACTCTGCTGAATAACCTGCTTAAGCTCATTATTCAGCATTGTGGGCATCAGTATAGGCAGCTTGATGTGCCAGCTTGGCCACCACAGGATTGGCATAAATACTTATAAAGCGCTCTCGCCACGGCGCCGGACAATGGCGCAATCGGTTATCAAAATCGGTTTTATGTGCAAGGTAATCAGCTTGGGCGTAAGGTTTTTGCTGAGCGCCCAAAGTAACCTTGGGCTGCTCACCGGTCACAATGGTATAGGCAATGCAATTGCTTGAATGCAACATATAATTGCTCGCAATCTGCCGATTCAGCTCTGCGGCTACGGCTTCGACCGATGCAAACTGCGCCCCCAGTGGCGCACCAAAAGCCACATGCACGCCGCCTTTTTGGCCTGCAATCCCAAGTGCAATGCTATTGACGTCTTCGTGTTCCGTTTTTTCATAGTGGCCATTTTCAGCGCGCATAGTTAGCTCGCGCGCCTTAGCTTGGTCACAAGGGTCATATTCGTAAGAGATGCTCACCGGCACAATATTCAAGTTTTTGATGTATTCGCCAAAATCATCACCCTTAGGTTTGTTAAGCACCAACATGCTCACAATCGCAGGATTGGTAATATCGCGACTATCCTTAGCGCGCCCTTCGCGCTGGGCAATCCAAATATTGGCGTTATCAATACACAAAGAATGGTGAATATAAGACGATAAAAGCTTAGCCGCCTTGAGTTTTTCTCGGGGAGCGGTAGCGCTGCGGTTCACAATAAAGCACTTATTTAAGCGCATTAAATCGCCCGCAAAAGGTTTGGTTAACAGGTTGTCGCCAATGGCTACCCGTAAGGTTTGAAAGCCGCCTTTAAACAGCGCCCAATTTACAAACGCAGGGTCCATGGCAATATCGCGATGATTGCTAATAAAGAGGTAAGCTTTATCGGCTTTTAAATGCTCTAAACCCGAAAAGCTCAACGACGTTGTTGTGCTCTCGATATTTTGCTGCATGTAGCGTTCGATTTTGGCCTGAAAATCCGCAATCGTTAACACTCCCGCCAGTTCTTTTCGCAAAGTTGCGCGCGCTATAGGGCGCGCCAAAGGCGCCGCTAATCGGCTAAGCAACGGAAATTTCAAACGCACTATGGCATCCAAAAATTCCTTATCATCAAACAAACGCAAGAGCGTAGGCCGCACTTCGTCGTCATTGTAGGGTCGAATATCGTCAAACTCGGACATAATCAAAAACAGCCGTTTAAAAAAAGCGCACAAACATACCGAAAACCCCCTGCAATTGCCACCGCTAAAAGCGCGCAGATACGACCACTCAAGGGTTTTTCAGCCTGCATAAAAAATAGGCTGTGATACACTTTTTTTAACTCTGGGGTATCCGTTGATCCATGAAAATACTACTCGTTGAAGACAGTGCAACGCTTCGTTATGCCATCAGCCGATACATCAATGAAGCGGGTCACGAAGCCGTGCTTGCACAAGATGGCGAAGAAGCCATGCACATTGTTGACGAAACCGCCGTCGACATGATCATCATGGATGTCGAAATGCCAGGCCTCGATGGCTTCGAAACCACCAGCCTAATACGCGAAATGTTGGGAGATCATTGGGTCCCCATTATTTTTGTGACCGGTAAAAGCGAAGAAAGCGACTTTAAAGACGGCATCGAATCCGGTGGCGACGACTACCTGATCAAACCTGTTAGCCGCATTATCTTAAAAGCCAAAATAAGAGCGATGGAGCGCATCATCGATATGCGCAACCAGCTCAACAAAGCCAACCGTGAACTTACCGAACTTAGCGAGCGCGACAGCCTAACGCGCCTCTATAACCGCCGCACCTTTGAGAGTCGCACCAGCGACTACTGGCGCCACGCCAGCCGCGCGCGGGAGCCACTCAGTATTTTGCTGCTCGATATTGACCACTTTAAAGCCTACAACGATTGTTACGGCCACCTTGCGGGCGACGACTGCATTCGCAAAGTGTCCGATGCTATTGCGCTCTGCGCTAACCGTCCAGGCGATATGGTGGCGCGCTATGGCGGTGAAGAGTTTGTGGTGTTATTAACCAATACGCCAGAATCGGGCGCAAGACATGTGGCCGAACAAATTCGCCAAACAATTGCCAATCTTAAAATTGCACACCGCGATTCCAGTGTCGCCGAATTTATCACCATCAGCATTGGCGGCGCCGCCCTTAGTAATGCTCACACCGCCACCTTAAAACAGGTGATGCATAGCGCCGATCAATCGCTTTACCGCGCCAAAGATGGCGGCCGTAACAAAGCCATAGTGCGGCAATTTATGCCACTGCCAAAACTCTTATTGCTCGATAAACACGCACACACACAACCCCTAATCGAACAACAACTACTGAATCACTGTAATTTAATTACCGTGGATTCCTACACCGATGCCCTGCGCGCCAGCCAACAACAAAACCCCGATGTAGTAGTAATAGATGATGACAATTGCGAAGACGTCATCAACTTTTGCCGAAATCTAGCCGACCTCGATACCCTGCGCGTACCGGTTATTCTTGTGAGCAACAGCGAAACCTTCAACAATATTGCACCCTTCGAGCAAATTATTATGCTGCCAAAACCTCTCGATAGCCGCAGCCTGCTGGCTAACATCAACCGCTTTTTGGTCTAGTTTTTCGTTTTTTGTTAAGGCTTTCTGTGGTTTGACGCTATCAAAACCCTGGCAAATCCCATCCTCACCCTTGCGTATCTTTCGCGGCTTCTGTTTTAGAGGGCAAGCCCTTAAAATGCCCGCTTTTACTTGGAGTGAGTCTTATGCCCTCGTTTGATATTGTTTCAGAAGTTAACTTAACCGACGCCCGCCACGCCCTCGAAAACGCCATCCGCGAACTCGATACTCGCTTTGATTTTCGGGGTGTAGAAGCAAGCTTTGAATGGAAAAAGGATCACATACTGGTCAGTGCCGAAGGCGATTTTCAACTCGACCAAATGATGGATATTTTGCGCTCGTGCCTTACCCGCCAAAAAGTCGATAACAAAACCATGGATATTGGCGACGCTATACACACAGGGAAAACCTTTAGTCAAACCGTAAAGTTTAAAGAAGGTATCGAAGCCGATATGTCTAAAAAAATTGTGAGATTGATTAAAGACAGCAAAATTAAAGTGCAAACGAGTATTCAAGGTGAGCAATTGCGTGTAACCGGCAAAAAACGCGATGAACTACAAGACGTGATGGCGCTGGTACGCGAAGCCAATCTAGGTCAACCATTTCAATTTAATAATTTTAGGGATTAAGCTTTACTCGTTTTTAGATTTAAGGGCTAAAACAACTCGCTTCCGCACAGAATGATTAAAAGAGCCCGAATAATTAAAAGAGCCAGATAATTTACAGAGGGTAGAGCGTGGATATTGCAGCGGCTAAAAATGAAGTTTTATCCCAAACGGCGCAGATAGAATGGAGCGAACTGGAACGTCATTTTGCGGCGGGTCATTTAATTTTTATCAGTGATGCACTCGATTTAATCGAGGTTGGCGTCAACTTGATTAAAGACAATAAAAAACAATTTCAAGAATGGACAAGCCAACAACTTGTTCATCCAGTAACCGACACCCAAGCCATAAAATGGTATGACCAAAAAACCATTTTATGGGCTGCCGTGGTAGCACCGTGGGTGTTAGTACAAGAGCGGGCAGACAAAGGCGCCGTATAAATACCGCGCCTTTTCATTTTGTACCCTTAAGTAGAATAACCTACAAGACAACCCTAGAAAGACCTAGAAAAAAGCCCTAGAGCTATTAACCGATTAAATAATAACGACTGAATTCTCTTCGCGGCTAACATGGGATGGCACGTAATAATCGGCCATCTCATCATTTTCCCACTGTTCGCCATCCAACAAATAACGAAACTCGTGTTGCTCACCTACCGAAAATGACAGCGTAGCGGCGTAGTCACCGGTTTTTTGTTTACGCAGCGGCATCGCCGCTTCTAGGTCCCAATCATTAAACGTGCCCACCAAATGCACTTGCTTGATGCCCTCGGCACGTTGTTTTGGCAAAATGAATTTCACTTTGCAGATGGGCTTACTTTTTAAGTAGTTTTTTTCAATGCTCATAAAATATCCAGACTACTGCGTGCTAATTAAAAAAAGACCAACCCTGAAGTTGGATTTACTGAGTACATTTTAAGCTATAAAAAAAACATCAAAATATTCAAAGGAGCTTTAAGCGTCAAAAAACAATTGCCCAAGCCCTCTATTCAACAAAAACAATAAAACAGGTGTTTTAACACGCTAAAAAAGCCAGTACAGCCGCCAAATTTAATCAATTCAAAAATTTAAAGTCGCTAAAAATGGCAGCAATAATTTTATTGGCGCGCTACTGATACACACGAATCAGTGCACCATTATCGGCATCGGTAATTACCCACAATGCGCCGTCGGCGGCTTGTTCAACATCGCGAATACGGCCCAGCCCCTTTAATATTCTTTGCTCGCCAATGACTTTTTGGTTATCGATCACTAATCGTACCAGTGCACCGGGCGTTAATGACGCAACAAATAAACTCCCCTTCCACGCACTAAACATATCGCCTTGGTAAAACAACATGCCGCCTGGGGCTATCACAGGATCCCAAAAATATACCGGTTGCTCCATGCCTTCTTTAGATGTTATGCCGGCCCCAATGGGCGCGCCAGAATAATCAAGGCCATAAGTAATAATAGGCCAGCCATAGTTTTTACCGGCTTGCGGTTGATTAAGTTCGTCACCCCCTTTCGGGCCGTGCTCTATGGTCCACAACTTATCAGTAACGGGATTAATGGCGGCGCTTTGAATATTACGATGGCCATAAGACCAGAGCTCCGGCAAGCCTCCCCCTGCAACAAATGGGTTATCCACTGGGCTGCTGCCATCAGGATTTAAACGCACAACCTTGCCCAAATGAGTAGTAGTGTCTTGCGCGAGTTGGCGTGACGCCGGCAACGAGCGCTCCCCCAAAGTCACAAACAAATAACCTTCACTATCCCATACCAAACGCGAGCCGAAATGCAAAGTCGATGCCCAAGCCGGCGCTTGCCTAAAAATAACCTCAACATCATCAAGCCCCGTGTCGTCTAAGCGCAATTTACCTCGCGCCACCGTGGTGCCATTTTTGCCATCACCGCGCGCTTCGGCATAACTCACATACACCCAGCGGTCGCGACTAAAGGTGGGCGAAAGACTTACATCCAACAATCCGCCTTGGCCACGCGCATCCACACTCGGCACCCCCTCCAGTGGGCTGGAAACATCGCCTTGCGTAGTCACTATGCGCAACTGGCCAGAGCGTTCGGTCACCAATACACGACCATCAGGTAAAAAAGCCATGCCCCAAGGGTGATTTAAACCATCAGCAATAACCGCCGTGGTAAATACCGTATCATCTAAAATTTCTAGCGCGCGAGTTTGGCCTATAAAAGCTGGCGTTTGATTGCTCGCATTAGCCGCTTCCGTGGTGACAGGGCCGCTCGATAACGACAGTGATGTATTCGAACCGCCAAGACTGGAAACACTTAACGCACTGGATGATGAAGCGGATTGTTGACTGCCGCCATCGGAATTCGAATTACAGCCACTTACCACAAACACACCGCTGACTATTGCACTCGCTAACAATGCGCTTTTCATCAACAGGCTTTTCATCAACACTGAAGGTACAATAGCTGTATTCCGTCGCACAAAAGAACATAGGTTACCCATACTAAATTTCCTCGCTAACTCGTTATTAAAAAATAACGAGATTGTAACATCTAAGGTTTTGATTAAAGTGTTCAATTTGGGGCGGCGGCGATAATTTGCAGGGCTGTACGATCTTGCAGCCTCACTATAAAATTGGCTACAGACCCTTAACGATATTTACCAGAACAGAAACAAGGCAGCCACATGGCATTAATCAATACCGACTGGACCCAAGAGCTGGATCAAGTCAACCAATCGTTAAACAAACTATTGCATACAAACGTAGAACCCATGATCGAACGCACTATGGATCGTGGAGTGCTAGAAATAGAAAAAGCATTAGATAAAATCAGCGTTGAAATGCAAGGCGCCATCAACGAATTAGCGCAACAAATAGAACAACAGCGAGTCGCCTTTATTAAGGATATTTGGAAGATTGTACTGGTATCTTTTACCCTGTTAACGGCGCTAAGCCTGTTAATTATCGTAATTATTTAAGCCACAAAATGAAGCGAACACAGAGCGCCAAAGCAAAGCCTCTCCCGCTTTTTATACGCAAACGTTAAATGAGCCTTTGCGTATAAACTGAGACCCACAACTCGCCTACACACAGCCGTGATCCATCGTGATTTTTGTAGTGCGCACACCATTTAAAACCGTAGATTACATCGAGTAAAACCATGACTAAACGTGTTGGCATTTCTATTGTTAATTACCGCACTGGGCAACTCGTTATCGAGTGCCTACAAAGCCTTATCGCTATTTTCGATACGCTACCCTATAGCCTCAGCGTGGTTGTGGTCGACAATCTTTCGCCCGATGACTCGGTTGCAAAGCTCAGCGAATTTTTAGCACAAAGCCCCGCTAAACATTGGATAAATTTAATTGCCGCGCCCAAAAATGGCGGATTTTCTTACGGTAATAATATTGCAGTTAAAAAATTACTTACCGAAAATTGTGATTATATTTGGTTATTAAATCCCGATACCCGCGTATTACCGAACGCCTGCGAAGCCTTAATTGATTGTTTAAATGCCAACCCCACCGCCGCGATTGCAGGCAGCGCACTGCAAGATCCCGATGGCACACAACAAATTGCCTCGTTTAATTTCCCGACGGTGTGGGGCGAATTGGTTAGTAGCAGCGGTTTGGCCGTATTGGCCAAAAAATTTCCTGCAAGCATAATTGCCCGGCCTATTCCCACCGAGCGCTGTCGCGTTGATTGGGTCGCTGGCGCATCGATGATGATCACTACACAAGCGATTAAAGAAGTGGGTTTAATGGATGAAAATTATTTTTTATATTTTGAAGAAGTCGATTATTGCCGTACATTTCATCAAGCCGGTTACGACACATTATTTGAACCTGCCAGCAAAGTGATCCACCTTGTCGGTGCTGCCACAGGCATTTCCAACACTCGCAAACAAGCACCTCGACGCCCCGCCTATTGGTTTCATTCACGCTGTTATTTTTTCCAAAAAAATTATGGTTTTTTTAATGCTTTAATTGCCGATAAATTAGGTGGCTTAGGTTATATTATCTACCGACTTAAATTGATACTAAAAGGCGAAGTTTATTTAGGGCCGCCCTATTTTTTATATGATTTCATTCGTCACTCCAGTTTTTTTTGCGGCAATTTAGTAAAAGCTGCCAATAAAAAAAGGTCGGCATAATGGATATGAACTCAAACGCTAAAACCGAAATCATTAATCATCCTAACCACGAAAAAAAAAGCCAACACGAAGACTTAAGCCTTTGGGATTTAATTAAAGAAGACTGGCAAGCCAACGGCAAAGACTGGACAAAACCCGGTTTTAGAGCCATAGCGGTTTATCGTTTTGGTGTCTGGCGAATGGGCGTTAACAATAAATTATTGCGTGCGCCCTTAAGTCTTTTATACCGTTTTTTATTTCGTCACGTTCGCAACAGCTACGGTATTGAATTCCCCTATTCGATTAAAGCGGGCCGCCGTATTGTTATCGAACACCAAAGCGGGATTGTTGTGCATGGCAACGTGGAAATGGGTGACGACTGCATCATTCGCCAAGGCGTTACGCTCGGCAATAAAAATCTCGACCAAGCTTTTGATGCTCCCAAACTGGGCAACCGTGTCAATGTCGGTGCTGGCGCAAAAATCTTAGGCGCTGTCACCCTCGGTGACGATGCCGCAGTGGGCGCCAATGCAGTTGTTTTGTGCGATGTTCCCGCCGAGGCTATTGCTGCAGGCATTCCTGCCAAAGTACGCATAAAAAGTACAGTGCGCGTGTAAAAAAACCCTTTATTTAGCCCACAAAACACGGCGTATGCTGTAATTAAAATCAACGCTGCGACAATTATCCTGGCGCGGAAAATATTTATTGGCCTACGTCAGCGCTATTGTGTTGCTTGTAAGCTTAGCAATTGTTTGCAACATTTTGCTTTATGGCGCGATATTGATCCTTTGGAATTTGATATGGCTTGTGCCCTTACTGGTAGCGTTTTTGATAATTTGTAATTATTCAGCCCTACAAAAAAACTGCGATCAAACAAGCCGTTGAGTGATTATTTTCAGGGCATTTAAGCGTCGGGAACGCTTGTATAGCGCCCATGGATGGCTTGAGCGGCCCAGAAAATAATTGCGCAACAGCTTGTGGGCTACATGGCTGAATAGTTACGATAAATTTTTACGGCATCAAAAATAATCGAAAAAAAGAAAAAATCATCAAAATATAAAGGCACAGGAGAGCGTAAGCTTTAAGCCACTCTTCAGGTCCCGATTCCGCTTAATTTGAAAAAACGACAACAGCACACTCATGTAATCAGCCTATGACGCCTATTTTCTTTATCGCCGCATTAACACCTATTTTATCGGTACTGATTTTTTTAGTATTTCTAAAACTACCCGCTAGCAAAGCTATGCCTCTGAGCTTTTTGATTGTCTTGCTCAGTGGTTTTTTTATTTGGAAAATGCCACTGCAGCAACTCTTGGCAGCGACCAGTGAAGGTCTCGTCATTGCCGTCAGTATTTTGTGGATTATTTTTGGCGCGCTCGTCTTTTTAAATACACTCACGCGCACGGGCGCCATCGAGACAATCCGTAAAGGATTTGCTCATCTCACCCCCGACCGCAACATTCAGACACTGGTCATTGCGTTTGCCTTTGGTGCTTTTTTAGAGGGTGCCTCGGGTTTTGGTACTCCCGCCGCCATCGTGGCGCCTTTGTTAGTGGCATTGGGTTTTCCGCCTATAGCCGCCGTGGTGCTGGCACTGATTGCCGACTCCTCACCAGTTACATTTGGCGCGGTGGGAACACCGATATTAATTGGCCTGCAAAAAGGCTTGCCGCAATTGGCGCCCGAATCTATTCGCGCTATTGCACAGCAAGCGGCGGCAATGGATATTTTAACCGCGACATTCATCCCCATCATGCTCATTACCTTGCTGTCCCGTTGTTGGGGCCAGCACAAACGTTGGCGAGATAGCCTTAGCGCATACCCTTTTGCACTATTGTGTGGCTTGTGTTATTCGGTAGTCGCCTATTTTACGGTGCGATTATTAGGGCCAGAATTTCCAGCGATTGCGGGCGGCGTTGTGACATTAATCGTGGCAATTATTTGCATCAAAAAAGGTTGGTTACAACCTAAAACACCGCTGTTATTTAGCCACGACAGTGTCAGCGCCCTGCAGGCAAGCGCACCGCCTTCGCGTAAAAAACTCATCGGCGCATGGTTGCCCTATGCCATGGTGGGTATTTTATTAGTGCTCACTCGCGTCGAGCCTTTAGGCCTTAAAACATGGCTGCAAAATTTACGTTTAAACACTGGCCCACTTTGGGGGACACCCATTAATGCCAGCCTAGAACTACTCTTCTCTCCGGCGGCTATTTTTATAGTGGTAGCACTGATATCAAGCCTGTTCTTAAACCCTAACCGAATGGCGATAATACCCGCCTGGCGCAACGCCTTAACAAGCCTATTGCCAGCCACACTGGCCTTGTGTGCGGCTATTCCCATGGTGCGATTATTTATTCATTCCGATATCAATGCGATTGAAGGTCTTGTGTCTATGCCATTATTTTTAGCGCAATACGCTGCCCAAAATCTTGACGCAAGCTGGCCATTATTTGCGCCCTTTATTGGCGCAATGGGATCGTTTATCGCAGGCTCTTCAACGTTTTCCAACATGATGCTGTCGAGCCTGCAATGGTCGGTAGCCGAACAACTTAACGCGCCAACGCATATTCTTATGGCCTTGCAATTACTTGGTGCCAATGCAGGTAATATGATTGCGGTTTCAAACGTGGTTGCGGCGTCGGCTGTCGTAAAACTTACCGGCAGCGAGGGGCACATTATTCGTTACACTCTTGGCCCCATGCTAATTTATGCCTTGCTCGCAGGCAGTTTAGGTTTATTACTTGTACAACTTTGGTAATTTCTAATATCACGCCCTGCTTTTTAATAAAGCTATCTGCATTATTTTAATCATTGGTTTTTTATGGATCATCTTCAATCATCACTGTCTATTAGCTTTGCCCAGTTAAGCAGCGCCGGTATTAAAAGCGAAAATCAAGATACCATTGGCGCCCGCATTCCCGAGGGCAATACGCTCGCCAGTAAAGGCATCGCCATTGCCATCGCCGACGGTGTCAGTACTTCACAAGCGGCGCGCCAAGCTAGCCAAACGGCTATCACCGGATTTTTAAGCGATTATTACGCAACACCCGATACGTGGCGCACACAAAAGTCAGCGAGCGTGGTGATTCAATCGCTTAACCGCTACTTGTGGAGTTTAGGTTTAAATAGTCCGCGCCAAGAAGGTTTACTCACGACGTTTTCGTGTGTGATTTTAAAAGGCGATAAGTTATTCAGTTTTCACGTGGGTGACAGCCGTATTTACCGTTTACGCGACGGCCAGCTCGATGTAATAACTCGCGATCACGCCTCGCGTATTGATGCCAAAACAACCTATTTAAGTCGCGCACTTGGCGCCGATTCGGTGCTAGAAATTGACATGCAAAGCCAAGAACTACACATTGGCGATATCTATATATTAACCACCGACGGCATTCACGATACGATTACGCATAGACACTTTGAAACGTTACTGAACGCTTACAGCGATAACTTAGATGCCGCCTGCGAGCGCATTCACAAAGAAGCGCTCGACCTTGGCAGCCAAGATAATTTAAGCATTCAGATTTGCCGTATTGAAACAACCGGCGCCAGCAATCAGGCCGATGCAGTGAGTGTCCTTTCTAAATTACCCTTTCCGCCGATTTTAAATATTGGCAATCAGCTGGATGGTTTAACGGTAAAAGCCATTTTGCAAGAATCCGAACGCAGCCAAGTTTACCGTGTAGAAGATACCAAGGGCCGCATTAGTATTATGAAAACCCCGTCATCAAATTATGAAGACGACATGGCCTATATCGAACGTTTTGTGATGGAAAGCTGGATTGGTAGCCGCATCAATAATGCCAATGTTGTCAAAGTGATCGAGCCTCCCCAATCTCGCTCGACACTCTATTATTTAACAGAGCATCTACAAGGCCCTACGCTCACACAATTAATAAAAGAACGCGCGCCTTTTAATATTCCCGATGCTATCGAATTAATTGAACAAATTGCCAAAGGCGTACGCGCGTTCCACCGTAAAGATACCCTGCACCAAGACATTAAACCCGACAACATTATTGTGACTGCCAAAGGGCCAGTGATTATTGATTTTGGATCGAGTTGGGTTGCAGGTATTAGCGAGATGAGTACCACGCTTACGCGCGACCATATTTTAGGCACGCTCAATTATTCGGCGCCCGAATACCGTTATGGCGCAAGACCCACCGAGCGTTCGGATATGTTTAGCGTGGCGGTATTGTTGTACGAAATGCTCACCGGCACGCACCCTTATGGCGAAGCTTACAGTCGTGCGATGAATTTAAAAGCGTTTCAAAAATTAAAATACCGCTCGGCTACAGCGTTTAATCCCTTGGTGCCTTATTGGTTAGATAAAGCCTTGGCTAAAGCCTTGCAAATTCATCAAGAGCAACGTTATTCGTCTTTTTCAGAATGGTTACAAGATGTAAAACGCCCCAACAGCAGTTGGCTAGCCCCCGAAGCACAGCCATTACTACAACGTAATCCATTACGTTTTTGGCAAGTGGCCGCAGGTTTAGGCTGGCTGGCAGCCTTGGTGCAGTTATTAAATAATCTTAATTAAAGTGGTTGAATAATATTAATTAATCGCGCGTGTAAAAATCGGCACTTAGGGTTTCTTTTTAGGTGTTAATCTTTTAGGAACTATTTTTTTGCGATAAGGTTCTTCGTTATTTTTATCTGACGGGGCTTGTAATGGGGAATCGCTGGCAGGTTTGATAGATTTTTTCGCCCACGCTTTAGCCCGCGCCTGATGCAGCTTTTTGTAGCTTTCAATTAAACGCAAATGTTTATCTAAACCTTCTAGCTGCATATTAGTAGGCGTTAACCCAAAGAATTTCACACGACCCTGCACCGAGCCAACAGCATTTAGCAGTGTTTGCTCGCCATACATTTTGCGCAGGTTAAGCATAAAGTCATCCAATTCGAGTTCATCATCCAGCGTAATTTCAAGCACCGCGTGCACCGCCTGATAAAACAAACCTCGCTCAACACTATTGTCGCTGTACTGTAAATATTGCTCGACATGTTCAATGGCATTTTCTAAATCGCCCAAGGCTAAGCTAATCAGCAGTTTTAATTCAAGAATGGTGAGTTTGCCCCAAGGCGTATTCTCGTCAAACTCCACACCAATTAACGTGCGGATATCCATGTAAATATCTAACTGACTTTCATCTAAACGATTCAATAAATTAAGCAGAGATTTTTTATCTAAAATATGGAGGTTAAGAATATCTTCCCGGTAATCCAGTGACTTATTGGTGTTATCCCAAATTAAATCGTCAGCGGGATAGATCTCAGAATAATCGGGCACCAAAATACGGCAAGCCGACGCGCCTAAGTCGTCAAACACCGCCACGTAGGCCTCTTTACCTAAATCACTTAATATGCCAAATAAGCGTGCATTTTCTTCTTCGCTGGATCCCGAAAAATCCCACTCACAAAATTCATAATCCTGTTTAGCACTAAAAAATCGCCACGAGATTACACCGGTTGAATCAATAAAATGCTCAACAAAATTCTCGGGCTCGGTCACCGCCAAATCATTAAAGGTCGGTTTAGGCAGGTCATTAAGGCCCTCAAAACTACGCCCTTGCAGTAATTCGGTAAGGCAGCGCTCTAGCGCCACTTCAAAATTAGGGTGGCCGCCAAATGAGGCCAACACGCCGCCGGTTTTGGGGTTCATCAAGGTCACGTTCATTACCGGAAATTGGCCACCCAAGGAAGCATCCTTAACCACCACCGGATAGCCTTGCTCGGCCAGCGCATTAATGCCCGCGAGCACGCCTGGGAATTTTTCCAATACTTGGGGCGGCACATCGGGCAGCACGATTTGCTCCTCAATTATTTTCTTTTTAACGGCGCGTTCAAATATTTCGGACAAACACTGCACTTGTGCTTCGTACAGATTATTACCGGCGCTCATACCGTTACTTAAAAATAAATTCTCAATCAGATTAGAGGGAAAATAAACCGTGGCACCATCGGACTGGCGAACATAGGGAATGGCACAAATACCGCGTTCAATGAGACCAGAATTAGTATCAATTAAATGCGAGGCGCGCAGCTCGTCGTCGGGGTTATAAATCGCTAAGCAATAATCATCCAGCAGCCCTTTTGGCAATGCGTCTTTAGGGCCAGCTTTAAACCATTTTTCATTGGGGTAATGCACAAATTCACTGTTCGCGACATCAAGGCCAAAATATTGATCGTTATAAAAGAAATTGCAATTTAGGCGTTCGATAAACTCACCCAGCGCCGAGCACAGCGCGCTTTCTTTGCTGGCGCCTTTGCCGTTGGTAAAACACATGGGCGAAGCGGCGTCGCGAATATGTAGCGACCACACATTGGGCACAATATTGCGCCACGAGGCAATTTCGATTTTCATCCCAAGGCTGGCCAAAATTTCGGTCATATTGGCGATGGTTTTTTCTAGCGGTAAATCTTTACCCAAAATAAAGGTATTGTGCTCGGCATTCGCTGGCGCCATTAGCATGGCTTGCGCATCTTCATCTAAATTTTCGACGGTTTCTATCGTAAATTCTGGCCCAGTTTGCACCACTTTTTTAACCGTGCAGCGATCGATAGCGCGCAAAATACCTTGGCGATCGCGCTCAGAAATATCGGCAGGCAGCTCTACCTGTATTTTAAAAATTTGGTTGTAGCGATCTTCTGGATCAACAATATTATTTTGCGATAAACGAATATTTTCGGTGGCAATATTGCGCGACACACAATACAAACGCACAAAATAAGCGGCGCACAATGCCGACGATGCCAAAAAATAATCAAAAGGACTCGGCGCTGTACCGTCACCTTTGTAGCGAATGGGTTGATCGGTAATAACCGTAAAATCGTCAAACTTAGCTTCGAGCCTTTGTTTTTCGAGAAAATTAACTTTGATTTCCATAGACACTTCCGCGGGGATAATAACAACCCGTCGACTTAATAAGGGATGGGCAGCGCTAACCTTTTTAAAAAGGGAATGCTATTGCGCTTTATTTTCGGCTTCGGCTTTTTGGCGGGCCGCTAAACGGCGGCGGACTTCTTTTGGGTCCGATACTAAAGGCCTATAAATTTCGACTCTATCGCCACTTTTAAGAATATAGCTTGCCGGCGGCTCGATGCCTTTTACGCCGAGGGTTTGGCTGAATATGCCCATTTCGACATTGGCTAAATCAAGCTCGGGGAAAAACTGGCAAATACCGGATTTTTCGGCAGCTTGTAAGGCGGTAGTGCCTGGGGTGACTAAAAAACTTAATAATTTTTGTTTGTGCGGTAAGGCATAAACCACTTCAACCGCAATGGGCTCTATATCGGTCATTGTTAACTACTCGTCAAACTCTATAAATATTCGCTAAATAATCAGGATCGATTAACCATAAACTTGTTTTGCCCTGCGGCACATCACATCGACTTGTTCGCTGGCGATATCTTCCATCCATTTACCCGCCGTTAAATTTAATAACAGGCTAGAAAAATCAAAGGTCAAACTAAAAGACACTTCGCAACCACTGGCTAAATCGTTAAATAACCACACGCCATCAAATTGCTTAAAAGGCCCTGTTAATAATTGCAGTTGGATTTTTTTAAAGGGCGTTAAAGTATTGCGCGTACAAAAACTGTGCGCGACGGGGCCTTTACCCAATTGCAGCTCGGCCTCTACACAAGCATCGTTTGCCGTTAATATTTTTGCGCCATTACAGTGGGGCAAAAATTGCGGGTAGGCTTCTATATCATTCACCAAACGGAACATTTGCTCGGCGCTGTAGGCTACAAGAGCCGAACGCTTTAATTTTCTAGCCAACAATAATTCTCCAGTACAACGTAGGTTCAACTTATGCTTTTTATCGGTTTGCGCTACTGGATCGTTATAGCTTTGGGCTTGTAGCCTTTGGCTTCTATGCCCAATTGCAGATTGATCAAATCCCAGCTGTCTTTGAGTGGCCCCAATAACACGCGATACACATTGCGGTTGGGTACATGCATGACAGTGGTGGGATAACTCGATAAACCACTCACTTGTGCTTGGTACGCCTTAGCGCGCTCAATGTCGCCAAAGGCGCCTAACTGCAAAAACGTATTCTGTGGGATTTCATAACCGCCGGGATTGCGCGGCATTGGCGCTAAAGCACGGCCATTGCTGGCTGGCATAACCGGTGTTTTTAAACCGGCATAACGGGCGCTGGCCGGAGGGCTGATGACTTTTAATTTAACCCGCGCGGTGCCTGTTTCGGCATAACCCAATTTGCGTGCAGCGGTGTAGCTTAAATCAATAATGCGGTCACTATGGAAAGGGCCACGGTCATTCACACGCACAATAATCTTTTTGCCGTTGGCCAAATTAGTGAGCTCGACAAAACAGGGAATGGGCAGCGTTTTATGGGCGGCTGTCATGCCATACATATTGTACAGCTCACCATTGGAGGTGCGCTGACCATGGAATTTCTGCCCATACCACGAGGCATCGCCGGTTTGCTCAAAACCCTGAATATTTTTAATGAGGGTGTAGCGTTTGCCATAGACCTCATAAGGGCTTTTATTGCCAAGCGGCATAAAGGGTTCACGCACGGGAAAGGCGTTGGGAATATGGTCAACATCGAGCGGCACTTTTGGGCCGCTATCGCGCGTTACGGGCGCGGGCGTAATGGGCTTATAAGCGCCGTCATCGGGAAGAGTTTCTGGCGTGCTGCGCGGCATACTTTGGCAAGCACTTAAAAGCACAACCAACATTAATACCGCGCATTTACCCTTGAAATTTAAACAACGCATTGTGGCTTCTTATAAAAGTGAATAGAGGTTTGTTATTGCGAATGATCCGTGGCTTGGGGCGCCGCAAGAGGTTGCGGATACGCATTGGCAATATCTTCGCTGATATGTATTGGCAATTTCTTCACTTAACAAATACACCGCCAAAGCGTACATGCGGCTGCGGTTGTAGCGAGTGATCACATAAAAATTGTTGTAACCCAACCAATATTCTTGCCCTTGTTCGCCTTCGTAACTTAAAGCGACAGCCGCAATCGGCTGAATCGCGCGGCGACTAAGTGGCGCAAAACCTTGGCGCGCAAGCTCGTTGGCCATTACGCTGGGGCGCTGCTCGGTATTGAGTTTATTCTCGGGAAAGCCCGCTTGGCGCGAAGCGCGCTCGGCTACAGGCAAACCCATTTGCCAGCCGTGGGCTTTAAAATAATTGGCGACGCTGGCAATGGCATCTTGTTTGTTAGCCCAAATATCGGCAAAACCGTCTTTGTCGTAATCCACCGCAAAACTGCGATAACTGCTCGGGATAAATTGCCCGTAACCCATAGCGCCCGCGTAAGAGCCCATCAAACTTAAGGGGTCGTGCTGTTGCTCGCGCGCCATTAAAAAAAACGCTTCGAGCTGACCGGCAAAAAACGCACCGCGAGGTGGGTAATCAAAACCCAGCGTGGTGAGCGCATCGATCACACGGTAGGTGCCCATATAAGTGCCGTAGCGGGTTTCGACACCAATAATGGCGACAATAATTTCGGCGGGCACGCCATAGGTTTTTTCCATCTCGGCCAAAATATCTTTGTGCTGCTGCCAAAACTCGACGCCACCTTGCACCCGTAACGGCGTTAAAAAGATTTGGCGGTACTCGTACCAGGGTTTGGCTTTTTCGGCGGGTTTAGCGATCAGCTCTAAAATGCGCGGTTGTTGCTCGGCTTGTGCGAGCGTATCGACTATGTATTGTTTATCGAAGCCGTGCTGCTCGACCATTTTTTTAATAAAAGCCGCCGCCGCAGGATGCTTACTGTAATCAACGCGCGCGCTAGCCGCTTGCACAGGGGCAGTTGCCGTCGGTGCAACCTTGGCTTGCGCGACACAGGCCGATAAAGAAAAAGCCGCCGATAACGGTAAAACGGCACGCGTCAGTAGTTTTAATAAGTGCCTCATGGGCCCCCCAGCAGTTACAAATTAAGGTAACTATTCAGCATTCTGTCAATTTCACACAGAAAATGCAGTTGGGTGGTTGTTTTCGGGGCATTTAAGCGCCGGGAGCGCTTGTATAGCGTCCATGGATGGCTTGAGCGGCCCAGAAAATAACCGCGCGACTGCATTTAGGCTCGGTGCTGAATAGTTACAAATTAAGAATCAATATGCGAGTTAAAAATTAAGAGTGAATGTGCGAGTTAAAGATGGGTCGTTTTTGATTCGGTCGCAACGGCCATTAAAAGACCAAAGCCTGCCATTAAGGTCACTAGCGATGTGCCGCCCAAACTCACCAACGGTAAGGGCACTCCCACTATCGGCAAAATCCCAGAAACCATTCCCATATTCACAAATACATACACAAAAAAAGTGAGTGTCACGCTGCCCGCCAACAGCCGGCCAAAGTGCGTTTGCGCTTTTAACGCGATTATTAAACCGCGCGTAATAATGAATAAATAACCGATCAGCAATAACACAATGCCTTTAAATCCCAACTCTTCGGCCAACACCGCCACGATAAAATCGGTATGACTTTCGGGTAAAAAGTCGAGCTGCGATTGCGTGCCTTTACGCCACCCCTTGCCCTCCATACCGCCCGAGCCAATCGCCGTTTTGGACTGAATAATATTCCAACCCGAACCCAACTTATCGGCCTCGGGGTCGAGCAAGGTCAGCACGCGCTGCTTTTGATAATCGTGCATCACAAAATGCCACATCGGCAAACTCGCCGCACCCAGCAGTAGCATGCTACCCAAGATATAACGCCACCTTAAGCCCGATAAAAACAAACAAATCAACCCCGAGGCCGCCACTAAAATAGAAGTACCGAGGTCGGGCTGCTCAACAATCAATACGGCGGGGATAATAATAATGACCAAACAGCCAATAACATGCTTGAATTTGGGCGGTAGCGCGCGGCGACCCAGATAGGCCGCAATGCACAGAGGCATCGCCAATTTAAGAATTTCGGATGGCTGGAATCGGATAAACCCTAAGCTCAGCCAACGCTGAGCCCCTTTTGCGCCAACGCCTATCAAGAGTACCAAGATCAACAATACAACGCCGATAAGATAAAACCACACACCACTGCGCTCTAACCAATGCAGCGGGACTTGCGCGATAGTGAGCATGGCGCAAAAGGCGATTGCAAAAAATGCCAACTGACGCTCGACCATAAACAAGCTGGTGCCGCTAGCGCTATAAAGCACACCCATACCCGCCAGCATAAACGTCAGTAAAGCCAACAATAACCACAAGTCGATGTGCAAGGTGCGCAACAGACTTTCGCCTTTTTTAAAGACCTTGGATGAGTCCGGCATGTGTCGCACAAAATCTTTACCGCCGTGCATTCTCATGGTTTAACGCCCGCACTTAATTGAAGGGTTGTTACACATTTCATTGCGCGCCTGCCGCATTCAGCTGAGGATCTGTATTTGCAGGCGCGTCGACGGGCTCTTTGATTAACCAGCGATCAAACACTTTGCGCGCAATAGGCGACGCAGCACTGGAGCCGTGCTCGCCGTTTTCGACAATTACCGCCACCGCAATTTCGGGGTTATCTGCCGGCGCAAAAGCGATAAACAAGGCGTGATCCCAATTGTGGGATTTAATTTTGTCGCGGTTATAGGTTTCGTTTTGGGCAATGCCAATCACCTGCGCAGTACCGGTTTTACCGGCAATGCGGTAGTTAAGATTTTTGTTGATGGTCTTGGCGGTGCCTCGGGGACTATGAATCACCGCCTGCATGGCCTCAAAGACGTAATTCCAGTTTTGTGGTTTAGCCTCAACCCTATCGAGCGGCGTCGGCGGCACAATGTCATCGCCAATGCGATCGACCAAATGGGGTTTGATGCGCACGCCACGATTGGCCAAAGTGGCCGTCATTTGCGCCATTTGCAGGGGCGTCACTAACACATCGCCCTGCCCAATGCTGACGTTCAAGCTATCACCAGGGTACCAAGGTAAACGCCGTGCAACTTTTTTCCACTCACGCGATGGCCAAATGCCTTTGCGCTCGTTGGGTAAATCAATACCCGTATACTGGCCCAACCCAAAATGCGCACCAAAGGGATGCATGGCGTCAATGCCCATTTTTATCGACATGGAATAAAAAAAGGTATCGCACGACTCGGTAATGGCTTGGTTTAAATCGACAGCATTACCGTGTCCCCATTTTTTCCAGTCGCGGTAAAAACGCTCACCTTCGCCTAACTGATACCAGCCCGGGTCAAAAATACGGGTTTGCGGGGTAATCACGCCCGACTCTAAGCCGCCCAAGCCCAACATGGGCTTTAAAACCGAACCCGGTGGGTACTGAGCTTGAATGGTGCGGTTATAGAGCGGTAAATCTTTGGAGGTATTTAAGGCGGTGTAATCGGCATTGCTAATGCCCGTCACAAACACGTTGGGGTCAAAGCTTGGCGTGCTCACCATCGCTAGCACGCTGCCGGTTTTGACCTCAATGGCCACCACCGCGCCGCGGTTTTCACCCAGTGCCGCCATGGCCGTTTGTTGCAGTTTAATATCCAAACTCAGATGCAGACTTTTACCCGGTACAGGCTCGTTGCGCGTTAATACGCGCAACGCGCGGCCATGGGCATTAGTCTCAATTAATTGGGTGCCAACCGAACCCAATAGCGCGCGCTCATAAAAATTTTCGATACCAATCTTGCCGATGGTATAGGTTGCGCTGTAGTCCTTTTTTTCATCGTCATCAAAGCTAGCCAGCTCGCGCTCATTAATGCGGCCAACATAACCTATAGTGTGCGCAAACAAGGCGCCGTGGGGGTAATAACGTACCAATTCGGCTTCGACTTCGACGCCAGGTAAATGATGCTCGTGCACACTAATACGCGCAATTTCGGCTTCGGTTAAATTTTGTCTGATCGGCATGGGCTGAAAACGCACGCGCGTGCGGTTTTTGGCTTTATAAAAACGTTCTACATCCAGATCGGATATCTCGACCAGCTTTTGCAGCTCGACAATGGTTTCATCAAGATTATCAATGCGCTCCAGCACCAGACTCAACCGGTAGCTAGGTCGATTATCGGCCAGTAGCTCGCCATTGCGGTCGTAAATAAGGCCGCGCGTGGGCGCGACGGGCTGGGCTTGAATGCGATTGCGATCAGACTGGGTGACAAAGTCTTCAGTGCTGCACCACTTGCAAGTTGTAATAGCGGTAAATCAACACCCCCAGCAAGCTCAATACGAGCATAAAAGCTGTGAGTAAACGGCGCTGAATCAAGCGTTTCTCAAGTGTTTGATTGATGATGCGTGACTCGCGCTCGGTCCCTAGAGATGACATGGCTTGACGCTCAACAGCTTAATTATCAACACGCGAGGTAATTTCATTTGTGGTAAGGGTGGCCATTTAACAGCGTCCATGCGCGGTAAAGTTGCTCGATAAACACTACCCGCACCAGCGGGTGCGGCAGGGTTAAATTCGACATCGACCATTTGGCATCGGCGCGCGCTAAAACCTGCGGCGCCAAACCATCGGGGCCGCCGATAACAAAACTCACGTTGCGTCCATCCATGCGCCAATCGGCGAGGTTGGTCGCAAGCTCTTTGGTGCTCCAAGGTTTACCGAGTACCTCTAAGGCAATCACACGGTCTTGACCCACCGATTGCAAAATGGCCTCGCCTTCGCTTTCCATCGCTAGGTGTACCGGCGCATTTTTAGCGCGATGGCCGGGATTGAGTTCAACCAGCTTGGGCGCAACGTCTTTGGGTAAGCGTTTGAGATATTCGTGAAAACCTTTTTGTACCCAATCGGGCATTTTGGTGCCCACGGCTATTAATTGCATTTTCATAGGGCTGAGCTTTCATTCATGCCGATACCAATTCCTAGCCTGCAGACAACCTAAAACAACCTAAAACAACCTAAGACAACCTAAGACAACCTAAGACAACCGCTCATTATTCAAATTGCTCAGGGATATGATTAACAGGATGTTTGGACCAGAGTTTTTCCAGCTCATAATAATCGCGGGTTGCGGGCACCATGGTGTGAACAACCACCGAGCCAAAATCAACCAGCACCCATTCACCGCCATCCATACCTTCGATGCCGATGGGCATATGGCCGGCTTTTTTGCACTCTTCGATAACATTGTTAGCCAGCGACTTCACTTGACGGTTTGACGTACCCGTACAAATGATCAGCGTATCGGTCACATCGGAGATACCAACAACATCCAGCTCAACAATATTTTCACCTTTAATATCAAGGAGAGCGGCTTTTACATGTTCGATTAGGGCTTTGTTCGTGGTGCTTAAGGGTTTACTCATAGTATTTGCACTTGTTTTAAGAAATAAAAAAAGATGAAAGAAATAAAAAATAGGCAGTTAAGCCATGTACCAGCCCGACGGCTTAATAAAAGAATCGATGCACTCGGGCACTAAACCCTGTGCACTTTTGCCCGCTGCATAACATTCCCGGACTTGGGTTGACGAAATCGCCAGCTCGACCGAATCAATCACACAACACAAACCTGCAGACTGCAGCGTCAAGGCTTCGGGCGCCGCCAGATGGCATTGCCACCAACCCGCTAACTCGGGCGCCAGCGCCATCTCGACGTCTGGCCGCGCCACTACTGCGATATGCGCGTAATCCAATAAACGTTGCCATTGGTGCCAACGATCTAACTGCACCAAGCTGTCCATGCCTATCACCCAAATTAAGGCGCAATCAGCGCCCTGTTGCTGGCGCAAATAGCGCAGGGTATTCAGGGTATAAGACGCCGCAGTTTGGCTTAACTCATAATTTTCAATATCAACTCTACAACCCCTTAAAACCCTGGGGTTGGCCGCCAACCAATGTTGCAACTGCACAACTCGCGCAGCGCTATTAATGCTAGGCGTGGGTTTGTGCGGCGGGATATGGCAAGGCACAAAATAGGCTGCCGAAGCGTTAAACGTTTCGGCGGCATCAATCAACATGCGCACATGGCCGTTATGCAGCGGGTTAAAGGTGCCGCCCAGATAAACATGCGTTTTTAAGGAAGCTACCTGTGCATGTAATGGGGTCATCACTGTCCTTAAAGCAGGCATCAATCAATACCGGGGCTACTGGCGAATCTGACCATCACCAAAAACCACCCATTTTTGCGAGGTTAAACCCTCTAAGCCGACAGGACCACGGGCATGGAATTTATCCGTAGATATACCAATCTCAGCGCCCAAACCGTATTCAAAGCCATCGGCAAAACGGGTTGAAGCATTAATCATCACCGAGCTTGAATCCACTTGCTGTAAAAACTGGCGCGCCAAGGTGTAGTTTTCGGTCACGATAGACTCGGTATGCGCCGAGCTATAAGTATTGATATGGGCAATAGCCTCATCAATGCCCGCCACCACTTTAATGGCCAAAATGGGCGCTAAATATTCGGTAGCCCAGTCTTCTTCGGTGGCCGCAATGGCGCTAGCGATGATGGCACAAGTAGTTTCACAGCCGCGCAACTCGACGCCTTTAGCGCCGAAGCTCTCGGCTAATACCGGCAATACACGCGCAGCAACCGATTCGGCCACCAGCAAGGTTTCCATGGCATTGCAAACACCATAGCGATGCGTTTTGGAATTCATGGCAATGGCCACGGCCTTGGTTAGATCGGCGTAGTCATCAATGTAAACATGGCAAATACCGTCAAGATGCTTAATCACCGGTACTGTGGCCTCTTTGCTGATGCGCTCGATCAAGCCTTTGCCACCACGGGGAATAATCACATCCACATAAGGGCTGGTAATTAACTCGCCCACGGCGGCGCGATCGGTAATATTCAAAATTTGCACAGCGGTACTGGGCAAACCTGAGGCGGCTAAACCGGCGCTGATGGCCTCGGCAATAGCGGTATTGGAATGAATCGCTTCGCTACCGCCGCGCAAAATAGCGGCATTGCCCGACTTTAAGCACAAGCTGGCGGCATCAATGGTCACGTTGGGGCGGGACTCATAAATAATGCCCACAACGCCCAGTGGCACGCGCATTTTGCCCACTTGAATGCCCGTGGGGCGGTATTTCATATCGGTGATTTCACCACAGGGATCGGGCAAAGCGGCAACTTGCTGCAGGCCTTCGATCATTTTATCAATGCCTGTGGATGTTAACGCTAAACGCTCTAACATCGCGCTATCGAGGCCAGACGCACGGCCAGCAGCCATATCCAAGGCGTTTTGCGCCAACAAATGCTCGCGGCTAGCGTTAAGCGCCACGGTAATGGCCTGTAGTGCAGCGTTTTTTTGCTGGGTGGTAGCGCTGACTAAGGCGCGGGAAGCGGTGCGAGCATTGGCACCTAATTGGGCCATGTAATCTGCAACAGTCATAAAATCACCTTTAAAAGCCGTCGATAGGTCGATAGTCAGCACAAATAAAAGGGCGCGATTATAGCAGAGCGCAGGCCTTAAGCGCAGCATCGTTAATCGCTAGATAGACGCTTAACGCCTACTTAGCCTTAGCGGTGGAATTAATTCAGCAGTAACCAGCAAACTCTCTATAGTTAAAGACAGGCTTTTAATATTGATATAACAACCACCTACCTTATTGACCTTGCAGGTCCGGAGATAACGCCATGTTTTTTGGTCGCGGCAAAACGGAAATTATTCACGAACTCGAAGATGAAAACTGCCAACTCAAAATACGACTCGGTCAACTGCAAGCAGAACTCAGTGACGCTCAAACCGCGATGGCCAATCAGCCGCCAGCCGAAGACAACAGCCACTTTAAAACCATCAATCAGTTGTTGCTGCAATCAAGCTCCAGCGTGAGTGATTTCCAGCAAGAGCTTGCCAACTCCACCAGCACGCTCACCGATAGCCGCAATGAATTTGGGCAATCGCACACAATGTTTGATCAAATCATGGGCTTGCTCGGCACCACCAGCGCCACCACCCACACCATTAGCAAAGACACCACTGAAGTGGCCAATGCCGTGAGCAATTTAAAAAATGTCACCGAAGGCATTAACGGTTTTGTTTCTATGATTCAGGGTATTTCCGAGCAAACCAACCTCTTAGCACTGAATGCCGCCATCGAAGCGGCGCGGGCTGGCGAACAAGGACGCGGATTTGCCGTGGTGGCCGACGAGGTGCGCACCCTTGCCCAACGCTCGGCCGAAGCCACCAACGAAATTGCCGCCCTGATCAAGAAAGTCAATACCGAAATGGACAACGTGGTGAGCGGCATTAGCCGCGTTGGCGAAAAATCTCACGCGGTTAGCAGCAATACCCAAAGCATCGAAGAAACCACCGGCAACATTGTGGCTCTCGCTAAGAAAATGTTTGGCGTGATAGATAACTCAACCGGTAATGCGTTTATTCAAACCGTCAAAATGGATCACGTAGTCTGGAAGCTAGAAATCTACAAGGTGCTCTTTGGGCAATCTCACAGTCACGAGCACGACATCAGTGATCACCACAGTTGTCGCTTAGGGCAATGGTACCAGCGCGGCGAGGGCGCACAAAAATATGCCAATCATAGTGCGTTTAAAGCACTCGAGATGCCGCACCGCGAAGTACATGAGCACGGCAAAACCGCCATTCGCGCCTACCATCAAAACGATATGATTAATGCCATTGCCGCCGTTCGAAGCATGGAAAATGCTAGCCAACAAGTCATGCAGCAACTCAATCGTCTCGCCGAAAAAATAGGATGAATCTGCCTCGTTCATACCCATAAAAACGCATACCCATAAAAAAAGCCTAGACCCTTGCGAATCTAGGCTTTTTTTATGGGCTAAGCCTTAGGCTTAGTGATGACAACCTTCACCATGCACATGGCCGTGATCTAGCTCTTCTTCGGTCGCGGCACGTACAGCCACCACTTCCACATCAAAATTCAATACTTTACCGGCTAAACCATGGTTGCCATCAACGGTGATGCTGTCGTCATCAACTTTTACCACTTCCACAAATTGCGGGCCGTGTGGGCCTTCCACTTGAAACTCCATACCCACTTCAATCACATCAATACCGCTGAACATGTCGCGGGGCACTTCTTGCACTAACTCTTCGTCGTGCTCGCCGTAGCCGTCTTCGGGCTGTACGACCACCACTTTTTTGTCGCCCACAACACAATCCAGCAGCGCGTTTTCGAGGCCGGGAATAATGTTGTCGTGACCTTGAATGTATTCCAAAGGCTCGCCACCAATGGATGAATCCAATACTTCTCCATCTTGACCAGTGAGCGTGTAGTGGATGGCAACCGCCATATCGTTAGCAATTTTCACAGAGATACTCCGGCTGCCGTGCAGCGCTAAGGGAAGAAAGTGCGCACCCTAAACCACAGCACGCACGCTGTCTAGAAAAACGCGCCAAAATGCCATTACAAAACCACTCGGCCCGTAATTAAATCTTCCACCACGGTAGGATCGGCTAGGGTCGAGGTATCACCTAAACTCCCCAATTCGTTTTCGGCAATTTTGCGCAAGATGCGGCGCATAATTTTACCGCTACGAGTTTTAGGCAAGCTTGGCGCCCATTGGATAATATCGGGCTTGGCGATGGGGCCAATTTCTTTGACGCACAAGCTCACTAACTCGGCTTTAAGGGCATCGCTCGGCACGGCGCCCGCCATTAAAGTCACGTAGGCATAAACGCCCTGCCCTTTAACCGCATGCGGATAACCCACCACCGCTGCCTCGGCCACCTGTGGATGCAAAACCATCGCGCTTTCGATTTCAGCGGTACCCAAACGATGGCCACTGACATTTAACACGTCATCCACACGCCCCGTTATCCAGTAGTAACCATCTTCATCGCGACGGGCACCGTCACCGGTAAAGTAAACGCCCTTATAGGCACTAAAATAGGTGTCGATTAAGCGCTGATGATCACCGAAAACCGTGCGAATTTGCCCAGGCCAACTGCGTTTAATGACTAAATTGCCCGAGCAGGCACCGCTAAGTTCGTTACCATCGGCATCAAAAATGGCAGGTTCAACCCCAAAAAACGGCAAACATGCCGAACCCGGTTTGAGCGCTATTGCACCCGGCAAAGGCGTAAGCATGTGGGCACCGGTTTCGGTTTGCCACCAAGTGTCGACTATCGGGCAACGCGACTGGCCGACTTTTTGGTAGTACCACTGCCATGCCTCGGGGTTGATGGGCTCGCCCACCGTACCCAACACGCGCAAGCTGGCGCGTGAGGTGCTGGCGAGATAGTCATCACCCTGCCCCATCAAAGATCGCAACGCGGTAGGCGCGGTGTAAAAAATAGCCACTTTATGCTCGTCCACCACCTGCCAGCAGCGCGAGGCGTCGGGGTAAGTCGGCACACCTTCAAACAGCAAGCTGGTCGCGCCCATGGCCAATGGGCCATACACACAATAACTGTGGCCGGTAATCCAACCGACATCGGCGGTACACCAGTAAACTTCACCCTCTTGATAATCAAACACGTACTTAAACGTCATCGCCGCTTGCAACAAATAACCCGCCGTGGTGTGCAATACCCCTTTGGGTTTGCCGGTCGAACCGCTGGTGTACAAAATAAAGAGCGGATCTTCGGCACTCATGGTTTCAGCAGGACAATGGCCCTCGGCGGCAGCCATGGCGGTGGCGTAATCAATATCGATGGCCTTTGCGGGCAAAGGCGTAGCGGTATGCTGCACCACAACCACCGCTGTGACGGCGGGGCATTGCTGCAAAGCCGTATCGACATTTTGCTTGAGTGGAACACGCTTGCCACCGCGCAAACCTTCGTTGGCAGTAATCACGACTTTGCAGGCAGAATCTTGAATGCGGTCCTTAAGTGCCTCGGGCGAAAAGCCGCCAAATACCACCGAATGCACCGCGCCAATACGCGCACAGGCGAGCATGGCGTAAGCGGCCTCGGGGATCATTGGCATATAAATACAGACACGATCACCCTTTTTGACGCCCTGCGAACGCAGCACATTGGCGAACTTACACACCTGCGTATAAAGCGTGGCATAGCTAATGTGCACGGCGTTGCCGGGTGTATCAGCTTCAAAAATAAAGGCGGTTTGTTCGGCGCGCGCTGGCAAATGACGATCGATACAATTAAGCGCCACATTGAGCTCGCCATCCTCAAACCACGTCGCTTCACCCTTTAAAAAATCGGAGGAATGCACGTGAGTAAAAGGCTTTTGCCAGCTTAAAAACTCATGGGCCTGCTCACGCCAAAAGGCTTCGGGTTGCTCGATGCTTTGCTGGTACATCACTTGGTATTGCGCCAAGGTGAGATGAGTATTTTCAACAATTTCAGGTTTTACGGGGTAATGATGCATGTCGGCCATATGTCTCTTTTATAATTTTTTGGTAACTATTCAGCTATCGAATTAAATCAGGCAAATTTCACGCAAAAATGCAGTTGGGTAGTTATTTTTAGAGCATTTAAGCGCCGGCCCTTGCAGGGAAAGCAAGGAAGAGACAATGCAGGAGCACATTGTCCAGAACGCTGGTATAGCGCCCATGCCCCAGCACGGATTCGTGGGGGTAGAGCTTTGCACCTGCATAGGGATATGCAAGAGTAGACTTTGCAGGAGCAAAAAGTTGGGGAGCACAAAGCCGAGATGGCTTGTAGGTAATTGCTCCTGCATTACCTTAATGATTTACATCTATGTAAGCCTAGCGGCCCAGAAAATAACCGCGCGACTGCATTTTGGCTCGGTGCTGAATAGTTACATTTTTTGAATGATAATTAAAACGCAAGCCTACATCCGTTGCCCCTTAAAACCACCCCTTACGCTTAAAAATAATGATCTGAACCACTACGGCCACTACCATCGAGCCCAGCAACATCAGGCTGCCAAAACCCCGCGCCACCAAAGGCGAGCCATCAATCGGCAAATTAAACACATTCAAAATAAAGCCCAAGGGCAAAAACAACGCCGCCACCACCGACAAAATATACATGCGATTATTGAGCTGATCGGCCACTCGGCTTGAGAGCTCCTCTTGTACCACCGCCGCACGATCTTTAATCACATCTAACGCATCCACATAACGCACTAGTTGATCGGCAATATTGCGTTGGCGCATACGCTGGCGCTCATCCATCCAGCCGATAGGTTCGAGATATAAACGCGCTAAAGCTTCGCGCTGCGGTGCCAAATAGCGACGCAGCAAAATACATTTACGGCGTAGCTCCAATACGTGCACGCGGCGCTGTTGCTTGACCTCATCAAGAATCACCTCTTCAAGGCCGTCCATAGCATCTTCTAAAGAATCAATAGCGCCGATTAATTGCGAAGTTAACTGGCCGGTCAGCTCAGCCACTAAATCCGAGACCGAGGCTGGGCCTTCACCGTTTTGCGCGCGGGCGGCAATATTTTTAAGGCTCATTAACGAGCGACGGCGGGTGGTAATGATTTTGTGTTTATCGGCATAAAGGCGCACCGCCACCATATCTTCGGGCACCGAGGCAGGGTTTAAATTAACTCCGCGTAACGCCATTACCAACGCCTCACCTTCGCGCCACACATGCGGGCGAGTTTCTTCGGTCAGTAGCGTATTAATGGCAACATCGGGCAAGTGGCTGCGATGGGTAATCCATTCACGAGCGGCCTGCTCGCGAATATCAAAATGCAGCCACAAATATCCCTGCGATGGCTGCCATTGATCCACCGCACTTAACGCAATCGCCGTCGCCTGCTCTTGCGCATTAATCACATAAGCGCACACCAAACCGTTTTCTCTTATAGATCCCACAGATGTTTTCCCTGTTTAAAAAGCATGCACTTTACTCTGTTACTCTGTTCGTAACTATTCGGCTGTGTGCCCAAATGCCGTTGCACATCTTTTTGGCGCTCAACTGAGGTTTCTAGGTTCAACTGAGGTTTTTAGGTTAAAGCACTAACTTAACGCCCGTTAAGTCCTTCAAAACTCTGTCGCTATTAATAAGTGCCATCAAGTGTTCTTCTGACAATGGTTTGGAAAAATAAAACCCTTGCACCTGATTACACCCCTTGCTTAACAACCAAGCCGACTGCTCCGAACGCTCAACACCTTCAGCCAACACCTCTAACTTTAAGTTGTGTGCGAGATCGATAATCGACTTCGCAATAGCGCAATTTTCACCCGCGTCATCAATATCATTAACAAAACTGCGGTCGATTTTAAGTTTGTTAATAGGGAAACGCTGTAAATAAGTGAGCGATGAATAACCTGTACCAAAATCATCAATCGCTAAGGATAAACCCAACTTACTTAAGCAATTTAGCATCAGGATGGCTTCTTCGGCATTTTCCATCGCGGAGCTTTCGGTAATTTCTAATTCTAAATACTGTGGTGCTAAACGCGTTTCTGTCAAAACCGACATCACGGTTTGCTCAAAGCGGCGCAACCTAAATTGTTTGGCGGAGATATTTACCGCCACACGCCCCAAGTTAATGCCCGCCATCAACCAAAATCTAAAACGTTCACAGGCGTGGCGCAAGACCCATTCACCGAGCGGTTCTATGAGTCCAGTTTCTTCGGCCAACGGAATAAACTCCATAGGGGAGATCATTCCTCGCACGGGATGTTGCCAACGAACCAAGGCTTCTAGACCGATAATTTTACCGGTGCTCAAATCAATTTGCGGCTGGTAATGCAGCTGCATTTGCCCGCGCTCTATAGATTGCCGCAGCTCATTTTCCATAATTAAGGAACCCATGAGCGAAATATTCATGTCTTTTAAAAACAATTCGAAGCGGTTTTTACCTGCCGCTTTAGCGCGATACATGGCAGCATCGGCATGTTTTAAAAGCTGATCGATTGAGTCGCCATCGCGGGGGTAAAAACAAATGCCAATGCTGGCGGTGCAGCTAATTTGATGGCTGTGCAATAAAATCGGCGTTGATAACTGTTTTAATATGCGATTAGCAATAATTTCAACGTCAGAAACACTTCGAATACGTTCAATAATAATCACGAACTCATCGCCACCTAAACGCGACAACGTGTCATTTTCGCTCAAGGCTTCAGCCAGAATATCAGCGACATGTTTAAGCATCGCATCGCCTGCGTCGTGCCCGAGACTATCATTAACATTTTTAAAACGATCCAAGTCGACCAGTAGTAACGCAAAGTGCTCGCCCTCGTGCTGCGCGCGTTTTAACACCTTTGATACGCGGTCATAGAAGAGCGAGCGATTTGCCAACCCGGTCAAGGGGTCGTGATAAACCATGTAATCCAAGCGCGATTTATGGTCCCGCAATGAATGCTCAGCATGTTTATGCGCAGTTACATCGGTACCTACAAGCAAGGTCCAAAGATTGCCCTGCAGCATGCGGTTTAACTTTACAAGACGATAAGAGTGTAGTGAATGGTCTTTGTGGCGGATGTTCAGATCAACACCCGCATTGGGGTCGTATTCGTCAATCGCGGTAAGGGCGTGTATTTTTTCTAGGTATTCAGCTGGAAAAATATACTTAAAGAGGTCTTCGGCAGAGTTGGCGCTTAATTCGTTTTCGCTCAACAGCGTGGTTTGGGGATTGTTAATTTCGTCAACTTCGAGGTGAACGCCCTGAAACAGTTCAATCCGCTTATTAAGGTACTTAATGATGCCGTTGGGGCTAATGACGGTAATAAAAACCGGTAAGTCGATCAATAATCCTGCCAATAAATCGGTGAGATCTTCACCACTACAGGTTTGAATCTGCGTACCCCTTAATACCGGTAATAGTGATTTAGGGGGGTGCAGTTTAGGGGGTTTGGGCATAACTCACCTAGCTAATCAATTAGGGACACAGCGCTGGTTGCAATAGTCGTCAAAGAGACAACATGAAGCACAACTCCCTGCCTTGCGCTAATACGTGCATATTCATTAAAAATAGCTGAGTTTACCCCTAATATCATTAATCCTGACTAACGGTAGATTCCGATTAAACCTCGTCCATTTCGGCAGGCTCGCCCCACAGGTCATATTCATCGGCAGCCGTTACGCGTACATTTAAACGATTCCCAGGCTGCAAACCATAGTCATCATCGAGAGTGATAATGCCATCAATTTCTGGAGCATCGGCGGTGGTGCGGCCATAAGCAACGCCATCGGCAATACCGTCAACCAGCATTTCACGCACACTACCAATGCGCTGCTGCAAGCGAGCTGTAGAAATCTCTTGTTGTTTGGCCATAAAACGCTCCCAGCGCTCTTTTTTGAGTGACTCAGGAACATGGTTAGCTAAGGCGTTGGCGCTGGCGCCCTCGACGGCGGAATATTCAAAACAACCAACACGATCCAATTGCGCCTCATCAATCCAATCCAGCAGATAATTAAAGTCATCATCAGTTTCACCGGGAAAGCCCACAATAAAAGTCGAGCGCAGAGTGATTTCTGGACAAATCTCTCTCCAGCGCTTAATGCGCTCAAGGGTTTTTTCTTGTTGACCGGGGCGCCTCATGGCTTTTAAAACGCTGGGACTTGCATGCTGAAAAGGAATATCGAGGTAAGGCAGGATTTTACCGTCGGCCATTAAAGGGATAATGTCATCCACATGAGGATAGGGATAAACATAGTGCAAACGCACCCACGCGCCTAAATCGCCGAGCGCATCACACAGTTCGTACATGCGGGTTTTAACAGGTTTTCCTTGCCAAAAACCGGTTCGGTATTTGGTATCTATGCCATAGGCGCTGGTATCTTGCGACACCACTAACAACTCTTGTGTGCCCGCTTTTACAAGACGTTCGGCTTCGTCCAACACGCTACCCACTGGGCGGCTCACCAACTTGCCGCGCATAGAGGGAATAATGCAGAAGGAACAACTGTGGTTACAGCCTTCGGAAATTTTTAAATAGGAATAATGGCGTGGCGTGAGCTTGACGCCTTGTGGCGGCAATAAATCAATAAAAGGATTGTGCTCGTGCTTGGGGGGGATGGCCTCGTGTACGGCCGAAACGACTTGCTCATATTGTTGTGGGCCGCTCACCGACAAGACATTGGGATGCACTTTACGAATACTGTCTTCTTGCGCGCCCATACAGCCAGTCACAATCACGCGCCCGTTTTCACTCATTGCTTCGCCTATGGCATCTAAGGATTCCTGCTTAGCGCTATCAATAAATCCGCAGGTGTTAACTACCACAACATCCGCATCTTTATAGGTCGGCACGACCTCGTAACCGTCCATGCGCAACTGGGTAAGAATGCGCTCGGAATCCACCAAGGCTTTAGGGCAGCCCAAAGAAACAAAACCCACCTTGCCATTATTTCCCGACATACACGCCTACCCATCAAAGATTAAAAGTCGGCGATTCTACCAGAATCCACGGCGCTAGGCGCTAGCCTCTATATTTACAGGCTCAAGCGCATGCTTTAGGCTACCGCTCCGAAAATTGATCCCGTAAAGCTGAAACTAAGCCATGGTCTCCAAAAAGAAACAGCCTCAAAACAACACCATCGCGCTGAATAAGCGTGCCAGGCATGACTACTTCATCGAAGATCGCTTTGAAGCAGGTCTTGTACTGAGCGGCTGGGAAGTTAAAAGCTTGCGCTTAGGCAAGGGGCAGCTCACCGAGAGCTATGTCTATGTTCAAAATGACGAAGCGTTTTTAATCGGCGCCCAAATACAGCCACTTGGCACCGCGTGCACACATTTTGTGACCGATCCGGTGCGCACTCGCAAGCTACTGCTGAATCGTCGCGAAATCGACAAGCTTGAAGAGGCTGTGCACCTTAAAGGTTATACCGTTGTCGCCACCGCGCTTTACTGGAAACAACATTTGGTGAAGTGCGAAATTGCTATCGCCAAAGGTAAGCAACTCCACGACAAACGCGATACCGAAAAAGAGCGCGATTGGGATCAGCAAAAACAGCGCATATTGCGTGCACACAATCGAGAGGGCTAAGTCTTGATGTCGATCAGTACTGATTTATTGCGCAATGCCATAGTGCGCAATGTACGCGATAGTCTCGAAGAAGATATTCAAACTGGCGACATTACCGCCAACCTTATTCCCCCAGGAAAACACCTCACGGCAACCGTGATAAGTCGCGAGCCCGCGGTTATGTGCGGTCATGCGTGGGTCGATGAAGTATTTGCACAGTTAGATGCTCAATATCCTGAACGCAAAGCTACGCAAATACATTGGCTAAAACAGGACGGCGACGAGATAAATACCAACGACACCCTGTTTGAAATTTCGGGCAATGCACGCACCCTTTTAACCGGCGAACGCTCGGCACTGAATTTATTGCAAACACTGTGCGGCACCGCCACCCTCGCCCGCCACTATGCCAAAGCGGCCAGCAACACCAACATTACCTTACTTGATACGCGCAAAACCCTTCCTGGCCTGCGCATTGCGCAAAAATATGCCGTTGCAATAGGTGGCTGCCGTAACCACCGACTGGGTCTTTGGGATGCATTTTTAATCAAAGAAAACCACATTGCCGCCTGCGGTGGCATTGCTCCCGCTATCGACCAGGCCAGAATTTCAGCACCCGACAAAGCCGTGCAAATAGAAGTCGAAACCCTCGAAGAATTAGCGCAAGCCATAGCCGCAAAAGCCGACATCATCATGCTCGACAATTTTAGCCAAGCCGATACGCTCGCCATTCTTAGCACGCCAAGTCCACACAGTATTTTCGAGCTATCGGGCAATATTGAGCTTGCTAACTTCAGTCCACTGCCCAGCGGCCAAGCTTACCGCGTATCGGTCGGCGCGCTCACCAAACACCTCAAAGCCATCGACCTTTCTTTTAGAGTCCAAAGCTGAGGTTATGATGACGACTGAAATCCCACGCTTCGATCATCTTCTTGATACCCAAGGTCTTTATTGCCCCGAGCCAGTGATGCTGCTGCACGGCGCAATAGCCGATATGAACGCGGGAGAAACGATTAAAGTTATCGCGACCGACCCATCAACCGAGCGCGACATCCCTAAGTTTTGTGAGTTTTTAGGTCACTCATTGCTTTTACATAAGAGCCGCGATGACCTGTTTGAATTTTATATCAAGAGCAAAGGACACCCAGAATGAAAATTCCTAGCCGCCTTCAGCCATTAGTCGATGATGGCTTGATTGACGAAGTCATCAGCGCGCTCATGAGCGGAAAAGAAGCCTCCGTTTACGTCGTGCGCTGCGGCGACATTATTCGCTGCGCCAAAGTGTATAAAGAAGCCGCCAAGCGCAGCTTTAAAAAAGCCGTGCAATATCAAGAAGGACGCAAAGTAAAAAGTAGTCGCCGCCAACGCGCGATGGAAAAAGGCTCTAAATACGGCCGAGGCCAACAAGAAGAAGCATGGCAAAGTGCCGAGTCCGACGCCTTAGTACGCGTTGCTAATGCGGGCGTACGCGTGCCCAAGTCTTATGGTTGCTATGAAGGCGTGTTGTTGATGGACCTTATCACCACCGAAGATGGCCAAGTTGCTTCGCGTTTGAACGATGTGTCTATGTCGGCCGAGCAAGCGGTAGAAGACCACACAGTGATGATGCACTACATCATGCGCATGCTGTGCGCGGGCATTATCCACGGTGATCTTTCGGAATTTAACGTACTTGTAGACGATTACGGCCCAGTAATTATTGATTTACCCCAAGCCGTCGATGCGGCAGGCAATAACAATGCCCGCGCGATGCTGGAGCGCGACATCAACAACATTACCGATTATTACGCCCAGTTCGCCCCCGAATTAAAAAATACCCGCTATGCCAAAGAAATGTGGGCACTCTATGAGGAGGGCGGGCTCGATCCCGATCTCGTGCTGACAGGCGTGTTTGAGGAAGAGGATATCGCGGCTGATATTGATAGCGTAATGGAAGAGATCAAAGCCGCCTTAGCCGAAGAACATGCCCGCCAAGAGCGTATTAAAGAAGATTTAAAAGAAGATTAACCGCGCCTGTGCTTAAAAAGCTTCCCAGTGCCGCAACTATCCGTACCAAAACCCGCACAAAAACCCGCACAAAAGCTTTCTCCGTTTAACAAAAATAGGGGTGACTTAAGGTTTTTTTGACTATTCAGAAAGCCTGTCAACCCCTATCAAGCAACGACTTATTAACGAAATAACGCTATTTTTTCTCGACAACGTTACCCAGTCGGCGCTTTTTTTTGCGTCAAAAAGTTATGGTAAGACCAATAATTAAAACCTAGCTGACCAAACCCCAATGAGAGACTTAATGAACACAACACGAATTATTTTGGCAGCGAGCATGGCGCTTGCTTTGAGTAACTGCGACGGCACCTCCGACACCAGCAGTACCAACGCGACCCAGTCAAGTAGTATCGTCATTTCCAGTGCGATAACCAGCTCATCTAGCGCACCAATTCAAAGCAGCTCGGCCCCTGCTTCTAGCGCAAAGAGCAGCTCAAGTATTGCAAGCAGTAGCTCAACCCCCAGCAGCAACAGCTTTACCATCGAAGAAAACGGCGTGGGTTACTGCTCGGCAGCGGGCGTAATAGACACCAAGCATACCGGCTATAAAGGAGCCGGTTTTATCGATAGCGAAAACGCCAAAGGCGCGGCTATTAACTACAGCGTTAGTACGAAAAACAATACACAAGCTGTTTTAACCATTCGCTACGCTAACGCCAGCGGGACTGCACGCGCCGCGCAAGTAAAAGTTAACGATGGCGCTAGCGGCACCAGCGATGTGAGCTTGACCGATACTGGCGCATGGACAACGTGGCAAACCGTGACGGTTGACGTCTTTTTAAATGCAGGCGACAACACGTTAGCGCTTGTCAGCAATGACGACGCAGGCCTTGTGAATATTGATTCCATTTCTCTTGCCGGCCCAGGCCTTGCCGCTGGCTCTAGCTGTGCGACGGTAGCCTCATCAAGTGCAGCGCCCGTGTCGTCCTCAAGCTCATCAGCTCCTGTGATTGTTAGCCCCCCTTCAGGTGCAAAGCCAGATCCATCAATGGGGGGTTATGCCAATTATCCAGGTTATGGTCTGGCGACAACAACAGGTGGAACAGGTGGGGAAACTGTGACTGTTAGCAACTATGCGGACTTAAAAGCCTATGCCGAAGCCGACGATCAAGCTCGCATTATTAAATTTAGCGGTACTATCGCAGGCCCGTCGCCATCCGGCACCATTGACCGCATCCGCGTCCGTAGCAATAAAACCATTTTAGGCGTAGGCAGCAGCGCAAAGCTTCAAAAAATTACTCTTAATATGAAGGCCTATGAAGGCGCTGGTGCCTGTGAGGAGTCCACTAAAGATACTTACACTCCGATTTCAAACGTCATTATTCGAAACATTGAATTTATTGGTTACGATGGATTTCCCGATGACTCTAGTGAAGATCCAGATCCAGTTCGGGTGGAATGTTATTCACACCATATTTGGGTTGACCACAATACGTTCAACTATGGTTCTGATGGATCTGTAGATATTAAGCGTGGCTCAGATTTAGTGACTGTGTCTTATAACTATTTTGACTCAACCGCAAAAACATCGCTGATTGGCCATGGCAATAATGACAAGCAAGATCCCGGCAAATTACGCGTGACCTTTCATCACAACGTCTTCTATAACAATGTAAGCCGCACACCGCGAGTGCGTTACGGGAAAGTGCATGTCTATAACAATTACTACAATGCTCCCGACCTTTCTATGTATAGAGCTGAAAATGGCGGCGAAATCTATGCCGAGGCAAATTATGTGGTTCAAGCTAAAACAGTGACTGAAGCCACCATTACCGATGGCCACATTACATGGACAAGCTCTAACCATCTTGATCCTGCAACCATATCTAGAGCTAAAAGCAAGCCCAAAAGTGAATGGTTTTCTGTAGACAACCTAGCATCTAAACCACCCTACTCAGACAAAATTGACGCAGCCCCCTCTTCACCGCCCGCTGCAGGCGCCGGTAAGATTTAATGAGATAAACACCAAAGGGGCGAAAGCCCCTTTTTTACACCCAAGCATTGCGTTAAAAAACAATTTATCGCAACCAACCCAGACAAAAATTGCAATCAGTCGCCAAGCTCAGTACCCTTCGCAGCAAAATTTACCGGCTAACTTTAGAGGCTTAACTCCATGGCGCAGTACGTCTATACCATGAACCGCGTGGGCAAAATTGTGCCCCCAAAGCGCGAGATTCTTAAAAACATTTCACTCTCTTTTTTCCCCGGCGCCAAAATTGGCGTACTGGGTTTGAATGGCTCGGGTAAATCCACCCTGCTTAAAATCATGGCGGGTATCGACACCGATATTCAGGGTGAAGCGCGCCCAATGCCCGGCATTAAAGTGGGCTATTTGCCGCAAGAGCCCGCGTTAAATCCCAACAAGAATGTACGCGGCAACGTTGAAGAAGGCGTGCAAGAGGCGGTGGATGCCTTGGCCGCGCTCGATAAAATCTATGCCGACTACGCCGAGCCCGACGCCGATTTTGATGCGCTCGCTAAAGCCCAAGCCAAATGTGAAGACATCATTGAGGCTTGGGATGCCCACAATCTTAATCACACACTCGAAATTGCGGCTGATGCGCTGCGCTTGCCACCTTGGGATGCCGATGTCACCAAGCTTTCGGGCGGTGAAAAACGCCGTGTAGCGCTCTGCCGCTTACTGTTATCGCGCCCCGACATGCTCTTGCTCGACGAACCCACCAACCACTTGGACGCCGAGTCGGTTTATTGGCTGGAGCAATTTTTACTGAGTTTTGCCGGCACCGTGGTCGCCATTACCCATGATCGCTACTTCCTCGATAACGCCGCCAGTTGGATTCTCGAACTCGATCGAGGCCAAGGTATTCCCTACGAAGGCAACTACAGCACTTGGCTAGAAACCAAAGAGCAACGCCTAGCCCAAGAGCAACGCGGCGAAGCCTCTCGCCAAAAAGCCATGAAAGCCGAATTAGAGTGGGTTCGTCAAAACCCCAAAGGCCGCCAAGCCAAAAGCAAAGCGCGTTTGGCACGTTTTGAAGAAATGCAAAATCAAGAATTCCAAGCCCGCAACGAAACCAACGAAATCTACATTCCACCAGGCGAGCGTTTGGGCGATAAAGTTATCGAATTCCACAACGTCAGCAAAGGCTTTGGCGACCGTCTGTTAATCGACAACCTCAGCTTTACCGTGCCCAAAGGCGCGATTGTGGGTATTGTCGGTGGTAACGGCGCGGGTAAGTCAACGCTCTTCCGTATGATTTCGGGCGCCGAAAAGCCCGATAGCGGCGAAGTGGTGATTGGCGAAACGGTAAAAGTGGCTTATGTCGAACAAGGCCGCGAAAACCTCGACAACAACGCCACCGTTTGGGAAGCCATTTCCGGCGGCGCCGAAACACTCAAAATTGGAAATTACGAAGTCAGCTCGCGCTCTTACGCGGGCCGCTTTAACTTTAAAGGCGTGGACCAGCAAAAGCGCGTGGGCGAACTATCCGGTGGTGAACGCGGGCGCTTACATTTAGCCAACACCTTAAAACAAGGGGCTAACGTTTTATTACTCGACGAACCGTCCAACGATCTCGACTTAGAAACCTTGCGCGCATTAGAAGAAGCGATTGAAAACTTCCCCGGCTGCGCCATGATTATCTCGCATGACCGCTGGTTCCTCGACCGTATCGCCACCCACATTTTGGCTTATGAAGGCGAAAGTGAAATTGTGTTGTTTGCCGGTAACTACAGCGAATACCACGAAGACTTTATCAAGCGCAAAGGCAACAATACCCAGCCAAAACGGGTTAAATACAAACCGCTTAAAGCCTAAGCGGTTCGGCCAGCTTTAATAAACGCAGCACAAAAAAACAAAAAGGCCCACATGGGCCTTTTTTATTATTGGCGATATCTAAACGTTTAAAAGAACGATAACTCACCACCGGCCTCAATCCCCGTTAACGACATATCGGGCTCATCGCGCATGTTAAACTTAGGGCTCAACAATATAGATAAATAAGTAATAATTTCGCCCTGCGCGCAACGGTAATGGCGCTTACTCACAAAGGCATCACTGGAATGAATACTGGCAAGATTCTCACCTTGAATTAACGTAGGTATGCCCATCATCATTTTACATTCGTAGGCCAACATTTGATTTTTAGCGGCGCCCACCAATTGATTATTTAATTCGCCACACCAATCTCGTAGCGCATCGGTATCGGCTTCACCATGTGGATAAAGCGAAGCCAAGGTACTGAAATTAACATTAATTGATGACAGTATTCTAACCTCTTCACCCGACGCACTTAAAATCGACAAAATACTGTCACCTAAAATTTGCTGAACACATAAAGATGCGTCCATTTTACTCGAGGTTAATTCAAGCCCTACGCCTTCAAAAATCCGATCATTTTCAGCGCCAAAAACATCGATAATCGTCGAGCGCGCCGCATTATTTTCATTATTCATATTAAGGCCCAAAAAATATTGAAGTGATTAAATATCAACGTGATGTCTCTTTAGTTTTAAATTAAGCACTCGTTTTAAACTAAGCACTTTAATGGCGAAAAAAAACGCTTCATTAGATTTAAACTTAATCATTCACGCATAGGCTAAGCCTAGCTTGGGTGGCGCCGTTTACTGCCGATATAACAAAATATTCCAGCATTGAGTAAGCATCATTCATCAAGCTATATTGCGCTAAAAATAGCTCATTTACAGGCGCATCGTTTTTTACTCAGCTATCGTTATTTAGCTGAACATTGACAGAGAGCCAACAACACATGAAAAAAAATATTAACACTCGAGGGAATCTTCATGAGCATTAATGATGATGAGCGCCGCCAGTTTTGCCGCGTAAATTTTTCGGCCAAAGTGTTATTAAGCCAAGGCGACTCGCAAATAGAGGCCGATGTTCAAGATGTATCGTTAAATGGGCTTTTAATTAAAACGCCTAGGCATTATCACTTACGCAGTGATTTACCCTGCCGAGCCAAAATAATCTTGAGCCAAGATATACATATCGCAATGCACGTCACCTTAGTGCACAGCAGCGAAGCTTCTTTAGGTTTTCACTGCACCAGTATTGATATGGAATCAATAGCGCACTTACGTCGATTGATTGAAGCCAACATTAAAGAGCCCAACGCATGCGAGCGTGTATTGGCCGAGCTCGTTAAATCTATGGATTAAATTCACACCTACAAGGTGCCATTAACATTCACACTTTTAATGCGGCCAATGGCTTCACAAGAATAAAAAGGCCGCACTGTTTATTACCAATCCGCTCTTATCACCAAGCTGCTCTTATTACCAAGCTGCTCTTATTACCAAGCTGCTTTTATTACCAAAACAACTACTTCCCCCCCAAATTATTGTTAATAATATTTTCCAGCGCCTGATTATGCGCTTCCATTTGCGCCCTCACTTTATACGTATCCTCAAACAAGTTTTCCATTTGCGCTGGCGATAATGATTTTTCGGGAGGTAGCGATGCGCCCTCCTCTTTTATTTTTGTTTGATGTGTTTTGTGTTGCGGCTGAGACTTTGGGCTGGCAACAGCCTGCGATTGCAAAATATTGGTATCCCGATAAACCACCAGCACATCTACATTTACGCCTTCGGGTTTTTTCTGTGCGTAATTAATAACGCCCTGCGCATCGACCCATTTATAAACTTCAATAAGGTTTGAATTTTGTGCGCCTGAGGCACTGCCATCGACGTTAAAATCGGGCGCGGTTAGGCGAGGCAAGGTTATTTCAGGCATGCCAATATCAGGCACCGAAAGATTTGGCATGCGCCATGACGCCAGTGAAGGTTTTAGGTTGTGCCACCAAAATCCCGCCACGGCATCGCGCACAATTAAAAAGGGAGGTTTACCGCCATTAAGATAAACCCAATAATTTACAAAGCCAAAGGCCAAGCACAGCACCACAATAACTTTCCGTAAAACCCAGCGCATTCGATTCACCTAAAAAAATAGTAACCATTCAGCATTCCGTCAATTTCACACAGAAAATGCAGTTGGGTGGTTGTTTTCGGGGCATTTAAGCACCGACCCCAGCATGGATGCGTGGGGGTTAGACTTTGCAGGAGCACAAAGTCCAGAGCGCTTGTATAGCGCCCATGCCCCAGCACGGATGCGTGGGGGTAGAGCTTTGCACCTGCATAGGGATATGCAAGAGTAGACTTTGCAGGAGCAAAAAGTCGAGGAGCACAAAGCCGAGATGGCTTGTCGGTAATTGCTCCTGCATTACCTTAATGATTTACATCCCTGTAAACCTAGCGGCCCAGAAAATAACCACGCGACTGCATTTAGGCTCGATGCTGAATAGTTACCAAAAAATAAATATTAATATCATCCAAATAGCACTGGATGCAGTAAAAAAGACCTTTAACACGCTTTAATTGTGAGTTCCACAAAATGACAACGCTTCTTTGGTTTACCGATGACCTTCGCCTCAGCGATCACAGCGCTTTAGCGGCGGCTTGCATGCTTGGCGAGCCAATTATTCCGGTCTATTTACATAACCCACAAAACCCTCACTTAGCGCAAGGCGCGTCGCGATGGTGGTTACATCACAGCCTTAAAGCGCTCGGCGAAAATATTCGCGCACAACATGGCGAGCTGTGTATTTTAGAAGGCGATATCAATGCACTTATGCAAATGGCGCTAAAAAATAATTGCCAGACTCTTTACTTTAGTTGCAGTCACGAGCCATGGCTGGCTAGCGAGCAAAAAAAGCTCCACACCGCCGCCCAACAACACAACATTAACTGCCGCCAATTTGGCGGCCAAGTATTAATAGAGCCAAGCCGTGTTTTAAATGGTCAAGGCAAGCCATTTCAAGTCTTTACACCTTATTATCGGCAAGTCTTAAAGCAATTATTTATTCCTAAAAAACACAACGATATTTCGAATATTCCATGGTCGGCGGCAAAAAATCAGCCGCGAAAAGTGACATTAGAAAAAAGCTTACACATTATTAATGGCCAACCCCACAAACCCGATTGGGCTAAAGCATTTAATACTTATTGGCAACCCGGGGAAGTGGGTGCACAGGCGCAGCTTGACAAGGTTATCGGCACTTTAAATCACTATTCCACGCAGCGAGATATTCCCAGTCTCGATGGTACATCTTGTTTATCGCCACATTTACATTTTGGCGAAATTAGCCCACGCAGCGTCTGGCAACAACTCACGGCATTCTGGCCAGAAGAAGACATTGCGCCTTTTTTACGCCAGCTTATATGGCGGGAATTTAATACCTATTTATTGCACCACTACCCATACATTAAAAATGCACCCTTCAAAGAAAGTTTTAAACATTTCCCATGGTCAATAGCGCAACCCGAACAACTTAAATTATGGCAACAAGGCCAAACAGGCTACCCCATTGTGGATGCTGGCATGCGTCAGTTATGGCAAACCGGATGGATGCATAATCGTGTGCGCATGGTGGTGGCGTCGTTTTTGACCAAACATTTAAGAATGCACTGGCGCCATGGTGCCGATTGGTTTTGGGATACTTTGGTGGACGCCGATGTGGCCAATAATATTGCCGGCTGGCAGTGGGTAGCCGGTTGCGGTGCCGATGCAGCACCCTATTTTCGAATATTTAATCCCGTATTGCAGGGCGAAAAATTTGATAAGAATGGCGATTATATTCGCCGCTATATTCCCGAGCTGGCTAAATTGCCCGATAAATATATCCACACGCCTTGGCTTGCACCGAGCTCGGTTTTAAGTAGCGCCAATATCGAATTAGGTAAAACCTATCCAAAACCTATGGTTGACCATCAAACCGCTCGCGCTCAAGCACTCGAGGCTTATGCGCAAATGAGGGCGATTCAAATCCCTTAAGCCACTCTTAATTAATTCGCCGTGGATCAATGGGCGACTAAAACTGTGATTGTTTCACTTGGATCGTAATGAGCGAGCAGTCGTAGATCATCCCAGCCTTGCTCGCCTTCGCAGGCAATAATACCGACGCGCGCAAGCCAGATGGCGAGTTCTGGCTGCGTTTTAAGCGCCGTTTGTATGTCGCTCCAAAGCAATAATAAATTTTCGCTAAAAAAATTGAGATTTACCCAATTGCCATCGTCTTCGACAATATCAACCTCGGGCGAGCGACCTGCATTGCGCAGGTAAAACAACACATCTTTATAACTGTAGGAGGTATCGCGCAGTGGGTGTATTTGGATAGTGAGACATTTCATGGTTAAACCTGCACGCTAAAATATTGAGTGTGTAAGCGAAAAAAATTATGCGCAAGCCAATAAAACGAGCATTTAATCGCGCTGATGATAACTAACGTAGGGCTCTTCTAAGCTGGCGCGGCCTATTTTGCCCGCGCGTAACTCGCGTACAAATAGCTCCCCTGCACGCAGGTAATCGGCGCCACCTCGCTGCATGCAGTTACGCATTTTGGCAACTTGCGCCATGGCGTCAAAGGCATTGTCGGCCAAGTTTTTAATTTGAAAATATTTAGCCACTAAGTCGGGATAGCGCTGCAACATATAATCCATCGCAAAAATGCCCACATCATCGTATTCCAACGCGGTATCACGGATAGCACCGCTAGTGGCTAAACGGTAATTGATCATCACGTCTTTCGAGCCCGGCCAGGTCATGCCGGGAGTATCAATCAAAATAAAATCATCATTCACACGAATGCGTTTTTGCGCTTTAGTCACCGCAGGCTCATTGCCTACGCTTACCACCTTGCGGCCCACCAGTGTATTAATGAGAGTCGATTTCCCGACATTGGGAATGCCCAAAATTAACGCATTGATCGGACCTGGACGACGATTTTGATTCGGCAGCAACGCCATGACGCGCTCCGGAATAGATTTGGCAATATTGACATTTTGAGTGGTAATAGCAAGCGCGTCGGTATTGCGCTGCTCGCGCCAAAATGCAAGCCATTCACGAGTAACGCTGTCATCGGCAAGGTCAGATTTACTCAGTACTTTTAAGGTCGGTTTTTCGCCACGAAGGGTTTCAATCATAGGATTGGTGCTGGAATAAGGTAAACGCGCGTCGAGCACCTCAATCACCACATCGACCATAGGCATAACTTCCTTCACCTGTTTACGCGCCTTCTCCATGTGGCCGGGATACCAATTAATTAACATAGTGTTCCTATTGTGATGCCGTACAGCATCTTTACTGTGCGTAAAAAGGCGACATTTTACCCGCTAAGCCTACGAGGGTGTTAAAAGCACACGCAATATTCACGATTACCAAAAGTGACGCATCCAAAAACAACTACGCCAAAATTGCACAACAGCGCGCATATCGGCAGTCAAACCTTGATAACACAAGCCTTTCGGCTACTAATGCCTAAAGCCTTCAGTTATCATGCGCGCCTTTTGTTCGTGGCCAATTGGCCCCTGTTGACTGCTCTTTGGCGTTGGATTTTTTCATGGCACTGCACATCCCAGGCTACAAAATCACAAAAATACTGGGTAAAGGCGGTATGGCGACGGTGTACCTTGCCGTGCAAGAAATTTTTGAACGCGAAGTGGCGCTCAAGGTGATGGCCAAGGGCCTGACTGAGGACCCTAGCTTTGGTCAACGATTTATGCGTGAGGCACAAATCGTCAGCAAGTTAGCGCACCCGAATATTGTCACTGTTTACGATGTAGGCGTTCACGACGGCACCTACTATTTGTCGATGGAATACATCAGCGGTAGCGACCTCAAACACGCTCGCAAAGAGCTCAACTTTTTACACAAAATTGCCATTGTTAAGCAAATAGCCAGTGCGCTCGATGTTGCGGGCGCCAAAGGCTATGTCCACCGCGACATCAAACCCGAAAACATCATGGTCGAAAGCGCTACTCGCCGTGCTGTACTCATGGATTTTGGCATTGCCCGCGCCAGTGAAGCCGACGTCAGCGTGACCCAAGCCGGCACCGCGATTGGCACACCACACTACATGAGCCCCGAGCAAGCAAAAGGCCTTGAGGTTGATACCCGCGCCGACCTCTACAGTCTCGGCGTTGTACTCTTCTACATCATTACCGGATATGTACCCTTTGAGGGAGACTCCGCCGTTGCCATTGGCATTAGACACATTACCGAGGCCATCCCCGAACTGCCTGCCCACCTTAAAGATATGCAATGGTTTATTGACAAGTCCATGGCAAAATCGCCCGATCAACGCTTTCAATCCGGTGCGGAGTTTATCGCGGCACTCGATAGCATCGATTTAGACTACATCGCCAAAAACGCGAATCGCTTAGGTAATAGCGCCGATGCAGCTCCGCTCGACTCGCCAACCATAATTAGCGAAGCTCCCGTACACCGCTATGGTGATAGCAGCCGTCGCAATGAGCCCGAAAGCTTTACCTTAAGTTTTCAAATAAACGAAGCCGCGCCCATACTCAACATCCGTTGGCCGCTCTATATGGCGCTATCGATTGTGACACTGCTGGCAGCGTCGGGGGTTTATCTTGTCGCCACCTACGAGCCCACGCCCATCGAAAACGCCGCCACAATCCTCGCCAATAGTTCTGCACATGCGGCATTAGGCAATTTAATCTTAGGAAAAACGTCACCACTAACGCCCGCACAAGAGGCGCGCGCCGAACGATTGGGCGCCGCCATTGAGGCCAGCTTAAAAACCATCCATTTACAAACAGGGCAATATGATGACGTCGAAGTTACCAAGGTAGTTGGGTTTTACCGAGAGCTACTCCAGCTCACACCCAACAACCCCGCCGTCATCAACAAGCTCAACGACCTGGCTACCGCACTCACCGCCGAGCTGGACCCGCGTTTTAATCGAGGCGACTTTAAAGAGGCACAGCGTATTTTGGCCTCTATCATTACGCTGTTTCCAAAATATGAGTCCCCCGAGCTCAAACGCGCCAGAAGCCAAATGACACAGCGCAGCAAGCTGGAAGATCTTCTTGCAAAAGGCCAGCGCGCATGGAATCAAGAACAGCTCGTCGAGCCGATGGACGATAACGCCAACGATTATTACCAAGCCGCGCTCGCTTTAGCCCCCGACCTTATTCCCGCCAAAGAAGGCATTACTAATATTGCTCAATACTATGTTGCGCAAAGCCAAAAAGCCTTGCGCAATGCCGAGCCAGCGCTTGCCCGCCAAGCCATACATCTTGCGCTAACGGTTCTACCCAGCTACCCGCCGGCACTAGAGCTTGAAGGCCAAATTCTAAGCTCGTCAACACTCGAAGAAAAAATCAGCGCACTTTTAGATCAAGCTCAACGCCATCAAAAAAATGCCCGCTATTTTGCGCCTGCGCAACAAAATGCATTCGCAACCTACACCGCAATTTTGGCCCTAGATAGACACAATACCGAAGCGCAAATACAGCAAGAATCGTTACTCGCAAAACAACACACGCTGTTAAGCCAAGTGATTGCCGCTGGCAAAATTGATGACGCGCAAAAGATTATGGAGGAGCTCGCCAGTAGCCAGCCCAACCTCACTATCATCCAAAAACTACAAGCCACCATTGCGGATGAAATCACCACCTACCAATACCAACACCTGCCGCGAATCGGCACGATAAAAGCATCCGGCGTAGGTCATATTGACCTAACCCAAAGGCAGCCACGCACCATTGCGGTCAGCGATAAAATCTTCTTTAAGTTTGATTACTTCAATCTAAATGAAGGCAAGGTATTATTGCAGGCTCAACTAATAGATCACTCCAGCAACAAAGCGCTCACCAGCAAGCCTATTTTTGTAAATGGCCCACAAGGGCAAAGTGAATTTGTACTCGATCTTGATCGCTCGGGCCTTAAAGCAGGCCGTTACCGCCTAGAGCTAATTTTATCCAATAAAACCATCGTCGAATTTACTTTTAACATTGGCTAAAGCCCTACAGCCAAAGGCTGTGACGGCAATGATTGTCACGGCAATCATTTAAAAAGTTGTATTTTTCACACATCAGTAACAAAACAATCTAACGCTTATCGGCCAATACAACCTCCAAGTACAATCACCACAAAAGTATGGTGTAAAGTAAATAGTGAATTAGCTTTATACGTTTTTATTTCCTTTTGAAATCAAACTTTACGCTCAGATTTTAGTCAACAGTTCTAATCGAGCAAGAGCTTCGACACCGAAAGGTTGCCGTCAAACACGATAAGTTACGGCGTAACGAGAGGCATATTTAAGCAATCGCACTCATGTATGGTTGTCAAAAGGCGTCATTAATGTTGCTTTCAGACTGTAAATTTTTAAGCTCCGACCATAGGATTTAAGGGGTACTTTGTGCAAAACACTGCCAATACAATAGATTTAAATCCCGCACTCACCGCGCGCCAACGCGGCTTGTTTGCTCGCCTCCCCCCGGCCATGCTTGCAGTCAATAAAAAACAAAAAATCATCACCCAAATTTTACTGGGTCTATTTTTTGAGCGCTCCATGGACGCGCTCTTTAAATCGGCCGATAAAACAAAGCCGCCGCTCGATACGCAAGCTTTTAACGACTTGCGTATTTTTCGTGGTCAAGAAACCAGTTTTACCCAACAATTTTTAGGCGCACTGGATGTCAGCTACGCCGAGTTATTAGCCGCCACACTCGGTGCAGAGGCCGAAGCGCCATCTATCGATATAGCTCTCCAAGTGCTGATCGATGAATCGGTTAATAATTGCCTCGCCAGCAACAACGTAGTCTTAGCCGGTATTGATACGCGCTTAGGTTTTTTACTGAATAAAAAAATCACCAAATCCAACCCGCTCAACCCCGAAACCCTTAGCCGCCTATTCAACCAGCAAGCTGCAAGATTGCCGATTAGCGAATCGTCATTAGCGCTGATTATCCCTATTTTTAACAGCCTCTTTTTTGACCATCTTGGCAACATCTATAGCGCTGTAGAAGAGCAGCTCGATCAATACAATGTACCCAAAGCAAAAGCCATTGATAACCATTTTTCAGGCAAATACATCACACTGCTTAGCCGCCGTAACAAGCGTGCAATCAGCGAAAATGATAAAGAAACCGTGCGCATCATTGAAAATGTTTTGGGCGATGCAGCCAATCACGAATTTTTTTCTCATCAAGAACGGCTAAAAATATTAGATGCCGCACAACAACACATCCGTCAAACTAGCGCGCCACTAAGTCCCAGTGGCGTATTAAAACAACTCCAAAAAATCCAACAACAACTAGGCATACACGGAAAATTTTCGCCTCACGATAATGAACTCATTAAATTAGTGAGTGTGATGTTCGACTTAGTCACCCGTAATCCAAGCCTTGACAAGATCGTAAAAAATTACCTTATCCGCCTGCTTATTCCCATGGTTAAAATCAGCTTGATTGACCATGGTTTTTTTTCCGATAGCCGCCACCCCGCTCGCTACCTACTCAACGAACTGGTTATTGCTGGGCTTGGCTGGCAATACCAACAAGATAAAGATCAACAACATCCTGTCATTAAACAAATCGATGCGTTAACGCTTGAGGTCGCTCAAAACCTCACCTGTGACACTAGCGTATTTATGGCTGTTTTAATCAAGCTGCGCAAAAGCAAAGAACGAGATGATCACGAATTATCATTACTCAACGCTCGGTTAAACAACTACAGCAATGGCAAAACTAAAGCGAATGACGCCGACAGCCTCGCCGAGACCGCCATTAAAAACATTCTTGAGCAACGTATTGCAGCGCCTATTGTTAGGGTTTTTGCACGCCAACTTTGGCAAAAAGTGCTGGCGGTTATCGCACTTAAATACAGCGTGCACTCGGCAGAATGGAAAGAGCACACCGATCTACTCGAAAGGCTCTGTCAATTAGCAACGCCCTGCACATCACAAAAAGATAAAATCAGCCGCTGCCAATATTTGCCCACATTCATCCCCCGCTTACAGCAGTGCTTATGTATCTGCGCCTACAACGCTTTTGATGCCGCCGAAATATTTGAAGAAATACACCACACACTGTGTTTGTGTTTAAAAGGGCAAGCGCCTTCCGAAGCCTTTAGGCTAAAAAATACACACACCACAGAGGCCCCTGCCCCCGGCAGTGTTGAACGTGCAAGCAACCGTTATGACGAATATTCGCCCCACAGTGACTTAGGGAATACCCAGCGCATAAAAGGCCGCAACAAAAATAACGATGCCGCTCAGACTATTGATATTGATATAGAAGCATTAAATACCAACACGCTTAACTCAACGATTAAAAACCAGCCTACCGCCAATGTGCCCGCAGCATCCAAAGCAACCTCAACCAGTACCGTCAGCGCTGTCGCAGCTACTGCTGAACCTACTGCAACTGAGCAAACTGCACTCGATATTAATGCCGAAATCCAAGTGAAAATAGAGAAGTTTGCGCGCGGGGCTTTATTTGATTACGACGAACTAGGTACTGGAACTATTCGTTGTCGTTTAGCGGCCGTTATTAAACAAACAAATAGCTTCATTTTTATTAATCGCAACGGCATTAAAGTCGCCGAATTACATATCAGTGAAGTCATACAAGCGATTAAAAATAGGCAATTACTGCCTATAGAACACGGAATGGTTTTTGATAAAGCACTGGAAGCGGTAGTCACAGGTTTGCGTCGTAGCAACAATAATATGATGGATAATGGCCCCCTATAATTCATCATATTATTTCAACTGATATAACGCGGCCTCATCCTAAAATCACTCCACCAAGCGGCGTGCTTAAAACCGCTTATTTATCAGCCGTGATATTATTGCGCCCTATTTTAAAACACTAGGGATACCCACATGGCTCGCTTACTCGCCACACTGTTCGATCACCCAGCTTCCCAATCGCCGCTATTTTTTAAATATGTGCTATTTAGCCTATTGGTGTGCATATTATCGAGCTGTGGAAACCCCAAAGAAACACCAAATGATAGTGTAAAAAAAGATGCAACCGCCTACGAAGAGCTAGCCGAAACCGCAGAAATCACGAAAGACGATAACGAAAGCCAGAGCTTCGACCTTCGTATTGAGGGCTTAAAACCCAGCAACAAAACTGACATGGAAATCTCCGGCCAATTAACCAGCAGCAATGTCATTGCGGTCGAAAATCTGGAAAAATTTTTAATCGCCACTTATTCTCCTGTTGATGGATCGGCAAAAAACGCAGCGCCTATCACGCTAAAACCCGAGTGGGAAGCCGTAGGAAATGATAGTTATCGTTTTACTTTTAAAAACTTAAAACGTACAAACAACAATCAAGAATTACAATTGCAATGGGACAGCGTGGTGATTGGCGATACACAAAAAGGCCAAAAGACACTCACACTTCCCGCACTGGATATATTCCAAATCACCGCCACGCGTAGCCATCAATTACCACAACAAAGTATTGAGGTTGTTTTTTCTGAGCCGCTAGATGGCAAACAAGATCTCAACGGTTTAATTACCCTCAATGGCCAAGTAGTGGATGCCAAAATTGATGGAGCCAGCTTATTTATTTACCCAAAAACAGCACTAGAAAATAGCGTTAATCTTATTATTCAAGATACCTTGCACTCGACTAAAAAAATATCTTTACCAAAAGTATTTGAGAAAAATCTGGTTTTTGCATCTCTTCCGCCCAGCGTAAGATTTGTTAACAAGGGCAATATTCTACCGCCCAATAGCCAATTATCGATCCCCATAGAAACCACTAATACCCGTGCCATCCAAATCACCGCGTTTAAAATTTACGAAAATAACCTGCATTATTATTTACAGCGCAATAGCCGTGCTAGCGACAACTACCCCGACAATTCAACTGGGCGCATTATCTGGTCAAAAACAATTACCCTACCCGATGCCGAACTGGATAAAAAACATATTTATCACCTCGACCTCAACGCATTAATGGCCAAACATACCGATGGCATAATTAATTTATCGGTAGCTATGACCGATGCCACCAGTATTTACCCCTGCCCAGCACGCACAACCGAAGCACTAAAGCCCACAAGCCTCACAGAAAATCAACTCGATAATTACGATGGCCCAGAAAATAACGAGCACAAACCCAATTGGTTTCACCAATATTACGGTGACGACAATGGCTATTTAAGTTACAGCGAGCGCAATGATCCTTGCTCAAAAAGTTACTTTGCCTACAACTCAGACAAAATCCAAGATAAGCGAAATTTATGGGTGTCGGATCTTGGCATTGTGGCCAAACAAGGCCGTGATGATATTTTGCATATTACCGCCACCTCCATTAATAACGGCTCGCCTGCAAGTAATGCAAAAATTACCGTTTACAACTACCAACAACAAATCATCTCCGAAGGTAAAACTAACAGCGATGGCTTTTGGCAGCAAAAAATTAAAGGCGTGCCTTATGTTGTGAGTGTGGAAAACTTTACCGATAAAAACTTTACCGATAAAAACTTTCTTGTGGTCGCCCGCAACGAGGCACTACCCACTAGCCAATTTGATGTCAGTGGCGAAACCCTTAACGGCGGCCTTAAAGGATTTCTCTACGGTGAACGCGACCTTTGGCGTCCAGGTGACGATATTTATCTTTCGTTTATTTTACAAAATGATAAACCCCTACCCGAAAACTACCCCGTAATTATTGATTTATTTGATGCGCGCGGCACCAAAATAGATTCACAAACCTTAACCCAGCCCAGGGGTAATATTTACATCGCCAAATTTTCTACCACACCAGAATCCACCACAGGAACATGGCGAGCGATTGCTCGTGCAGGTGGCGAATATTTTGATGTAGCCTTAAAAGTTGAAGCCTTTATCCCCAATCGTTTAAAAATAGATTTAGAGGCCGGCGAAAAAAAATTAATGCCGAGCACTAAAAGCCACAGCGTCACCTTAACGGCCGAGTGGTTAAATGGCGCCAGCGCAAAACAATTAAAAGCCGACGTAAATGTAAAGTTACGCCCTAAAAAAACACAGTTTGAACAATGGCAAAAATATCAATTTGATGATTTAGCCAGCCAATATGAACAACAAGAATTTACCGCCTTTGAGGGGCAGCTAGACGCCCAAGGCAAAGCCGTATTTGAATTAAATTTAAATCAACAAAGCGGCGCACCCGGCGTATTACAAGCCGTATTTGTTAACCGTGTGTTTGAGCAAAGTGGCAATTTTAGTACCGCCATACGCAGCCTAGACTATTACCCCTACAACCAATGGGCCGGTATTTTCATTGAAGAAGGTGAAGGCTACCGAGGTTCAATTGATCGCGAAAGTGATCAAGCCGTGCAATTAATTACCATTGATAACGACGGCAAAGCCGTTGCTAACCAAAATTTAACCATCGACGTTTACAGTTTGGATTGGCGCTGGTGGTGGGATCAAAATAACGAAAACATCGCCAACTATATTCGTAGCGATCTACACAAGGCGATTAAACACGACAGCATCACAACCGATGCAAATGGCAAAGCAACCTGGACACTCACCAAAAATACTTATGAGTGGGGTCGCCATTTAGTGCGTGTCTGTCAAAGCAGTAATCAACCATCTAATAATCAACAACAGTGTACAGGCCAAATTGTGTATTTAGGCTGGAGTAATAATCAAAATGCGGGCAATGCCGCCACCGAATTAGTGTTGGAAACCGATAAAGACAGCTACGAAGTTGGCGATACCATGACGGTTAATTTGCCCGCCAGCCTAAATGGCCGCGCGCTCTACAGCATTGAGACAGGCGCCAAAATACTCAGCCAACAATGGCAAAATATCTCGCCCAGCGCGCACAGTTTGCGCATCCCCATTACCGATGATATGGCGCCTAACGCTTATATAAACGTTGCGCTTATTTTGCCCCATAACAATAAAACCACCGATGCCCCGATCCGCCTTTATGGCATAAACCCCATAAAAGTCACCAATCCCAAAACCCATTTACAACCGATCGTTACAGCGCCCGAACACACACCTCCCGAAAGCGCATTTACACTCACCGTGAGCGAACAAAAAAAACGCAGCATGAGTTACACCCTCGCTATTGTCGACGAAGGTTTATTAGGCGTAACAGGATTTAACGCACCCGACCCGCATGATTATTTTTATCGACGCGAAGCACTCGGTGTGCAAACGTGGGATATTTTTGACAGTGTCGTTGGTGCTTATGGCGCCAATTTAGAACGTTTATTACGTATTGGTGGTGATGCTGCAGGTAAAAATAAAGATAATAAACACGAGCAACGTTTTAAACCCGTGGTTATTTTTGAAGGCGCTTTTAGCTTGGCGGCTGGCGAAACTAAAACACACACTATCATGTTGCCTCCATACATGGGCGCGGTTCGAGTGATGGTTGTCGCCAGCGAAAATAAAGCCTATGGCAAAACCGAACAAACCATAAAGGTCACGCAGCCATTAACTTTATTAACTACGTTACCGCGTGTTATTGGGCCACAAGAATCGTTAAACATGCCAGTCACTTTATTTGTGAGCGATAAAAATATTAAAGATGTGAGTGTCACGGTGACAGCAAGCGATATTTTTAATATCGAAAAAAATACTCAAACCTATCATTTTGATGATGTCGGTGATACCACCCTCACCTTCCCGCTGACCGTCGCCAATAAAGTTGGCAAAGGCAAAATAACCGTTATGGCGACAAGTACCAACCCAGAAAATGGCCAGCAAGAAAGTGCTAGTGAAACCTTATATCTAGAGTCCCGCTCGCCCAATTTACCGTCCACCCAAAGTGAATCAAAAAAATTAACAGCGGGCGAAATATGGAGCCCGACATTAAGCGAGCACGGCATTAAAAGCACCAATAAAGCCAGCGTGACAGCGGGCATTTTACCGCCGCTTAATTTGCAAAAACGTTTAGAGTATTTAATCAGTTATCCGCATGGCTGTTTAGAGCAAACTACCTCGGCGGTTTTTCCGCAATTACTACTGGAGAAATTAACCACACTAAGTACAGAGCAAAAAAAGAGTGTGCAAAATAATATTAATGCCGCGCTCAATAAGTATTTATATTTTCAATTGGCTGATGGTGCGCTGAGCTATTGGCCCGGCACCGATCATATCAACCACTGGGCCAACATCTACGCCACCCACTTTTTAGTCTTAGCAAAAGCACAGGGTTATCCTGTATCACAAACCTTGTTGGATAAAAGCCTGCAGTATTTAACCAGTTTCAGTAAAAACTTTTCCATTTCAAATAACACCGCCTACGGACAACAAACCAATGCCTATTCACTTTACGTATTGGCATTAGCGAAAAAACCCGATTTGGCCGCCATGAATCGTTTTCGAGAAACATTAATTAAAAATATTAATAGGAATACCTCTAGCCGCAACAACAACCTTAATGACGAAACCACCGCACGCTGGTTATTAGCCAGCAGTTATCAATTAATGGGCGTAAATGACGCCGCCCAACAACTGTTTAATGCGGCCCCCAATAAAGCCGAAGCCAACACCTACAACAGTTATTATTACGGATCAAAACTGCAAAACATCAGTTTGTTATTAATAGCGCAAAGCCAGTTGGGGCTCAAAGAAGCAGCATGGGAAAGCGCCACTCAAATAGCCAAGCAATTAAATACCGATAACTGGTTAAGCACGCAATCCACAGCATTTAGTCTTATTGCACTCGCCAGTTTTAGTGCCGAGGCCGATATAGACCAAGGTTTTGATTTTGCCATTAAAGAATCTGCCAGCGATTGGCAAGCGATTGCCTCGCGTAAAACCTTGCAACAAATCCCTTTAAGCGACGCTTTAATCGGTAAAAATCTGCAAATTCGCAACGATGGCCAACAAGATATTTTTGTACAGGTGAGTAATACGGGTGTGCCGAGTGCCGGTAACGAAAAGGCCACCGCTAATGGCTTAATCCTCACCATTAACTATTCCGCACTTAATGGTGAAACCTTAGATATTGCAACATTGCCGCAGGGCAAAGATTTTATCGCCAATATTACCGTAACCCCCGACAACAACAGCCCCAGCTATAAAATAGAAGATATCGCGCTCACCTATGTTTTGCCGAGTGGCTGGCAAATTCGCAACGAGCGCTTAGAAGGTGACAGCCAAGCCACCAACTTAGACTACCAAGATATTCGCGACGATCGCATGCTCAGTTATTTTAGTTTGTGGAAAGAGCATTATTGGCACTACCGCTACAGCGATAAAAATCAATCGAGCGTGCAAATAAAAGTCGTTTTAAATGCGACTTACGCGGGCCGTTATTATTTGCCCACTAGCCGCGTTAATGTCATGTACGACGAAACAACCCAAGCCAATACTCAAGGCCAATGGGTTGAAGTTGTTGCGCAATAAGCGTGCGCTTTCACTTTTTTAAATCTATAAAATACCAGTACGCTGGGATTTTTTTAACGCATCAAAAGCGCAGCTTATTATTGAATAGACTGCGCGCCTTTTTATTAGCGGCTAGATTTTTATTAGCGGCTACATTTTTAACGCTTACCTTAACGGTCTTTCATTTTTGGTCCGTTAATTTAAGTTTTAATTCACCTTTATCGCCTATTTTACTAAGCGATAAAGGCGAATTAATCAATGCCAAAGTCGCCGCCGACCAACAATGGCGATTACCCCTTATGCAGCAATTATCGCCTCACTATGCTGCCGCACTCATCACCTACGAAGACGAGCACTTTTATTATCATCCGGGCATCAACCCAATAGCGATAGTGCGCGCATTAATCAGCAATATTCAACATAAAAAAATCATTAGCGGCGGCAGCACTATCACCATGCAAGTGGCGCGCATGCTGCGCAAAGATCAACCTCGCACCTATTTAAATAAATTTATCGAGATATTGTTAGCGCTTAAATTGGAATGGCATTTAAGTAAATCTGACATTTTATTACTCTACGCTAATAACGCCCCCTTTGGCGGTAACATTGTGGGCATTAGTGCCGCCAGCCAACGTTATTTTGATCGCGAAGCAGGCGCATTATCTTGGGCCGAAGCAGCTACTTTGGCGGTATTACCCAATAGCCCCGCATTAATTCATCCCGGCCGCAGTCGTGATCAGCTGATTAAAAAACGTAATCGTTTATTACAAAAACTACGCTCTCAAAACACTATGACAGATTTAGAATACCAGCTTGCCGTATTGGAGCCTATCCCACAAAAACCAGCGCCCTTCCCAAAATTAGCCAAACATTTATTTGCGACATTAATTAAACAGACCACTGATAAAAAATCATTAAAAAGCACAACCACACTAACAACCACACTAGACGCCAATTTACAGCGCCGCTTAGAAGCCCTCGCCAAACATCAAAGCCAGCAATTATACCAACAAGGTATTCACAACTTTGCCGTGGTGATTATTGATAATCAAACCATGCGCACAGTGGCCTACTTAGGCAATAGCACAGTGAATTTAAAAAACACCAAACAACAGCTGGTGTTATCTGGCGATGTCGATATTGCGCAAAAGCCGCGCTCAACAGGCTCTATATTAAAACCCCTGTTGTACGGTTTAATTTTGGAGGGTGGTTATTTATTACCAGAAACCCTAGTGCCCGACATCCCCATTAATTTTAATGGTTTTAGCCCCGAAAATTACGACCATAGCTACAAAGGTGCTGTGCCTGCAAAAATCGCACTGGCGCAATCCTTAAATATTCCCGCCGTAAATATGCTTAAAATTTACGGTATTGGGCAATTTTACGACGCGTTAAAAAACATGGGCATGAGCACCTTGTTTAGGCCCGCCGATGATTATGGTTTAAGTTTAATTTTAGGCGGAGCCGAAGGTTCACTTTGGGATATTACGGCGATTTATGCGCGTTTAATGGCTAGTGCAAAAGCGAATTCAAACAACCATGCGCTAGCCACACAAGCCATTAAAATACTCAAAAATAATTCCAAGCACAAAAAAAATGCCGATTTTATTAATGATAAAAATGCCCAGATATTATCCACCGGCGCCGCATGGTTAACATTAGAAGCCTTATTAGAAGTCTCGCGGCCGGGCAACAATCAATGGTGGCGCGATTACGCCAACAGCCAAGCCATCGCATGGAAAACCGGCACCAGCTATGGTTTACGCGATGCGTGGGCCATTGGCAGTAACCCGCGTTATACCGTAGGTGTGTGGACGGGCAATGCTACAGGCGAAGGTGTGGCGGGTTTAAGTGGACGCGTGAGCGCCGCTCCCACACTGTTTAAAATATTCGATATGTTGCCCACCGCCGCGTGGCCAAAAAAACCGCTGTACGATTTAAAACCTTTGGTGATTTGTGCGCAAAATGGTTATCTCGCCACCGACGGCTGTAAAACAGCTACCACTTTTGCACCTAAAAATAGTTATTTCCAACAACAAAGTCCGCACCATCGCCGTATTTTATTAGATCAAACATTACAAACGCGTGTGCATGGCGGCTGTGAATCGGCTGCGAACATGCACACCGCCAGCGCTTTTATTTTACCACCTGCTATCGCTTATTATTGGCGCCAACACAACACTTACGCGACCTTACCGCCATGGCGCAGCGATTGTATTAAAGGTTTAGCGCAGTACACTAACGAGCAACCACTGGATATTATTTATCCATTAGAAGGCAGTAAAATATATTTACCGCGCGGTTTAGATGGCGAGCAACAAAACACAATTTTTAAAGCACGCCATCAAGACAAACAACAAACTTTGTTTTGGCATTTTGATGATACGTATTTAGGCCAAACCCGTGTATTTCACGAAATGGCAGTTTCTTTAACGCCCGGCTGGCACAAGCTGGTAGTAATGGACGAACAAGGCTTCCAACAAATGCGCTGGGTTAAAGGCCTACAAAAACCCTGAACAGTTACAAAAATTAAAAACAAAAAAGGCGATACCATGCCCGATACCCTGCCCGAAAAACCGCCATTATCCATTATTGATGGCTGGCTAATTAACGCTCGTCATTGCGCCAGCCCCAATTTTAATTCGCGCCCGCACAATACAGTGGTCGATTTAATTATCGTGCACAATATTAGCCTGCCGCCGGGGCAATTTAATAACGGTTATATCGAGGATTTTTTTTGTAATCAGCTCGACCCTAAGCAGCACCTGTATTTTGAATCTATTTATCAATTACAAGTATCGGCCCATTGCGTAATAAAACGCAGTGGCGAAATTATTCAGTGTGTGAGTTTTAATGAACGCGCATGGCATGCAGGAAAATCAATATTTGAAGGCCGCGAAAACTGTAACGATTACAGCATAGGTATAGAGTTAGAAGGCACCGATACACTGCCCTATACGTCAGCGCAATACGCGCAACTACAACATTTAAGCCATGCATTAATGCAGCACTACCCACACATTAATCCCGCCCGCATTAGCGGCCACAACACCATCGCACCCGAGCGCAAGACGGACCCTGGCGAGAGTTTTAATTGGGATTATTTTTTAAATTTATTCTAATCCTAAAAACCGACTTCTTCGCCTAAAAGTAAAGCTCAGAAAATAAAACGATTGCGCAATTTTTTTAATTTTGCCACAGGTTAACCCAACCGTTTTACCGATTCGAATTTTCCAGCGGCACTGAATTGAATTAAAAAACGCCCGCGAATACCTTCGCGGGTCACAAACTTTTGCAATATATGCGCGGGGAAACGTACCCTTCGGCCATCAACCGCCGTCGCTGATACATCCCGTGCGATGCCCTTGTACATTAAAAGATACTCCTGCGCACTAATAAAAATGCGCACCTCAATGGCGTTGGACGCTGACAAGCTTGACCCCTCACAACCTTAATTGGTACCTAGTTTATAGCTGTACTTACAACGACAGCGCACGCACTTTTTCGCCACCATTTAATAACTCATCCAACGTGAGCTTATAACTTGGTGAAAAAATCTCTAAAAAACAATTGGCTTCGGGCATATTAAAGCTGGCCAAACGCGCCGAAATATCTTCGGCGGCTTTGGTGAATTCGGTATTGCCCGCTTTTAATTCTTCTTGGCATTTTAAAAAGGCGGCGATGGTATCGGCGCCTTTAATTAAACGCTTAATATCTTCGGGAACTTCTGACGAAACGACCAGAGAAAAAAATTCCGATTTTAAATCGGCGGGTAATAAATTAATTAATTCACGCTCGGCTTGAATCTCGACTTTTTTAAATGCGGTCTGCATAGCCTCAGAATGGTATTTGATCGGTGTGGGCATATCACCGGTTATTACTTCAGACACATCGTGATACAACGCCGTGGTAGCGACCAAATTGGCATCGTAATCGCGCCCAAAACGTTTATTACCAATAATCGCCATGGCATGAGCAATGGTGGCCACCTCCCAACTGTGCTCCATCACATTTTCGGCAATGGCGTTGCGCTTTAAACCCCAGCGAATAATCCACCGAATTTTACTGATGTAGGCAAAAAAATGGCTGGGGGTATTTTTCATGATTGACCTTTTGGTGGCATTAAAAAATTTACGCGAAAGATAAAACGACCCAGTGAGTGAGTGCAACTAAAAAACGTGAGTATTCAGCCATCGGCCTACAAGCCGATTTAATCAGGTGCGGATTCCACGTAAACATGCAGTTGGGTGGTTGTTTTCAGGGCATTTAAGCGCCAGCCCATGCAGGGAAAGCAAGGGGTGAATTTTGGCTCGGTGCTGAATAGTTACCTATTTTTTTCTGAGCTCGAGCCATTATCTGGGTCACCCGTTAAAGAAGATGTGGCTTTGCTGAACAAGGCATTAACCGAAGAACCATCAGCAACACCTGATTTGACTTCAACACCCGCCCCCATATCAACAACTGATCCGACGTTTCGCCCATAATCTGCGCTGTAAACCGATTGTGTGGCAGGAGTTAAACGACCCGAAGCGTTATAGGTCACAAGCTGTTGCGCAATATTGGGCTCATACGCCGACGCACTGACGGCGCGGGTGAAAAGGCTTTGAATATCGCCCTCTTTAAAATAAAGCTGCTGCTTAACTGGCGCAGCCGCGCCCTGCAAAGCCTTCAAGGTAGATTCTTGTAAAATAGGCTTATCGTATTCAGCCATCTTACTTTGGGCACCGTTTTGCCACACGGGCGTAGGATGAGAAACTGTGTTATTAGATGGAGATATCATCATTTACCTCGATACAAACTTGACGCCAATATTGGCAATTTCAATAAAGTGGCAAGCTAGCGGTAATCATCGATCAAGCTACCCAATGCTTCGCTACCTACCTTAAGGACGCGGGCTGATGCGGTAAAAATTTGCGCCTGCCGCTGTAGGTTAACGAGGTTTTCGGCAATATTTTGGGAGGACTCAACACTTGATGCAGAATTAACAGCACCGGTCGTCACATTCGAATAAGGTGATAACTGCGGCGGCGCGTTGATATTTTGCGAATTTATTACGGCATCGACAGAAAGTGCATCGCCCGATACAGAGCGCGTATTGGCCGACGCTATGGCCTGCGCCGACGAATTAATCGATTGGCTACTGCGATACAAACCTTGGAGACCAGAATTAATGACTGTATTCATCACTCAGTACCTCGTGAATCATGGCCTTATTCTATGTTATGCCACGACGACAAAAAGCAAAAAAAATTGGTGCTTTAAGACTAAATAAGCATAGGTTTTGAGTTGTTTTTACAGTCCAGGCATATCAAAAATACTTTGTCTGTTAATAATCCTAGAAACCGCCGTTGAATCACCAAAGTCTGCGCAATCCCTTGACGCGCCTTGCAAACGTCAAAAATTTGAACAACCCATAAGGTTGCCCGGCATTTTTAACATTCACTATTCACATCAATGGCTTACACATCTTTTTGGCGCTCAACTGAGGTTTTTAGGATAATCAGAAAAGTGACGATAATTTGAATTTACGGGATAAAAGCACATTTAAACAATGTTTTACGCCAATTATCATTTTTCACTGGGCAATACCTTATTGCCTACCTAGAATGCGGCCATAAGAATAAACCTCCGTAACGCTCATCTTATTACACGGCTTTTATGCAGCTAAAACAAATCATCCAGTTAATGGCCGAACACCATGTGGCCAAAAGCACCGATCTTGTCGGTGTGCGACTTAGCGATATCCACGCCCTAGAAAAACAATTTGAACGTCGCTTTCCTGCGACTTATGTTCAATTCTTGCACCTTTGCGGCCGTTCGGCAGGACGATTAGCGGGCTGGGCTTCACTGTATTTTGATGATTTAAAAGAAATCGCCGAAGAGTTTGAATCTCAACGCAATATGACTCAAAGCACGCAATTATTACCCAGCAATGCGCTGCTTATTAGCCAGCACGATAGTCATTTTGATTATTTTTTATGCGACGGCAATGATGACCCAGAGGTGTATCGCATAAGCTTTGTGGAAGAAAGCCTGCACTGCATGCGCTTTGCGAATAGCTTTACGTCTTACATCGAAAATCTCACGCTATTTGCGAGTAATAACGCGATGAGTTTTGAGCCTTTTTATATTGATGATTGCGGAAACATACACAACGAAAACCTAAGTATCACACTACCTATGAGCGAATAAACTCACCCTATTTCGCTGCCAACTAATGAATGGCAACCAACAATGAATGGCAACCAACTGCCCCCAAGTCTTACCGCTCGGACATTGCCAATGGTGCAAATGCACAGCATAACCGCAAGACTCCGCCATCCTAAGACAGCGTTTTTTTAAGCCTTAATTTTGGCGCTCAACTGAGGTTTTTAGGTTTAATGCAAAGACTAAGGTTTGATGTTCAACGTTTGCAGCGAGTTTTGGGCTTTGGCCAATTGATAACGCGCTTTAATCAACTTGGTACGCAACCACAAAACCCAAGGCACCAAGAGCAAAAAAGTGACCGACATGCCCAAACCTAAAGCGACAAAAATAATCCGCGACACCGCCACATCGGTAAATTGGGCGCCCCACAATACAACGTTGGTAGCTGCCGTGTTATCCATATAAAACTTGGTCACACCAATCGCTAAAACGAGACACCAAACCAACAACAACAATCGTCTTAGCCAAATCAACAATGTCTTTATAAAAGCCATAATTTACTCCGATAGCATCACTAAAGAGACGTGTATTTTTTAACAGCATGTAGCGCCACGTCGAACACCTGCTCAATCGACAGTACGGTCGAATCGAGCAATATCGCATCGGGTGCTGCGACTAAAGGCGAGCTTGCACGCTCGGAGTCTTGTTTATCACGCGTAATAATCGCCGCTAGAATCTTGTCAAAATCGGGCATTTCGCCACTAGCCTGTAACTGCAATAAGCGGCGCTCGGCACGCACCTGTGCGCTCGCGGTTAAAAATAATTTAACAGCTGCATGCGGGAATACCACAGTGCCCATATCGCGGCCATCGGCGACTAGACCTTCAGTCGAAGCAAAGGCGCGCTGGCGTGCCAACAATGCCGCGCGCACCAAGGGTAGCGCGGCTACTTTTGAGGCGGCCATGCCTGCGGATTCTTGGCGAATATCGAGGCTTACGTTTTTACCCTCAAGCATGACCTCTACGCCAGTTTGGCTAGTCATAAACGCAACATCTAAGTTTGATGCAACTTCAGCAACAGACTCTTCATCGGTAATGTCGAGACCTCGCTGTAAGGCTGCCAAAGCCGTTAAACGGTAAAGCGCACCGCTATCGAGCAACGCGTAACCCGTGGCCTTAGCTAACAAGCGGCACAAAGTGCCCTTCCCTGCTCCACTCGGGCCATCGACTGTAATAATGCAACTCATAAACCTGTAACCCCTGCAATAATCTGCTGACACATAGCAATAGGGTCGCTCGCCTGAGTGATCGGGCGCCCGATAACTAAATAGTGGCTGCCGGCGGCTATTGCCTCTTCGGGCGTCATGATGCGACGCTGATCTTGAGCGTCGCATTGACGAGGGCGAATGCCCGGCGTGACCAATATAAAATCGCGGCCATTGTGTTCGCGCAAGGCCGAAGCCTCCTGCGCCGAGCACACCACGCCCTCTAAACCCGCTGCTTTTACCATGGCCGCCAAATGTAGGACTTGTTGGTCGGGAGTTCGATCAATACCTAATTGCCTTAGCTCATCTTGCGTTGCGCTGGTAAGCACGGTGACGCCAATCAACAGTGGCGCCTGACGGTAATGCACCAGACTTTCGCGCGCCGCTTCCAACATACGCATGCCGCCGCTGGCGTGTACATTGACCATCCAAACCCCTAAATCGGCGGCGACTTTTACCGCTTTGGCGGTGGTTACGGGAATATCGTGAAATTTCAAATCTAAAAAAACATCAAAACCCATTGCCTGTAAGCGTTTAACCACGCTCGGGCCGCACGCGGTAAACAACTCTTTTCCCACTTTTACACGGCACAAGGCTGGCGATAAACGCTCGGCCAAACTCAAACATGCATGCTCGTTATCGACATCCAAAGCCACAATCACAGGCGAGCTCACCTGCGTGCCCACGCTTTGCCCACCCACTTCAACAAAATCCTTAGCCACGTAAACCCCCAGACGATTGAGTCTTTAAAAAACGTTATTTAAAAAATTGCGCGATTGTAACACGCTCAAACTCGGCACCAAGACACGCCCTTTGCTCCATTAAAAAGTGATACGCAAAAAAAATCCCGCTGAGAGGCGGGATTTTTTTATTTTATGGAATAACGACCTTAAACCTAGAAACCTCAGTTGAATCACCAAAGTCTGCGCAATCCCTTGACGCGCCTAGCAAAGGTTAAAAATTTGAACAACCAATAAGGTTGCCCGGCATTTTTAACATTCACTATTCACATCAAGGGCTTACACATCTTTTTGGCGCTCAATTGAGGTTTCTAGGTTAAATATCTAAGGCGCTTTCTTCTCTTTTTCTTTGACGTTGAGCGCAATACTAAGCTCACGCAATTGCAACGCATCTACCGCGCCCGGGGCATCGGTCATGACACAGGCCGCCGATTGCGTTTTAGGGAAGGCAATAACGTCGCGAATAGAGTCGGACTTAGTCATCAACATAATCAAACGGTCAAGACCAAAGGCCAAACCACCATGGGGTGGCGCGCCGTGGCTTAATGCGTCTAATAAAAAGCCAAATTTCTCGCGCTGTTCTTCGGGGCTTATGCCCAGAATTTTAAACACCGTTTGCTGCATATCTTGGCGATGAATACGAATAGAACCCCCACCCAGCTCGGTGCCGTTAAGCACCATGTCATAAGCACGGCTTAATGCATTGGCAGGATTGGCAACTAAGTCTTCAGGCGAACATGAAGGCGCCGTGAAGGGGTGGTGTATAGCGGTAAATTTGCCGCCATCAAGCTCTTCAAACATCGGGAAATCCACTACCCAAAGCGGTGCCCACTCGCAGGTATAAAGATTTAAATCGGCCCCTAACTTACAGCGCAAAGCACCTAAAGCTTCGGATACAATTTTGCCTTTATCGGCACCAAAGAAAATAATATCGCCATTTTTAGCCTCTAAACGTTCAAGCAACGCCTTGCGTACGTCGAGCGGTAAAAACTTAACGATGGGCGACTGTAGGCCTTCTTCTAAATCACTAAGATCGTTAACTTTGATATAAGCCAAACCTTTAGCACCATAAATGCTGACAAACTTGGTGTAGTCATCAATTTGTTTACGGGTTAATTGCTCAGCTGCACCAGGTACTTTTAATGCGGTAACTCGACCTTTGGGATCTTTAGCCGGTGCCGAAAAAACTTTAAAGTCCACATCCGCCATCAAATCTTTAATTTCGACTAATTGCAGCGGAATACGTAAATCGGGTTTATCCGAACCATATTTATCCATAGCCTCGCTAAACGGCATACGAGGTAACTCACCAAATTCGACCTGCAATGTTTCTTTAAACAATTTGCGAATCATATTTTCGGTCACATTCATAATATCGTTTTCATCCATAAAGGAGGTTTCGATATCTATCTGTGTGAATTCTGGCTGACGGTCAGCACGTAAATCCTCATCGCGGAAACACTTAGCAATTTGATAATAACGATCAAAACCCGACACCATCAGCAATTGTTTGAATAGCTGGGGCGATTGCGGCAGTGCAAAAAACTTACCCTCGTGCGTGCGCGAAGGTACAAGGTAATCGCGCGCGCCTTCGGGCGTTGCACGGGTCAAAATGGGAGTTTCAATATCTAAAAAGCCATTTTCGTGGAGATAGTTGCGGATTGCCGTGGTAATGCTGGAACGCAAACGCAGGTTGCGCTGCATATCGTTGCGACGCAGATCGATATAACGGTACTTCAAGCGAACGTCTTCGCCGACGGTAATATGCGCGTCCAATTGAAAAGGCGGTGTTTCGGCGACGTTTAAAATCTCTAACGACAGGCCATAAACTTCAATCTCGCCAGTCGCCATATTTTTGTTAACCGTGGCGGCAGATCGTGCACGCACGGTGCCGGTCACTTTTAAAACGTACTCACTGCGCACTTTATCGGCTAATGCAAAATTGCTTTTGCCATCGGGATCTAACACCACTTGCACAATGCCATCGCGGTCACGTAGATCAATAAAAATTACACCGCCGTGGTCACGGCGACGGTCTACCCAGCCACACAAGGTAACTTCTTGGTCGATATCTGTAGCGCGGAGTGCTCCGCAATAAATACTGCGCATCATGTTGTTTTCTCTCAAACAAAAAATTAGTAAAAACCCGCTTATTTTGCAGGTGTAGCTTTAGCCGGTGTCGAGGACTCTGCCTTAGGTTTAGAGCCTTCCTTAGGTTTAGAGTCTTCCTTAGGTTTAGAGTCTTCTTTAGGTTTAGAGTCTTCTTTAGGTTTAGAGTCGGCAGTGGGCTTGTCACTAGCGGTCAAATTCTTTTTATTACCCGATTTAAAATCAGTTTCGTACCAGCCGCCGCCACTTAAACGAAAGCCCGCTGCCGATACTTTCTTTTTTAAGTCTGATTTTTGACATTCGGGGCAATCGGTCAATGCCGCATCCGACATTTTTTGCAGTGCTTCAAGCTCATGCCCGCAACTCGTACACTGATATTCATAAATAGGCATGCACACCATCCAAAGTTACAGTTTTTAAAAATACACGGCCATCGCAGTCGATCAATGACAGCAATTCATTTGTCACTTAAAACTGTGGCCATTTAAAGGGCGGGCATTATACCTGAGCCATTGCCTTCGCGGGCAAGCGGTTAAACAAGCGCGTGCATTAAGTCTATTGAAGAGGTCTATTGAAGAGGTCTATTGAAGAGGAGAAGAGAGTAATAGCCAATCACAACAGATGGCTTGGCTATTACTGGCGAGAAAAGCTTTACACGACTATTGAAAAAAGCTCTACACGCAATCGGTGGCAATAATATCCGACGCCTCCAAAGCAAAGTCGTCCATCATAATCATAGGGGCATCAAAAATAGGATCATCCAGAAACGCTATAAAATCCTGAAAATCATCGTGCAGAGGATTTTGAATGCAAACCTTGCGGTATTCCGCCGGAGTATAGGTTCCCCAATTATTGATTTTTGAAAACTTCACAATATCGGCGCTCCATTCTTGCGCCAAAGCAACCAAGGCTTTCATGTCACGCCAATTATTAGCCTGCACAACATGATTAAGCTTTAGCACCATATTGGGGAACTGGCGGCGAATCGACGCCACAAAATTCATACGTTCTAACAAGACATTCCACTTAGCGGGAAACCGATTAATTTCGTAGGATGTTTCGCGACCACCATCAATCGAGATTTCAATTTCCACAATTTTGCCATGTAATTTATGCATTTTGGCCCAACGCTCGGGTGTAAATAAAATAGCGTTGGTATGTAAACGGTATTGTAATTGCGGGTAACGATCCGAAATATCGGACGTTAATAGCTCCCAGTAATGGCGAGACGCAAACGGATCACCACCACCAGTAACATAAAGAACGCCAATGTCACCCGAAAAAACATCCAACACATCATTGATCAGCGTGAAATAACCTTCGCGCTCTTGTTTGCTTGCCTGCAGAATTTCACTTCGGCAAGAAGGACATTGCAAATTGCACGAGCGATCATAAGCACAATTAACGGTTTGCGGTGAAGGCAAATACAACTCGGGTTGATTCACCATTAATTGATATTCCTGAAACTCGTGTTCGTCAACATCTTTAATAGGGCTTTCTGGTGCAAAAGGTTCGGCTACATAAGGGCAAAAATCTTTGCTGCAATATTTAAACGAGCCATCGATTACGGTTTGTCGAATTTCAGACGCCCGGCTACTTTGCCAAAGTGTTTTTGCATCGTCATTATCCAAATTGCCTACCGATTTTGGCAACCAGCCAGGGCAACACAAATAAACCTCGCCGCTGGGTTGATTTGATAACTCCAACCATTCAAAAGGCTTGGTACAAATTCGTCTTTTCATACTTTCCCACTACTTCATACTTTCCCACTACTTTAGTTTTCCGTGACTTTGATTAACTTATCGCCCACAAACCCTGCTGCGAAAAGCCACCTCATCGGCCCATTGTTTACGGGACAGTTACGGGACAGTTTACGGTTATTTTTTTCCCGACATAGGCTCTCAGCCATGTCGAGTATCTTACCTTTCAAAGAAATATAAATGACAATTGATAAATAATATGGCGTTTTGCATCTTCAAAAAAAACACTAGAGTTTTGGCTCAAAAAATCTACAAAACACTTTGAATGTGCATTTAACATCGCTTTTTAAAGGGTTTTTAACATTTTTTATTGCCGCCATAACAACTTTACTCTATATATGCGCACTGAAATTTGCTCAATGTAATGCGCATTTAACACGCCACGCCGAAATAAAAACAACAAACCCCGAGGACAACACCATGCCACCACGCAAACCAGCGGCCACACCAGCAACCACCACAACTGCCGCTAAAGCGACCGCCAGCAAAACTGCAGCCGTTAAAAAACCTGCTGCTGCGCCCAAAGCGACCAAAGTCGCCGCAACAGCTTCTGCTGCAAAAAAAGCGCCAGCCGTTAAAAAAGTACCAGTAAAAGCGGCGGCTCAAAGCGTTAAAGCCATTACCGAACGCTTCAGTAAAACCGATTTACTCAATCATCTAACACAAGCCACGGCATTAACACGTAAAGATGTTAACGCGGTACTTGAAGAATTGACCAACGTCATTGAAGGTCACATTAAAAAGCGTGGCTGTGGTGAATTCACTATTCCTGGCTTATTAAAAATTGTCACTGTAAAAAAACCCGCCACTAAAGCACGTAAAGGCATCAGCCCTTTCAGCGGCGAAGAAATCATGTTTAAAGCAAAACCCGCTAGCATTGCGGTAAAAATTCGTCCACTCAAAAAACTGAAAGACATGGCGCTGTAACATTCAATACAGCCATTGTTTAAGCTTAAAAGGCGGGGAAACCCGCCTTTTTTACGCACCTAAATCACTGACAAGCCAGCCGCAGTGCAATAGAATGCGCGCTTAATTTTTTTACTCTTTTTCTTTTTCAGCCAAGGTATTTACCCTCCTATGCGTGCCACACAATTTTTAATTACCACCCAAAAAGAAACTCCCAGCGATGCGGTTGTCGTTAGCCATCAACTGATGTTGCGCGCCGGCATGGTTCGCAAACTATCCTCAGGATTATATTCGTGGTTGCCGCTGGGTTTAAAAGTGCTGCGCAAAGTCGAAAAAATCGTCCGCGAAGAAATGGACAATGCGGGCGCACAAGAAGTGTTAATGCCCGTTGTACAACCCGCCGAACTATGGCAAGAATCGGGTCGCTGGGAACAATTTGGCCCCGAATTAACGCGTTTTAATGATCGCCACAATAATGGTTTTTGCTTGGGCCCCACCCATGAAGAAGTGATTACCGATTTAGTGCGCAACGAATTAAAAAGCTACAAACAATTGCCCGCAAATTTTTATCAAATTCAAACCAAATTCCGCGACGAAGTTCGGCCCCGTTTTGGCATCATGCGTGCGCGCGAATTTTTAATGAAAGACGCCTACTCCTTTCATCTCGATCAAGCATCGCTGGAAGAAACCTATCAAATTATGCATAACGCCTACTGCGCAATTTTTAATCGCATAGGTTTAAATTTTAGAGCTGTCGATGCCGACACAGGCTCTATTGGCGGTTCCGGCTCGCACGAATTTCACGTATTAGCGCACAGCGGCGAAGATGATATCACCTTCAGTGACGCCAGCGATTTTGCCGCCAATATCGAAAAGGCCGAAGCTTTAGCTCCGGCAGCAAGCACCGAAAGCGCAAAAACCGCTGAACTTATAGCGACCCCCAAACAAAAAACCATCGAAGAAGTTACGCAATTTTTAAATATTGCTGCCACGCAAATCGTTAAAACCTTAATTGTGTTAGGCACAAAAAATAAAGAATCTGGACACCAACCGTTGGTCGCCTTGGTATTACGCGGTGATCACACACTCAACGAAGTAAAAGCCGAAAAATTAGCCGAAGTGGCCAGCCCACTCACCTTTGCCAGTGACGAGCGCATTAAAAATGAATTGGGCGCAGAGCCAGGATCACTCGGCCCGATTGGATTAAATATTACCGTAATTGTTGATCGCACCGCCGCTACGCTAGTCAACTTTACCTGCGGCGCCAACCAAACCGATTTTCATAAAATAAATGCTAACTGGAAAATTGATGCCCATTACACCAATATTGCCGACATCCGCAACCTTGTTGAAGGCGACCCATCACCCTGTGGCAAAGGAAATATCGTCATCAAGCGTGGCATTGAGGTTGGCCATATTTTTCAACTGGGCGATAAATACTCAAAAGCCATGAATGCCTCGGTATTGGATACCAACGGCAAAGATACTGTTATGACAATGGGCTGTTATGGGATTGGGGTTTCGCGTGTTGTGGCCGCCACCATTGAGCAAAACAATGACGAGCGCGGCATTATTTGGCCTGATGCTATTGCACCATTTCAAATCGCCATTGTTCCAATTAATTTGCAAAAATCCGAACGTGTTGCCAATGCCTGTGAAAATTTA
>JAXHOG010000086.1:0-19642 GCA_034519605.1 Marinagarivorans sp.
CGCTGCTCCAGTTTTTTGCTTGGTAAGCACAGTTTATCTTCCACAGAATGCGCTCGGTGGCAGCGATTTGATAAGGGCGCATCACCAGCAGCGTGTCGCTCGCATCAAACACCGAGTAGTGCAGCAGCACATTCAGCAAAGTGTTTTTCTGGAAGAAAGTGGCGGTAAAGTCTTTCAGGTCGCGGATCAAGCTATTATCCGCCTTCGCCCAGTTCATGGTGAAGTCGAAGCTGTTTTTGTTGCGCTGCGTGGTGTTGGCAAAATAACGGCTGTCGGTGCCGTTGGAGATCACGAAGATCTGCAAATACTTGAACAAAGAATGCCCGCTGTTAAAGCTCTCTTTGCTGTAGCGATGCACCTGATTAAAGGCTTCGCGAATCGCCACGCCGCGCTTCTTCAGTTCCACCTGCACCAGCGGCAGGCCATTCACCAGAATCGTCACGTCGTAGCGGTTGGCATGGCTGCCAGTTTGCTCAAACTGCTTGATCACCTGCACCTTGTTGCGGGCAATGTTTTTCTTGTCCAGTAGATAGATGTTCTGGATGCGGCCATCGTCAAATACAAAGTCGTGAATGTAATCGTCGTGAATTTTGCGGGTCTTCTCGATGATGCTGTCACTGGGTTTATCCAGGTATGTCTCCACAAAGCGCAACCACTCACCGTCAGCAAACGGCACGTTGTTGAGCGCTTGCAGCTGCAAGCGCACATTCACCAGCAAGGCTTCAGGCGTATTCAGGCCGCGCACATACTCATAGCCCTGATTCTGCAAATCGGCAATGAACTCCCGCTCCAGATCGTATTCGCTCTGGTAGCTTTCGCTGACTTTCCATTCTTGGGTGTATTTATCCAGAACGATAAAATTCCTGGATTCGGCAATGGTTTTGTAGTCACTCATCGGTTTGATTCCCGCCTTAAATTCAATTCCGTAGGTTGGGGTGAGCTTGCGAACCCCAACGCTTGTTTTTTTATCACGGTGGCCATGTTGGCCGCGTTGGTGATGTTGGGGTTCGTTCCTCACCCCAACCTACGTGCTACGGGCTGATTGGCTCTTACAAAAAATTGCGTTTAAATTTTTCGTGGTTTTGAATATTGCTTTGCAAATCGTCTGCATCCCATATTTGTAGCTCCCACGGAAAGTAGAAGTTATTTTTGTTTTTAAAATAAATATGCAAACCTCGATAGCCTTCTTTATCGCGCAAGTACCAATTTTTTAGGCTCAATTCATCTTGCCAGTCATCCAGTAAATCCATCACGGCGGTAATTTCTTCTGCAGTCAAAATAATGCGCGCACCAAAAATATCATTGAGCCAGTTATTCACGGGGTATTGATCTTCTCGGGTTGAAAAACGTGCAATTTTATCGTCAATGCTTTCGCGGGTTTTTACGCGGTAAAAATATTTTATGTCGATGCCTGCCGTCATCAGGTAATCATTCACGCTCTCATGCAGGGTGAGGCGATATTTGTAAATGTGCGGGGCTGGCACATGGGCGATGGTTCTGGATAGGTTAATCTTTTCAACTCGTCCTGTTTCAAAATAATCATTTGAAAAATCACAATGCAAGCGATTTATTTCGCTAACAAGCTGCTTAATTTGGCTGATTTTATTCATTGTTTTTCCTCTTTCCCGCCAACTGTAATTGCTTAGCATTTTGCTTGCTCACCACTTTTTTGCCGGTTTTGCCTGCCCAGGTTTTGTAAATCACATCGGTCATGCGCAATTTTCCATCTGCAGCACGCATTTTTTCTCGTTCCCACGCTCTGCGTGGGAATGCATACTGACTACCATGATTTACAAACCTCCAACAACCCAGCGTTACCGGCATAATCTCTAGCGCTGGAATAACGCCAATGCACAGCCTCATCCACATAACCGCGCTTAACGGGGTTTTGGTGAATATATTCAATTTTTTGCCGCATTATCGCATCGCCTTGGATCAGTTCAGGATGCACACCTTCTTGCCAAAATTGATAGGCGCGGTCATTTTTATGGGCTTTTTTATAAAACGCCAGTTGATCCAAAATGGTTTTTACATTTTTTGCTTGTAGATATTCAATCAATTGTCTAGCTGTGAATGATTTAAAACGCGCAATATCTTTATCAAGTTGATTGCTTTGCAAAACAAAGTGGCAGTGGTTTTCAAGTACCACCCAAGCATAAACTTTTAGACCGTCTTTGCTTAAAAAGCGCAGTGAGTCGAGCACAATATTCACTGTATCTGGGCGTGTAAAAACGGGGATCCAATGCAGCACGGTTAAGGTAATAAAGTGCGGTTGCTGTGGGTCGGTAATTGTATAGCGGCTTCTACCCATTAGTTACGCCCCGTATGCATTCCCATGCGGAGCATGGGAACGAGAACTGATTGTTTGACCAGTTCCGTATGCATTCCCACGCGGAGCGTGGGAACGAGAACGCGAGTACGTAATGGTTCCCATGCTCTGCGTGGGAACCCCAGCTGCCTGCCTCGTATTGCCTCGTTCCCACGGTCCTCCGTGGGAATGCAGATTTAAGCCGCTTCATCTGAATTACCTCGCGGGAAGCTCAACAGTAAATCGCGGTAATACGCATATTGCCTCGTTCCCACGGTCCTCCGTGGGAATGCAGATTGCCTCGTTTCTTTGTTACCTCGCGAGGCATGCTTGCCTGTCACGTCTCGTGGGAATGCAGTTTGCCTCGTTCCCACGGTCCTCCGTGGGAATGCGAATTTAAGCCGCTTCATCTGAATTACCTCGCGGGAAGCTCAACAGTAAATCGCGGTAATACGCATATTGCCTCGTTCCCACGGTCCTCCGTGGGAATGCAGATTGCCTCGTTTCTTTGTTACCACGAGGCATTTTTGCACCTTTGGCATGCTGCATGTTGTATTCAAAAAATTTGTCATCAGCCAAAACCTGATACAAATACTTTGGGTTAATAGTGACATCTTTTGGATGAATCACCAGAACATCCCCATTTGTTCCGCCAATGCGATCAGCGTGCCATATCTTCTTTAAATAAGGACGAATATTGCCGATTAACACATCACCATTTCGATATTCAGTTAAGTTACCTTCGGTTGGCACATAATTAGATTCAGTCTTTCCAGCTCGGTTTTGCAAAAGATTATCAACGCCTACGTAATTTTTTGAATCTACTTGTTCAGAGCTAATGCGTGTTCTCGAATACGCTGCAACTTCCCCCAACATCTTCCATTCCACCTCCCCATCTTCAAAACTCAACAACTGGTCGCGATAGTAATTGTATTGTTTTTTGCGGGCGGTCAGCTCGGTGAAGGCGTCCAGAATGCGGACGATTTCGGCTTGGATTTCAAGCGATTTTTTGGGGTTTTCTGGGCAGGGGATGGGGATTTTTTTATTAGAGAAATTTCCAATCCACTGACGTTTGTGATCGCCATCGACCAACTCGCTTGGCAAGGTATTTAACCAGTAGTAAATGTATTTAATTAAAAACCTATCTTCATCGCCAGATGAAATCATCTTCATAGCGGAAGATTTCGCTTTAAAGTCAAAATCAACCCATTTATTTGCAGTTGTAAAATCATCAAAAATTATTACTGGCGTTTCAGATGCTTTATAGATGCCGCTTACTTCATCTGTATAACCAAGAATAAAGGTTTTACCTGCTGTCAAAACAGGGGTGTGAAATTCATCACTGTAATTTGTTGAGGCCACTAAGTATTTGGTCGGCTGCTCATATTGCGCCACATCCCCCAGCGTCTTCCACTTTACATCAACCCCATCCAACAACTTTTCCATAAAACTTAAATTAGTCATTGTTTTTTCTCGCTGGGGTTTGGGTGAGTTGTTTTACGCTGCGGTCAAAATCGCTTTCTAATTGTTGTATTTCCCGCGCGCGGTAAGCTTCAAACTCTTGTTCGGCTTTTTCAATGGCTTGTTGTTTTGAAATGCGTCCTTTATCGGTTAGCAATTCACGGCGGTTATTTTGTAGTTGGCGGTCTAGCTCAAGAATCCATTGCGCCATGGTCATGGCGTGTTCTTCTAATGCTTGCAGTTCGGCAAAATCTAAAAATTGCGCAACCAGCAAATTCAGTACAGCCAGTTCTTTTTCGCTTAAATAGTTTTTAGTAATACTTACATCACTTTTGGTGATGTAATCGCCTTTGAAGTTGGTCATGCCCACCATCGGCTTTGCGTTATCTACACGGCTATAAATAACTTCTGCGGCGGTGTGTTTGTGTGCGGCGTAATGCATTTTATTTTGTACAGTCGCAAAAAATTCCCGCGTAGTGCTAGATGTTGGGTTGTAATCAATCGCTGTGGCGTAAATATCAGTTACTTGCTGGTAAAGGTTGCGCTCACTGGAACGAATATCGCGAATGCGCTGCAACAGCTCACGAAAATAACGCCCGCCACCGTTTTTTAGGCGTTCGTCATCCAATGTGAATCCCTTGCGGATATATTCATTAAGCCGTTTGGTTGCCCACTGGCGAAATTGCGTGCCACGCAGAGATTTTACGCGGTAGCCGACGGAAATAATGACATCGAGGCTGTAAAGCGTCACCTCGTTAGTTTGAGTTTTTCCTTCAATGGCACCATGTTGAGTGGCTTGTCGGAATTTCCGACAGACCACTTCTTCCTCTAACTCACTTTCTTTAAATATATTTTGGATATGCTCTGCAATGGTGCTTCGCCCTTTGCCAAACAGTTCCGCCATTTGTAGTTGTGTGAGCCAAACTGTTTCATCTTCCAAGCGTACATCAAGCTTGATTGAGCCATCGGCCGCTTGGAAAATCAGTAAATTAGAGTCGGTCATGCCTCAATCCCCTCGCCCTCAATCTCCGCCACAATCGCATCAATTTCTTTGCGCAGCTGGTCGATTTTGGCAACGGTGGTTTTGAGTTCGGCATTTAGCTGATTAATGTTTACAACTTCACGAGTATCTTTTGTTGTGGTCTACTAATCTCGGACAAATTGATAGGTGGTATTCTACCCCCATAGGAGTATCACATGACCAGACCTACATTTAGCCCCGAGTTCAAACGAGAAGCCGCCGAGCTGATCAGCCTCAAAGACTACAGCTACCCCAAAGCCTGCGAAGCACGCGGTATTAGCGAAAGCGCTTTGCGTCGCTGGGTCAAGCAGCTGGAAGGCGAATTGGCCGGTATTACGCCGGTCGGCGCCCGCGCCATCACCGAAGAACAGCGAGAAATTCAGCAGCTTAAAGCCAAAATTCTCGACCTTGAAGAGGACAATGAAATCCTAAAAAAGGCCACAGCTCTTTTCGCATCGATGTCGAAGAAAAAAAACGCTCGGGGTCAGGCCTTACATTTCACAAAATGTCAATTATAAGGTCTGACCCCGACCTCTTAGGCCCGCGAGTAAATACTGATGTTTTTTGATCAATGTATGAGTCATAAAATCCGCCTGTGGCTCTGTGCCTAGTGTTCAATCTGTTAGTTATAAATGTCAGACGCTGTTAATTTTTGGAAGCAGCAGGGGGCATATATGGACGCCCACCGGAAATCAAGAAAAAGTCAAAACAATTATTACCTTGACGGGCTAAACCCCGACCTACAAGCCTAAGCATTCCTGCGAAATGTTAAGACCTCACCATTTAGCGAAAGAGCGCCTGCCCTAGATTTCACTCGAGAAATCAACCACTCTGACCCTATTGATCTACTTTGTTGCTTCAACACCATTAATGGCAGAGCTACCTAATTTAGGCACCTCTATACGAGCCCAAATCCCCTCAACCGAATAGCCTTTGCGGGTTCTCGAAGTAGTTAAAGCGAGTGCCTGTCCTCGTTAATTTTTTAATTTTTGCTCGTTAATTTTAACCCCGACCACAAGCCTAAGCATTCCTGCTAAATGTTAAGACCTCACCATCTAGCGAAAGAGCGCCTGACCTAGACTTCACTCGAGAAATCAACCACTCTGACCCTATTGATCTACCACGCCTTAGCCCCCTGTAAATACAACTCAAACCAATAACTCCCAACTACGAATACGCCAACTCAAAATCAATTGATCAAAATCGGGGAAATGTTTTCGGGCTGCAGCCAACAGTCGCGCTCCGCGAGGGCATAGCTTATGGTGTGTTTCGGGCTCAGGCAGAAGATCAAAAGGGGGTTCCATTAAACGGTGGTTTAACACTGGGTTACTAAGCCCTTTTATTTTCCTTAAACGATATAAAAAGAAAACTTCCCAAGGCACCTGCTCCATAGCGGGGGCACCAAAATCACGACCGCCATCTTTATTGTTACGGCTGGCTTGAAAGGTGTGGCGGTTAAGTAGTTGTGTAAGCAAATCCGTTAGCAGTCCGTGATCGTCAGAATCCCAATGGTCCCATAGTGCTTGAAATAATGGCTCTTCTTTTCTCGGATCTACCGCCCACTTGTATTTATCCGCCGCCCAATTTCGAGGTTCAAAACCAAATTCTTTTTCCGCCAACCTGAATAGAAACAATTGCGTTAAGTTTGTTTCTTCACCTCTCACAAAGCCCAAATCAAAGAGATCTAACATTAAAGCGGTAATATTCTTTAATTGAGATTGATTGCAGCAGTAAGAGAGCATCATTAATCGATCCCCTAAGGAATCGGGCGGTAAAATAGACGGTAATTGACGTGAGGTACCCTCATTTTCATCTCGGTTTTTTTGCAAGGCGCGAACGTAGAGATCCAGATAAATTGTAAGTAGTAACGAAAAAAATGATTCAAGCTTGAATTCACCGCCATTCTCAAAAACATCCGCAACTGCTGTAGAGATCTGACGGTAAGGCATAGGACTAAATCCAACCTTAGTCAGGGTAAAATGGTCATAGTTACCTCCGTTCTCAAAAGCTGCAATGCGGATATCGAACTCAGTGTGCATACGCCCTAGCTCAGATACGACATACTGCTGAGATTTAATATATGCTTTTTTCGAGCGAAAACGCGGTGCTAAATTATTGCTTGTCATTAATTACCACCCACTCACTATTGCTTCAACACCATTAGTTGCAGACTCGCCTAATTTAGGAACCTCTACTTGTGCCCAGATCCCTTCAACCGAATATTCATTTTCTTTTATCATAATTCTTACCGTTTTAATTAAAGACTCTGTTTCTGGTGAAATTTTACCGAACTTGCCATCTCTGAACTTCTCTATCCAAGCGCGGCCCTTGCTGGAGAGTAGCTGAGCGCGTGCAGCACAAAGGCAAAGTCGGCCTTGGATTTGGGCGCAAGCACGCCTGCTGGGGCAAAGCGGTCGTCGTTGATGAGGGTGGGGTCGTCGCTGCCGATCCACTTCACTGAATAGGGCGGGTTGGAGACGATGGCATCAAAGGGCTTGTCGTCACCGAAATGTGGGTCGATCAGGGTGTCGCCGAGCTGGACGTTGAATTTGTCATAGTTAACGTTGTGCAAGAACATGTTCATCCGCGCCAGGTTGTAAGTGGTGTGGTTGAGTTCTTGCCCGAAGAAGCCGTCTTCGATGATGTGCGCATCAAAGTGCTTTTTGGCTTGCAGCAATAGCGAGCCGGAGCCGCAGGCCGGGTCGTAGATCTTGTTGACGCGGGTCTGCCCGTGCATGGCCAGCTGGGCAATCAGCTTGGAGACATGCTGCGGGGTAAAAAATTCGCCGCCGGATTTACCCGCGTTAGCGGCGTAGTTGGAGATGAGGAATTCGTAGGCATCGCCGAACAGGTCGATGTGGTTGTCTTCAAAATCCTCGGAATCGCTAAAGTCCAAATCAGCCACGCCCTTGAGCACGGCGGCGAGGCGGGTGTTTTTGTCTTTCACCGTGTTGCCGAGGCGATTGCTGGTGGTGTCGAAATCAGCAAACAGGCCTTTGATGTCGTGCTCTGAGGGGTAGCCGTTGGCAGACGATTCAATGGCGGCAAAGATGGCGGCGAGATCGGTGTTCAGGCTCTCGTTGGTGTTGGCGCTGGCCGCGACCTTGGCAAACAACTGGCTGGGGTAGATGAAATAGCCCTTGGTCTTGATGGCGTCGTCTTTGATGTCTGGGGTGATGATGCTGTCGGCCAGCTCGGCATAGTTGACGCTGTCGTCCCCGCCTTCGATGTAGGCCGCAAAGTTTTCGCTGATAAAGCGGTAGAACAAGGTGCCGAGCACGTATTGCTTGAAATCCCAGCCGTCGACGGCACCGCGCACATCGTTGGCGATTTGCCAGATTCGGCGTTGCAGTTCGGCGCGTTGTTGTGAGCTTGTCATGGTTGGTTTCCTGTCGAATCGTTTAAGTTGTTTGCATCTGCGCCGCCCACGCGCACCCAGTCATCCACCTCGGAGAGCTGGAATTTCCACAGCCGCCCCACACGATGCGCGGGCAGGCCCTTGCGCTCGATCCATCGGTAGATCGAATCGCGCGTGACACCCAGATGCTCGGCAATCTGGTCCACAGATACCCATGGCTCAGCGGTCATGGCAGCACTCCTGCAATAGGGGTTTGAGTAGTATAAGGTCGGTTTAAGTAGTAAAAGGTGTAATTTATCAGCTGGCAGGGCGGCAGGCGAGCATCGCTACAATGGCCGTGAAATCGGCATTCGCTCAAACCACACTTAAAAATCTGCCAACGCCTGCAAGGTCAAACGCTTACCTAACGCAAAATGCTCAAAGTGCAAGCTTTGAGCATGCAAGCACAAGCGCGGTTTGGCGGCTAGGGCCTGCGCGTGAGCATAAAAGCTATCGCCCAAAATTGGATGGCCTACATGATTCAAATGCACTCGCAGTTGATGAGTTCTTCCGGTTTGGGGCATTAATTCAACGCGGGTCACATTCTCAATGCTGCTGAATTCGAGCACACGATACTCAGTAATCGCTTCTTTGCCATTCATCATCACTTGCTGCAAAGGGCGATCATCAGGATTCGGCCCAATCGCCGCATCTATTACGCCCTTCGCTTTTGCCATCTCGCCCCACACCAACGCCTCATAGGTTTTTTTGATCTGGCGTTTCTCCAGCGCTTTTTTAAAGGCACTTTCGGCGGGTTTGGTTTTGGCCATCACTAACAAGCCCGACGTATCACAATCTAAGCGATGCACCAAATACAGCTCGCCGTACTCGTGTTGCATACGCGTAATGGCGCAATCATGGGTGAGGGGATCACGGCCTGGATTACTTAACAAACCGCTGGGTTTATTGATCACCACATAATGGGCATCCTCATAAACCACAGTAGGTAAACCAAGCGGCGGCGTGTAAGTGAATATTCGCATCGTAAAAATCACTACCGAAAAAAGGGGCGCATTGTACCTGCTTCCCCGTTTATTACTGAACGCGATAGCCCAAGCACTGCGGCATTAAACTCGTTATAATCGCGCGCTTTGTTTTTACCTCTGTTTTTACCTCTTTAGCTAGGTGACTTTGTGACGCAATCTGATACTCCCCAAAACGCGGCAGCTAAGCCTGCGGCAACTTTCCAAGGCCTGATTTTGGCCCTTCAACAATACTGGGCCAACCAAGGCTGCGTGCTGATGCAACCGCTGGATTTGGAAGTGGGCGCAGGTACATTCCACCCCGCCACCTTTTTGCGTGCGATTGGGCCAGAGACCTGGAATACCGCCTATGTGCAACCTTGCCGCCGCCCTACCGATGGCCGCTATGGCGAAAACCCAAACCGCTTACAGCACTACTACCAGTTTCAAGTCATCCTCAAACCTTCGCCCAGTAACATCCAAGAGCTGTACTTAGGTAGCCTGCAAATGCTCGGCATAGACACTCAAGTACACGATATTCGTTTTGTTGAAGATAACTGGGAATCGCCCACCCTCGGTGCCTGGGGTTTAGGCTGGGAAGTGTGGCTGAATGGTATGGAAGTCACTCAATTTACCTATTTCCAGCAAGTCGGTGGCATAGAGTGTTATCCCGTGAGCGGCGAAATCACCTACGGTCTTGAGCGCCTTGCCATGTACCTGCAAAACAAAGACTCCCTCTACGATCTCGTATGGACTATTGGCCCCGACGGCAAGCCCGTTACCTACGGTGATGTCTTCCATCAAAACGAAGTTGAAATGAGCACCTACAACTTCCAGCACGCCAATGTAGAGTTTTTATTCCAAACCTTTGACGAATGCGAAGCGCAATCACAACAGCTTATTGCCGCCGGTTTGCCCTTGCCCGCCTACGAAATGGTGATGAAAGCTTCTCATGCGTTTAATCTGCTCGACGCCCGCCAAGCCATTAGTGTTACCGAGCGTCAACGCTACATTTTGCGTGTGCGCACGCTGGCTCGCGACGTAGCAAGCACTTACCTACACGCCCGCGCCAAGCTCGGATTCCCCTTGGCACCCGCGCATTTACGCGATGAAGTTTTATCCAAATTAGCGGCCGAGGAGAACGCCCAATGAGCCACGCCTTTTTAGTTGAACTGGGCACCGAAGAGCTGCCACCCAAAGCCCTTAAGGGTTTGTCTGACGCCTTTACCCACAGCATTTGCGAAGGCCTTAGTGCCGCAGGCATTACCTTTAGAAGCGTCAGTCCGTTTGCAGCACCGCGCCGCTTAGCACTTTTAATTGAAGGTTTGCCTGCCAACACCCCCATCAAAAACGAAACCGTTTGGGGGCCGCCAACACGCGTGGCATTTAAAGATGGCGTTGCCACCAAAGCCGCCGAAGCCTTTGCCAGCAAAAACGGCATCAGCCTCGATCAACTGCAAACCGCGATGGACGGCAAAGACGAAAAAATCTGCTGCCAAAGCCAAAGTGGTGGCGAAGCCACTGCCAGCCTTATGCCCGCACTGGTCGAAAAAGCCTTAACCGATTTGCCCATCAGTAAACGTATGCGCTGGGGCGCCAGCCGCACCGAGTTTGTTCGTCCCGTGCAGTGGCTCGCCATGCTGTGGGATAACGAAGTCATTCCCGCCAAGATTCTGGGTGTTAAGTCGGGCAACAGTAGCCGTGGCCACCGTTTCCACGCCAATCAAGAGTTAGTCCTCACTCACGCGCAAAGCTACGAAAGTACGCTTAAAGACGGCTACGTTATGGCCAGTTTTGAGGCGCGCAAAAAACTCATTGCCGAACAAGTGACCGCCCAAGGTCTAGCCCTCGGCGGTACCGCCGTTATCAGTGATGACCTGCTGGATGAAGTGGCCGCACTGAATGAATGGCCCGTTGCTCTGGCCGGTAAGTTTGAGACCGAATTCTTAAAAGTACCCGCCGAAGCCTTAATCTCGTCCATGGCCGAGCACCAAAAATACTTTCACGTCGTCGATAAGAACGGCAAGTTAATGCCCCACTTCATCACCATCGCCAACATCGAAAGCAAAGACCCCGCGCAAGTGATCGCCGGTAACGAAAAAGTCATCCGCCCACGCTTGGCCGATGCGGTGTTCTTTTTTGAGACCGACAAAAAAACCAGCCAACAAAGCCGTCGCGAAAAACTGCGCACCGTCACCTTTCAAGGCAAACTCGGCAGCGTTTTTGATAAAACCGAGCGCATTGCGGGTTTGGCTACTTTTATGGCCGAGCAATTAGGTTTTGACGCTGCCTTAGCAAAACGCGCCGGCGAGCTGAGCAAAGCCGATCTTGTCAGCGGTATGGTCTGTGAATTTACCGACCTGCAAGGCATTGCGGGCGAATATTACGCGCTTAACGACGGCGAGCCCGCCGAAGTGGCCAAAGCGCTTAACGAACAATACTTACCCAAATTTGCAGGCGACGCCCTGCCCAGCACCAACACCGGTGCGCTGATTGCGTTGGCCGATCGACTCGATACCATCGCGGGCATTTTTGGTTTAGGCCAAATTCCTTCGGGCAGTAAAGACCCCTTCGGTCTGCGCCGCGCCAGTATTGCGGTGCTCCGTATTTTGGTCGAAAAAGGCTACAACCTTGACCTTAAAACTTTGCTCGAAAAAGCGGCTAGCCAATACCACGACTTACCCAAAGGTGACGAGACTGTGGGCCTAGCGCTCGACTACATGCTCGACCGCTTTAAAGCGTGGTACGGCGAAGCCAACATTCCGCCCGAAGTTTTCCAGGCCGTGAGCGCCAAAGCACTCACCACTCCGCTGGATATCAACAACCGCGTGCAAGCGGTGGACGCCTTCCGCCAACTGGTCGAAGCGCCCGCATTGGCCGAAGCTAATAAGCGTGTGGCCAATATCATCGCCAAAAACGGTGTAGTCACGGCCGCCATTGACCCAAGCCTGTTAGAACTCGACGCCGAAAAACAACTCGCCGCTGAGGTTGCAGCGCTCACGCAAGAAGTCGCCCCACTATTTGCCAAAGCCGACTACGCCACCGCACTTAAAGTGTTATCGCGCTTACAAAAACCCGTCGATGCGTTTTTTACCGATGTGATGGTGATGGCCGACGACGAAGCCGTACGCAATAACCGCTTGGCGCTGTTGCAACAACTACGCGCCTTGTTTGCCGAAGTTGCCGACATTTCTTGTCTTGTTGTTAAATAACTTTATAAGTTAATTCGCTTTATACGTTAAGTAAATCCTTAATCTAGCTTGCTACGTACCCTCGCCCAAGAGGGTACGTTTGAATGGATCACTGTAGGAATTCCCATGTTAGCCGCTCCCCGCACCGTCCTTTTTGTTGTGTTGTGTTTTTTACTCACCGTCGTTTACGGCTGCACATCGCTGTTATTGGGCGGTTTTTCGCAAGTGACGCGCCACCGCATCATTATTAGTTGGTGCAGTCTCGTGATTGCATTGGCGCGCTGGATCTGCGGCATTCGCTACCAAGTACAAGGCCGCGAACACCTCAAAAACCTGGAAGGCCCCGTCGTGGTCATGTCCAAACACCAGAGCACGTGGGAAACACTGTATCTGCAAATCCTGTTTTTCCCCGCCTCAACCATTCTTAAAAAATCGCTGTTGGATCTTCCCTTTTTTGGCTGGGGCTTGCGTGGCCTGCGCCCAATAGCCATCGACCGCAGCAACCCGCGCGACGCCCTGCGCCAAGTGCGTATTGGTGGCGAGCAAGGCATTAAAGACAATCTCAATATTTTGATCTTCCCCGAAGGTACCCGCATGTTGCCCGGCGAGCGTGGCAAATATGCCCGCAGCGGCGCCGATATCGCCATCGCCAGTAACGTTAAAGTCATCCCCATCGCCATGAATGCTGGTGAATGTTGGTTAGGTGACAATAAATTGCGATTGCCGGGCCTCGTGACAGTTCACATAGGTGCACCGATTGAGTCTGCCAACAAAACCAGTCGCGAGCTAACTGAAGAGGTCGAGGCTTGGATCGAATCGGCCATGCAACAACTGCCGCCCGCAAGATAAAATCCGCCAGCGCGATCCCCTAACCTTACCCTCAGGAGTCAACCATGATCACACAATCCTTTAACTGGACCAGCTTTGGCCTACGGTTGTTGTTTGCGTTTGTATTGGTATTCGCCAGTTTTAACCCCAGCGGTTATTCCTACTTCCACTGGGCCAAACACATCTTCCCAAGTATCAACCCTTATATCGCGCTGTGCGGCGTGCTGTTAACTATCGGCTGGGCAATATATTTGAATGCCACGCTGCGCTCGCTGGGCTTTATCGGCGTAGTGCTGGCGCTGTTATTTATGGCCTGCCTTGTGTGGATTTTTGTCGATTTGGGCTGGTTTAACTGGCAAAACATGAATGGTATGGCGTGGGTAGGCTTGATCATTATTTCGGTGATTTTAGCGGTGGGCATCAGCTGGTCGCATATCCGCCGCCGCATGACTGGCCAAGTCGATACCGATGACATAGACGACAAACACTAAGTCAACCGCCCCCATTTTTTATTACTTTTAAACGCAGATACATAAAGGAATACCATTTTTTGGCGATATAGCCCCCCGTGATCTAACCTCAAGGGAGTCCCGATACACTCTCCCTTCCTTGAGGTCACTCCTATGCTGATACGTTTAATGCTTATTTTTTGTTTCGGTATTGTCCTTAGCGCCTGCGGTGGTGGCATGTCTGAACTGGAAAACGCCGAACTTGCCCACAAACGCGACGAATGCATTCGCAAAAACCCCACCTCCCCCGGCAAAGCCACCGCCTGCGAAAACATCCGCGAAGAATGCGAGCGCCGCCGTAAAAAAGGCGTATTTGCGTGTTGATGTGAAGCGAATAAGTTATAGCGATTAACCCACCTTTTATCCCAAGATGGAAGTGCAGCTTTGCATTATCCTGCCCCTGTCCCTGTCCCATTTTTCAGCCGAAAAAAAAGCCGCTTCTGACGGCGGCCTTTTTATGATTTACGCAATTTCTGTTTTTTGTAGCATGGCAAACAGTTCATCTTTTAAAAATAAACGCTTCTTTTTGCATTCGTCCAAATAATCGTCAGACGTATTTTCGACGCCTTGCTCAATACGGTGTACTTCTTTATCGACGCTGTGGTACTCATCAAATAACTTTGCGAAATGGGCATTGCTGGTTTTAAGTTCGTGTATCGCGTTGCGGTATTCTGGCAGTTCGTTAGCTAAGCTATGGTTTTCTAACATGGATGGCTCCTTGAAGGGTTATTGATACGGACAACTTCATCCTAAGCAATACGCTAAAGCGCTATTTGATATACATCAAGCTTATGCCGTTAGATGATAAACACGCTTATAAAAGGCTAATTCTTGCTCGCCTAATTCCACTAGGGTTTCGGCTTTTCTAAAGCCATGGCGCTCAACTGAGGTTTCTAGGATCAAAAAAAAACCCCGCTAAAAATAGCAGGGCTTTGGGGGCGTATGGCAATTAATCCTTAAGCCTGCTGATGCTCGGCTTGTTGCGCTTCACTGGCACGCAAACTATGGGTACGAATGCGAACTTTTTTGGTGCCGGCCAGCATTAATACTTGCAGCAATTCTTGAAAGGCTTGAATCGGTGCCGATCCAAAATCCACAAAAAATTCGGTGCGATTGACTTTGCGCTCGGGGAAGGTCACTGCGTGAATGCGGTTACCCATACCATGATTATCGACCGGGCGTTGATTGTTAGGATCCATCCAACGCACAGCCCAATGCTCTAGCTGTGATTTTTGTAAATTAAAATCGGTACATTCAAAACTCACATCGTTCCACGCGATAGGCTCTAAACGCACCTTCATTTTGCGCTGCCACACATAGCTTTGCGGCTCGAAGTTAACATGGGTATCGGGACGAAAATTGGCCATGCGCGGCGGTTGCGTGGCGTGGGTGACAAGGTCGAATCGGCGCCAGCGGAAAATCTCGGGGCGGTCTTCGATGCCGTTCATGCTACCCAGCGCTTCTACTTCGGTTTGCTCGTGCTGTGCTTTAAAGGTTTTGATCGCATCCATATAGATGTTGAGGTAATGGTTGCGAATATTGGTGATGTAACGCTGAAGGTCTTGCATGTGATCGCCCTCGATCAAGATTTATGGTGATTTTTATTTTTGTATGTCTGTAAAAAACACTTAACAACTGCAGCGACAACTACAGCCCAAGCACCATTAAACCGTCGCTAATTTGTGCTTGAATATCGCGCTCCCACTTGGGTTTTTCTTGCACGATAACCGATTGAATAACACCCTCAACCGCCAGCTTGTAACCATCACAATCGGCCATCACGGGCGGTACGGTGAGATCAATACGCGAGGTCACGCTAATAGGCTTGCTATTCAAATTAACCGCCAAATTGATTTTGGCGGGTGCGGTAAATTGCGCCACACAATGGGCTTTAAGCTGCATTAAAACGATATTGGTATTGATGTCGCCAATTAAATTGGCCTTGAGCGGGAAGCTCACAACAATATTATTAGCGTCGCTCGACAACACTGAAGCGCCCGCTTTGCTAATCGTTATCGAACGTACGCCACCCATCCAAGGTTGGTTTTTTTCGTTATAGAGTACATTCGGAATGTAGCTATCAATCACTAATGCCAACAAACGAGCGGCAGCGGTTTGCTCAAGCTTTACCGCCGCCGAGCTTGCCACGGCGGGGGCTATAGTATTCGCGACTGTCGCTTTAACTGCAGGTACAGGAGTTTTAACTACAGAAGTTTTAACTACAGGCACGGCGGTTTTAACGGCGGGTGAGTTAATATCAACAACGGGCGCTTGTGCAAAAACACAGGGCGCCGCAACACACAACACAACACCCATAACACTGATAAAACTCTTAACCATAACCGCACCTATTAATAGTTTTCTATTTATATTGATTCCGAAAGATTCAGGCCAAACGCCTGCTCGAGCGCCGCGATAAAGCTTTTCAGCTCTAAGGTCATGACCGCGAATTCGGTATCAAATTCTTCGGCGGCGGTTTCGGCATGGCTTTCACCGGCTTTATCTTTGATCTCGTCACCAAAACGCAAACGTTTGATGGCCACATCATCTTCGATAATACCGGTGATATTGCTTTGCCATTCAAACGCCAATTTGGACACAATCATGGCGCTGTGAATATGGCTGAGCACTTCCTCGGCGGTGAGATCTTGTTTTTTGCAGCGCACAATGCGGTCGTCTTTGGCGGCGCGCAGTTCGCATTCGTCACCTAAAACAAAACCCGCTTCGGGCTCTTCTAACAACCAGCGCGTCATGGTGCCAGTCGCCGGAGATTTGGCCGAAACCGGAACACAGGGCAACGAGCCAAGCGCTTCGCGCAATGCTGTCAATAACTCTTCAGCGCGCGCGGCAGAGCCCGTGTTAACCACAATTAACTGCTCTTGTACGGCGATATAAGCAAAATCGACCGAGTTTTTCACAAAGGCTTTGGGCAACAGCTCGAAGATGAGCTCGTCTTTTAAACCATCGCGCTCTTTGCGGCTAATGCGGCGGCCTTCTTGCTCGCTGATTTGCTGAATTTTTTCTTCCAGTGCTTCACGTATTACGCCACCCGGCAGGATTTTTTCTTGGCGCTTTAAGGCCACCATGATGTAACCGGGAATGGCGTGAACCAGTAATTCGCCATGCCGGCCAAGCGGCGGCACAAAACCTTGGCGTTTTAAATCGAGCTTGCCGCAGGGGTTAAACACGTGCGCCGTGAGGTGCTCGTTGAGCGCCTCGGGCGTGTGTTTGAAGGGTTCATTCAAACGGTATAAACGGATGTTTTTAAACCACATAAAAAATTACGCCGTAATTTCGAGCAGTTCAACATCAAAAACCAACGCCGAATAGGGGGCAATTGAACCACCCGCACCGCGCTCGCCGTAAGCCAAGTTGTGCGGAATAAACAGACGCCACTTTGAGCCGACGGGCATTAATTGCAATGCCTCAGTCCAGCCCGCAATCACGCCGCCAACGGGGAATTCTGCAGGTTCGCCACGCTCTACCGAGCTATCGAATACGGTGCCGTCGATAAGGGTGCCGTGGTAGTGGGTGCGTACAGTCGAGCTGCGGGTGGGTTTTGCGCCTGTGCCTTCGGTCAATACTTGGTATTGCAGGCCAGAGGCTAAAACGGCCACACCTTCGGCCGTGGCGTTTTTGGCTAAAAAGGCAGCGCCTTCAACAGCTAAACCTTTGGCTTTTTCATCGCGCTCGGCTTGAATGCGGGCGCTAATTTCTTTAAAGGCGGCGTCAAGATCGGCGCGCGCTACGGCAAATTCCGCTTTATTAATCGCGTCTTTTAAGCCTTGGTTTACAGATTCAATGTCCATGCCCTCAAAGGGGTTGGCCAATAATTGCTCGCCCAATTGGCGACCAATGCCATAACTTACTTTTTGCTCAACGGTTGAATAGGTAGACATGTTTGCTCCGTACTATCGACTGATTTTAGAGCGGCGCAGTCTAGCACAGGTATAGGGTGATGCCAGTGGGACGGGAGGCAGTGCGTTTTCCATGGGCAGCTTGCCTTGCGAAGGCCCACCCGCTAAAATCGTACGGCATTACAGTACACTTGGTGAGATTATGGAAACCGTTAGCGTCAATCAATTTAGAGATAATTTAAAAAGCTTTGTAGAGCAAGCGCTTAGCACGCACACGCCGCTTAAAGTCACGCGCAGATCGGGCGAGGCCTTTGTGGTGATGAGCGCCGATGACTGGGAGCGCGAGCAAGAAACGCTCTACATTCTGCAAAACAACAGCCTTATGCAACAAATTGCCGAGTCTATGACCAGCCACACAAAAAACACTGGCTACACCCCAACGCGCGAGGAAATGGATGAGATCGCTGGTATTTGAAGGCAGCACGTGGGCGACTTACGAAGCGCTGCGCGAAAAAGATAAAAAGCTCCACCAAGCGCTGTGCAAATTACTCAAAGAAATGCTGCGTGCCGACCCTGCGACCGGCCTAGGTAAACCCGAGCAACTGAGGCATAGCCTTGCCGGATTATGGTCTAAACGAATCACCCAAAAAGACCGCTTAATTTATAAATTCGACGATCAATCCATTTATATTTTTGCGATTGGCGGGCATTACGATCAGCACTGATACTGGCCTTAAAATCGTGGTGCTAGATGCGAGCGCTAGCATCAACACCAAGCGCTACGGCATCAACTCGATATTATCCAATTGCAACACCACACCCGCCGCTGTGCCTGTGATGGGCGAAAGCACAAAGGGCGTATTGACCGCACTCAAATTCAAGCCCGCAGTGGCCAGTTCACTTAGCGGGATTTGAACCTTCGTCCATGTATTTAACGCCATCGCAGGCAGCGGATAATTGCCCGAAGTACAGGGCCACGTGCAATCGGCGCGAAATTGCAGCGCAAGCCTATTGGAAGGCGCCGAGATAACCCGCACATCAAATAGAATATTTTTAAAGCGACTGAGATTCTTAGCGGCCATCGTCTGGAAAAAACCAATGCCATCGGTGGTGTTGTAAGTCACTTCGGCAACGCTGCCATATTCACCACCCACATTTTTAAGCTGATAAGCCACCGTGCCTAGGCTGGTATAAGTCCCCCACTGAAAGGCCGTCGCTGTCACGCCATCAAAAATCATCGACTCAGCATTCGCACTTGGTGCGGGCGGTGTATTACCGGGATTGGCTTCAAAATTACTGTCGCGTGTGGCGCAGCCTTTACCAGTTATTGGGTTGGCGGTGCATTGGTACACGCGCACATAATCGACCAGCATTTCCTGCGGGAAGACCGACGCATCAATGCCTTTGTTATTGGCGCCTTCGGGCCAGTTGCCACCCACCGCAAAATTCAAAATCATATGAAAGCGCTGATCAAAGGGCGCAAAGGGATTATTGAGCGCACTGACGGTGTACCAACCTGAGCTTGTTTGGGTAGCGTAATGATCGCCATCGGCATACCAACGGATCTCGCCTTGCTCCCACTCTATGACATACACATGAAAGTCATCGGCGGGATTGACGCCATTTGGCAAACTATAGGGCGAACCGGAATAGACGTTATTGGGCCAAGTCGCGCCGTAATGCAGCGTGCCGTGCACTTGGCGCTCGCCACCTGCCTTGAGGTTAACCGCTTCCATAATGTCGATCTCGCCAGAATTGGCCCAACCGCCGTAAACATCGTCACTTGGCAACATCCAAATCGCGGGCCACGTACCCTGCCCAGCTGGCAATTTGGCACGAATTTCAAAACGGCCATAAGTCCAATCGGCCTTCTTTTTTGTACGCAAACGCGCCGAGGTATAAGTGCCGTTACCCGAGACATCGTTGGGGTTGTAGCTCGAGTCATCATCTAAACGCGCGAGACCAACGGCATTTTCGCGAATGGTTTAATGTGCAAAACCTCACCATCCACCTAACTGTTTTTGGGGTTATCGTATAACACTGGGTCTCTAAATACGCGCCGCCAAAACAGTTTTTTTCATAATTCCTGTGCTTGGGTATTGAGACTA
>JAXHOG010000032.1:0-5564 GCA_034519605.1 Marinagarivorans sp.
TCAGTTACGTATTGCTGCTCTTTGTGATTGGCCGTAAAAACTGGCTATTTAGCGCCACCGCTAGCGGTGCTAACGCGAGCGCTAATTTATATTCGATTATTGAAAGCGCCAAGGTCAACGGCGTAGAGCCGCGCCACTATATTGAGTATTTATTAACGGAGTTGCCAAAGCGAAATGTGGGCGATGATGTGACGGATTTATTGCCTTGGGCTGTAACGCTAGGTGTGGTTAGTTAGACGCTTACTAAATGCCACATAACGAACAAGGATAGATTTGCGCGAAGCCGCAATCTTATCCGTTGTGTACGCCCAGCATGGGCATGAACTTATGAGGTGAAAGTCCTCTGTAGGAAGATCACCGTTTAACGCAGTTTATTAAACGTTAACTACTAGCGAATGGCAAGGGCGTTACCGCGAGGTAAGGTCTGGAGGAAGCCGCTAGCAAAATTGCGAGCTGACGAAAAGAAACATCATATAAGGCCTATTCTGGGGGCGAGTTAGCACAAGATGACAAAGCCCTGTGATCTAACTGGTTAAGGTAAATGATGCAGTTGTGCAATGAAAGTCCATGTTCTTATCTGGGGAGATCTGTTTAACCAGCTGCTGTAAAAAAATAGTCAGTGTGGCCACGGACGCATAAATAGGCCTAACTCATAAGTCACCATAGTGAGAGTTAAAAAAATGGTGATATGCAGTAGCGCACGATTTAGTAATAAACCGTGTGATTAAACAGAAGTCAGCAGACGGCATAGTAGCCAAACGCCAAGATTAATACCTTGGACACGGCGAAGGCCTGAACCTTATTTTTCGAGTTAAAAGACACCGCTAGCCTAATTTAATGTGCCAGCCGGATATTAATTAAATTAGCGCACAGCCATGACACTCAACTCAAATGACAATTTACTCGATTTAATTTTACGTAAAGAAAATTTAAATTTTGCATGGAAGCATGTGCGTGCAAATAAAGGCGCCGCAGGTATTGATGGCATTACCATTGATGACTTCGTGGTGCATTTTAAAGCCGTAGGATCTCATCTTGTTGAAACCATCCGACAAGGTGATTACCACCCATACCCCGTTAAGCGAATTTACCTCCGCAAACCTGATGGTGGTGAGCGAGCGCTTGGGATACCCACGATCTTCGACCGTGTTATTCAACAAGCTATCGCACAAATCATCGGCCCAATTTTTGACGAAAACTTTTCGGAGTTTAGTTATGGTTTTAGGCCAAAACGTTCCCAGCACGACGCTGTGAAAAAGCTCCAGAGCTACATCAAAGACGGTAAACGAATAGCGGTGGACGTGGATTTATCTAAATTTTTCGACCGTGTTAATCATGATTTACTCATGACAAAACTCGGCACAAAAATACACGATAAAATATTACTCAAACTTATCGCACGCTTTCTGCGCGCTGGTTTTGTTGAAGGGGAATGCTGGCACGCCTGCTACGAAGGTGTTCCACAAGGCGGCCCCCTTTCGCCCCTGCTGTCAAATATTATGCTCGACCCGCTCGATAAAGAACTGGAAAAGCGCAAGCATAAATTTGTTCGCTATGCGGATGATTTTATAATCGTCGTCAATTCGGTACGAGCGGGAAAACGCGTAATGGAGAGCATAAAACACTTTATAGAGCGAAAGTTAAAACTTAAAGTGAACGAAACCAAAAGCCAAGTAGCCCCCGTAAATCAGTGCAAATTTTTGGGTTTTAGCTTTCATGGAGCCAAATTAATTTGGCATGAAAAATCCTTAAAGCAATTTAAATGTCGCGTCCGTCAGATTACCGGACGTTCTCGCGGTATTTCAATGGAAAAGAAAATACAAGAATTAACGCAATATTTGCGGGGCTGGATTAATTATTTTGGCATAGCGCAAGGCTTCCAAAGGTGCGTTGATTTGGATGGCTGGATAAGGCGACGTTTAAGAATGAGCTATTGGAAAAGTTGGCGCAGGGTGCGCACTAAAGTGCGTAATTTAATGCGGTTAGGTGTGGATGTAAAACTGGCTGTCTCGTGCGGAATTTCCAGTAAAAGTTACTGGCGTAGCGCGCGAACAGAGGGCGTAAATATCGCACTTAACAACGACTATTTTAAAAAAATGGGATTAATTTCATTACGTGATCGATGGGTAGAAATTCATTATGGATAAGGAAACGCCCAGTGCGGACCCGCACGCTGGGTGTTGTGGGGAGGGAGAGCTAGACACTCTCCTTTACCCGATTGGACAAGCCCGGTCGACGAACACGCAGGGTCTGGGACAGGCACACCCAAGAGCTCACATAATTCGCGAGTAAAACTTTGCGCATTTGCCAACTCTGAACCATCGGCACCCTTCCAGCGGGGAATAAACGCTTCAACTAGATTCACATTTTTATCCATGTCGATTTTTCTTTTTAATTGTTACGGCTGAAGGTTTGACGTTTTAGGTAAGGGCCACTTTTCAAGCGGTTTGAGCACACGTGTTTATTATCCTAAATCAAGGGTTGGACGCGAATTCAAGCCTAAACGGCGCCGCAATAAACCTTATCTGACGGGAGGTTACAACAAATAAGATGTTTTGTAAGCGGCTGGAGGCTAAGAGGATTTAAGTGGGCGTATTTATCTAAATTGCCAGCAATCACATTGCCGCCGCTTTCTTTTGCTTGCGATGAATATCCCGCATGGGTTTTGAGTGAGGTATAAGTCTTTGGCCATAAAAAAACCCGATTTCTTTCGAAATCGGGTTTTTAAATTTGGTGCACTCAGGTGGATTCGAACCACCGACCGCTCGGTTCGTAGCCGAGTACTCTATCCAGCTGAGCTATGAGTGCGTCGTCGAGAGGTTTAGCTATTTGCGTTTGCCCCGTCGAGGTCGCGCATCTTACGGATGAGGTCTAATAGCGTCAAGCATTTATTTTATTTTTCATCTAATCAGTGACTTAGTCTTTTTTATCCTGCTGGTAGCTGTTGTCGTCTTGCTGGTGGCTATAGTCGCCTTGGTCGTCTTCATCGTAGTCATCATTATCGTCGTCGGCATCGTTTGCGCTGAGTACTGTGCGTAACGCTTTAAAGAGTTTGCGGGAGTTGGCGGGCGGCTTGTTTTGGCTTTTTTCTTTGAGGGCGTTTTTAATCAGTTGGCGAATTTGCTGGCGGTCGGCGTGGGGGAAGGTGTCAAAGAGGTCATTCATGGCCTCGTTACTTTGCTCGCCCATTAAACGCTCGCGCCATTGTTCGACGAGGTGAGCGCGGCGGGTATCGGTAATGTGTTCGTCGGCAATATCGTCAACGGCGCCTTGAATGGCTTCGTGGTTGCTATTGCGGATGAGTTTGCCCAAAAACTGCATGTGGCGTTTGCGCGCGGCGAATTTGCGAATATTGCGATATTCGTTAACGGCGCGCAGCAGGGTTTCGTCCAGCGGAATGCGGGCGAGTTTGTCGGCGTGCATTTCGGTAAGCACAATGCCGAGGTCTTGCAGGGCATGGCTTTCTTTTTTGAGCATGGTTTTACTGGGGCCGGAGTAGCCGTTTTCGTCTACTTCGGGCTCGTTGTTGTCGTTGTGATCATCTTGCATAGGTAAGGTCTTTATTGGTCGTCAGTAGAATAGGGTGGGGAAAAATTCAGTTTAAAAAGTGCGTGCGGTTAGGCGTAAAAAAAGGTCGCTAGCCCTAAAAAAGCGAAAAATCCCACTACGTCGGTGACGGTGGTGAGGGTTACGCCGCCAGCGAGTGCGGGGTCGATGCGCAATCTTTTGAGTCCAATGGGCAGTAGCGTGCCGACAAGGGCGGCGGTAACAAGGTTAATTAACATAGCGGCGGCTAATATGGCAGAGATTCGCCAATCTCGAAACCATAGCCCCGCGATGGCGGCCATTAGCAGTGCCCATGTGATGCCGTTAATGAGTCCAACGCGTACTTCTCGGTTGACCAGCCAACCCAAGTTGCTGCGGCTAATGTGCCCGAGAGCCATACCGCGAATAATCACGGTTAAGGTTTGCGAGCCTGCAACACCGCCCATGCTGGCGACAATCGGCATTAGTATCGCTAGTGCGACGACCTTTTCGATAGTGGCTTCGAACAGGTTAATAACGCTAGAGGCGAGGAGGGCGGTTAATAGGTTGATGCCCAGCCATAGCGCGCGCCTTGGCGTTGTTTTGGCGACGGTGGCAAAGGTGTCTTCTTCTTCATCGAGGCCAGCGGCACCCATAAATGAGTGGTCGGCATTTTCGCGGATCACGTCTACTACGTCATCAATGGTAATACGGCCAATAAGGCGCCCTTTGTGATCGATCACGGGCGCGCTGATCCAGTCGTTTTGCTCAAACAACTTGGCGACTTCGGCGTCGTGCATGTCGACGTTGATGGGGTCGGCGTCGGTGACCATGACATCGCGAACAAGGGTGTCGACAGGGCTGGTTAGCAAGGTTGCGAGCGGCAAAATACCGAGGTACATATCTTTTTTGTTGACCACAATCAGGCTGTCGGTCGAGGGCGGCAGTGTGTCGTGACGACGCAGATAGCGCAGTACAACGTCGAGCGTGAATTTGGGCCTCACTGTGATTACGTCGGTATTGGTAAGGCCGCCTGCGGTGTTTTCGGGGTAAGCCAAAACGGTGTTGACACGCTCGCGGTCTTGCTCGGTCATGGCTTGCAGCACTTGCTGCGTCACTTGATCGGGCAGATTTTGCAGAATATCGACGATATCGTCGGTCTCGAGGCTGGTGGTCAGCTCGACGAGATCGGCAGTATTCATTTGGGCGAGATAAAACGCCTGAATGTCTTCGGGTAATTCTTCGAGCAGCAGTGTGCGGGAGTCTTTATCAATAAGCTCCCAAATGATGTTACGTTTTGGTGGTGGTGACGAGGCAATAATGCGTGCCAGCTGCACTGGCGATAGGCTTTTTAGCGATTGTTTCGCTTGCTTGAGCGTGCCACTTTTTACCAGTTGGTGAATATGGCTTAGCTGATGAAGGCCTATTCCGTTTTTTTCGTTATGCATGGCGTGGTTTCTGGTGCATGGCTGGCGTTATACCGAAATGATGTGGCGCAATTGGACGTTTATTCGTCCTCATCAAAGCGATTGTTGATGAGCGCAATAATTGCTATCACGGCGGCTTCGCAGTCGTGACCCTCGGCACTAACCGTGATCGGTGTACCTTTGCACGCGGCCAGTAACATGAGTGACATGATGCTTTTGGCATCGATCGTTTTACTGTTGCAGGTAACGCTTATTTTGCTGCCAAATTGATTGGCTTTGCCGGCTAATTTACTGGCCGCGCGGGCGTGCAGGCCCAGTTTGTTACAAATGGTGGTGTCTTGTGATGCCATCAGTTGGCCAGCCTGTGGGTTACGGGTTGTGCTTGGCCAGAGAGTTGTCTGTGCCTCACTTGTACTTTGTTATAGGTGTTTTTAAATATTTGCGTTAATTGCTCGGCGATAAAAACCGAGCGGTGCATGCCGCCGGTGCAACCTATGGCCACGGTGAGGTAGCTGCGATTATTGGCTTGAAAGGACGGCAGCCATTTATTGAGGTAGGCGGCGATGTCGGTGATCATTTCGGTGACCTCTGGCTGCTCGGTTAGAAATTTTT
>JAXHOG010000082.1:0-18467 GCA_034519605.1 Marinagarivorans sp.
ACATACTGCAATTGCCAAGATTAACAGCTGAGTGTGTTTTCGTTTCAGCCTGACAGTCATCGGCACACCACTGCCACACAGGTTTAATAAATTCTCTTACCACGATATGCGTACGATGGCGCCGTCAGGCACAGTTATCGCTGTAATGCTCTCCGCATGCGGATCACCCGATTAAATAATCACTGCCACTCCGTTAATATACAGACGGCCATTTCGTTCACTGTTGGGTGTTTTCCATATTAAATAAGATTAACTGGGATTTAAGATACTGTTTCGTCAACAGTGACGAAGGGCTTCAGACTGCGTTTCTGCGCGCGCACTTCGCTGTAGTGCCGCCTTTCTGCATAACGCCGTGCGTATCGTCATTACTTCAGGAAGTCATTCATTTTCGCAATCGCTTCATTGGTACTCATCACCGCCGCGTTGGCGATAATCGTCATTACTTATACACCGGCTGGCCTAAAGAATTGCTAATCATCATGCCATGTCAGCTGGCTGATCGAGGGTACGCGATGCGAATACGACATGGGGTAAGCTTCGCTGCCACTCAAAATGCATGTGTACATACACTTTCGTAATATTCAATTTCGTTGAGCTGCTGTTCATCGACTTCAACAGAAGAAGCCGCACAACAGCGTCATCGCCAACGACCATAATTGAACACGCCCGTTTTGCCGTTCGCGCCTGGCCAGAACTCTACCCATCAGCAGTACGTCGTAACAGTAACAAGCGGCAATGGTCGCAAAAAAGCGCACGCCCAAAATCCAGCGTCTGCGCTGTCATTAACGGTAACGCGTTTACGCCCGGGTACCAACGGAAATTGCCAACCGACTCAAAAGATTATCGGGCAAAACCATTTGCCAGACAATCACCGTTTGTATTGGCCATAAGCATACTGAATGATTGACAAGGTGAGGCGGCATCGACAGCATTAATGCGATAACCACCTGCTCAAGGCGCAGCCGAACAAACTGGCCAAGATACTAGCCTGCCGGTCACCAATAAAATACATCACTGGCCACATACGCCGTCGGCACCACCAATAAAGCCGACGCGGCCGCCATTGGCATTATTGGTGGTGCCGACGGCCCAACCGCCATTTATGTGGCCAGTAAATTAGCACCTGATCTGCTCGGTGCGATTGCGGTTGCGGCTTATTCTTACATGGCGTTAGTACCGCTCATTCAGCCGCCGATTATGCGTTTACTCACGACCGAGCAAGAGCGCAAAATTGTCATGACACAATTGCGGCTAGTGACAAAACGCGAAAAAATTCTATTTCCCTTAGTTTTACTCGTGTTAGTGGCCTTGTTTTTACCTTCGGCTGCGCCTTTGTTGGGTATGTTCTGCTTGGGTAATTTAATGCGTGAGTGTGGTGTGGTAGAGCGTTTAAGTGATACCGCGCAAAATGCGCTGATCAATATAGTGACTATCTTTTTGGGTCTTTCGGTGGGCTCAAAGCTCGAGGCCGATAAATTTCTCGACCCCAAAACCCTCGGAATTTTAGTGCTGGGTATTATTGCTTTTGGCATTGGCACAGCCTCGGGCGTACTTATGGCCAAAGCCATGAACTGTTTTAGCTCCCACAAAATTAACCCATTGATTGGCTCGGCCGGTGTTTCGGCGGTGCCTATGGCGGCAAGGGTCTCGAACAAAATGGGTTTAGAGTCCAATAGTCAAAACTTTTTATTAATGCACGCGATGGGGCCCAATGTGGCGGGTGTAATCGGTTCGGCAGTAGCAGCTGGCGTTATGATTTCCATTGTGCAAGGCATGCTGGCGGGGTAGGGCTGCGCTAGCCTTGACCACAAACAACAGATTCAATGACTCGTGTAAAACAAACAAAAGCTGTAAAACAGCAGATCGACAATGACACATAAACTTAAGATCAGGCGTGCCTAAGTTATATCTAACGCCCCTGTTTTTTTATGACAAGTGCGACAATACATTCTTACATTGCTCGTACCCTTAATTTTGATGCACAACTACTGGAGCCTTTACCCATGTTACGACGTACAAAAATTGTGAGCACGCTTGGTCCTGCCACCGATGAACCCGGTATTTTAGAAAAGTTAATTCTGGCGGGCGTTAACGTTGTGCGCCTTAATTTTTCTCATGGCAGCCCAGAAGAGCACAAGCGTCGTTGCGATACGACCCGCGAATTAGCGGCTAAACATGGTCGTTACGTGGCTGTTCTTGGCGACTTACAAGGCCCCAAAATTCGCGTTGCTCGTTTTGCTGATGGCCCCATTCAATTAAACCTTGGCGACAAATTTTTGTTAGATGCCGATTTGCCACGCGATGCGGGTAATAAGCATCAAGTGGGTATCGACTACAAAGAATTACCGCGCGATGTAAACCCAAACGATTTGTTATTGCTCGACGATGGTCGTGTTGTTTTAAAAGTCGATAGTATCGAAGGCAACAAAGTTTTTTGTACAACTACCGTTGCGGGCAAGCTTTCTAATAACAAAGGTATTAACCGCCAAGGCGGTGGTTTAACTGCACCGGCCTTAACCGAGAAAGACTGTGAAGACATCAAAACGGCTGTGGCGATTGATGTAGATTACTTAGCTGTGTCCTTCCCGCGCAGTGCCGAAGACATGCATTTAACGCGCGCTTTAGTGAAAGAAGCCGGTGGTGATATTGCGCTGGTGGCAAAGATTGAACGCGCAGAAGCGGTTAACGATAACCTCGTCTTAGATGGCATTATTTTGGCCTCCGATGCCGTAATGGTTGCCCGTGGCGACTTAGGTGTAGAAATTGGTGACGCAGCGCTGATTGGTGTGCAAAAGCACATTATTGCGCGCGCGCGCTCGTTAAACCGTGCCGTGATTACTGCCACTCAAATGATGGAGTCCATGATCAGCAGCTCGCTGCCTACCCGCGCCGAAGTATTCGACGTAGCTAACGCCGTATTAGATGGCACTGATGCGGTGATGTTGTCGGCCGAAACCGCTGCGGGCCAATTCCCCGTAGAAACCGTTGAAGCCATGGTGCGTATTATTTTAGGCGCCGAAGGCCATCCTCACGCGGTTAACGACGTATTGCGTGAAGTGCCAGAAAGTATGGCGATTGATCAAGCGATTGCTAAAGCGGCAATGTATACCGCTAATAATATGCCCGGCGTAAAGTCGATTGTGAGCATGACAGAATCTGGCGCTACGCCTTTTTTGATGAGCCGTTTTGGCGGTCGCTTCCCTATTTTTGCATTGAGCCCTGTGACAAAAACGTTGCAGAAATGTGCGTTGTATCGTGGCGTTTATCCGGTGCCGTTCCCTTTACACGATGTCCCTTTTAATGAAGCCAATGACATTGCCATCGAAGCATTACGCACACGCGGCGTTGTCAAAAATGGCGACATAGTCATTTTATCGCGCGGTGATAATACCAAAGAAAAAGGCGGCACCAACCTGATGAAAATTATCGAAGTCGGCAAGCCTGCTTAATGACTTTTATTGAAGATTTTATCCTCTAAAAGGCGCGCACAAGCGCGCTTTTTTTTGCCTTTCAAAACCTACAGTCTGTGAAGCTTATGTATAACCTCATTCGTCCTTTGTTATTTAAATTTGACCCAGAAGTGATTCACGAGCTGTCGCTTGATTGGCTGGGTGCTATAGAGCGCCTTGGTTTGTTATCCATTAGTGCATCAAAACGCGTCTTAAATCCAGTTGAGGTGATGGGGCTGAGCTTTCCTAATCCTATTGGCCTCGCCGCTGGTTTAGATAAAAACGGGGATTGTTTTAATGCGCTAGGTGCGCTTGGTTTTGGTTTTGTTGAAATTGGCACGGTTACACCTAAACCGCAGGCGGGTAATCCCAAGCCGCGATTATTTCGATTGGTCGAACAAGAAGCGATCATTAATCGTATGGGCTTTAACAATAAAGGCGTAGAGCATTTGGTGAACCAAGTAAAAAATGGCCGTCGCTATGAGGGTGTTTTGGGTATTAATATTGGTAAAAATAAACTCACGCCCGACGACAGCGCCTTGAGTGATTATTTAATCGGGTTAAATGCTGTTTATCCACATGCCGACTATGTGACGATTAATATTTCGTCACCCAACACGCCCGGTTTACGCACACTGCAGTTTGGTGATGCACTAAATTTATTGCTTGAAGGTATAAAAGCTCGGCAAACGTTGTTGAGTTACGAACACGGTAAATATGTGCCGATAGCCGTAAAAATTGCCCCCGATATGACTGACGAAGAACTCCAAGGCGTCGCTAATACATTGCTTAATCAGGGTATTGATGGCGTGATTGCAACCAACACCACCATAAGTCGTGAAGGTGTAGAAAATTCTTTATTAGCGGACGAAGCCGGAGGGTTAAGTGGCCGCCCCGTTAAACAAAAATCAACCCATGCAATTCGTGTATTGGCCGATACGCTGGCAGGACAAATGCCAATTATTGGCGTGGGTGGTATTTTAAGCGCCGATGACGCTATCGAAAAACTACAGGCTGGGGCAAGCTTGCTACAGCTATACAGTGGGTTTATTTATCAAGGTCCAAAATTAATTCGCGATTGCGCGGACGCATGCGCCAATTTAAATCAATAGAGCGTTAATCATTGCGTTTATGTTTTTAGCGTCACGCTATTAGTCGGGCAACAGCCGCGTAATTGCAGTATAAGTAATGGTGTATACCATTACTTAATGCGGCTGTTGCTTTTACTCATAGGTGAAAAAATGCTGAACTCTACCGATTTAACATCCTATGTCTCCCGATCAATTCTAAGTCTGTTGTTTTTAGTGATGGCAGGCTGTGCCGCCACACCTAAGGTGAGTGATGCGCCCATCATCATAGAAGCCCCCAGCTTCGATTTCTCTTCACCTGAACTTTTTCCTGCCCCCATTGCAGTGCCTGCAGAGGCCGATATTTTTGCGCTTTCTGAACAGCAAAAAAGTGATTTTTCACGCTTTTTGAATCGAATTGTTGATTCTCAAGTGCCAACACATATTAAGGTTTTTAATTATCTTGAGCGTGTAACAAAAGAGTTTAATTACGAAACTAAAACCTACAGCGCGCACGAAACGCTTTTGAATTTAAAAGGTAATTGTATGTCACTGGCCGTTTTAACGACGGCGTTGGCTAATTATGCCGATGTGGAGGTGAAGTATCAGTTAGTGGATTCTGATCCTGTGTATTACCGCGAAAATAATGTTGTGGTTAAAAGCGTGCATGTGCGAAGTAAGCTCTATAAGCCATTACAGCCAGGCGAAGCGGTTTTTTATAATCGCAGTAGTTTAATCGTTGATTATTTGCCCAGTGAGAACACCTATTTTTTAGGTAATATTTCCCATGCCGAGTTTATGACGCATTATCTCGGCAATCTTACGGTTGAATATTTGGATAACAAACAATTGTCTGAAGCTTATTGGTATGCGCGTAAGGCACTGGAATACTCCCCGGACGATGCGGATATTTTAAATTTAATGGCGGTTATTTTTCGGCGTGCTGGCGACGAGAAAAAATCAGAAGCTATTTATGTATATGGTTTGGCGGTATCAGACGACAAACTGACACTACTTAAAAATTATCGGCTGTTGCTTAATCGTCAGAATAGATTCGATGAGGCCGCAAAAATAACCGAGCAAATGGCCGCATTTACCGACGCCAATCCGTTTGATTGGCTTAGGGTTGCCGATGAGGCTTTTGCGCGTGGCGATATGCTAGAGGCAGCCACTTCTTATCAAAAAGTGATTGATGAAGCGCCTTATTTGGAATATGCCTATTTGGGTTTGGCAAAAATTGATTTTCAAAAAGGGGATTTAAATAGAGCTAAAAAAATGCTGCAAAAAGCCATCGAAAATACATTTAAAGATCGCAATAAACAGCTGTATTTGGCTAAATTAAATTCGCTTGAAAAACATATGTTTGTCAATTGAGCGTGCCGACTAAAGTTGCTAGCGCGACACATATTTAATTCGGTGCAATACAAAACTGTCGCCCCGATATGTTTTGGCTTGCTGGACCTAATAAAAATAAATACTGATTAATGTGTTGTTCTGGAGCAGTGACGGACTGCGGGTGCTCAGCGGGATAAGCCTTAGCGCGTAGCGCCGTACGAGTGGGGCCTGGATTAATTGAGTTAAAGCGCAGGGTTTTGTTTTCTGAATATTCATCGGCCAATGTTTGCATGAGATTTTCGCTAGCAGCTTTACTGCAGGCATACGCGCCCCAATAAGCTTTGCCGGACTGGCTTACATCCGCATTGGTGAAAACTATGCTGGCGTCAGATGCTTTCATTAATAGCGGTAACAAACTTTGGGTAAGCATGAACGGTGCGGTGCAATTGACTTGCATTACGCTGGCCCATTCAGCACTAGAGTAATGTGCGATCGGCGTATGCGTGCCTAATATTGCGGCGTTATGTAACAGTCCATCTATCTTCCCGAATGCCTCATTCAGCGCATTTTTAAGTTGTTCGTAATCTTGTGCTGTAGCACTTTCAAAATTGATGGGAAATATCGCCGGTTGTGGGCCGCCTAGCTGTTCAATGGTGTCGTAAACGGACTCTAACTTTGCCATTGTGCGCCCCAGCAATATCACAGTGGCGCCAGCCTGCGCGCAAGCAATAGCTATTGTTTTGCCAATTCCGCTGCCTGCACCTGTAGTCACAATAACGCGGCCAGATAGGCAGTGAGCGCTAGGGGTGTAGCTTAAAAAATCGTTTTGATAAGACATAAAAATTCACTGTTGAAGGGCTGTATTTTTAGAAAATTAGAGCCTTGAGTTTTTAAAGAATACTGCGAATGATGGGAATAATTTGATGTGCGTGCTGCACAGTATAATCGGCTCCCCAGCTTAAATGGCAGCTGGGCGTGTCTGTAAAACCGTAACCTACTGCAATTGTTTGCATGCCTGCATTTTTTCCTGCTTCGATATCACGTATGTGATCACCCACATAAACAGCCTCGGGAGGCTGGCAATTTATAATGTGGCATGCTTTGAGTAAACCTTCAGGTGATGGCTTTGTATTGTTGACATCCTCGGGGCAAATAACGGCAGCTGGCGCGTGCATAAAAGAATATTGCGAAAGGAGAGCTCTTGTATAGATTTTAGGTTTGTTGGTCACAATGCCCCACGGAATATTGGCATGATGTAATTCATCGAGTAGTTGATTTATGCCATCGAAAGCCTCTGTCTGCGTGGCAATATTTTGAAGGTAATAATCCAGCAGTTGTAAGCGATATTGCTCCTGGGTAGGTGGATCCAAATCTCCGAAACCACATTGCAGCAGCGCATTGGCGCCATTTGATACGTGTGGGCGTATTTGTGCGTGGCTTAATGGCTTCAGATTATTATGTTGTCTAACGGCATTAAGTGCCGCAGCCAAATCTTTGCTTGTATCCAAAAGTGTTCCGTCTAAATCAAAAAGTACCGCTTTTATCATTCTATGCCTCCTGCTGGCGCGGGGTTTTTTATGTTTTAATGAGTGATATTCATGGTTGAGCTAATTCTGGTGCGTTTTGTGCTTTGATATTTTTATAGGTGCTTGGATATATACGAATATTTGAGTATGGCTAGCACAGTCAGTGCTGTTGAGTGTCATAAAAGTGTTGTATAACAGCGGCCTAGTTTATTGGACTTTATTTTTATTGTTTACGCATTGATTTGACGTTTTGGCTTGATACACCTTATTAAAGGAAATTTCATGACAGTCACAAGATCTGAACTTATAGAGCGTATTGCCGATGCCCAGCCCGACGTACAGGTAAAGGATATTGAATTAGCTGTAAAAATGTTAGTTGAGTGCATGGCTCAAACAGTGACGTCGGGTGAGCGCATAGAAATTCGAGGTTTTGGCAGTTTTGAACTGCATTATCGCCCACCAAGAATGGCGCGCAACCCAAAAACGGGGGAGCAAGTGGATTTATCGTGTAAATATGCTGTGCATTTTAAACCAGGTAAAGAGTTACGTGAAAAGGTAGATGAGCAGCTCGCATTAATACGCTGATGTGGAAGTGTAAATTTTATCGGCAGATACGTGGTTCAAATAGTGCGCGTTGAAGTAACAACTCTTTTTCATTCCCTTATATATTCCCTTATATAATGTGCGCCTATGTTGTTCGTTAATTTTTAATTATTAATGTAAGGATTTATATGTCGTTAGTGATTCCTGTTGTTTTGTCGGGTGGTAGTGGTACACGGCTTTGGCCAAAATCACGGGAATATTATCCCAAGCAATTGCACAAGTTATATGGCGATTTAACGCTGCTGCAACATACGGTAAAGCGTGTATGCAATCATGTGGCGCCAATTATCATTTGCAATAACGAACAGCGTTTTATGGTGGCTGATCAGCTATCAGATATTTGTGAGGTAAAGCCCGATATTCTTTTGGAGCCTATGCCTAAAAACACGGCACCCGCCATTGTGGTTGCTGCCCTGAGAGCCCTTGAACGTGACGCCGATGCGATTATTGCGGTATTCCCTGCTGATCACCTGATTAAAAATACTGCCGCTTTTGATGCTGCATTGAACGCCGCTGCATTGCTAGCCCAAGAGCAAAAGCTTGTTACTTTTGGTATTGCACCCACACGGCCAGAAACTGGATACGGCTATATTAAAGCCGAACAAAAAAATGGAGCCAGTGCTGTAGTTGCTTTTGTTGAGAAGCCAAGTGCAGCTAAGGCGGCAGAGTATGTAGCAAGCGGCGACTACTTTTGGAATAGCGGTATGTTTGTATTTAATGCCGCCCAGCTAATTGCCGAGCTAAGTGTGTTAGAACCTCAAATGGTAACTGCCTGCAAACAAGCTTTAGCCTGCGCCACCAAAGATCTCGATTTTATTCGCTTAGATAAAGATGCTTTTGCGCAAAGTCCATCAAACTCTATCGATTACGCACTTATGGAAAAAACCCGGCAGGCGTGGGTTTTGCCCTTGCAAGATAGCGGTTGGAGCGATATCGGCAGTTGGGATGCGCTATGGGATGTGAGCGATAAAGATGAGCAGGGTAATGTTTTTGTGGGTGATGTAATCGCGAAGCAAAGCCATAATTGTTATGTCAACGGTGCGGGGCGCCTAGTGGCTTTGGTTGGCATTGATAATGTAGCGGTTATCGACACTGCAGATGCACTGCTCGTTATTCATAAGGATCAATCGCAGCAAGTGAAAGACGTTGTTGCAGAGTTAAAAAAATCCAATCGCAGTGAATTCACTTTGCATCGCGAAGTTCATCGTCCATGGGGGAGTTACGATTCAATCGATAGTGGGCAGCGCTATCAGGTTAAACGCATTACCGTAAAGCCTGGTGCAAGCTTGTCTTTGCAGATGCACTACCACCGTGCAGAGCATTGGATTGTGGTTTCTGGTACAGCTCTAGTTCAGCGTGATAATGATGAAATGCTGCTTTCAGAGAATCAGTCCGTTTACATCCCTCTGGGCGCAAAACACCGATTAACAAACCCCGGCAAGGTTGAGCTTGAGTTAATTGAAGTGCAAAGCGGAAGTTACCTTGGTGAGGATGATATTGTTAGATTCGAAGATATATTTGGCCGCAGTTAGCCCTCGTTACCGCCCTAAAAAGGTTTATAGCTTCGAAAATTTGGGGCGTTTAAAAAGCGTGCGTTGAACTTCTCTTTACGTTACTTGATGATGAGTTTGACGACAAAGGATATTTTTTGTAATAGGTTTTTGATGCTTTCTTCCAATTATTTGCTAGCTTCAATGAGGCTTGTAATTTAAATGGGTGGCTAAAGCGTTGGATAATATTAATAAAGCAAGTAGAGTATTTTTGGAGTTCTATATGGAACATGGATTTGCAGTGTTGGTGGCAGCCTTTATGGTCACTTTTTTAGCGGTAAAGTTATTGCGGCCATTAGCTGTGAGTATAGGCTTGGTGGACAGCCCTGGGGGGCGTAAACAGCATGATGGCGTTATTCCACTGATTGGTGGGTTAGGCATTTTCGCAGGTGTTTTTTTATCAGCCTATGTGTTTATAGATCAGCCGCCTTTTGTACGTATATTTATGCTGGGTGGCGGCATGATCGTATTTATGGGGGCAATGGATGACCGTTATGACATTAGCGCGCGTTTTAGGTTGGTTGCCCAGTTTTTAATTGCCGCACTCTTTGTTTACGGGCTCAAGTTAAGCGTGTACAGCTTTGGTGATCTTTTGGGCTTGGGTGACATTAAGCTTGGCTGGCTTGGCTTCCCTTTTGCGTTGGTTGCAATTATTGCGGTGGTTAATGCCGTTAATATGCTAGATGGCATTGATGGCTTGGTTGGAGGCTTGGGGCTCATTAGCTTTACTGGTCTATCGCTCATTTATTTTGGTGCGGGGCATTTGAATATTGCTTGGCTTTGTTTGGCGTTAGTGGGCTCCCTTATGGCTTTTTTGCTATTTAATTTGTGGGGAAAGCCAGCGCATAAACGCTTAAGTAAAGTCTTTATGGGTGATGCAGGAAGTATGTTTATTGGTCTTTCCATTGCTGTTTTATTGCTAAATGGCCCGTCGGAATCGGTTTTAGCTTTCGAACCAGTGACGGCACTTTGGTTCGTTATATTGCCAATGACCGACATGGTAACACTTATGTATCGTCGCTTAAGGCGCGGCAAGTCGCCTTTGGCGCCCGATCGTACGCATATCCATCATATTTTAATGCGCGCAGGATTCAGCAGTCGTGGCACGTTATATATTTTATTGTGTGTACAACTGACTTTAGTTTCCGTTGGCATGGTGTTTAATTACTTACCAGGCTGGGAGGCGGTATCCTTTAGTTGTTGTTTGGTATTTGTTTTGGCTTATCAAGTGCTCATGAAAAGATCGTGGCGCTTTATACGTTGGAACAAGCGCCGTTTTGCGTTGGTCTAATTAAGCGCGATTTAAAAAGCTTGTAATTGAAAACAATCAGCACAAGCTTTTTTTTCCACTCTCCACTCTCCACTCTCCACTCTCCACTCTCCACTCTCATAATTGCCATCTTTTCGTTGTGTTCATCGCTTGAACGCAAGGCGTTAACAGGGTAAGCTCCCGCCCCATGAAAGACACCCAGCTAAATGACGAAGTACGTTTGCGCATTATGCGCTTACTTGCCGAAAACCCAAACGCCAGCCAGCGTGAATTGGCTGTTGCTTTAGGCATTAGCTTGGGCAAGGTTAATTTTTGTTTAAAGGCTTTAGTGCAGGTAGGTTGGGTAAAGGCAGGCAATTTTGCGCGCTCCAATAATAAAGCCGGTTACGCCTATTTATTAACCCCAAAAGGCATCACCGAAAAAGCCGCTTTAACCAAACGTTTTTTAGATTATAAACAGCAACAATATATTGCACTGCAAACCGAAATTGAGCAGCTGCGTAGAGAGATGGAAAGTAGAAAGTAGAAAGTCCGCTAGCGTAGCGACCGAGCCGGTCGCCGTGAGAATGAAAAACGCAGTGGGTTTTCGCAATGCCGCCGCGCATTGTTACGATGATTTAAATTTAGATATTGTGTTTGCTATTTGCACTCAGCGTTTAAATGATTTTAAAACTTTTGCAAAACAAATTAATGATTGTTTGGTGTGAGTGGTTGGCTAGCGGCTCGGAAACTAAAAGGTTAATCGAATTATTCGTCTTTTGCCCGCGCAATAGGTTGCAACAATGAATTTAACAATTGCAGATATTAAGCCCAATAAGCAAAAAGCCATTGCGCTGTTAAAGCGAGAAGTTGCTGTTTTTGTGTGTGACGCTGTTCAGTTGGAGGGTATTAATATTACCTTGCCGGAGGTGCAAACTTTACTCGAGGGGATTACTGTTGGCGGGCATAAATTAAGTGATCAAGAAATTACGCTTAATCAGTCTAAATCTTGGGCGCAGTTAATAAGCGATATAGAAAAAAGTACATTTGAAATAACCGCGGAGTATGCCAAAAAACTCCATGGCTTAGCCGGTAAAAACGAAGCGCTGGAGTGGGGCTGTTTTAGAAGTGGCATGGTAACCATAGCGGGGACAGACTATATGCCTCCCAAGCCGCAAAAGCTCGCGCCACTGTTTGATGCCATGGTAGAACAACTTGGTGATTTGAACGATATTTACGATAGAGCGATAAATTGTTTTTTGATGATGGCGCGCAATCAATTCTTTTTTGATGTAAATAAAAGAATGGGGCGCTTTATGATGAATGGAATATTGCTTGATGCCGGTTACCCGGCCATTAATGTTCCTGTTAAACGACAGTTAGAGTTTAATACTTTAATGCTGGAATATTATGAGTTTGGTAATAGCAAAAACATGAATGCTTTTTTACGCAGTTGCTTGAATCAAAAATATTTGCAGGTGATGAGCGAGTGATAAACCGATTAGCAGCCTACGCGGCAGAAAATAAAAGCGTTATCGGTTTGTGGCTTATGGTTCGCGTGCGCGAGGGCAGGCGACACCGCTAAGTGATTATGATTTGGTCGTGTTTTAATGATTATTTGCATGACCCATTGGCGTGCAGCGCTTGTGGAGGAGGGTGCGCACAATTCGGTAGATGATCTTGCCGATGCACATTTACCTTTAGCATTTACAGTTGTGCGTGATAATACATTGCTTTATTGTGCCGACCCGCCAGCAATAACCACGCTTTTAAAGAGCTGCAAAAATTTGTAAGTGATTTAGCGGATGATGTGGCGCAATAACGCCGGGTGAAAATTCCACAGATTTAGCGCCCACCTCCAAAAGCGAAGCGAACCAATTTCCACTAGCGTAGCGATCCATTACTAACCTTGGATAAATTAATGACTAGGCAGCAATTAATTAATCAGTTAAAAGCCATTATTGTTGATAAGGCAAATCCAGAGCGCATCTGGGTTTATGGCTCTGAAGCTGCAGGCGAAGCTAAACCGGTGAGCGATGTAGACATTGCTTTTATGGCAGATAAGGCATTTACAGGCGAAGAAATAAAACAAGCGGCCCATACTTTGGCAACGCTATTAAGTTTTGATGTGGTGAATTTAGCCCATTGTGAGCAGCGCTTTAAAGAGCGTGTTATTGCTACTGGTAAGGTCATTTACAGTAATTCTAAACAGCTACGCGCCGAGGACGCCTTGCATAATTTTGGCAAAGCGCTGGGGCGTTTAAGTGAAGCCCAAGATTTTGCCCAAGAGCATAGCGAAGAATTTGGTAATATTGTTTTGGATTTGCAGGTTAAGCGTTTTGAATTTACCTATGAAATGTCTTGGAAAGCCATTAAGCGGTTGCTGGCTTACGTAGGGTTGGAGGCAACTAATCCAAGGGCTTGCTTTAAAGAAGCGTTCGCCCAAGGTTGGCTAAAAGACGAGGCTTTATTTTTAGAAATTATCGAAATGCGAAATACCTCGGCACATACCTACGATTTAGATTTTGTGGGTGAGTTGCAAACAAGGCTGCCGGTTTATTTAGGTGCATTTAAGTCGCTTTATGTTGAGATGCAAAAGCAGGTAGATGGTTAGAAAAGGTAGGATGCGAGAAAAGCGGAGAGGGAAGTGTGAGTCGAGACCTAGCGCGAGCGTTCCCGACACCTGAGCGCAGTGAACCGGGGGGGGGTGGGGGGGGGGCTGAATGGGCGGGCAGTAGACATTCGGGCAATGGATATGTTGCTTAAAGAAGTGGCGTGTGAAAATTATATCAAGAGTGCGGAGTTAGATAGTGGGGCGCTCTTTTGCTGCTGGCTGCAGTAGAAGGGCAAGAACGACATTAAGCGGTAAAAGTTATTTGTCAAAAATAGCACGATGGAAAGCGCTTGATTATAAAGTGGTGCTTTTTTACTTTTCATTGCCAGATGTCGATATGGCAATTATGCGAGTCAAGCATCGAGTGGCAAATGGTGGGCACAACATTCCTGTTGATGTCATCAAGCGTCGTTTTGGGCGTAGCGTAGAAAACTTGAAAGATTTTAAGCTTGCGGTTGATAGCTGGGTTGTCTTTGACTCATCTTTGGGTGTGCCTCAGCTTTTGGAAGAAAAATAGTATGAGTAACGAATATACAGAGAAAGCAATGCGCGCAGCGAATAGTGCAGCTGCAAAAGTGTTTGCTGATGCGTTATTACACCAGCGCCCATTGCCGATTTGGAAGAATGGTAAGGTCGAATATATATTGCCAACCCAAGAGCAGGTAGAGGCTTTAAAGGCTCGTTCAGTTCGCGAAGACGGGGACGGCAAAGATGTTTGATTGTAGGCGGATACCGGATACCGGAGACGGGATTTTCTTTGTCTTATTCCAGTCTTCCCGAGGCCGCAGGCCGTTCCCGCCTCCCGAGCGAAGCGTTCTGTTTTCCCCCATTAACGAAGCGATCCAATATATTTATGCCAGAAAATAACGATTTAAATAAACGCTTTGATGACTTAGAAAAAAAGTTAGAGGCTATAGCGCTCCACTCTCCACTCTCCAATTTCCACTCTCCAAATTCCAGATCCGACGAAATAGATCTGCGCGAGCTATGGAATATTTTATGGCAGGGCAAGTGGTGGATTATTGGCATTACTTTTTTGTTTGCGGTAGCGGGTGTTATTTATGCTATTGAGTTTGCCGAATATCTATAAAAGCGAGGGCATTTATGCGCCTGCGCAAAAGCAGAGTGGCGGCGGCCTGGCGGCGCAGTATGGTGGTTTAGCGGCTATGGCGGGCATTAGCTTAGGTGGTGGCGAGAGTAATGATATTGACCAATCCATGGCGTTAATTACTAGCTGGCCTTTTTTAGAGGGTGTGATTAATAGAGCATGATTTAAAACCCTTGATTATGGGCGTTAAGGGTTGGGATCGTGATGCCAATGCCTTAATTTGGAATGAAGAAATATATGATCCCTGCTACCAAAAATTGGTTGCGCGAGCCATCGCCAGGAAAACAAGCCGAACCTAGTAGCTATGAAGTGTACGATATATTCTCCAAAATGATTACCGCTAGTTTTGATGATAAAACATCCATGTTGAATGTGAGTGTTGAATATTATTCGCCAGAGATTGCAAAAGAATGGGTGGACTTATTGGTGTTAAAAATAAACGATGCCTTTCGCGTACGAGATGTTACTGAGGCGCAAAAAAATATTGCCTACCTGGAAGATAAAATTCAACAAACCAGCATTGCAGAAATGCAAAAAGTTTTTTATGGGATGGTTGAAAGTCAAATGAAAACCTTAATGTTGGCTGAGGTTGATGATGAATATTTGATTAAACAAGTAGTAACGCCCCAAGCGGCGGAACGGAAGAGTAAGCCTAAGCGTAGTTTGATCGTGATTATTGCGGTTTTATTGGGTGGCGTTTTTTCTTGTTTTGTGGTTCTTTTCAAGGGAATGGTGATAAATAGAAAATAATCGAACTTAGTTGCAGTACGTACTTAATATAGATTTGTTGTACTAGGCACAAGAGTGAGTTCATTCTGCGACTAAGATGGATTGGGCTTGACGACGCAGTGATATTGCTGTTTTTTTGTTGGATGTTTAGAGGGATTGAATTGCTTATGGGTTTTTATACTCAAGACGAATTGACTTACATAGGTTTTAAATCGCTGGGAGATAACGTTAAATTAAGTAAAAAAGCTAGCGTTTACGAGCCCGAAAAAATTTCAATTGGCAGCAACTCTAGAATAGATGATTTTGTGTAATCTCTGGCTTTGTCGAAATTGGAAAAAACGTTCATATTGCAGTCTTTTGTAATGTGGCAGGCGGCGAACTAGGTGTTTTTTAGATGATTTTTCTGGTTTGGCTTACGGTTGTCAGGTATTTAGCCAAAGTGATGATTATTCTGGACGCACAATGACTAACCCCACTGTGCCTGATTCTTACAAAAAGGAAATAAAAAAACCTGTGCGGTTAAAAAAACATGTAATTGTTGGTACCAGCTCGATAATTTTTCCTGGTGTTACTTTAGAGGAGGGAATGTTAGGGGCTTTAAGTGTAGTGACAAAAACTTCTGGAGCCTTTTGGTCGATTTATCATGACCCAATCCAGCGAAAAAAATAAAGAGCAGAAAGCAGGATTTGCTAGAGATGGAAAAAAATTCCTTGGTGTGGTAAATGATTAAAATTCCTTTAATAAAGCTGCAGTTACAAAAAAAGAGCATTTTTTTATATCTCGAAGTTTTAGCTTCGGAGTTATGGCTGGCGACGGCCCTAAGGGCCGCGCATGTGAGAAAATGCTAGCTAAAATAACTGGTTGCGAGCATGTATTGTTGACGCCCTCTTGTACTGCGGCGTTAGAGATGGCCGCTATTTTGTGTGATGTGCAGGCTGGTGATGAGGTGATTGTTCCGTCTTACACTTTTGTATCTTCCGCCTCAGCATTTGCATTAAGGGGCGCAAAAATAATTTTTGTTGATGTAGACCCAACAACAATGAATATTTGCCTCGATGCCGTTGAGGCCGCTATATCGCCAAAGCAAAAGCCGTAGTTCCCGTGCATTATGCGGGTGTATCCTGCGATATGGATAGATTAATGGCGCTCTCACAAAAATTTAATTTTTGTAGTAGAAGATGCCGCACAAGCAGTGATGTCTACTTATAAGGGGAGGGCACTAGGCAGTATTGGGCATTTGGGTTGCTTTAGTTTTCACGAAACCAAAAACTATACTGCAGGTGGCGAAGGTGGGGCCTTGTTGGTGAATGATGCAAGTATGGTTGCCCGCGCAGAAATTATTCGTGAAAAAGGAACAGATAGAAAAGCGTTTTTTAATGGTCAGGTTGATAAATATACGTGGCGTGATTTAGGCTCTAGTTTTTTGATGTCCAGATTGCAGGCGGCGTATTTGTTGGCGCAGTTAGAAAGTGCTGTAGAGATCAATGAAAAAAGACTGCAAATATGGAAAATACCATGATCATTTTGGTGGTTTAGATTCCGTATCTGTATTAAATATTCCGGAGTTTAATAATCATAATGCGCATTTGTTTTATTTGAAATTTGAAACATCGGCGTTGCGAAATAGTTATATAGCTTTCATGCGTGATGCTGGCGTTTATTGCCCCTTTCATTATGTGCCATTGCACTCCAAGCCCTATGGGGGCTCAAATAGGCGAGCTTGTAGGTGTGGATAGCGTTACAACAAATGATTCGGCTTGTTTAGTGCGATTACCTGTTTTTACAATATGAAGGCGGAAGAGCAGGATGTTATTGTGCGCTTGACGGGAAATTTCCTGGCTACTATTGGCGACAAAAAATGAAGATTGTTCATCTTTGTCATCTTGATAAATTTATACCTCCTATAGTTAGATTTTTAGATGAAGAGGCTCCCGATACTCTTTCTGTGAAGCAAGTTTTTATTGGTATAGGTCCTTTGGATCAATTCCCTGTTGAGTCGTCTCGTTTTTCGCCATGCTCGAAAAAGTATACTTGGTCTTTTATGTATTATTAAAGAGGTAATGCTGGCAGATAAAATCATTCTGCATGGCCTATTTAATATTAATATAAACCGCATGTTTCTACTGCTTCCGTGGCAGCTTAAGCGTTGTTATTGGTTGATTTGGGGGGGGATTTATATAGCTATAGAAAGGCTAAGAATACACTTTTGAAAAAGCTGAATGAAAAAGTTAGAGCTTATGCAATAAAAGATTTGGCTATCTGGTGACTTATCTGCCAGGTGATTATCGGTTGGCTTGTGACTGGTATGCTGCGAAAGGTAAGTATGTTGAGTGCATTGGTTATCTAAGTAATATTTACCAAAAAGCGTATTCGCCTACAGCTAATGTAGGTACGCCATTGACAATTTGGGTTGGTAACTCCGCAGATCCCAGTAACTGTCATGAGGAAATTCTTGAAGCGTTATATGCTAAAAATAAGGATGTTCGTATCATTTGCCCGTTATCTTACGGCTCGAATGAGCACGCGAAAAAAATAAAAGCCTTAGGTGAGTCATTATTCGGATCAAATTTTATAGCGCTGATGGATATAATGCCGCTAGAAGAATATTTAAACTTACTCGACACTAGCTCCGTAGCTGTTTTTGCCCACCACAGGCAGCAGGGCATGGGGAATACGATTTCTTTTTATGGGGAATGGGGAAGAAAGTTGTTGTTCGTAAAGGAGGTGCGCAGTTCGAACTGTTTAAATCTTTAGGTATTGAGGTGAGTACATTTGATGATTTTGATTTAACACCTTTACATGCAGCTGTTGCTAAGCAAAACAATATAAAAATTGCCGCGTATTTCTCTAGGGAAAACTTGCGTCAACAATGGTTGAATATTATTTTGGGCTGATGTTGTTAATGTGCCTGCTTGTCCAAAAATAAAATTATGCGAGTAATAACAGAGATATTGCGTTGAATATTAAAGTGATCTTGGCGTTTTCGATTGGGCCTGTTGGTTCCGCCGCTTTGGGCTTTGTTACGGTGCCATTGTTGGCGTGGTTTTTTAGCTCTGAGGATTTGGGGCGTTTAAATATTGCGCAAATGCTGTATTCCTTAGTCGTGATGATATTCGCATTGGGGTTAGATCAAGCTTATGTTCGAGAGCATCACTCTAGCCAAAATAAGAGCCTATTGTTTAAACAGTGTTTTTTGCCAGGTTGCGCGCTTTTATTGTTGAGAGCAATACGTAACCC
>JAXHOG010000012.1:0-42390 GCA_034519605.1 Marinagarivorans sp.
AGGTTACGTATTGCTGTTAAGATGCAAGACCGCACCCCTCTTACGATTTTTGGTGTTGCACTATTGATTGCACTGAGGCCCACCAAATTGCTAGACTGCAACACATGCAACAACAGGGTTCGCACATGCAGGCACCAACGCTAACCAAGGCCGAATTTGCCAGGCTCGCAGGAGCGACACCAAGCTCAATAACTAGGATTTGCAGATCAGCGCTTAAAGATGCGTGGAACGGGCACCGAATAGATCTGACCCATCCAAGCGTTGATAAATACCTTACGAGCCGAGACGTAAAAAATCCGTGCTCAGCTAGACAGCGCCCACGACCAGCCCCGCCCCCAATAATTATTTCCGCTCCAGCTCAAGAGCCAGCGACTAGCAATCAATCATCCATCGCAGTTATAAAGCCTGAGTTGATGGCATTTGCTGACATGACGCTTCGTGCTGTGCTAGAAATATATGGCACAGAGTCGGCACTAAAAGATTGGCTGACCGCCACAAAAACAATTGAAGAGATCGAGGAGAAGCGATTGCGTAATGCGGAGCGACGGGGCGAGCTCGTTAGCCGCGACTTGGTAAAAAAAGGCATCATCGATGTAGTGAATGAAACGCATTTAAAAATGCTGACTGATGGCTCTAAATCAATAGCCAATGATTTATGCGCCATGGTGCTTGCTGGCGTTGAGCCTCAAAAAATCGAGGTCGCAGTATCTGACAGGCTTACAAAATTTATAGCACCAGGAAAAGCGAGAATGCTTAGAGCATTACAAAATGCTTAATACCGGCGGCGCGTGGCTATCTGAAATGGTAGGCGATATGGTGGAGGAGGTTCTACACCTAAGCCCAGTTGAATTTATCGAGCAAAACCGATACCTGCCAAACAGTGTGTCGGCATTGCCGGGGCCGTTCAGTTTTTCGCTAACTCCTTTTATGCGGGAAATTGTTAACAACGCTGATCAGCGCGTAGACGTTCAAGAAATAAACGTAATGAAAGGGGTTCAAATTTCTTATACGACTATGCTTGAGTGCGCGCTTTTTTATTACGCTGCATTTATAAAAACAGCCCCTTGCATGATGATTAGCGCAGACCGCGAGCTGGTAAAAGAGCGGGTGGAAAACTGTATTTTGCCAATGCTAGAACACTCTGGTTTTGCTGACATCATTCAATCAAGCGACACGGGCAACGGCCGCAAAACAGGTAAAACTTCAAATCACTTACAGTGGCAGGGCGGTGGTTTTTTGATACCTGGCGGAGCTAACAACGCAAACAAAATGCGCATGTGGTCTATTCAGCTAATGTTGAAAGATGAAGTCGACGCGTGGCCGGATTTGGTCGGCAAAGACGGCGACCCAGACAAGCTAACAGACGCCCGCTGCGATACTTTCAACAGAACAAAAAAAATATACAGGGGTGGGACGCCGCTAGTAAAAGGCACGTCTAAAATACACAAACGTTTTTTAGAGGGCGACCAGCGCGAGTACCACGTACCATGTAAGCATTGCGGTAAATTACAATCGCTAAGGTGGTCAAGAACAGATAAAGAAACTGGCGAGGTAAGCGGCTTTGTGTGGGGCTACGGCTCAGACGGTCTATTAGACACTGACACAGTTAGATATTTGTGCATGTATTGCGGCGGCGCTCATTACGAATATGACAAGCCAGTAATGTTTGCTGCAGAATCGGGAGCGAAATGGGTGGCGCATTCAGCGCCGAAGCGGCGCGGCGTTAGGTCCTACAAACTACCAGCATTTTACAGTCCCTACGGTTTTCGCCCGTGGTCGCAGTGCGTTCAGGAATATTTAGACGCGTTCGATCCGGCAACGCGAACAGTTACAGATTACGGACGGTATCAGGTTTTTTATAACAACGTGCTCGCCGAGCCGTTTGAAATTAGCGGCGACAAAATTAGGTTTTCGGCAGTATCGGCGCACCGTCGCTCTGTTTATAGATGTGGTGAAATACCAAACGGCTATGCGGCACAATATAGCGGCTCAAAAATTCACTTTCTCACGTGTCAGGTTGACGTTCAAAAACGCGATTTGGCTGTGGCCGTTATGGGCTGGACAGATGGCGCACGCCCATACATCATTGATTATCAGCGAATGAATGCAGGCGAGGATTGTGGCGACATTAACGATCCGGTTTGGCAAAAATTACGAACGTTGATAGAGGAAACAACTTTCACTGCTGATGATGGGATCATCTACAACGTGGCTATGACGCTAGTTGATGCGGGCTACTGCAATGATACTGTCACCCAATTTTGCAGCGATTACGGGTCAGGCGTTTACCCGATACTAGGGCGAGATCGTCCAGCAAAAAACGCTAGTATTAAAGAGTTTTCGCAATTCAAAACACAGACAGGAACAACAGGCTACAAGGTAGTAGTCGATCACTACAAGGATCGAATGGCCGTCTCGTTGCGGAGGGACTGGAGGGAGGAAAGCGGGGATATACAGCCAGAGCACCACTTAAACGCCCCAACAGATTTAAGCGATAAATCGATGCGCGAGCTAATAGTCGAGAGTCGAAAGAAAAAAATAGACCCAAACGGTTCGGTTAGTTACCCTTGGTATAGGCCCGGCAACGTAGACAATGAATTATTTGATTTGCTTGGCTATGGCTTCGCCTGTGTTGATATTTTGGCATGGGGTATATGCGTGGAGCATTTTGAGATGGAGCAGGTAACGTGGCCGGAGTTTTGGACGTTTGCCGCCAATCCGGAAAACGATGGGATTTTTGGTAGAGCACGGTGATATGATTGCGCTAACTATAATTTTAAACGGGGTTCAAAATGGGTTGCGGAAATAATTTTTTAGATGATCGAATCGCTGTTACTCGTGCTCTAATCATCGCGCATGAAGATGCACTGCTGGCTCTTGGGCAGAATGGGGGTGTAATATCGTACACACTCGACACGGGGCAAGATCGACAAACAGTTACACGCGCCGAAATTCCAGCAATTAATTCTACGTTAGACAGTTTGTATAATCGCCTAGCAATTTTAGAAGCGCGCGCAACGGGCAACGGCGTAACAGCTTTAAGGCCATCACGATGAATTTTTTTAAGATATTCAAACGGGCTTCAGAGCCTCAAATTCCAACGTCGTCTGTATTCAATCTTGATTCATTTACTGGCGATAAATTTGAAGGTGGCTTCGGTGAGACATCGATTTTTCAAGCAGACTATTGGACGCTAAGAGCCAGAAGCGCCCAGCTCTTTACTGAAAACATGTACGCGCGCGGGCTCATTCGTCGTTTAGTTACAAATATCATCAACACAGGGCTTACTCCTGAGTGCAGCCCTGACGAGCAAATATTGGGGTTGCCTGAAAATTCGCTAGATGACTGGACAGAGGAAAATGAGAACCGCTTCGGCTTGTGGGCAAAATCGCCTCGAGTTTGTGATTTCTTAGGCGAAAGCACTTTTGGTGAATTGCAGCGCACAATATTGCAAGAGGCGTATGTTTGCGGCGACGTATTGTTAGTTATTGTTCCAAATCCTGAAACTGGCTCGCCATCGATGCGAGTAGTTGATGGTAGCTCAGTGCAAACGCCTATTACATCGGCAAAAATAGCCGCAGGTAATACCATTACCCACGGAGTCGAGCAGAATGCAGCGGGCAAGCGTGTTGCTTACTGGATTCGCCAGCGCGATTCTAGTTTTAAAAGAATTGCCGCCTACGGATCAGCCGGCCGCCCGTTGGCTTGGCTGGTTTACGGAACGGACAAACGCAAGGACGATGTTAGGGGGCAGCCGCTTTTATCTCTAGTGCTGCAGTCGCTGCGCGAGATAGATAGATACAGAGACGCAACCCAACGCAAAGCGGCTATCAACGCATTGCTGGCTATGTTCATAAAAAAAGGCGAGAATAAAATGGGCTCTTTGCCAGTTAGCGGCGGGGCAAGGGCAGGCTCAAAAGCAACAACAACGACAAGTAACCGTAAAATTAGTGTTTCATCATTACCTGAAGGCAGTGTTTTTGAGGAGCTTCAGCACGGCGAGGAACCAGTTTTGCTGGGGGGCCAAGGCACTGACACTAACTTCGGAGCTTTTGAAAGTTCTATAATCAGTGCGATTGCTTGGGCGCATGAAGTGCCGCCCGAAATCTTGCAGCTTGCTTTTAGCAATAACTACTCCGCATCGCAAGCAGCGATTAACGAGTTTAAAATATTTATTAATCGCGAATGGTCACATAGAGGAGAGACAATTTGCTCGCCGATTTTTAACGATTGGCTTATTAGTGAAGCACTAAACAGAAACATAAAAGCGCATGGGCTGTTGGACGCATGGAGAGACCCGCGAAAACACGCTGAACTTGCAGCATGGCTAAGCACAGATTGGTATGGATCAATCAAGCCAAGCACAGACATGCTAAAACAAGTAAAAGCCAGTGAATTATTGGTTCGTGGCGGGTACTCTACGCGGGCTCGCGAGTCGCGAGTAATGACTGGTACAAAATTCAGTAAAAACGTTAAGAGACTTTTACGCGAGAATGAAATGTTGGCAAACGTAAACGCGCCGCTAGTAGAGCAAGAAAACCCACAGCGGCAAGCGGTTGCGAGCGCGCTTAATGTGCTATACGATATGCAAAACGAGGATGACGAAAATGTGGCTAGTAACTCAGTCAATTAGACAGCAGTTTGAACGAGCGCAGGCGCCGAGCGCCGAGCAAATTCAAGCATTCGAGGCGCGTCATAGTTCTGAAAGCGGCGCAGGCGATAGAATTTTATCTATAGCTGGCGATACCGCGCAAATAAATATTATTGGCGTGCTTACTCAGCGCCCAAGCTGGATGGCTCAGTACTTAGGTGGTGGCAACACTACATACCCAGATATTATTGGCGCCATAGCATTAGCAGAATCTAACGTGTCAGTCACTAAAATTGTATTAAATATCGACAGTGGCGGCGGCAACGTTGACGGGTTATTTAACGCTATTGCAGCGATCGAAGGCGCAACAAAGACAACAAAAGCTGTGGTCAGCGGAATGGCTGCCAGCGCGGCTTATGCGTTAGCAGCGAGCGCAGACTCTATCGAAGCTGCTGGAATTTCCGCGCGGTTTGGAAGTATTGGCGTCGCTGTGTCGATGTATGTTGATGATCAGGTTATTGATATAGCTAGCACCGACGCACCTAAAAAACGCCCTGATGTCTCGACTGCAGATGGCGTCGCAATGGTTCGCGAGGAGCTAGACGCACTTCATGAAATATTTGTTGACTCTATCGCGGCAGGGCGAGGTGTTACAGCTAAAAAAGTTAATGCTGACTTTGGTCGGGGCGGAATGCTCTTAGCGAATGAGGCTCTAAAGCGCGGCATGATTGATGCCGTCGCAACCAAAACCGCCCAATCCGGCGCGGGCAACACAGAGGCTAAAACTATGGATCTTGCAACACTCCAAGCCCAACACCGCGCGGTATATGACGCGGCGGTGGCTGTTGGCGTAACAAAAGAGCGTGACCGCGTGGGGGCCCATTTAACTGCGGGCACTATGTCGGGTGACATTGAAACCGCAATTAACGCGGCAAAAGATGGTACTGAGATGACACAAACGCTCAGTATACAATATCTGATGGCCGCCGCTAATCGTCGCGATACGCAAAGCCGCGTTAGTGATGACACCAGCGCCGCTGTTGGCGCTGCCGCTTCAGGCGTGGCAACCGCAGGCGACGGTGATGACCCTGAATTTTTGGCGCTTCTTGAGGCGTCTATGGGGGTGACTCATGTCTAACATTACAATCACACAAAACTCGCTAGCAACAGTTGTTTTAGCTGATGCAGCTTTTGAAGATGGCGCATTAACGTTTGCCGGCGCAGCTACGCAAGTAGCCGGAACGATCCTTGCCCGCGACTCATCAACGTTAAAGTTCGTGCCGTTTGTCATTGGAGGTTCAACAAATGGCAACGGGATACCGAAGGCGATTTTGACGTATGACGTAACCGCCGCTGGCGCTGGTGATATTCGAATCCGTGCTGCGGTGTCAGGACAGTTCAGAAAAGATAAATTAATTGTCGCTGCCGATGGCACTGGCGCAAACATCACAGCCGCGATTCTCGACTCGTTGCGACTTTACGGCATGACCGCTGTTTCAGTCGACGAATTAAACATCGCTGACAACTCTTGAGGAGCTAAATCATGAGTGATGCAACTAAAAAGTTAATGCTAAAAAAGTATCTTGAAGAACCCGACGCGACGCTTGGGTTCACAGGAATGTTTCGCGCTCGCCCCGAGAATTTTCATAATTCAGAAGAGGTGGAGATCGACATTGTTCGAAGCGAAGAGGATGTCTCTATTGTAGTAACCGACCTGTCAACCGGCTACCGCATGAATTCCGAAGACCTTTACACAAATAAGGGTTTTAAGCCGCCAATCCACAGGGAGGCTATAATCCTAAGCAGCGACTCTCTGTTGAAGCGCAAAGCTGGCGATAGCCCATTTGCCGACTCTGGTTTCCGCTTCGAGATTGCCGAACGTATGCTTTCTGGTATGCGTAAAGTTGAGCGTAAAATAAAACGCGCTATGGAGCTGCAGGCCTCGCAGATCATGCAAACGGGTATTATTACGTTGACTGATGAGACTGGCGCAGCACTCTACACTCTGAACTACGCGCCAAAAGCCACGCATTTTCCGACTGCGGGGACATCTTGGGCGTCGGCAACTTTGGCGCAAAAAATAGCCGACATTCAGAGTCTTTGCAACGTAGTTAGAGCGGACGGCTTAAGCACGCCGGATCAGTTGTATTTTGGCGAAAAAGCATGGGAAAACTTAATTCAGACACCCGGGTTTCTTGATTTGCGATTTAACGCCATGCGTGCAAGCCTTGGCACTATTACTCCGAAAAAATCAATTGGCGAGGGCATGATTTATCGCGGCTCGATAGATGTTGGCAATTATTCGCTCGACGTATTCACCTATGACGGGCGCTACAAAAACCCGCAAACTGGCGTTTCTACTGAGTATATGCACACAGGTAAAGTTGGCGTGCGCGCGTCCAGTGGGCGTTTAGATGCAACTTTTGGAATGGTGCCAAATATCGGCGTAGAGATAGGCGCCAGCAAGCCTTTGATTCCGGAAATCCACAGACGTTTCAGCTCGCCAGAGAATAGGACAGACCTATTTACTAATATCTGGTTAACGCCAGATGGTGAGCAGCTCATGGGTGGCGTATCAGCTCGCCCGCTGTTGATTCCTACCGCTATTGATACATTCGGTTGCTTAAATACTCAATTGAGCTAACACCGCGCAGCGGCCCCGAAACGGGCCGCATATTTACAAATTTAATTGGGTAGTTTTATGTCAAATAAAAAAGAACAGACAGCCGAAAAACTTCAAACTGAAAAGCTCGAAGTTGGAAGCGGTTATCGCGTTGCGGACGGTGTATCACTAACTTCAAGTCGTGGAATTTTGGCTGGTTGCGACATTGCAGCAAAAGATCTTGGGGACAACGCATCATTTGAAGCGCTTGTAAAGTCCGGTCATATTGTTAAAAAATGAGCATTCGTCTGCTAGCTGAAAAAGACCTCGCTACCGTCTTGGAGGACGCAAAATTTGGTTTCGGGTGGGCGATTACGCTTACCGACCCGAGCGGACATAGCGACGAGTCATTAGTAGGGCAGTCTAACGACATTTCACAAGTTATTGACCCCGAAACCGGGCAGCTAGTAAGCGGGCGCGCGGCCCATGTTACGCTACGAATTTCAAGTTTAACTGCGGCTGGATTCTCTGACTTGCCGCGCTCAGTATCAGGAAATTCGCTTCCGTGGGTTGTAAAGTTTCAAGATATTAACGGCAATGATCATACATTCCGCGTTAGACAGAGTGATCCCGATCGTGCGCTAGGAGTAGTTAGATTAACGCTAGAGGCCTACGCGCAGTGATCGAAACGCTGATAAATAAACGCGATACATTTGAGCTTGTAGGCGAGCAGATAGCATCAATTTTGGCGTCTGAGTCAGCTAGTCAAATGACTCTAGCTGTAGACGATGCGTTAGACCCTGAACCGTGGGAGCTGCGGGTATTTCAAGACCGCGCCAATGTTTGGGAGAATTTCGACCCCGAAACTGCGCCGATAATTAACGTGTGGTGGGATCAATCTAGCTTCGACCAAACGCGCGGCGACACAGTTGATCGGCAGTGCGCTAGCGCCACTTTTAATATTGATTGCTACGGATACGGCGTGGCAACCGGTAACGAACACGGCGATAAACTGGCTGCAGATAGCGTGCATCGGGCGCTAAGACTAGCTAGAAATATTTTAATGTCAGCGCATTACACGTATTTGGGTATGCGCGGGATAGTTTGGCGCCGATGGGTTGAGAGTGTGCAGACATTCCAGCCAGCGCAGGATAACGGTAACGTAATGCAAGTTATAGCGGGTAGAATACAACTCAGAGTAGAATTTAACGAATTCTCGCCGCAGGTGATCGGGCAGCCGTTAGAATATGTACACATCGACGTAAAACGTGCGGAAAACGGCCAGGTTATAGCCGCCGCAGACTTCATCACAACGCCCTAGGAGGCTGCAATAATGGCTATATCAACAGCAGTAGACGCGTCGGCAGTAGCTCGTGTCGTCGGCATAAAAACAGCATTTAAAGATCTACGCGCTGGCGCGGTTCAATTCCTGCCTCAGCGTATCGCGGTGGTAGGGCAGGGCAGCACTGATTCTGTCTACTCATCGACAAAGGCGCAGCACACTAGCGCGTTAAGCGTTGGCACGACATACGGTTTTGGCTCGCCCCTTCATCTAGCCGCTTTGATGCTAATGCCAGCCAGCGGCGATGGTGTCGGTACCATTCCTGTGACATTTTACCCACTTGCTGATGCCGGAAGTTCCACCGCTGCGGTTGGTGATATAACACCAAGTGGCACGGTGACAGCGGCTACTGCGTATCGTGTGCGTGTAAATAATATCGACAGCGCACAATTCGTGGTATCCATCGGCGATACAGTCGCGCAAATAGTCACTAAAATGACTACCGCGATTAACGCAAATATTAACATGCCAGTAATCGCAACCGACGCGACAACAAAAGTCACTGTAACTTCAAAGTGGAAGGGAATAAGTGCGAACGGTTTGTCGGTTAGCGTTGTTGATGGCTCAGGAAGCGGCATAACTTTTGCCACTGTGCAGCCTGTTGGTGGGCTGATAAACCCAGCTGTTGACAGCGCACTGGCGCAGATCGGTAACGTTTGGGAGTCAATGATCGTAAACTGTCTTGATCCAGCAGACACAACGGCATTGACTGCATACAACACGTTTGGCGAAGGCCGCTATGGGGCGTTAGTCCACAAACCGCTGATTGTATTCACAGGTAATACAGCGGCTAGCGTAGCAACTGCAATCACAGTTACAGACGCGCGAAAAACCGACAGAATTAACAGTCAATTAGTATCGCCTGGCTCTACTGATTTGCCGCTAGTTGTAGCTGCTCGCCAAGTCGCGCGAATCGCATCGGTTGCAAACAATAACCCCCCACGCGACTACGGCAGCCAAGCCGCGACATTGTTAACCGCTGGCCCAGACGGCTCGCAGTGGGACTATCCAGCGCGCGATCAGGCAGTAAAGGGCGGCAGCTCTACTGTTGAAGTTCGTGATGGTGTTGTAAACATCTCCGACGTTGTTACAATGTATCACCCAACCGGGGACACTACCCCAGCCTACCGCTATGTTGTCGATATTGTTAGAACTCAAAACATTTTATTCAACCTCGCACTAAGATTCGAGAACGAGGAATGGGACGGGGCGCCGCTAATTCCAGACGATCAGGCGACCGTAAACCCATCGGCAAAACGTCCAAAAGACGCAAATGCGGTGGTCGCTGCGCTAATCGACGTGCTAGCAGATAACGCGATAATCAGCGATCCAGCCGCCGCAAAAAAAACTATTCAATGCGAAATTGACGGAGCTAATCCAAAGCGGCTTAATATCGCTTTTGCGGTTCAGTACAGCGGAAACACAAACATTACGTCGATTGATTACAACTTTGGCTTTTACTTTGGGGGAGCGCAATAATGGCTAGCGTAGGCGGTAGCATTGAATCAGTAAGCATAGCGGGCCGGATTTTTGCCGTCGCGGCGGATGCAGAGGCACAGCGAAAACTTGGAGGATGGGAGAACGAAGTCGCAGCAAACGGAGATGGCAGTGCGCGCATTATTAAAACCAGAGTCCCGCTAAGTGTCGATGGCTTAACGTTAAATATTGACGACAGTCGCGGCGACCATGAGTTTTTGCAGTCGCAGGCTAACGCGCTAGATTATTTTGTGTTTGCAATTACTTACGCCAGTGGGGCCACATACCGTGGCCGTGCAATGATCACTGGTGAAATGCAGGCTAGCAGTCAAAATGCAACAGCGGCGGTATCGTTTATGGGCCCCGGCGAACTAACAAAACAGTAATAGAATCAAATAAAAACCGCCTTAATTGGCGGTTTTTTATTAAATGCTAATTTCTTTCTGAGGCTCAAATCCAATCTTTTCGCGCACGATTCACCAAGTCTCAGTTACTGATTTGTTTAAAAAGTTTTATTGAGTAGCGGGGCTTTATCCCCGCTTTTTGGTTTTATTGAGCTGGAAAAAGCAAAGATAGTTCAATTTTTCCGTACAAAACCGCGTCAATTAGATCTAGCGAACTTAGAGATATCTCTGTCTTATCTCCAAATCCCTGATCATCCCTTGCTGGTACTAGCGCGTTCATCTCAAAACGAATGTTCGTCTGTGCTCGCAGTTCCTAGTATACGACATCCAACGGGTTGGCTTCTATGTACTCATTTCTCAAACCATTTGATTTTTTGCCAATACGCATCGAAAGCTTCTGTTGAGGAAGCCTTACCGTTGAAGCTGTTTACCCACGTCACGTACTCGTGACCCCCATTGTTCATTCTCTCCAGAAGTGATCCTGGGTCATTATTTATGTTGCCGAAAAAAGTTAGTAATGTTGACATTTCAATCACCTAATTTTATTCACCGTTTGCGTTATTGCTTGGGTGTGTGCTTAGTATACGCGCGGTTGTGCGTATGCGCAAGCTATTTAATAAAAAAAATGATTTATTTTTTTATTAAATTAATCAACATCTTTACTGTGCAATTTCATTCTAGTTGTCTCGCGTGTATAGTGTTGGCAGGGCTAATTAACGCCGCGCGGGTTGCCCTGCCCATTAGCTAGCTAACGCTAGTGCGCGGCACCAAATTTAAACAGGGCAATAACATGAGTAAAATAGCTAAAGAAGTAGCCGAATCAGAATTTGATCGTTTCATCGCTGAAAACTGCATTGCAGTTAGCACGGACAAAGAAGAACTTGCGTCGTTCAATGAGCAGCGCTCTCGAGTCGTGTCAGCAATCGAGCGTGGCGATCTAGTCATTAGCGAAAAAGGCCAAGCGACATACACGCCGCGACGCACGGATAGCGCATCGCCAATAACTTTTAACGAGCCGACGGGCGCGTCATTAATGGCCATGGATCGCAAAAAGGCAGGCGAAGATATTAGTAAGCTTTACGCAACGATGGCTGACATGAGTGGTGAGACAAGCAAAACATTCGCCAATATGAAAATGGCCGATCTTAAAGTTTGTATGGCGGTGGTAACGCTTTTTTTGGCGTAACGTCGTGCCAGCTGGTTCGTCACGGCGGCGACACCGGCGGGCATAGCTACATATCTGCGCACATTGAAATGTATTTGCAGATATGTCGCGACTACCCATCGTTACCAGACCCGCGTACACTAGCAGCTCACGAGATACGTTTTTATTATGATGGTTTGCGTGCTGAGCTAAAACATCACACGAAGCCAAAATAGGGGCTACACATGGCGCGTAGATTTGCAGTCGAGACTGTTTTTAAAGCTGTAGACAAAATCACCGCGCCGATTTCGCGTATGCAGCAAAGCATTTCGCGATTTACTCGATCAGCAACCCGCAACATCCGCGCAGTCAATAGAGCTAGCGACGGGCTGGCCAGCTCGTTAAAATCAGTTGCAGCTTATGCTGCTGGGGCTGGCTTTGCAGTCGCTGCGCTATCCGCCTCTGGCGCCTCATTTGAGCAAGCGATCACAGACGTTGGCGCGGTATCTATGCAAACCCGCGAGCAGATAGCGCCGCTTGAGCAGTTAGCGCTAAAACTAGGCTCCTCGACAAAATACACAGCAACAGAAGCCGCGCGAGCAATGGAAACATTAGCCCGCGCTGGCTTTAGTGCATCAGAAACATTAAGCGTCACTCCTGCGGTTTTGTCCGGTGCGGCGGCGGCTGGCATGGAGATTGCCGAGGTTGCAGAGCACGTTTCTTCAGTGCTAAAGGGCATGCGCAGGCCCGCTGCCGAGGCCGCCGAAATCGTCGACATTTTAGCGCTTGCATCGGCAAAAACTAAATCAACGATTGGCACTCTTGGCGACTCGATGAGTAAAGTATCGTCAACAGCCGCAGGGCTTAAGGTTCCTGTTGTCGATGCCGTAGCCGCAGTTGCTATGCTACAGGACGTTGGACTAGAGGCTAGCATCTCAGGATCCGGGGTCAACACGATGCTAAATAGAATGTCAGCGCAGACCCCAGCCGCCGCTAAGGCAATGAAAAAACTAGGCATAACATTCAAAGACAGCAATGGCAATTTACGCCCTTTTGCCGATATATTCCCAGAATTATCCAGTGCGCTAGGGAAACTAAAGGGCGATACCGCGAGAGTTGGTGTATTAGTTACTATATTCGGCACTGAGGGACAAAAAGCTGCTCAAAATCTAACTGAATTGTACGCTTCTGGCCGAGCTTCTGAGCTTGTCGAGCAGTTGCAAAATGCAAAAGGCTCGGCTGAGCAAATGTCTAAAATCCGCATGAACACCACAATCGGCAGCCTTACCCTGCTGGGGTCGGCGGTCGACGCGGTAAAAGTCAAGATATTCAGCATGCAAGCTGGGCCGCTTAAAAAAGCCATCGACAGAATGACCGAATGGGTAACAAAAAACGAGGATTTAATCGCGACAAATGTTGGTGATTTTCTTGTAAAAGTCGGCAACGGGATCATGTTTGTAGTAAAGCACGGCGAGACAATCGGCAAAATAATCGCGTCGATTATCGCGCTAGCAGTCGCATTTAAAGCGCTTGGCGCAGTGATTGCTATAGTGAATATAATCATGTGGGCCAACCCAATTGGGCTGATAGTTTTGGCTATAACAGCGATGATTGCAGCGGTTGCATTGGCGATAATTTGGTGGGATGAAATAGTAGAGAGCATCAAAGGTTTTAGCAATACTGCGCTAATTTCTTTGGCTGCGCTGACTGGGCCTATGGGCTGGCTGGCTAGTATTCCGCTTTTAATCCTAAAAAACTGGGAGCCTATAAAAACATTTTTTGCTGATTTATGGGAGTCAATAACTGGGGTGTTTAGTTCAGCTCAGAATATACCGTCACTACCATTTTCGAATGTTCCAGCGTCGTTTACGCAGGGCGATTTTAACAGTTACACGCAGCCAACAATGATTAGCCCGCAAGCTCGAATGACTGAGGAGCGCAGCAGCGTGTCTAGCTCAGAGATAACAATCCGCGACGAGACAAAGCGCGCTTCAGTAACAAGCGGTAAGCTTGGTGCCGGTGTTAGATTAACACCTTCAGGGGCTTTTTAGTGTCGACTTATTTTACAGATTTTAGCTCAGACACTATTGGCACCCTGCCGACGGGGTGGGTAACTAATGACGCGTCTGAAGCTGAGGTGACAGCAGACGGGCTTAGACTAACGACGGATTCAGGCGCTAGATTCTCGACGGTGTGGTACGAGACTATCCCGTTGTCGGGTGTTACTGAAGTTTACACGCAGTTTCTTGTCGGTAGTGTAAGCTCGTGGCATGAGGGGGTAGGCGCGGCAGTTAGCAAAAGCGATAGCGGGTACTCAACAAACACATTTGCAGCAACATACGCTGGATATAGTTCAACGCAGCTAGCATTAACACAGCTATATTCGGGTGGAGTGCTTGCAAGCGGCAGCCTGCCTTCAGCAATTGACGTATCAGGCAATAAATTTAACGCGCTTCTGCAAATCACAGGCCCAGTGATTGGGCTTGGTGCATACACCATAAATGGCTGGTTTTGGCGAGAGGGTGACACCGCTAAAACTTCGGCAGATACGCCGGACAGGACGTACTCAGGGACGTTTGGCAGTACAGCATTATCCAACACCTATGCTGCTTTCTTCTCAGATCAAGAAGATATAGACACGTCTACGCTAACCAAGTTTGGACTCGGAATAAATGGAGATGCTGCCCCGCAATCGGGGTCGGGGTCGTCATCAATCACAGCTGACGCGACGCTGTCGCTAGGCGGAATAGGTATTGATGCAAGCGCAGAAGCAGAGCGAAACGATGTAACCGCCTCGGCCGCATTGGCGCTTGGCGGGCTTGGGATGGCTGGCACTGGCGCCGCGACAGCATCAATCACAGCTGACGCGACGCTGTCGCTAGGCGGAATAGGTATTGATGCAAGCGCAGAAGCAGAGCGAAACGATGTAACCGCCTCAGCCGCATTGGCGCTTGGCGGGCTTGGGATGGCTGGCACTGGCGCCGCGACAGCATCAATCACAGCTGACGCGACGCTGTCGCTAGGCGGAATAGGTATTGATGCAAGCGCAGAAGCAGAGCGAAACGATGTAACCGCCTCAGGCCGCATTGGCGCTTGGCGGGCTTGGGATGGCTGGCACTGGCGCCGCGACAGCATCAATCACAGCTGACGCGACGCTGTCGCTAGGCGGAATAGGTATTGATGCAAGCGCAGAAGCAGAGCGAAACGATGTAACCGCCTCAGCCGCATTGGCGCTTGGCGGGCTTGGGATGGCTGGCACTGGCGCCGCGACAGCATCAATCACAGCTGACGCGACGCTGTCGCTAGGCGGAATAGGTATTGATGCAAGCGCAGAAGCAGAGCGAAACGATGTAACCGCCTCAGCCGCATTGGCGCTTGGCGGGCTTGGCATAACTGGCGAGGCTTCCATGTTCTCGCCGGACGTTAACTCTGTCGCAACGCTGGAATTGGGCGGCATAGGAATAACTGGCGCAGCAACAGTTGCGGCGTCTATATCCGCTATCGCTACGCTGGAGATTGGGGGCGTAGACGTTAATGCAACAGCGCTGGCCACACGCTCAGACCGCACTGCAGACGCAAGTTTAGCGCTTGGCGGGCTCGGGATGTCTGGCGAGGCTTCAGCTATAGCCGCGATAACTGCTATCGCTACGCTGGAGATTGGGGGCGTAGACATAACAGCTCAGGCCGAGGCGCTACGCAGTGATGTAACTGCTGATTGCGTGCTTGCTTTGGGCGGCATTAGCATTAACGTGGACGCTAGGAGCGCTCCAGAGTATGTTATTATTGTTCCACGTGAACTATTCACAGTAATTGCGCCGAAAACAGGCGTAATAAATTTAATCGTTAGAGGGTTATAAAATGGCAGCACAAATAAATGTCGCATCACGTAACGCGCAATTGACCGCGTTCGGAACACGCTACGCAGCGGCAACGCTAACAATCTACAGCGGCACCATGCCGTCAACAGTTGATGACTCGCTATCAGGAAATACAGCGCTCGCAGTGCACACTTTAGCGGGATTCGCAGCAGCGGCATCAGCCAGCATGGCTGCCAGTGCCATTGCCGACGTAGCAATGGCAGCAACAGGAACGGCAACATTTGCGCGTCTAGTCGCAGGTGCAGAAACGGCTCAAATGACTGTTGGCACATCTGGAGCAGATATTATTGTTGATTCAACCGCATATATAGCCGGCAACACATCTAAAATCAATTCGCTGACAGTAACACAAGCACGTAACGTGACCTAAGAGGCGTCTATGCGCGTCATAAAAATAACGGCAGGGCGCGGCAATGGCAACGTAACTAGACTTGGGCTGGTTGATGTTGATGGAGTCGCTATCGACCTAATCGCGCTAGGTGCTACGCGCGTCGAGGTGTCTATTTGCGGTAATGAGTGCGCAGCTTTAGACGTTGATTTTATCGCGTCAATTATTAGCGTGCCGTTCGGCTTGCTCAATGTCCGCGCTGGTGAATATACGCCAAAAATTGTGTATTTCAGTCCCGCAATACCAGAGGGTTCTGTTCTCGCTGGCCCATCGTTTGAAACTGAAATTAGGCTAAAAATGGTGTGCTAAATGAGCTGGATTGAGCGAATAAGACAAGCTGCATACACATCACCCAGCGGCGTTCGCACTGTTTTTTTGTATGAAGATTTATCAAAAAGCATAGAAAAAAAAACCACGGCTTTTGATTTTGCTGACGCTGATGGAACCTATGTGCAGGATCGAGGGCTACGCGGGCAGCGTTATCCTATGCGTCTTTATATTGCCGGGGCTGATTATGATTTAACTGCGCTGGCTTTCGAGCAGTCACTAGAAGAGGCTGGCGCTGGTCTGCTAGAGCACCCGATTGACGGATCAATAAACGCGATAGCATTTGGCGTTATAACTCGAAATGACGCATTAGCTACAGCCGCAAACCAAGCCGTTTTTGATGTTGAGTTTTGGGAAACTTTAATAAATATTTACCCCATATCGCAGCTAGACCCAGCGGCGGCTGTGTCAGCATCAATAGCTGAATTTAACGAGTCTAGCGCACTACAACTAGAGCAAAATGCAAAGATAGGCGGCCCTGTTGAGCGCACAAATTTTAAGTCTCGCTATCAAGCGCTTTTATCGTCTGCCAGCTCTGTTTTATCGCCAATTGCGGCGGCTCAGGAAAACGTACAGGAGCAGTTCGACTCTATAAATTCTTCGATAAATCAGGGGATAGATACATTAGTTTCAGATCCTCTAACTCTAGCATTTCAAACTGTGCTGCTAATTCAGTCACCAGCAAGAGCATCTGCGCTTATCGTAGATAGATTGCGTGCATACAGGAATTTAGCAGCTCAAATAGTAGACGGCTTTGGCAGTGACGACATTGCTAGCGCAGACCTGTACGCAACTGCGTATGTATCTGGTTCTGTCGTGTCTGTTATTAATAATCAGTTCACAACAAAAACCGACGCACTCGCCGCCGCGCAGGAGCTTTTAGCGCAATTCGACGAGGTAGTCGCGTGGCGCGATGAATCCTATGCTGACAGCGGAATAATCGACACTGGTTTGGCATATAAAAAACTTCAAGATGCGGTTTCATTAGCAGCTGGCTATCTTGTTTATATATCGTTTACGCTAAAGCAGGAACGCGCAATTGTGCTCGATAGAGACCGCACGATTATTGATTTGTGCGCTGAACTTTATGGCAATATAGATGAACAGCTTGATTTTATAATACAGAGCAACAGCCTAACAGGATCTGAGATTCTAGAACTTAGACGAGGGCGCCGCATTGTCTACTACATTTAAAACGCGCGCTGGTGACACGTTTTCGAGCATATCTCGACGAGCCTATGGCACTGAGTCAAAAGCAGGATTAATCGCACAATCAAACCCGAATTTATCAGAACCTCTAGTTGCTGGAACTATCGTAATTGCTCCAGATTTGGCTGGTGCTCCGATTGATCGGCCCGTCTCCTCAGCGAGCGATACGCCGAACGAAGTGGCGATAATGATCGACGGAGAGCGGTTTAGATTTTGGTCGAGGTTGCAAATTACTAACGAGATTGATGGAATTTCTACGTTCCAATTTTCAGCACCTTTCGAGCCAGATAATGAGATTTTTAGGCGAGTTTTTCGCCCGCTTAGTTTTAAAAAAGTTCAAATAACCGTTGGTGGAAGTCCATTATTTACTGGTACTTTAGTTGACGTAACCCCATCTATTGATCCCGATGCTAACACTATTGAGATTAGCGGGTACTCGACAATTGGGGTGCTAGCAGATTGCACGCAAGCTGAATCAACATTAAACCTAGATTTTGAAGGCATGACGCTTGCTGATATTGCAACAGCATTATGCGCGCCATTCGGCATTGGAGTGGTAACTCGTGCAGACGTTGGCCCTGCATTCGCAGACGGTGTCGCAATTCAACCGAGCGATAATGTTTGGCAGTTTTTAACAGATTTAGCACAGCAGCGCGGGCTGATATTATCTAACGATGACTTGGGCAATTTGACAATATCAAACGGTGCCGCGCGAGGCCAGCCAGTTGCTCGATTAGAGCAGGGGCAGCCGCCATTAATATCTATAGCTCCACGATTTTCTGCGCAGGATTATTACAGTCATTTAACAGGGTTATCACCTATGTCTATAGAGGACGACGGCGGCAGAGTTACAGAGCTAAACCCGCATTTAAGTGTTCCATTACGCCCGCTTTCGTTCGTTGCTAATGACATCGATGGTGCCGCATTGGGCTCGGCAACGCGCGGGAAAATGGGCCGCATGATAGCTAACGCGATAACGTATAGTGTTGATGTTGCAACGTGGCGCGATCAAGCTGGCTCGTTATTTTCGCCGCAAACATTGGTTACTTTAATTGCTCCGCGCGCGATGATTTACAGCAATTACACGTTCATGATTAGATCAGTGTCATTTAATCGAGACGGATCAAGCGCTAGCGCCTCGCTAGAGCTTGTTTTGGCCGGATCATTCACTGATCGAGTGCCAGCGAGGTTGCCATGGGATTTATAGCCAAGGTGCTTTCGGCGATCCAGCGCGAGGTCAAACTTGACGCTGGCGGGGACGGCATTTTAACAGCTCAACAATTTGCAACGGCGGGCGATGATTCTCGCCCGCTTGCTAATGATTACGCTCACGCCGTGCAAATTCGAAGGACTGGACGGTTTTCTGTACTCGGTTTTTATGATCCAAAAAATGCACCGCGTGCGGCTGCAGGTGAGCGAATAATTTATTCTAGAAAAGCGGGTGACGGAAGTATTGCCGCCGAGGTTTGGTTAAAAAATGATAACTCCATAATTTTAAAAAACGGCGGCGGCAGCATCACTTTAACTGCTAGCGGAGCTGTTAATATAAATGGGGTTATAATATCGTCCGCCGGAGCTGTTACTGTGCCGTCGTCGATAAAAGTAGCGGGCAAGGAGCTCGCTGGACACACTCACGCAATCAATAGCGGTTCCAGCGCACCAGGGCCGACGGGGCCAAATCTATGACGCAGCAAGGCGAAGTTTTAATTTTTCAAACTCCCGATGGTGGTGATATTGAAGTCATCGACGGGGTTGTCACGATGACTGGCGGGTTAGAGTCAGCTGTTTATCTATCCATGTTCGGCGATGACGGAGACTGGTGGGGCAATATCGGCGTGCCACAAAATCAAAAAATATCTGGGCGTCTTGGTAAATTAATTGACACGCTACCGCCAATTCCTGTGAATTTATTAAGGCTAGAAGACGCGGCAAAGTCAGACATTAATTGGCTCGGTGCTGGGGTTGTAGTTGCAGCTAGTATGCCTGCGCTAAATACAGTTAAAATCACTGTTAGCATCGGCGAGACTAAACTCGAATTTACCGAAAACTGGAACTCGCATAAATGAAAACTTCAGAAATTAGCGCGAATATAATAGCGCAGCTAGAGGCTACACTAAATCAAACGATACCAGCTTTGCCCGTGTCGTTTATAAAAGTGCTTGCCCGCGCGCTGGCTGGTGTTTTTGTTCTACTGTATAAATATGCAGGCTGGATGACATTACAGCTGTTTGTACGCACAGCATCATACGCAGACACAACGATAAACGGGGTAGTTGTAAACCCGCTTCAGGCGTGGGGGCAGTTAATCGGCGTAACAGATTTAAATGCGGCAACAGCTGCAGAGCTAACAATTAGCGTAACAGTTACAACTCAAACCGGATCACTGCCAGCGTTTTCACAGCTAGTTGGGCCGCAGGGCATAACATACTTAACGCTGTCGTCTGTGCTGCTAAACGCGTCAACAGTTAGCGTTGTTGTTAGAGCTCAGACCACTGGAACAGTAGGAAACTTGGGAATTGGAAGTGTTTTAGCATTTGCAAACCCGCTTGCAAACGTTGGCAGATCAGCCGCAGTTACAGCACAAACTGTCACTGCAGCAGACGCTGAGACAGTCGATAGCTACCGCCAGCGGGTTATAGACCGATTCGCAAAACGCCCACAGGGCGGGGCCTATTCAGATTATGAGGGCTGGGGCGAGGAAGCATCTGGAATACTAAACGTATACCCATACACATCACAAAACCCGGGGCAAGTTGATTTATACGTAGAAGCTGTTGGGGGTATCGTTCCAACAACTCCGCAGCTTGAAGCGGTTCTTGCTTCTGTTGAGCTTAGCCAAGACGGCCTAGCTTCACGCCGCCCAGTGGGTGCGCTTGTTAACGCGTTCCCAATAATTTTAACTGAATTTTCTGTGACAATAACAGGGTTAGACGTTGCTGATCAATCATCTACGCGCGCGGCAATAACTAGCGCAGTTGAAGACTATTTTTTGAGTCGAGAGCCCTTTATTGTTGGGCTATCATTACTTCCCCGCGCGGACAGAATAGCCAGAACAGGAGTTGATGGCGTTGTATCTGCAATTGTCGCCGCTGCAGGAGGCTTTTATGTTTCGTCAACGCTGGAAGCTGACAGCACAGCAATCGAGGTGTATACCTTGGGGGTTGGCGAGAAGTCGCGGTTAGATGAGGTTGTTTTTGATGATTAAACACCTACTGCCGATTTCGAGAGCATTCAGAACGACAATAAATAACACGTTGCGTCAATTTATTGACGGGCTAGAGTCGGCTCTAGTTCCTCCAGCAAAACAGGGTGTTGATGACGCGTTAAATGATTCATTCCCACAGCTTACTCGCGAGATCGAAAAATGGGAGCAGCAATTCAATCTGCCTCCCACAGGAACGCTCACTGAAAGTGAACGCCGAGCGCGTATAGCTGCCGCTTGGCGAGCTGTTGGGGGGCAGTCACCGCGTTACATTCAGGACGTTTTGCGCGGTCGAGGGTTTGATGTATATGTTCACGATTGGTGGGATGAATCAGACCGATTGTCGGTAGGAACATCGGGCGCAGTGCCGCCGCGTGACCCGTCTGGATTTCAAATGCTCGTCAACAAGGTTAGATTCGAGCGATTAAATTACACGGCCGCTTGCGGGGAGCTTCTCGCAGCTTGTGGCGAGGAGAGGGCCGCGTGCGGAGATTATGACGGCGTAGTTTCTGGGTTTATTGAATACGAAACCCCGCCCGACGGCTGGCAATATTTTATGTACGTATGCGGAGAAACTTGGCCTGATTTAGCCCCGGTTTCAGCGGATCGTAGAGACGAGCTCGAGTCGTTAGTGTTATCAATAAAACCCGCGCACCTATGGTCTGGGATGGGGATTTTTTATGGTGGCGCACCTAGCGCTCCGCAATCGCTAGCACTAGAACCTGGCGACGAGGAAATAATTGCAACTTGGGATGCTCCGCTAGCCGGGGAGGTTGACGGCTATAAAGTATCAATTCGAGTTAGCCCTGATGGGCCGTGGACTGAATACACCCTAGGTGACGTGCTAACGCGCACATTCACAGGGCTGACAAACGGCATTGAATACGATGTTAGAGTTATAGCGTTTAATGCCGCTGGTGATGGTGCTTGGTCAGATATTGAAACGTCTGAGCCTGAAAGCGGCGTTGTTCCTGGTTCTATCTGGGGGCCTATGTCGAGAGGATTAGGCAGCGGTGCGTTCGGTGATATAAACTACTTATACCCAATGGCAGGGGGTGTAGTAGCTGCTAAGACGGGATTAGGCACTAGAACTATAAGTTTAGACGAGGGTGCAACATGGGGTGCTTTGGCGATTAATAGCGACATCCGAGTATCTAACTTCAACGGAGTTACTATCACAGGTGGCACTTCCTTAGTTAACTCCCAATGGTCTGAAGATGGCGTTACTTGGCATGAGATAACGATGGCAGCCCGTCCAACGCAGGGTGTTATGGATGGTAATACACAATTTGGCCCAATGCTCTATTCAGAGACTGGGGTTATTGTGTATTGTGCATTTCAAGATAATTGGGTGCACCGATCTACTGACAACGGGAAAACCTGGAGCGCTGTGCAAATACCTAATGGACCGGGGGGTATCGGTTTCCAAGGTTACAGCTCATTCCAGTTTGGCGACTTTATACTATATGTATCTGAATACGCCTATGCTACTAGGAGCTTAGACCAAGGAGCTACATTCGAGACTACTCTATCCTATGTACAAGAAAGCGCGCAATACAATAGATGTCTAAAGAAGGGCAACTATTTAATTCTATTCGACACAACCTCTGGTTGGTTTGTTACTTCCAACACAAACGCCGCGCCGTACACTACCGAAGGAACTGGATGGGTAAGCACTTACCCAGCGCTACCTAATGCTGCCAAAGAAGTATACTGGGCGTATGGCAGCACAGCAATCGCAATGGATGATGACGGTAACTACAGCAGGTCCGACGGTTACGGGTACTATGGAACTTGGGTTGCACTCCCACAGTACTTAGGATTGGGTTACGAGTACACGGGGCGAAAATTAATCCTATTTAATTCTAAAGTTATCATTTACGGTCATTTTAGCTCCGCGCTACCTGCAACATCTTCAGACAATGGGGTAACTTGGGTCGCTAGCGCTGATAGATTTAACTCTGGCGCGACTACAGGAGGGTTACAAAGACTATTCGAGTTTGCCGGCAAACTAATATCTATATGGGACGGTAACTGGGCATCATATAGTGTTGATGGGGCAACTTGGGTACGGCTGCCAAGATACTTACAATCTACTACACTACCCGATTCTGTATCCGGCACATACTACAACAAGTCACCTAACCCGTACATAACATCAGAGGGCTTATGTATGATCCTGTTTGGGCGTAGCGTGGTGTGGAGCTTGGATGGTATAACTTGGGAGATTCAACCGGCTGGACTTAATTCCGGGAGTAGTACTACGTACTGGCAGTCTATAACGGAGACGAGTACTGGTAAACTAATGGTAGGCGGGACATCCGGCTGGGCAGCAATATCACCACCTCTATGATTTTTAACTAGGATAAAACATGGCACTTAATCCAATTACTGCGTTTCCGGGTCGCGTAGCTGCGGCAGATAGTGAATACCCTCATGGTCGGGCTCGAAACATAACAACGCCAGGCGACGGAACTAGCACTCCGTTCGTAGCTGATCTAGTTAATGATATTTTCGGGATGCAGCAGGCGTTACTAAATGCGGCAGGTCTAACCCCAAGCGGAGTGCCTGACACAGCGATAGCCTCTCAGTATGTCGATGCTATTAGAGCAATTGGGTCAGGGGCGCTCACGTTTGCGACAGACGCGGCGATGGTTGCCCGCACACCGGTTGGTGCGGCAGCGTTCGCTAGCTGGGCGCAATATGTGGGTAAAACAGTTATAACACTACGCAACAATGCAGCGTGGCCGCCAGCCCAGGCGCTTTACAATCTGCAAATATTCGTAATATTGAGCGGCACAGCAAACCCTGCGGACGATGGCGTTATTGATTACAATTTGGGTGGCGGATTCTACGCAAAACGAGCGCAAATTGGTTCGAGCATTTTAATAGATTGGTTTGCTGATATGACATCTGCGCAAGCTATCGCTGCAACTGAGACATTTACAACTGCCGGATTTTCCCCCGTTGCTCACGCTCCGAGATTGATAACAGTGACATCAACAGCTAGTACATATAGCGTGCCGTATTGGACTGACGGTCTAACTGTAACTTTGTCGCCTACCAGCGCAGCAACGATTACAGTGCCTGCAGGGCTTGCGATGAATCGCCCTGTAACGTTTGTTATCGGGAACGAAAACGCCACATTAATACTGCCTGGCGCTGGAAAATTTAAGGGGCGCGGAGCTAAAGTTACAGTTCTTGGTATTTCAACAACGGGCGATTGGGTTTTGCAGTCTGCTACGCCGTACATAAAAACTGGCGTATTTATTGGCTCTGGCTTGGCGCTCGAAGGAACAATCGGAACTCCACAATCCGTAGGCCCGACAGGTAGCGGCGCTGATGTCATTTGGTCTGCGCTTGACGGACTAGAGAACGCATCCGGTTTTTATATAGAAATAGCATGCGACGGACTAGCGTCAACAAATACTCACGTCGGGGCCGCGACAGTTGTTGCTGGGGTTTCATCTACAGACGAGGCGTCATTTATTTATCAAGCAGGATTCAAGGCTTATAACCCAGCCAGCGGGTCGTTCGCAACTGGGCGAGATACACGCAATGTGTACCTGCCAAACACAAGTGGCAACGGGATATTTTACGCTGAAAAATATACATCAGAGGCGTTTACAGGCGCAAATGGTAGTCACACGGTTTCGCTTTGGCTTACAGGCTATCAGTTTTGAATTGGCTAATCGGTGATGATAAAAATGCACGACTTTTTTAACGAAGTGCCGGAGCAAGTCAAAGCTGCAGGGTTGGCTGGGTTGCTAACGTTTATGCGTTTATCGTATGCGCGCAGCAAATTGTCTAGAAAAATATGGGAAACACTTATATGTGTAGCTATAACTTGGGGCGTTGGCAAGGGCGTAGCGGCTCTTGGTTTATCAATAGAATCCGCCTACTTGTTTGCTGTGACAATCGGCTGGATGGGAGCCGATTTTGTGCGCGAGCACGCACGAAATGCTATTATTCGCAAAGTTGACAAACTTTAGTGAAAAAATAATTCTGGAGATTTATGTTTGCTATTAACGCAATTAAAAAAGAGTTTAGAGTCTGTTGGCGCTTTTGGTCTTTACGTATTGGCTTTATTGCAAGTTCGGGCGTCGGCGGTTTAACTGCGCTGATTTTAGCGTGGCCAGAATCAATAGTGGCTGTATGGGCTTCCATTCCTGATGATGCAAAAGCATTCATCCCGGATGAATACTTGCCAGCAATCGCGTTCTTTATATTCGCGGCCTCGGCTCTTAATCGTATCGTTAAAGAGCGGGCAGTTAAAAACGAGAAAGCAAAAATCGAGATGGAATAATAATGGTAACAGCACTTGAAGTGGTTGAGTTTGAGGAAGGGTTTAAGTCGCACCCTTATTACTGCACCGAGGGGTTTCCAACATACGGACATGGTTTCCGATGTGGAAAAAAGGGTGACGCTCTCCCCAAAATATCTATAACTTTAGATGAGTCTAAATCAAGGCTTAGCGATATTTTAGCAATTCTAGATAAACAACTTCAAACCCTGCCAGCATACAAACATTTAAGCGAAACTCGACACGCGATACTCGTGTCAATGTGCTATCAAGTTGGATTTGAAGGGCTGAAATTATTTAAAAAGTTTTTGTCGGCTTGCGAAGCTGAAGACTGGAAAGAAGCCGCACGACAAATGCTAGATAGCAAAGCAGCGCGACAAACACCTGCGCGCTGGCGCAGGGCCGCTTTAGCAATGGAGACAGGAGCTTGGCGAATTGTTAAATAAACTTTACGGCGCAGGAATTATTTTGGCGCTAATAACGGCGGCTTGGCTTCGTTACGATTACGTTGTAAGTGAATTTGCAGAATCAAAATTAAAAATAAAAACATACTTAGAAAATATTGATAAATTAAATTCTGCTATCTCAGAAAAAGAAAAAAAACAAAAAGAGCAACAGCAAAGAAATATCGAATTACTTTTGGGTAAAAACAAATATGAAAATGATCTTAAAGCTTTGCGCGCTTGTATCGCTGATAAGTCTTGCGTGCCAAGGGTGCGCATTAAGACAAGTTGTGACGTCATGCCAGAAACAGCCCCCACCTCCGCCGGAGTTGATGCAAGCGCCACCGGATTTGCCGAAGTTGATGCGGGAGCTTATTACAATTTAGTCGAAGCTCATAAAAAAGTTATTTGGATGATTGAAGGACTTCAGAAAGAACTAAACGCAAGACAATAAAAAGCCAGCAATTTAGCGGGCTTTTTTATTTAAAAACCAGATTTAATAACAGACAGACAATAAAAACCCAAAGCAATATTTCAATAACTTTTTCATCATTATTGTCGCCCATAATTAATCTCTTTTATTGTAGTGAACGTTTTTAGGATCAAAAAGCCATTCGTTACCATCTTCATCATCGATGTTTTTTTGCTCATCGACTTGATCATCTATGTTGCAATATAAAATCAACACAACAGCAAGTATTGTAAGCAAAATAATCAAAGCCAATAAATCTAAAACTGTAAACATGTTATCTACTCACTTTTAGTTTGTTTTGTTTCAGCGTGCCAAAGCCCGCCAGTTCTATAACATCTAACTATTGTTGATTTGCATGTGTGAGCAAGTTCTATAGCTCCAGCTAGAGTGTTTGAGACAAACAGCTCTGTGTCATCATCGTTAGCGCTGAATTGCGCGCCTAATGTTTGAATGTTATTCATATTTTTTCGCCCATTCTGATACATCGTTTGCTTGTTCACGAGTCGCGCAAAGCTCAATTGGTCGGTTAAAATCGCCGAAAAAAACGCCCCATTTGCCGAGGTCGTTTTTTGTCAGTCCGAACCGCTCTTCATCAATAATATCTACAGTTATTCTTTTAACTTTTAACACTTATAGAACTCCTCAATAATTCCACAATTTTAGCTTTAATTTCTTCGCGATACTGGGCGACGCTTTGCACGCTAGACGCTAGCACGTCATCATCAATGATCACCAAGGCGTTAACCAACTGCCTTACGGCTTCTGTGTTTACTCTTTCACTATTAATGATCTCACCCTGTTTTTAGTTAGCCAATACTGATTGGTTGTGTTGATAGCATACGCACAGCAGTGCGTATGCGCAACAATATTTAATAAAAAAATGATTTATTTTTCATCGACTGAAATTGGATCGAGATATATCACAAAATAATATTTTGCAATATGCTCAGCGCCGAGCTCAGGATCACCTTGAGCTATAGTTATTTTTTGTATTTTGGCGTCGAATGTTTCAGCGTTTTTTGCATAGCCATTTTTAAATCTAGCGATGTCGAATGATTTAAACTCAATATTAAAAAAACTCATTAAATCACTAACGCTTGAATGACGAGTTAGCGGGCAGCGCATATTTTCAATTATTTCTTGTAAATCATCATAGTCAAAATAGCGACTGAATGAGATTAATTGTTGAGCCCAATAGTCTTTAATCTCTAAGTATTCCTCCTCTTTCTGACCTGATTTAATCATATTAAACCATTTTCGATTTATCGTTAGATGCAATATTTTCAATTTACAGCCACCGTCATTGTCTTTCATGTTATTTATTTCTCAGTTGATTTTCTATTGATTGAACAAAGCTATTAAATTTCAATAAATCCTCCGATATTTTTTGAATTTCTTCATCGTCGCGCTTGACTCTAATAACAGTTAAGTCGCGGTCTATTGATTTTAATGCTGGACAATACAGAACAAAATCACACCATTTTCGCCCAGTTATCCACATGCCCATTTGCACTTGATCTGAGCAATCCCCTATGTCATTTTCAAACAAAATAGGGGCCAGTTTTGATGGCGACAAAAAGCATTTAATTTCGATATTGCCATCGTCGCCGACAAGTCCGTCAACCGACGCGCCAAAAATGCGATCACTTGATAAAGCAAAGCCGGTTTCAATGACCATTACGCCATTTTTTGCTTCGTATGCGCTGCGGGCGTCCCCTTCTAGCAGCTGCCCCCTCTTTGCTTGCCAAGGGGAAAACTCATGATCATCTAGCGGCTCGCAAGCGATTCGCTCATACGCTAGTTTAAATGCGTAGTCTTTTGCTTTCTGACTATACCCGCCTTTGTTTGGCCCACTTACTAACACTTTTCTGCACTCGCTAGCCATGCTTGCAGTGATAACCCCAACGCGCGCGTTAAACCAATCTTCGGTGCCTTGCTGGCAAATTACGTTAATAAAACTCATACGCCTTTCTCCAAAATTATTTTTGCTTGATTTTTTGCGGATTCGAGTTGTTTGTATGCAGGGTGTGATTTAAATGATTTGTAAACATTAGCCCAAACCGCGCCCAATTCATCCAGCGTTGTTGCCGCCGATATGTCGGCTAGCGGACGCTCTAGCGCCTCAAAATCAGCCCTAGCAGCCGCTTGATTGCCATCGCTATCATCGCCTGTTGATATATTTAGCAGCGCGCATAATGCGTACCGCTTGCCATAGCTAATTGTCGATCCTGCAGCTTGAACTGGGTTTTTAGCCCCGCTCGTGTCAATCGGTAGCGTTAAAACAGTCTCTTCAAGATGCCCGAGACGATGCGATAATTTCGCGCGGGTCGTTACGCTATTTGCAGATTGATCAATGCTGAACGATATTCCGAACCCGTGCGCGTGAAGAACTGGGCGCACCGCGTCGTTAATATCTTCTAATAACGCATATTTCGCTTTATTGTGCCCGATGCCATTCTCTGAGATCCGAGGCAGACTAATCTGCATAGCTGAAAAATCGGCGGCAAATGCTTGCATAGCATTACGACTTAATATCTTTTCTTGCATCGCAATCATGCGCTCAAGTTTTTCAATATCCGCATTGGGATCAAGGCATACCCGCTCTATCATCAATAAAAGCGCGGTAGATTCTCCGTGATTGATCATTTCGTTACTCATAAGTCCTCCCGTGTTGTTTTGCCAGTCTGTATGACTCGCATGTGTTTGGGTCTACGTCGTGCATTATTGCAATGCTCGCATAGCTATCTGCGAGATTATTCAATAATAAAAGCAGCGATTTCACATCGCGATTGTCGCCGACACCTTTCGATTTCACCCCAGAATCAAAAAAATAAGCTGCCACAAAACCATCCTCTCTCTACAGATAACGCGACAAGCCGCGCTGAGTCACTATAATGATAAACGCAGCGCATAGCAATACGTTTTTATTGTTTTTATTGTTTACATTGCTAAAACGATGACATAAGATGCGCGAACACAAACAATACACAAACTGGAGAAAATGATGATTGATTTAGAGAGGATGATGAACTTGTCGAGCAGATGTACAGCAGGAAGGTGGCTGAGAGTGCCGAAATATGCAGGCAAAGTTGGCAAACCATATTCGGCGGCAATAGTCCCCGAATCTGGTTATTTTGGCGAGATTAAAACATCGCCTTATCAGCAAGAGATAACAAGCTTAACAATATTCGGCGACGACCTACCCTTGTGCAAAGCTGAGGCCGTGGCTAACGCAGAATGGATTGCGATGGCCAACCCTCACGATATTAGCGAGGTAATCAGCAGTCATGACTGTTTAATATCATCTTTGATAGAGCTTACTCGCTGCTTGGAAAAAGGCGTTGAAGTACAAGGTGATTTGATTAGCAAATGCAATTCAACAATCAACGATGCAAAAAAATTATATAAAGATGGGGCATGGGAATGAACGAAGACAATATTATGTACGCGAGCACATCAATACAATTGCGCGATATAGAACGCGCAAGAATAGCAAAAGACACCGCCGATTTTTTGGCGAGCGGTGGCACGATCGAGGTTTTACCAATTTCAAAATATATTGATGACCCGCAGGCATATATGCGCGCTTACAAGCCGCCGAGCAATGCGGTCGATAAGCCATGGCCGATCAATTCTATGGTAAACATTAAAACCAATAATCTTAAGAGCGGAACGCAAACGTACGAGGTTAAAATAAATAACATTTACGTCGGTAATTACAAAACGATTGAAGCAGCGCAAATATCCCGCGATTCAACACGACATAAACTCAAAATGAAGCCAGTCAAGGCTGGTTAATGAAAATAGACACGGTCTTTATGAGGCTACAAAAATAGAGCCTGTGAAATGACTAAGAAATAAAAAAGCCCTTGCAACGATTAACTGCAAGGGCTATATTAAGACATTGCCGAACGGTGCGGAAACACCTTTGGTAAACAGTACACAACTACGGTTCACAATTCACGGCAATGCCCGTATTTTACCAAAGTTCTATTGTTTATCAAATAATTTATTCATCTTCGGCAATAGCTTTTAGCTATGGGCCTGCGATCACCTCAAAACCTAGCAATTAATCCCTGTTTCGAGCTAATTCCCCCCCAAGAGAGAGAGGAGAAATGAATAAGCCCCAGGGGCGGTTTGATGCAGTGTGTTTACAGGTGACAAAACACGACCCAACGCCGAGCAATGACCTCCCCATGTCAACTCGGGCACTAATACGGCGGCTACGGTCGACCAGGCTTCACTAATAGGCGCAGCTGCATTGCAACCTGAGCTGGTGATAGTCCCCTGAAATACGGGTGGTGTGGATGAATCTACCAATAAAGCCATAACTCAGAGCTGGGTTTACCATGGTGTGGATAGATGGGGTTCCTATGCCTGAAAAAAATCGAATTGAGATTAAAATGATCACTTTATACGACGACCAGCAAGAATTTATAGCTGACATGAGGCGGGTTTGGCGCGACCATACGCGATTTATTGGCTATCTGCCGACTGGCGGGGGCAAGACGCGCTGCGCTGCAAAAATATGCGAGGGCATGATAAATAAAGGGTTAACTGTAACGTTCACAGTCCCAAGAATTTCACTGATACAGCAAACAGCAAATTCATTTATTGAGCTAGGGTTAACTGATTTAACTGTATTGCACCGCGAGTATGATTTTAACCCTAGTGCGAAAATAATAATAACAACACAGCAAACACTCACACGCAGGAAATACATGCCGCGAGGGCTGTACATAATCGACGAAGCGCACAAGCGTCAAAAAAAGATTTTAGAGTGGATGAATGAGCACCCAGAGCAGCGTTACATCGGGTTAACCGCTACGCCTTTTCCGAAGTGGATGGGCGAATATTACACTGGCTTCGCGCGCGGAAAGTCAATGCGCTGGATGATTGAAAATGGCAGGCTTAGCGAATACGACGTTTACGCGCCCGACATACCAGACCTGACAAACTGCAAAACGAAAAAGGATGAAAACGGCGACTACGAATACCGCGAGGGCCAACTGGCCGAAATAATGGGCGATGCCAAAATAGTTGGTAATGTCATTTCAAACTGGGTAGAGCATGGAGAAAACAGGCTGACAATATGTTTGGCTGTTAACGTGCTACACGCAAACCAGATGTGCAACGATTTTAACGCCATTGGAGTTAATGCCGAAGTAATTACAGCATCAACGCCAAGCGATGACCGCCATCGAATATTTGAGCGCTACAGGGCAGGAATTGTTCGAGTGCTTGTTGCAGTTGATACGCTTACGGAAGGGGCTGACTTCCCTGAGTGCGACTGCTTAATCAATGCCAGACCAACAAAATCACTGTGTCGTTATATACAGGGTTTTGGACGCGTTCTACGATTCGTTGAAGGTAAGCGCGCAATAATATTCGATCACTCTGGAACAACTTTAGACCTCGGACTTCCATGCGGTATAGAAGTTGACGGATTAAGCGCTGGTGACGACGGTCTCAGCGAAGCTTCTAAAAGATCAAAGGAAGAGAAAAAAGAGAAGAAGCCAAAGCAGTGCCCAAAATGCAAATTTGTTAAGCCTGCGGGGGTGTACAAGTGCCCCCAATGCGGGTTCGCTCCGCGCGCTGGCGATGGCGTTGAGTCGCTAGAAGACGTTGGGCTAAAGAAAATCAAAGGCACAAAAAAAACCTACACCCACGAGCAAAAACAAAAATATTATTCGGAATTATTGGGATGGCAAATGCAAGAGCGAGCAAAAGGCAGAAACACTAGCGATGGCAGAATATCGCACCTATATCGCGAGAAGTTTGGCGTGTGGCCTCGAGGAATGACTACAAACCCAAAACCGCCAAGCCCAGAATTATTAAACATGATTCAGTACAACAGGATTCAATACGCGAAAACAAAAGCGAAGGCCGAAAAATGAATCAAACGACATGGGACTACGTTAAAAACTTGCCTGAAACTGCTCAAGAAGCATTGCTCAATAGATTTGGTTATCGCGTTACGGGGAATAAACATATTGACTGCCCTATTTGTGGGAAAAAGAATAGTGGTGGCGACGGCTTCAGGATTAACTGGACGACTAAGCTAAGCCCCCCGCAATACGCAGGCATTTGTACTTGCGGATGCTTTGGTATTTGGCAGATGTTAACAGCCACAGGGGCCGACATTCACGCTATTAACGATGCAGCAGGGTTTAAATATAACAACTGTGAAAAACCGGCAGAGATAAAAAAGCCGCCTAAATTAGAGCGCGCAGAGTCAATTTTTAGGAGGGGGTTAAAACTTTATGAATCAGAGCACGCAAAGCTTTATTTTGCAAACAGGGGGATTTATGACCTACCACGTGGGCATATTCGTATAGTTGAAAACCTTGAGTATAGAGATTGCATCGGGGCCGTAACTGGGCGCTATGACGCGATTGTTGCGCTTGCAACAGACTCACTAGGGAAGCCGTGTTATTACCATGTTACATATATAAAAGACGGAGAAAAGGCGCCATGCGACACGCCCAGAAAAATGTTTTCACTGTTAAGTAATGACATTAAGCCACGGTGCTCAATAAAACTCGGCGGTGTTGCCGAGGTAATGGGGGTGGCAGAGGGAATCGAGACGGCGGCATCTTATGAAGCCATTTACAAAGTGCGAACTGATTCATGTATGAACGCTGGGCTGCTTGAAGATTTTAGGCCGCAGGAACACGTTAAAACTCTTCACATAGCTGCAGACAACGACAGAAAACTCGCTGGCAATTCGGCAGCGTGGAAACTCGCTACACGGGTTAGATTAAGTTGCCCGTGGGTAGAGAAAATAATAATTCGCTGGCCAAAAGAAATGGGAAAAGATTTTAACGATGTTCTCTTGGAGGGGTTGGAGGTTTTTGAATATGAATGCTGATCCGTATTTTGAGCGCGAGGGCAAAGATTGGGTGGATTGTTCTGGAAAGTACATGCTGCCAGAGTGCCACAAGCACGACAACGCATGGGTTTGCGCCATGCTACACAACAAAGAAACGAAGCAGGACGGGGCAATTTTTGAGGCCGGAGGCGTTCACCTCGGGCAGGCGCAGCGACTAGCGATAACAAATAAATATTCAAAAGTTTATTTAGAGAAACTGGAAAATGAAAAATCTATAAATGCAGAAAATATAGCTCGTAGAGAAGCAAATAAAAGACTTTATACTGCAATTCAAAACTTCAAAAACAACTTAAAATAAATCATTTGAGTAAAAATAATGGAATTTAAACAGGGCAATTTAACGATAAAAAACATGGATTGCATGGAATACATGCGAACCGTGCCAGATAAGTATTTTGATCTAGCAATTGTTGATCCTCCGTATGGATAGGAGACGGCGAAGCGGCTTTGGCGGGGCGGTTTGGCTGGTGGCGCCCATTGCGCGAAAAATCGTTTGCGGGTGGGACGACTAGCACGCCAAAAAAGAATATTTTAGAATTGGCGAGTTAGCAAAGATCAAATTATTTGGGGCGGTAATTTTTATTGATTAAATCGCAGCCGATGGGTTGTTTGGGATAAAGAAAACTAGCAGTGATTTTGGATGGGGAGTGAGATAGTGTGACAAGCATAAAGAATTAGAAGTTATATTTTGGAGGGATGTGCAAGGGCTATGAAAAAAAAGACTGCGCATATCACTGCCACCCAAAAGCCGTTAAACTTTATCAATGGCTTTTGCAAACCTACGCAAAGCCAGAACACAAGATTTTAGATACACACCTTGGCAGCGGTTCTAGCGCGATTGCTGCGCACTATTTTGGCAGTGCTGAGTTTTTTGGCGCTGAATTAGATGTAGATTATTTTAAATTGTGCGTTGATAGAATTAAAAATGCCACGGCGCAAGAAGCGCTATTTTAAAAAGCAAATAATTTATTTGAGTAAAAACAATGGAATTTAAAACATGATTAAAATTCTGGAAAAGTGGCAGAAAACAATAAGCGAAACGAGCGAGCAAATAGAAAACGTTAGACGAGTATTTAATTGCGTCGAATGCGATGTTTTAAATTCATTTGAGCGTTTGCAGGTCGAATACACCGAGGCCATTGCTAGCGAGGTAGGCGACAGCTGCGAGTGGCTGCTGTGGTATTGGCTGGAAAACGACATGGGGGCGTTAGGTTTTGATGCTGGCTATCATGGAAATACAAAGCCGATAACCGGATTGTCGGAGCTTGAAGCGCTTATAATTGACGGCAAAAAAACGACGCGATAGCGGATACAAATAGATTGACTGCATAGCGCTTATCGCTAATAATTAGTACGCGCAACAATTTAATAATTTTGTAAAATCAATGGGGCGTTTATGTGGGTAGATGATTTAAGCAGCAAGCAGCGGTTGATTTTCAATAAATTGTCGGGCGCGTTATCTCTCCCTAGCACTAATGAATATCAATCGATGGAGCACTTCTTGAATGATGTTTATTCAAGAATATGCGAATCGAGGTCGCTTGCTAGACAGCTATCAAAAGCACTTGGGTCGCGATAAAAAACACAAAATAGAGGAGAAAATCAAATGCACAGCGTAACAGGTAAATTAAACAAAAATGCGACAGAGTTTAGCGCGGGCGATTCGATAGGGTTTGGAATTAAGCTTGGCGTAAAATATCGCGACAGAAAAACTAACGATGACAAATGGACAAACTACAGCGCCGCGATATTCGCAAAATCGGATAGCCAAATAAACTTCTATCGTTCGGTGCTTGTCGATGGTGCGATAGTTTCAGTGTCATCAGAGAAAATCGCAATAGAAACTTTTGATGGACAAAACGGGCAGTTGCTTTCAATCGACATGCTAAATGCAAAATTAACTTTTGCTTATGCACCGCAACAGCAGCCGCAGCCGCAACAATACCAGCAACAATACCAGCAGCAAGGCCAACAACTAGGGCCGCAAAACAATGCCTACGCGCAGGCCAGCGGCGGAACTACTCGACGACCTCCGCCACAGAATGGGGTAAATTACGACGAAGATATACCATTTTAATGAGAGCAAAATGCAAAAACTGTAAGGCGCCAGCAACAATTAAAATAATGCTAGCGCCTTCATGCTCGCTCGACGAATGCAAAAAAATAATTGGTCAAGCGCAGTACGAGAAACAAGAAAAAAAAGCGCTGTCAGTAATAAATAAAAAACAGCGTGAGAGAAAAACGGAGTGCCGAAAAAAAACTGCATTAGATCGTGAACGAATTAAACCGATTAGCAAAATATGCAGCGAGGCACAGCGCGACGTTAACGCGATGATTCGAGCAGTTGATAATATTAAATTCGGGAAATGTATAGCGACAGAGGGGCGGATTAGCGACGCAGGTCACTACATCCACGCGGGCACAAAGTACCGCGTAAGCTGGCTAAGATTTTTTCATGGGAACATTCACGGGCAGAGCTCACAGTCAAACCGATTCACTGGGGGTGGCGACAATAAAGCATACACAAAGGGGCTAATTAAACGATACGGCGCAGAATACATCGAGCAGATCGAGCACATGCAACAGCTAGAAGACTCAGGCAAAATGCCAGCGCCGACACGCGATGAGATTAAATCAATGCGAAAATGGTGCAGGGCAATGACTCGATTATATTTAAAACAATTAAATTAATTTATCTTGAATTAAATGTATTTGAATTTCATTTGCAAGAGCGTCCGGTTCAACGACTTTTATTTTTTTGGTGATTTATTAGCGCAATATTGCATCTATTTCGGCAGTAATTTAGCGGCACCTATGCCCAAATAGGCTGGAACCCATCAACCACGGCTGCTCTTTCATCGGCAAGATGGGCGCGTTCAGGTCAGACTGGCGACACAAGCAAGATCAGAATAGCAGGCAACCACCTAATCTAGCCTGTGATATTCCGTATGCCCCACGATACGGGGCGCCTCCCAAAAACTACTCGTTAAAAAATAAATAACTTTTTTATTAAATAGCTTGCGCATACGCGCAGCTATGCGTATACTAAGCACACACCCAAGCAATAACGCGAAAGGTGAATTAAAGGTGATTGAAATGAACATGACTAACGCAGAATGCAAAAAATACATTTCCGCTGAAGCTAAAAGCTGCGGCTTAACGTTCAGGGTACAGAAAAATTTAAAAATTAACGGCGTAAACGCCTACTGCTTTACCGTGCGAGGAGGCGGCAACGTAGTTATGAAAAACTGCACTCTTGGTAGTGCTCTTAAGATAGCAGAAAGTGGTTATCTACAAACTTTTGACTTAAAAACCGAGTCATTCATTTAAGGGTGTTCTAAAATTCAAGCGGGGATAAAACCCCGCAAATCTCTAATGAGAACGCGGCGAAATTACGCGCATTCGTTTGATAAATTTGCTAAGGGGTGAGATAGTGAAAATATTGGTTGCATGCGAATACTCTGGGCGTGTGCGTGATGCGTTTACAAGGCTAGGACATGACGCGATAAGCTGTGATTTGCTTCCAAGTGACGCCCCTGGCAAGCATCACCAAGGCGACATTTATGACATGCTTGGCGAGCGGTGGGACTTGATTATAGCGCACCCGCCATGCACTGCTTTAACAGTTGCTGGGAATTCGACATACGGCGAAGGTCAACCAAAGTACGCCCAACGACTTTCGTCTGTGCAGTGGACTGTTGCGCTTTGGGAAGACTGCAAAAAAGTTTCTCCGCGCGTCTGCTTTGAGAATCCAGTTGGGGTTTTGCGCAGATTGGGTGGGATGATAAAACCGCAGTTTGTGCAGCCTTACATGTTTGGACACACGGAGCAAAAAAAGACTGGATTGTTTTTGCATGGGCTGCCGAATCTTAAAGAAACAAAAAACGTTTATGCTGAAATGATGCTGCTACCTAAAAATGTTAGAGAGCGATTGCACTACCTGCCGCCAAGTCAAGACAGGTGGAAGATTCGCTCGACAACATACCAAGGTATAGCAGACGCAATGGCAACACAGTGGGGCAATCTTGGAACATAAGAAATGCGGTGTTGCATCTATTTCGGCAGTAATTTAGCGGCACCTATGCCCAAATAGGCTGGAACCCATCAACCACGGCCGCCTTTCATCGGCAAGATGGGCGCGTTCAGGTCAGACTGGCGACACAAGCAAGATCAGAATAGCAGGCAACCACCTAATCTAGCCTGTGATATTCCGTATGCCCCACGATACGGGGCGCCTCCCAAAAACTACTCGTTAAAAAATAAATAACTTTTTTATTAAATAGCTTGCACATACGCGCAGCTATGCGTATACTAAGCACACACCCAAGCAATTCCGCGAACGGTGAATAAAATTAGGTGATTGAAATGAACATGACTAACGCAGAATGCAAAAAATACATTTCCGCCGAAGCTAAAAGCTGCGGACTAACATTTAGAGCACAGAAAAATTTAAAAATTAACGGCGTTTACGCCTACTGCTTTACCGTGCGAGGCGGCGGCAACGTAGTTATGAAAAACTGCACTCTTGGTAGTGCTCTTAAGATAGCAGAAAGTGGTTATCTACAAACTTTTGACTTAAAAACCGAGTCATTCATTTAAGGTGTTCTAAAATTCAAGCGGGGATAAAACCCCGCAATTTATGGATTTAGGCGAATGACAACTTTTAGAATTTCAGAGATTAACCAGCTCCGTAAGGTTTGGGCGTCGATAAAAGCAGAAATTCAAACAGCGTGCGAAGCTGGCGCATTCGAGATAACCATTGCAAAACCGAAAAAGTCGAGGCTGCAGGAGAAAAAGTGGCATTCGATGATTGTAGATTTGTGCGCAACCGCGCTAATAGAAGTAAACGGTGTCGGCGTTGTAATCAGAGACGCTGACAAAATGAAAACGCTGTTAGTTCATCTATTTGAGCGAGAGCTAATCGAGCTCGGCGAGCCGCTAAAGCGTGGCAGCGATTCGTTTTTGTGCCCGTTTACGCTAGAGAGACTAGTAATTCGCCCTAGTACAACCCGCTTTTTGGTGTCTGAATACTCAAAGCTAATAGAGTTCACGTACTGCAAAGGTGCCGAGTGGGGCGCGACGTGGAGCGAGAAAACATCAAAATATGATGATTATCCTGAATTAAGGAGAATCGCACAGGAAAAATCACCCCCACCGCAACGTCATAGCGTATAATGATGCGAAAACAGCAACGGATTATTATTGATGGCAGAAAAAACAGCTTCAAAAATGGCTAAAGAGGATTTTGGTTGCGATAACCTCATCCAATTCTATGAGTTTTTCGGCATTAGCAAAGATGCAGCATACAGATTGCACAAAAATCATCTTCTAAAGTTTAGGGCTATGGGCCTTGGTATGCTTGTTATTGATCTTGATTTGACATCAGATCAAATAAAATCATTGGCGGTGCTGTCACGCAGCGTTAAAAAATAAATCATTATTTGGGATAATTAATAATGAAAAAAATTACTAGAGAGCAGTTCAACGCAATAGCAAAGTTACTGCAGATAAAAAGTTGTAGTTCAGCAAGGATGGCCGCTTACTCGGTCATAGTTGACGGGGAATCAATAGAGTGCGCAGCTAAAGCGCTTGGAATGAGAAACGCTGATGCCCGTATTGCGGTTGAGCGCATAGTTAATGCGCTGGAATTAGCAAAAATCGCCGCAGATAAAACAGAATGAAAATTCTTAAGAAGCTATTGCAGTAATTTTTAGAGTGGGATTGCGCCCGCTTAGGCTCGGCGACTTTGTAGGATTGGCGATTAAAAAATGAAACTAAATGGATAACAAGAAATGATTTACAACTTCGATACTAAAGACAATGTTACGGCGACAGCCGCCCTTATTGTTTACGCTGTTTATAGATCAAGAGATAAAAAAAGATTCAAGGTTACTCCTGATGTCTGGGGGCAGATTGATAGGTTTGTTAAAGCATCAGCAAAGCGGGCTACAAATTTGCCAATTTTTATTGATAGTCTTATGCCTAAACTTTGTTGTGCATCAATCAGTCCAAAATGGATGGACGTTGGTATAAACGGGCGGCTTACACAATATGGGAATGAATTTATTGAGTTCGCTGGGAAAAAGCGAGAGTTCCTGACTTATGTTCTTTCTGATGTAAACCATGATGATGTAATAAAAATGCTCTATAGAGAGACGATGTGGGTCATCCTTGTTGTTAGAGATCGACTAGAACGAGAAAAGCCTATTGAGCACACATTCACACAAGATGAGGATATGAAAGATGAATAATTTTAGCATTTTTGGGCAGTTCAAAACTCTATCGCCATTATCACATATCGGGGAGTCAATTAGTACAGTAACCTATCTTGTTCAAGACCCGATCATGCAGCAATGTGGCGGAATCGAAGAGGTATTTTGCTATAACGGAAACGCATTCAGGGGTCAGCTTCGCGACTTGGCAGCGCGATACATGCTTGACAAATTGAATATGACGGTAAGCATAGATGCGTTTCACTTACTGTTTAGTGGAGGAAAAATTGGCGGCGATCAGTCGATTGATATAGCGCAAGCGCGGATAATGCGAAAGGCAGTGCCAATGATTGGCCTATTTGGCGGGGGTGTAGGGAACCAAATCTTGCCGGGGAAGCTCCGCGTCGGAAGTTCGTATCCGTTATGCGTAGAGGCTTTACCTGTGTTGCCGTTTATTGATGATGACTCACGAAAAGTAGCTATTAAGTGCAGCTATCGCCAGATGACAATGGAAAAGTCGTTTACTCGCATGGACGACAGCAAAGACCCTCGCCTTGCAGATGTGGTTAGCCTAAACGACGCGCATATTCTTGAGGGTACAAAAGGAAAGAAAAAAGATGGTGAGGTTAGTACACAAATGCGAATGACAAGTGAGCTGCTTATTCCTGGGGTGACGCTTGCGCACAAGATTGATTTGATTGGAGCTTCTGATATAGAGCTTGGCGCGCTGGTTTCAGCGTTTGACGCATTTAGCTCTAGCCCGTACATCGGTGGTCAGTGCAATCGCGGTCACGGACTTGTTAGCTACAGCAGCAAGGTCGTCAACATGACAACTGGCGAGGTTCATGATTTTGTAAAAATAAATGGTGATGGGCCGGCACGACTCTCAAAAGTCGCGCAATCTGCAAAAGATGCGTATGACACACAACTACTAGCTCAATATAACGAATTTATTGCTAGCAAAGAGAGTGAAATTCGCGGACTCCTGGGGGCAGCGCCATGTGGGCAACTTTTATAAAATTGAGTAGCGATGATGAATACTTAGCTCACCAAAGCGTTTGGTCATTATTCCCGAGTGCGCAAGCCGAAAAAACGGAAAGACCATTTTGCTATCAGAAGCATGGCGGTTATGCTCTTGTGTTTTCTAATGTAAAGCCTGACAGCGAAAGTGTAGAGGTCATTATCAATGATGGCGCCGATCTGCTTTTTGATGTGATCGGAAGCCCATCAAGAGGAACTTACAGGGATGACAAGGGAAGGCGTCGCCGGATGAACCCTCATACAACTGTAGAGTCAATGAATGACTGGCTAAAGCGTCGGTTAGATGGCGCCGCACTGGTTACGTCGGTAATTACAAAGCCTTTGTCTCCACATGCCTTTAGCCATCCAAAGAGCGGGAGGATAGTTCACCCTCAAGCGCACTTTAGAGGGAGGCTAAAAGTTGTAGACGCAGGAAAAATGAGCGAGATTGTCGCTCGCGGGATAGGGCAGGCGGCAGCTTTTGGACTTGGGGCAGTTGTATTGCCGGAGCTGCTGAATGGGCTAAGAGGCGAACAATGAAGAATCTAATTATAACAGCTCATACCCCGGCAGGATTTAGCGCTAAGTTTGATTGGTCAATATCAATTGACGGAATACTGGCATATCAAGTTATGCGAGAGCGGCTTGGTGATGATGAGTTCTACACAACTCACGGCACTCCGCACATGCAGAAGCCTGTAGAAGGGCTGCCGCTTGATGTTGATCGGCAGGGCGGTGATTGGTGGTACAAGTGCAGCAGACCATTTTTCGAAACAATGGCGATACATTCGACCAATCACCATCGACGATTCAATTCTCAAGAGTGCGAATTATATGTTCACGGCAAAATCGCGGCAATTCAGACTACAAAAGGCCCGTACAAAAATGCGCGAATTGCTATCCAGAGGTTTATTACTCCAAGCGTAAATTGGCATGTTATTGGAGACGAAGAGGAAATCAGTAGACTATTAAAATCAGTAACACATATTGGCGCTCAGCGGCGAGCTGGTATGGGCTTTGTATCAAGGTGGGAAGTTGATTGTGGCGGCGACGAAAATATAGCAACGAATCTTCGAGCAATGCCTATAAGTATAGCTCAAGGTAGAGGGCTTGACGGGGTTATTATGGAGTGGGCTATACGCCCACCTTCGCAAGTTCCAGAAAATATTCGAGCATGTATTATTCCAATTAATAGCTATGCAGGATAACAGCGACATTCAGCATAAGCTGAACATAAGACACAGAGCACTCAAAGCGCTTGGGTTTCGCCCTTCTTGCGTTCTTGATATGTACGCTGGAGAAGGGGAAATTACACGACTACTGTGGCGACATGCTGCAGATAAAGTTGTATGTATTGAGCGAGACCCGACGAAGGCCGCGCGAATTGAGGGGGCGACGGTAATAGTTGGGGATAATTCAAATTATACGAGCATGGCCGCCGATGCCGACTTAATAGACTGTGACGCATACGGGCTTGTGATGCCAATCGTTGATCTGTTGCCGTCTGGCAAACTGGTTGTTTTCACAGACGGAACGCCAGAAAAAGCACGAAAAGTATGGAGTGCAAACAAAGAGTTCTATTCATCACTTTCTAGCTTATTGAGTGATGCTGTTGTAGAGCGAAGTATCGCTGGGAATGCGTTTTACGGGTATGGGTGGAGAAAATGAGCACGACACAGTTTATATTTAAGCATTCTTTAGGGCTTCTTGAGTTTTTACCTCCAGAAGCTAAAGGTAAAAAAACAAGATACGGTAAAGATGCTATATGCTGGTTGTGCGCTGGCAATACTGGCGGAGTCGGATGGCATGTTAGCGATGCTATTGGATCAGCGTTTACTGACTGCTTAGCGGCTAAATCAAACAATAGCTCGACACTATGCCAAGCGTGCGCAGCACTAATGAAGAAAGAGGCATGGGTTACTGCATGTGAAAAATTCAACCACTCGCCACACTTTCCGGTAAAAGACGGAAAGGAGCCTTTTCTTTCGAATTGGATGTTCTCAAGCCATCTTTTTTCAGAGGGTGTATGGATAAAACCAGACCGGAAGCAGGCAAGGGATTTACTTCTATCACCACCACAGCCGCCTTTCGTAATCACCCTTGCAGCAGTGGGGAAGAAGCACATTATATTCAGATCAAATATAAGCTTTGACAGAGATAGCTACTTTGTTCAACTTGATGAAATGACAATCAGCGTAAACAGGCTAAAAATGATAGAACTAATTGAGCTATTTGAAATAGCTTATGAAATTGGATTCAGCAAAGAAAGCATATTAACAGGAAAGTATAATCAGGCGGCAGTGATGGCCGTCGGGTTTAAAGTGTGGAGAGAACTTGAGGATAAGTTGTCGCTGTGGAGAATAAAATATCCAGGACTTATGCTTTTGTGTAACTTCTGCGCACAGAAATCACAAAAAAACGATGACGCAGATAAATGAAACTAACACTAGATAACAAAGACCTGCAAAAACTAGAGCACGACCTA
>JAXHOG010000076.1:0-15945 GCA_034519605.1 Marinagarivorans sp.
CGGTGAAGGTGGAATAACGCTTTAGCGCATCATTAAATTATGCGAACGTCAGTCGCTAATAAAAAATAGACTGCTAAGAATATAAAAAACCCGTAACTATTTTTTTATTCACTAAATCCCGAGCTGCAAACACTATTGCAGCTCGGTGATAACCCTCTTAACAATAATTAAATTCTTCACTTGTGCTGCGTATCAATTCGCGCACCAACAAACAAAAAAATCTACCCACGCTTAATCCTATCCTCCCTTCCATGCCACCAAGCATATAAAACCGGCAACACCAATAAGGTTAATAAAGTCGAAGAAATAATGCCGCCGATAACCACGGTGGCGAGTGGGCGTTGTACTTCGGCGCCGGTGCCGGTATTGAGTGCCATGGGAATAAAGCCAAGGCTTGCGACCAGCGCGGTCATTAATACGGGGCGTAAACGCAGAATCGCGCCTTCGGTTATGGCGGTGATTAAATCGCTATTTTTTTGCCATAGCTCGCGAATAAAGGTGAGCATGACTAAACCGTTTAACACCGCCACGCCCGAGAGCGCGATAAAACCTATGCCTGCCGAAATCGACAAGGGCATACCGCGCAGTGCCAACGCAATAATGCCGCCGGTGAGCGCAAGCGGGATACCGCTGAAAATAATCAGTGCATCTTTAAGCGAGCCAAACGCCAGAATTAATAGCGCCAAAATACCCAGCAACGTGAGCGGCACCACTAGGCTTAAGCGCGCGCTGGCCGAGGCGAGTTGCTCGAAGCTGCCGCCGTATTCGATCCAATAACCCGCAGGCACTTTGACTTGCTGTGCGATTTGCTGCTGCACGTCTTTGACAAAACTGCCGAGGTCGCGGCCGCGCACGTTGGCGCTCACTACAATCATGCGTTTACCGTTTTCGCGGCTAATTTGCGCGGGCGCGGGCGCTATCGACAAAGTGGCGATGTCGTCGAGCGGCACATAACCACCATTGGGTAAAGGCACGGGCAAAAAGCGCAGTTGCTCTATGTCGCGGCGCAGTAGCTCGGGCAGGCGCAGGATTAATTCAAAGCGTCGATCGCCCTCAAAAAGAATGCCCGCCGATTCGCCGCCTATGGCCACCGCGACCCAATCTTGCAGCTCGACCACGCTCAAACCGTAGCGGCCAAGAGCCTCGCGTTTGGGGTTGATCGATAGCATGGGCAGGCCGGTAACTTGCTCGACCTTGGTATCGGCGGCACCCTTTACTTTTTGCACCACTTGGCCGATGGCGTTAGCGGTGGCGACCAGTTGATCGAGATTATCGCCGTAGATTTTAATGCCGAGATCGGCGCGCACGCCGGAGATAAGTTCGTTAAAGCGCATTTCTATCGGCTGGGTAAATTCGTAGTTATTGCCCGGAAGTTGCGCCAGTGCGATGGCGAGTTCTTGGGTGAATTCGGCTTTGCTTTTACTGGGATCGGGCCATTCGCTGCGCGGTTTTAAGATCACAAAGTTATCGGCTACGTTCGGCGGCATGGGGTCAGTCGCGACCTCGGCAGTGCCGATGCGGGCAAAGACTTTATCGACCTCGGGAAAGGCTTTGATGCGTTGCTCTAGCGCCGCTTGCATCTCGACGGCTTGCTCTAAGCTGGTGCCGGGAATGCGCATGGCGTGTAGTGCTATGTCGCCTTCGTCGAGCTTGGGGATAAATTCCGAGCCTAAAGTGCTCGCCAACCAGAGGCTAAAAATGATTAATGCCACGGCACCGCCAACCACCAGTGCACGCAGTTTTAGCGCCCACTTTAGCAGCGGGCGGTAGAGGCTTTTACTGTGGCGAATCACCAAACTTTCGCTTTCGAGGATGCGGCCATTCATAAATACCGCCACGGCGGCGGGCACCAAGGTGAGTGATAGCACCATGGCGGCGATCAAGGCCATAACAACGGTGGCAGCCATGGGGTGGAACATTTTGCCTTCGACGCCGCTAAGGCTAAAAATGGGAATGTAAACCACGGTGATAATGGCGACGCCAAATAGGCTGGGGCGAATCACTTCGGCGGTGGCGGCGTAAACGGTATCGAGCCGTTCGCGCAGGGTTTGTCGCGCATTTTGACCTAACGGCCTCTCATTTCGACCTAAAGCGTGTTGCGCCTCGGCTAATCGGCGCACGGCGTTTTCGACAATAATCACCGCGCCATCAACAATCAAACCAAAGTCCAGCGCGCCCAAGCTCATTAAATTGGCCGATACGCCGGTGTGCACCATGCCGGTGATAGTCATCAGCATAGAAAGCGGAATAACGGCGGCGGTGATGAGTGCAGCGCGCAAATTACCGAGCAATAAAAACAGCACCACAATCACCAGTAGCGCGCCTTCCAGCAAGTTTTTGGTGACGGTGCGCATGGCTTTATCGACTAAGGTGGTGCGGTCGTACACGGCTTCGACAACTACGCCTTCGGGCAGCGTACTTTGGATGCTGTGTAGTTTTTGAGTGACGGCTTTGGCCACGTTGCGGGAGTTTTCGCCCATGAGCATCATGGCGGTGCCGAGCACGGTTTCCACGCCATCGCGGGTGGCGGCGCCGGTGCGTAATTCTTTGCCTATCGCCACTTCGGCAAGGTCTTGCACGGTGATGGGCGTGCTGTCTCTTCGGGCAATAATCACGTTGTTAATATCGTCGATGGATGCGAGCTGGCCCTGCGAGCGCACCAATAATTGCTGGCCATTGGTATCGATATAACCCCCGCCACGGTTGCTGTTATTGGCGTTAAGTGCGCGGCTGATGTCGTCCAGCGTGATGCCGTAGTGCAGCATTTTTTTGGGCTGGGGCAGAATGTGATACTGCTTGTTGTAGCCGCCAATGCTGTTCACTTCCACCACGCCTTTTACCTGCGCCAGCTGCGGTTTGATGATCCAATCTTGAATTTCACGTAGGTCGGTGGCGGTGTAGGGCTGGCCATCGTGGCGGCGCGCTGCGGGCGTGGCTTGTAGGGTATACATCACAATTTCGCCAAGTCCGGTCGATATCGGCCCCATCACCGATTCGAGTCCGGCGGGCAAACTGCTTTTAATCGCGCCCAAGCGGGCATTGATTAAATTACGGGCAAAGTAGATGTCGGTGCCTTCATCAAACACCACCGTCACTTGCGATAAACCGTAGCGCGACAGCGAGCGGGTATAAGCCAAGTGCGGTAAACCCGCGAGCGCGTTTTCGACGGGATAAGTGATGCGCTGCTCGCTTTCCAGTGGCGAATAACCGGGTGCGGCGGTATTGATTTGCACCTGCACGTTGGTAATGTCGGGCACGGCATCAATGGCGAGCTTGGGGTAGCTGTGGATGCCCACGCCAATAATCAGCAGGGCAAAACTCAAGCATAAAAAGCGCCGCTCTATGGCAAAGCGCAAAAGTGTATTCAACATAATGCGCTCCTTAGTGGTCGTGTCCGGCGGCGGATTTTTCGATGTCGGCTTTGACTAAGTAGCTGTTTTGGCTGACGTATTCGGTATTGGCGCTAAGGCCTGCAAGCACTTCAACAAAAGTGTCGTCGCGGCGGCCAAGGCTGAGCGGGGTAAACACGTAGTTGTTGCCTTGTTTGATAAAAACTCCGGTTTTGCCCTCGAGTGTTTGCAGTGCGTTTTGAGTAACGGCGAGCGGCACGGCAAGCTCGGCCACTTGGATGCGTGCTTCTAACCATTGGTTGGGCGTTAGCTGGTTATCGCTGTTGCTGAGGCTCAGGCGCGCAAGCGCGTAGGGCTGATTAAGTGCAGGCACGATATGGTCTATAACGCCGGTGATTGTGGTGCTATCAAGCAGAATTGTGACAGTTTGGCCCGCTTTGACTTGGGCTAGCTGGGAGGGGAAAATACGCAGATCGGCCCATAAGGTCTCCAAATTGGCGATGGTAAAGAGCACTTGCTCCCGCGTGACTTCGCCTTTGCTGGCGTGGCGCTCCAGTATTTTGCCGCTAATGGGCGCTTTTACGGCGTAGAGCTTGAGACTGTCGTTGGATTCTACTTCGGCGAGTAAATCGCCTTCTTGCACTTCATCGCCCACATTACCTTTGACGGTTTTAATCAAGCCATCAAAGCGTGCCCGAATATGGCTGAGTTGCTCGGCGCCGGTATTGAATTCGCCGTAAACACGAATGCTCGGGTGCAACACTTGCGGGCCGCTGAGGGCGGTGATAATGCCCACTTGCTCGGCAATATCACCGGCGATGCAGCTAGCCTTACTTTCTGCATGACCGTCTTCGTCATGTTCATCGTGTTCGTCGTGCTCACCACCATGACCCTCATGCTCTTCATCTTCTTCGTGACCGTGCTCCTCGTGGCCATGTTCATGGACCTCGGCTTCGCGCACGCAATCTGTTTGTTCGTGGCTGGCCGTATTGGTGTGGTTTTGCTCACTGTTATGGGCGTGTCCATGGTCGTCGTGATCATGGTCTTCAGCCGCTAAAAGACTGGGGCTGGCTAAAACTACGGTGATTAAAACGGGAATAAAATGGGGGATAAATGTCTTCATGATTTTTTTCCTTATTGGCGCGCGGCGTTTAGGGTTTCGCCGGTGAGTTGTTCGATAAGTGCTTGAGCTTGCAGCACATTCACGGCGGCGTTAATGCGCGCGTGCTTGGCGGCTAAAAGTTGCTCTTGCGCGGCGAGGTAATCTTGGTAGCGGTAACGGCCATTGTTGTAAGCGTCGCGTGTGAGCTTGAGCGCTTGCGTGAGTGCGGGCAGCACATCGTTTTGTATTTGCTGTAAGGCTTGCAGGTTTTGCGCGCGCAGCGAGTGAGCCTCGTAAAGCTGGCTGTGCAGTTGCAAAAGAGCGTCTTGCTGTTGGTAATCGACGCTGGCGCGCTCGGCCTCGGCGGCTTGAGTGGCGCCGCTATTGCGCTTTTTGTTAAACAGCGGCATGGCGATACTGGCGGTAAGCGCGCTATCGCCCGACTCTTCTAATCGTTTAACGCCCACGCGCCAACTTAAGTCGCTTCGGTTATTGGCGGCGATAAGCTTGAGCTTCGCATCCTGCAGACGCGCTTCGCTGGCAAAAACTTGGATGGCGGGCGAGCTTTGGGCACGAGCCCAAAGCGCGCTAAACGCTTCGCTTTGGCCAAACGCATAAAGCTCGCCTGCAAGCGTGCCAAATTCAATCTGCTGACTACCCCAAAAACGCGCGAGCTGCATTTTTTGGCGCTGCTGTTGGTGCTGCAAGGCGCTCAACTGCATGTGTGCTTCGGCAACCGAAGCTTTTGCGCGCAGGAGTTCGGCTTCGGGCGTGGCGCCGCGATTAACTCGATCTTGCACGGTATTGGCGAGTGCCTTGGTGAGCGTTAAACCTTCTTGCGCCAGCGCCAATAACTCTTGGCTGGCGAGGGTTTGAATGTACTGCTCGGTCAGTTGCCCGAGCACATCCAGCGTGGCGGCTTGCTGCTCAAATTGGGCACGGTTAAGTTGGCTATCGACCACGGCCACACGCGCCAAACGCTTATTGCCGAGCTCGATAACGGACGATAACGCCAGTGTAGTTTCGGCGCTATCGGCGACTTGGTAGGCGCCAGATCCCGCAATATTTTCAACTTCAAGCTCTAGGTTTAGGGCGGGCGTGAGTTGCTGGCTTTGGCGTTCGGCTTGCAGTGCTGCGTAAAAAAAAAAAAAAAAAAAAAAAAAAAAAAAAAAAAAAAAAAAAAAAAAAAAAAAAAAAAAAAAAAAAAAAAAAAAAAAAAAGAGTAAAACGGTATTGATAAAGCTGCGGGTTGTGCGCCAAAGTTTGGCGAATGGCTTGGGGCAGTGTAATGGACGGTGTGATGGGTTCGGCGGCCTGAGTGTGCGCTGTGCCAAAGCCCAGCGTTAAAACCACAAAACCCCGCGCCCAAAGGGCAGGTGCTGAGACGTTAAATAGCATGATGAAGTCCTAATAAAAGCAAAATTCCGCAGGCCTGCTTTTGTGTAGTGATCACAGTGCGTATAGGCACTGCATAAGCGGCTGCAGGTTAAGTATCTTTTAAAAGGTTAAACAATCGGGGGGCGTAAAAAGCGGCTGATGATTAAGGGCGGTGAACTGGCCAAGTAGGCGGGCAGTTGCGAGGAGTAATGGGCTAAATTCAGCCCCAAAAAATGTGGCAATAAGGCCGAACTAAAATGGCCGTGACAATGGCCACAAGTGTGGCAATCGTCGGCGTCTTGGGCGGCATCTTGGCAGTTGTCATTATCGACTTCAGCGTTAATGACACTGTTAGTGGGATCATTGAGGTTAAGCGCACTGTGTTCTTTATCATCCTCGCAAACTAAGTGCCCACCCGCCAACGCCACCACCGATTGCAAGGCAATCAGGGCGATAAGCAAGAAGGGTAAGCCGTGTTTTAGCATTGAAAGCCTTTGCGGTTAGTCAATGTGGATGTTTTTAGCTTAGCTGGGTAAAAAAGTGAGTTGCAGTCTAAAGGGGTTTAGATGCCGAGTCTGCTTTTAATTCTAATGCGATAGTAATAATTCTAAAGTAACTATTCAGCATCGAACCTAAATGCAGTCGCGCGGTTATTTTCTGGGCCGCTAGGTCTACAGGGATGTAGATCCGTGGCGCGATTTGCCCTCATGTTTTGGCCGCTGGAATTCGGCGCACAAAAAATTTAATGAGTGGTCGAAAAAAGGGATATGGCTATCGATCTTCAAAAAACTCGTCAACGAACCCGATACTGAGTGGGAATTTATTGATGGCACTTATGTAAAAGCTCATCAGCATAGCGCTGGCGCGAGAGGTGTAGAACCACAGGCTATAGGCAAAAGTCGTGCGGGAAATACAACAAAAATTCATTTGGCTGTCGATAGTTACGGCCTTCCGATTGAGTTTACGATTACCGGCGGCGAGGTTCATGACAGCACAGCGGCCGGTGAAAAGATTCGAGAACAGATAAAAAGCAAAGGATCTAACGCCGTCATTCCAAGAAAATCGAATTCCGTTATTGGTAATGCTGACATGGATTGGTCTTTATATCGCCACCGTCATTTGGTAGAAAATGCGTTTGCGCGCTTGAAACATTTTCGTGCACTGGCCACGCGCTATGACAAATTAAAACGTAATTATCAAAGCGTTGTCGCCATGGCTTGCGGGTTTTTATGGCTACCGATGTAATGAAACGTCAACAGACTCTAGTAAGCATTGTTTACAGACAAAAAAAAGCCCCGTCATTGCTGACGAGGCTTTTAATATGGTGCCCGGTCCCGGAATCGAACCAGGGACACGAGGATTTTCAATCCTCTGCTCTACCAACTGAGCTAACCGGGCTTTCAGGCTTGGCCCGAAAGAGGCGCGCATTAAAACCGAATATTAGGAAAGCGTCAAGCAACTTGTGTAATTTTTTCCTTGCCTTTGTGTGGCTACCGCTATTGGCCCTCGGGCTTATCGGTGGCTTCGGGTACGTAACCTTCAACGTGATCTAACTCTCCGCCGTTAAAGAACTTTTCCATTTGATCGAGTAAATATTTGCGGCTGCTGGGGTCGAGCATGCTGAGGTGTTTTTCGTTAATTAAACGGGTTTGGTGGGCCAGCCACTGCTGCCATGCTTCGGCCGATACGTTGTCGCATATATCTTGCCCGCGCGCGCCGGGCAGTGGTGCCATGGCGAGGCCGGGCAGTTCTTTTTGGAGCTTTTTACAAAATACGGTACGGGTCATAGCAGGCTCACAATAGCAAAATGAATTAAATGCGGCACAGTTGCGCCAGTATTTTTTTGACCGGCGCAGCAAGGCCGATGCTTTGAGGTTGTTCGGGGTTATACCAAAGCTCGGCGCGTTTCTCTAGTTTGGCGCCGATGTAGTTTGTTGGCGGCGCTTGCACAGCGGTAACTTTAAGTGGCTGCACTACCGGTGTGATGTCGAGGTGGTAATGGCTAAAGGTATGGCGCAACGTCGCTTGCGGCTGGGCTTTTCCTTCGGTTTTATATTGGGGCCAACGCTGTTTTAGCAGCGGCGTCAGCTCGGCCATATCGTCCAGCTCGGGCAAACTCCAAAGGCCTCCCCAAATGCCAGAACTGGGGCGCTCCTCCAATAAAGTACTGTTGTTTACTTGCAATAACAGCATGTAAAGATGTTTAACAGGCAGCGTTTTTTTGAGCTTTTTGCCGGGGTAATTGGCCCAAGTGCCTTGCTCGTAGGCTTGGCAACTGCAAGCCAGCGGGCATTCGTGGCATTTGGGTTTGCTGCGCGTACACACCACCGCACCCAAATCCATCATCACTTGGCTATAAGCGCTGTTGTCGTTTTGAAGAGACGCGCGATTGTCGTTTGGTTTTTTTGAGTTGTTAGGAGCGAGCGCTTCGGCAATGTCCCACAGTTGATTGGCGGTAGCGGTTTGGCCGGGCCAGCCATTAATAGCGTAATGGCGCGCCAATACACGCTTAACGTTGCCATCTAATATGGCTGCAGGTTGTTGGTAGGCAAGGCTAGCAATGGCGCCAGCGGTGGAGCGGCCAATACCGGGCAGGGTTTGCAGTGCCGCAACCGACCGAGGAAATTCACCATCAAAGTGCTCGCATACGGCGATGGCGGCCTTGTGCAAATTGCGCGCGCGCGCGTAATAACCGAGGCCCGACCACAGGTGTAAAACGTGGTCGAGCGGTGCCGCCGCAAGGGATTGCACGCTGGGATAGTGACTGACAAAACGCTCAAAATAGGGGATAACGGTTTCGACTTGTGTTTGCTGCAGCATAATTTCGGACAACCAGACGCGGTAAGCGCTGATGCTTTGCTGCCACGGTAAATGTTTTCGGCCGTGGCAGGCATACCAATCGAGGACACGTTTTTGAAATTGGCGCGCCTCGCGCAGGGGAATGGTCATAGATGGTGCCCACAATATTTGTTACGGCGATGCGCAATTAATCCTAAAAACCTCAGTTGAACCACCAAAGTCTGCGCAACCCCTTGGCGCACCTAGCAAACGTTAAAAATTTGAACAACCAATAAGGCTGATGGATAAAGGCTGGCGAGGGCTTTGGCGCATATAAAAGCTGTTACACGCTATTACAGATGCCTATAGCCTGTTGCCCCACAGTTTATGGGTGTACATCTTTTCTTTACCTAAAAAATTCTCTACATAGCGATTGTGTGGATATTATTACATCTGCGCTTTTTAGGCATCGAGTTAGACGTGTTTTGCGGATGTAGTAATCCAGAATCTTTCTGACTGTTTTTTCTCGTGGGCATCACTCCAACGGGGCATGAGATCATAGAAAACTATACGCGCTCTAGGCCCTCAATACGTGTTTACATGCGATAGTCAATCGGCTGAGTGAGCATATTCACGATATCGAGCGATATTTTAAACCTTATCACAGTTCATCTATTCGACATTATCATTATCTAAAGTTAGGCGATAAGCTCGAAGCTCGCGCTGAGATGACGCCGTCATTGCCGCTCAATCCACTTATATCATGCCTGTTGATATTACGGATACCCAATAAAAGCTTATGAAAAAACGAATACTTGTAACTACTGCGCCGCTATTACTGGGTGTATGCACTCTATTTTTAGGTGGCTGTGCGGGCGATACTGAAGACGATACTGATGGCGATAATATCTCGCTTGACCGGAATTTTTTTACGAGCTTGCTCAGTGGCGATACAGAAAAAAACTTCGCTACTCGACAACGCTTGGCGCAGCAGTTGGGCAATGATGTTATTGGAATGATGAATAATTCTAATCTGTTATTTACTACCTTATCGTCAACATCGGATACAGGTTCTACCACGAATAAATTATTAAAGATTAAACCGTCATCGACTCCATCCGGAGTTGAACTTGAAAATGTCAGCACATTTTGTTCGGGTGGTGGGAATTTTAGTTTTGATTTGCAGCTAGGTTTAATATACGACGATCGACCAGATGCAACGCCTATACCTGAATCTGGAATTTATGCTTTTACGACGGCCCCGGCACATATTGCTTTTACTTTTAATTATGCGCAGTGTAACGAGCCGCAGCGTATTTATGATGATGCAACAAAAACCTATACCGCTATACCTGACCAAAATCGAATTATGGATGGCAAGCTAACCATAAAGCTACAGTCCGAAAACAAATTAGGCGGTGTCAGCAATAGAAACGATTTTATAATGGAGGGTGTTGTTACGCTCGAAAACTTTTTCCATAAAACGTATCTAGGCTCGGTTGAACCCGATTATTTACCTAATCTGGTAACGGGTGATATATCCGTGGTATTGCGTACTCGGGATGTTGAATCCAATATTTATGAGTTTTACACTGATATGGGCATTACAAACAGTTACAGCGATAAAAATGGCTTGGTGAATGGTTACAACCGTTTAGCGGTAAAACTTAATGGTGAACTCGTTATTGATCAGTTTTATCACGTGCTGGGTTATGCCTTAAATGTGGGCGGTAGCCAGCGCTACGTTGGGTTAAATAGCGAAGGCTCCTACAGGCTCTATACCGAAGAAGCGCTCGTTAAAACCCCGAGTGATACGGCCAATAATTATCCGTCCTCGGGGCGATTAAGATATACCGATACCAACACCCAACTACAGCACACCGTTACGGCAACCACTACAGGTTTAGATTTTGTCATTCAGCAGCTCGACAATACGTCAAAGACGGGCAGTTGCACCTGGGTGCAAATAGAAAATAGCGAGTGCGTTATTGATCAGTAAACACACACTACTCAGAGTTAATGACCAGTATCCAGCCCCATTTTATTTTGTGCGCAGATTTTATTTAATTTAAATACCCACTCCAAAAATTCATTCCGCCAACGCCAAACCCTTCCAACCTGCACCGAGTAAAAATGCTTCGGCTCCAGCATGAGTTGCACCCGATCGGGGATTGGAATTATTGGTGTAAATGTACCCACTTACAAAACTCGCTGCAAAACTCAATCTTTGCGCAGCCGCCATAAATAATTCCGCCAACTCTCAGTTAGATACCGATTTATTTTTTAACGTGAATTCGGAATGTTGCACGCCCGCGCATGCAATAAGCTATTTGCTAGTATATGCTCTGATCTAATTACAGGCGTTTTCTACAGGGTTGTAGCCATATTTTGGTTGCTTAGACGGGCGTCTTAAATAGCGTAGTCGACTAATAATGGTGCACAAAAGATGTCTATATCCGAGCAAAAAATAAGTTATAAATTTCTCCCACATCACATAGGTCGCCAGCAAAACTAGGTGCCCAACTACGCAATAAAACAAAGGGTCATAATCATGCAACATGAAGAGTTACCAGAAGATCATTCGGATCCACTCTTAAAAATCCTACATCGCGCTATACGTTTCGCCATAAAAATATTGGCCATTCTAATGGTGCTGGTTATTTTTTGGAGTATCGCCGACGTGGTTTATGTACTTTACCAAAGGCTTATTGCGCCACCTTATTTTCTTTTAGCTATTGAGGATATTCTTCAGGTATTTGGCGCTTTTATGCTTGTGCTAATTGCTGTTGAGATATTTATTAATATTCGTCTTTATCTTGGCTCTAACATTATCCCAGTAGAACTTGTGATCGCAACGGCGCTTATGGCTGTTGCGCGTAAAATTATTGTATTAGATCTTAAACTTGTCACCTCCGAGCAAATTATCGGCCTTGCTTTAGTGACGTTTGCACTCGGCATTACTTATTGGCTAATTAAACAACCCCCGCTGCGGGTTTAAAAATTAAAAATAGCACTTCTGAAGATTAATTTTTTGCTGTATTCATTGACAATAAAAAAGCATAGCCGTTAGTGGTGGCGGCTTGACCAAACGCCACTTTAAAAACTCGAGAAAAATAAAAACCTAAAAAACAAAATTGTTGGTTATCGTAGTTAATGAGTTTTCGCATTTAAAACCGAATAACCGAATTTGGTTATAAAGCATAAATTTTGAGCATTAAAAACAATAACATCACCCAGCCAAAAACCTCGCCGTGCGAGGTTTTTTATTTTTGGAATTAATTTTTAAAATTAGGCGTTTTAATATCGGTGGGAGGTTGTGATTTGCGTGGCCTTTTTTGTCGTCACGAATGATTCTGCGACGTGCATGGATGCACTCATGCAGCGATTGTAGGATGCAAAGGAGCAGTGCAGCCTCGGCGGTGCTCGTAATCGGTATTTGTGGCTGCATCAAAGCCACACAAAAATCCGCCGCACACAGCGGGAAACTACGTGGTAATAAGGCGTATCGCAAATGGATACCAGCTGGCTGCGGGGTTGGGTCATGGTGTTTTTGGCGTTGGCTATTTCCTTTAGGTACAGCAACTACTGGTTATCTGGCCATGTATTTTTTTGGCAGCGTTAGTATTTTTTGTTCTGGATGTTGAAGTGTGGTGGGCGTGTGAGGTATAAGAGGTATAAGGTTTTTACTTTTGAGGGGTGCCTGTCCTCGGTTTTGGGTTTTGAAAAATCCTTAAAGCAATTTAAATGTCGCGTCCGTCAGATTACCGGACGTTCTCGCGGTATTTCAATGGAAAAGAAAATACAATAATTAACGCAATATTTGCGGGGCTGGATTAATTATTTTGCCTAAAGGGATTTAGGTAAGGGGCGTGAGCAGGACGCGGAAGCTTTGGCATAGCGCAAGGCTTCCAAAGGTGCGTTGATTTGGATAGCTGGATAAGGCGACGTTTAAGAATGAGCTATTGGAAAAGTTGGCGCAGGGTGCGCACTAAAGTGCGTAATTTAATGCGGTTAGGAGTGGATGTAAAACTGGCTGTCTCGTGCGGAATCTCCAGTAAAAGTTACTGGCGTAGCGCGCGAACAGAGGGCGTAAATATCGCACTTAACAACGACTATTTTAAAAAAATGGGATTAATTTCATTACGTGATCAATGGGTAGAAATTCATTACAGATAAGGAAACGCCCAGTGCGGACCCGCACGCTGGGTGTTGTGGGGAGGGAGAGCTAGACACTCTCCTTTACCCGATTAGGCTTTTTCATTTAAAATACACCGGCCTTTTTTTGATCAAATAATTCGCGCCACTGATTATAACCAGTAAGCTCCTCTTTCTTTACAGGCTGGTGGCCGATTAGCATTTGCCCACTGGATGCGCCAGGCGCTCTATTCGGAATATGGCCAATTTTTACAGACCACTCACCACTTTCCGCAGCTTTTTTTGCTGCGTCTAATGAGTCAAACTCGCTTTCGCCATACGACATACTGACGATAAGAAGAAAATCTTTCTCAGGCGCGGTAAACAACTGGCCTTGAATACTTATAGAGTCGCCAGTCTCAAGCACTATTTTATCAATGCGTAAAACCTTGTTTATTGAAAATTTCCCGTCATCACTACGACTCACCAATAAATCCCCTTCACGAAACAGAAATTCCTTAAAATCTTGAGGAAAAAAATCACCCGCCATAGTCGTTGCGCTCATAATTATAGTAACTAATAAAAGTAGTACTCTCATAGTGGTTTTGGCCTAACGTTTTGATAACAGTCCGATCTACCGCCGTAAAATCTCGCTCGATGCCTTTACAGCTTACGCCGATGTCACAGAGGTACTGTTGATCAATCTTGTTAAAATTTCACCCCTGCGTATTTTTGCCTACCGTGAACACCTATTTTTGCGAAGCGTGAACACCTAATTTTCTCAACCGTGAACACTGAATTTTCTCGAAGCGTGAACACTTTTGCCGTTAGGCAAAATTCGGTGTTCACGCTTCGCAAAATTTAACTCTCGCCGTAAATTCCGCCCCCTTCTTGCAGGCATCGGCAATGTCCGTAACCTGCGCTCCCTTTGTCCAGCCATTGGCCATCGGGAGCGACTATGTCTAGCAAGAAGGTATCTATGATCAAGTTAAAAGAAATTCTGCGTCTTAAATATGAGGCGCAGCTGTCACTGCGGCAAATCGCCGCATCCCTTAGTTTATCCATCGGTGTGATTTCCAAGTATGTGCAGCGCGCGGATGCGGCGGGGCTTAGCTGGCCGTTGCCCGATGACGTATCCGATCTGACGCTGAAGGCGCGCTTGCAGCCGGGGCGTGTACGCGCTGAGTCGCTCGATTTTGCTGAGCCTGACTTTGTGGCGATGGAGCGCGAGCTGAAGCAAAACCCGCACGCTGGGTGTTGTGGGGAGGGAGAGCTAGACACTCTCCTTTACCCGATTAAATGCGGCTAGCACGGAAGTACCGAGAATGCCGAACCTACAACATTGGCTAAACCATTTATTACTTCAGTTGTGACCCTAGCTTTATTGAGCGCGATGTCTACCAATACACCAAATATTACCGCTATATAAGCCAGGTACCCAAAACCCATATAGTCATTGTATAAAATGGTGTAGAACCAGTCTTGACCAAATATGTATATAACTGATGCCAGAATAGTGGCTGTGAGCAATAGCACTCCAGGCACAAATAAGTGTGTAATCGCTTTCGGTTTGGCTAAAGATACGATTAGCAGAATTAAGAACATTAAAAAGTTTGATCCAAGAAATATACGAAGATCAAACTTCAAATTGGTAACTATTTCAATATACTTTCCTTTTATGAGATCACCTAAAGTATCTTGGGCGACTTCAATGTTCTTAATTCGATCTAAGTAACCGGAGGTAATTGATTGCGCTAAGGCCTTTTTTCGTTCGCAATCATAGCCGCACATGGAAGCGATAACGCTAGCGATTTTTTCAGGGAGCTTGTTGTCGAGATTCTCGTGGATTTGTTCGGATTCAACCCCAAGCCTTTCAGCAATACTTAGCGCTTTGCTTGCAACGTTAGATTCACTTAGAAGCTGCTGCTTTTCTCGTACTTCTTTTTCTATCTGGTATTTAACGAACCCTTTAGCAGATTTTTCAATTGTTTCCGGCGATACGAATGTAACAGCGAACAAAACACCGAAAAGTAAAATCCCGAATAATCCAATTGATCGTAACGTGATACTCATAGTTTCCTTAGCATTTAACGCCGCTATAAAAGGCGCGCGTTAGCGCGTCCAGTGGAGGCGCGTTTTTTTTGCGCCGAAACGATTTTTGATAGCTTTGTTATATGCATTTAATACCAGATGTACAATACTGATCCACGCCTTTGTTAAGCTCATGAATGCCACATTTTTCAAATAGCGCACTTTCGATTTGTTTAATTACGGGAAGAATGACATCAATCTCCGATTGAGGTGGTGTGGCATTTATATACATATAAGTATGCGTATAGTCAGCTTTATTTTCATAATTTAGAGAGAAATAAAAGTTACCTAGAAGTTCGCCAACAGAATATGAGAAACGATAGATTTTATTTGGTTGCTTTATACCTCCGATAGTCAAAGGCCTACCACCTTCTTCTTTCGTTAAAGTCACGTTACTGACATCAGAAACTGATTTTAAAGCCTGCTCAACACACTCCACCGAAGGCATTTTTTCCAGATTCGCATAATGACGTATACCACCAACAGAATCGCAGCCGGTGATAACCAACATGATAAACGCAACAAGATATTTCATATACCTCCGATGATGGATTGCATATAACGCCGCAATTTGCGTGACGGAGTGAGATGGCGGCTTGTTTGCGTGTTTTTGCAAACAAGGTGACAGCTCACGGAGTTCCGCAAGATTGCCTTGTTAGGGGAAGCTATTTTGATAACTTGATTTCTCCAAATGTCATATAAACCAATGTGCCGCCACCCGCATTTGCTCTATAAGCACCATTTGTTTCAGCTAGACGCACCGCCAAGGAAGTGTATTCCCAAGCTCTTTGCTCTGAGATTTTTGAAGGTTGATCGGTTAATTCGTGGAGCTTATGATTTTCACCGAATTCTTTTAAAAGAGCTGCATTTGATCCCAAGTTACCTTTAACAGAAGGATGATCCCAGCCCCACATAAAAGTACCATTTGGAGAATAAGTACCGATAATTTGGACATCAGCTTCTGCTTTTTTACCATCACTAAAAATGAAGCTTATTTTGCCAGTGTTCATATCAACACCCCAGTTTACTTCTGAGCCTAAACCCCAAGATTTATGCGCTTCTGTTAATGCTTGTAAACCTGCATAGCTTTGCTGAATATACTAGCAATACGTA
>JAXHOG010000024.1:0-47704 GCA_034519605.1 Marinagarivorans sp.
TTTATTGCCGCGCTAATGTTTTAATGGCGTTACTTCGGCGTGCGCTGGTGTTACGAACATGTTAATATACGGATAGCGCGGCGAGTTGCCGAGCAAGTGTATAGCCAAAAACCCCAGCGCATTTTGTTATTGTCCTGCGCCGTCAGATCACATTTCTGCAAGCGTTGCTCAATTGTACAGTGTGTTAAAACACGGGCGCCCGCTCAAATTGATTTAAATAAACAAGCAATAATAGATCGGTGAGAGCTGCAGTTTTAGCGCGGGCTATCCATCTATTTTTATCCAAAATTAAAGGAAATAAATATAAGCACCACCAAGATATTCACTGTAGCTACCGCTGATGAATTGTCAAATAATACGGTATCCTTGGTTAAAAACGAAAGGGCGGAATATTATTCCGGGTTATACCTTTCATCGGCAATGCCTAGCTTAACTATCAAAAAAGCAATATAGGTCGTCATCTTTAATTATACTGGTGGCATGCCTGGAGCCACTATGATTTTGATTTTATTGCCGTCTTCGGCATTTTCAGTGCCATGGTGCAATGATAATCCCTCGACGGCCGTTAGGTGTTGAGTGACAACGAAATCGCGAATTCTGTCCCACTTCTCATTTTTTTTTACCGGGATTTGCAGTGATCCACCGCTATTACTGTTTTTCGTGGTAAAAATCCACGGGTGTCGAAACGAGGAAACAACAAGATAATGCTCCGCGTGTAAACACTTGCGGCACATTGTTAATACCCAACAATTCAACGCATCAAATAATTCAGCCGCTACCTTGATCTTTGGATTCGAATTGAAGCCTTTTATCATTAAACTGCTCACTTGAAGGGGTTCGCCACTGTTCAGAGCGATTGATTGTCCTGAGTTGCTGGCGAGCTTCACCACCGACACCGACGACGACGCGACACCGTCCAGACAAACACAGCCGCGGCGCGCTTGCGCTGCGAAAGCCTTATGGCTGTGCGACAACCTGACAATATCTCACAAGTGCACTTGGGGTTATGCTTGCCGTTCTCATTTACTGGCAAACCACCGCCGAAAACCCATATTCAACGCGCATTTAATGAGCACCAAACACCGGCAAACAATTGCGCTATTATCGGCCACGCAGTAGTAAATATCAATACGCGGTATCGCGCCAGCAGTTCTACGAATAGGGACGAATTATTTTCTCTAAAAAGACGGGCGATGCAAAGGCTCTTCGACATCAGCATCGTCTTGTTCGCCAGCACCAGCACCAGCCGCCCCTGAATGCCGGGTTAAATTTCTGGCCGTTAACATCGGCTGATCACCACGCAGTACGGCATTCAATGTTTACCTTTGTTAAAAAGCGCCGTATCAGATAACGCGCCACGGTTGGCCTGGTCATGCCGCAACGCCAAGGCACACCGGTTGTGGAAACGTGCGCTCTTCAATACAAATTAACGTCGGCACCGCATTTCAGGCTGAAACCGTCACGCTCATTTTCGCGCCGGGCGTCTCTGCGCGCAATGCGCTGGCATGGAGCTTCGCACAGAAAAGCGACCGTCGCTCACTTCGCCCATACTGAATACCGCCATTACGGCCACAACATATCGCCAGCCGAAAGCGAATGTTTCTACCGAGGAAAACAGCCAGGCCAGCGCCGTTGTTGGCAATGTCGGCCTGCAACGATCATCATGACCATTGTCGTACGCACGAGCTGCCAATACGGTATTGCGCGATAACGACTATCACGATAGCGCCGCCGTATTTAAGCGGCTGCGAGCTGTTTTCCCTGTGCCGCATACGAAGCAGGGCCGGCATCACACGGCTTGCCTGTAATATGCTGGCCATGTTACACAGATATTGCCGGTGCCAGCATTGCCGCAGCCGCCGTCAGGCAGAAAATGCCGCCGGTGTCGATGGCGTAGCTTGCCCAATTTAAGCCGTGCTTGCGGGCCGCTTTCGGTGAACGGCGATTGGCAGAAAATGCCAAAAAACCGCGTTTGCTGCGAACTTCCGAGCCCGGCATTTGCGCGCACACATGGCTCATGGCTAACAAAAAATGCTAATTTCGCTTCCACGTTAAAACCGTGTGAGGTTGTGCCGTGCTCTTTACGATAAGGGGTTGGTGATTAAATCGGTGCTGGGATCAAGCTCGCCTGGCGTTGTTCGGCGGCATTTAAATAATCGACGCCTGCTAATGGCCGACAGTGCAGTAAGACAATATGCATACCCGACCTTGCTTAAATTCCTTGTGCATAACTCATCACTTTTTTGCCTTAAGAAGAGCTGTACCGTCAGTACTGCTGCCAGGACAAAGAGCCAACGAGCCCACGGCCATAGGCATTACTGGGGGCCATAACCCTAAAACCTGCCGCCTGCATAGGCGTAAAAGTTGAACAAAACGGTTTTGGCGTGCCGCGGGCTGTTGATTGATGTACTAAACATCTCCCGAGTGTAATGAGCCAGACGAATTCATTTCAGGTAACCAGTCAGCGACCGTAAAGCCCAAATGCAAAGTCGCGCAGTTATTTCTTTCTGGGCCAGGATGTCGATCAAGGTTAGGCAGCAGGATAAACATTAAACATATGCCTTAATATCATCCGCGCAGTGGCTGCCTTTTTGTTTAATCCCTCTAATAACGCTGGCTGCCAGGCATCGCGATTTCTCTTTAATCGTGGATACACAATCGCCGTAACGGAAAATTTTAGCCTGAGGCGTTACCGAATGTCATTACAGCACATCGGCTGTCGATCGAACGTTGAAGCTCCGCAGGAATTATCAAGAGATGTTGCATCGGTGGCATGACCGAATCACGCGGATCGATCCGCGTTTCCTGAATCATCCGGGAATATTGAAGGCGACAAAGCGATTGAAACGACTTCATGCATCGTTATGCCGCCGCCTACTGCCGGACCATAAAAACACCGGCACCGGACGCCTGCTGCGCGACGCCTGCGACATCTCAAACAAGCCGGACTGTGTCGCACGAATTCGGGTACGCCAATTCCGACCCGCCACGAAGCCAACGAAATAGAGCCGAAGGCGACCCGTCGCCATACGCCATTGGCGGATTGATCAACCAGAGTGAAAGACTGGCAGCATGGTCGGTGACCTGCAACGATTTGAAGCCAATCGTGCCGGACGGAATGACGCGCGATGCTGCCACAGAAAGCGGTCTTCGAGAGTGTCTGAACACGATGAGAGCAGGCACAGGACGCATCATATTGAACACGCCAATCACGCGGCACGATCGTACCTCTGGGTTCACCCCTATCTACTGTCACCGGTGCTGAATTCGGTTGGCAATGAGCCCGGCAAGTTCGCGAAGCTGGTCGACGCGGTGATTCAGCCATTTTCGTACCCGAGGATGGTCATGAACGCGTTCCTGGCGTTTCGGTTTTCAGGTTGAACGCACGATCCGGTAGCGTCGGTATCTTCATCGTGCCTGATGAACGCGAATAAGCCAGCAAAATAGTGCCGGCATCATGAGCCAGCCCTGATAACGACCGCCACAAGAAAAAGCAAGATTGCGCAGCGCAGGAACAACTGTTTGCCGCGGCTCAAAAAAGGTTGTCGAATCGTTCACACACACCGTCTACGGTGCGATAAGGTGGAGTTCCGGGACTTCAGGTCAACGGGCGATTTAATAATCGAATGTCGCCGTCGTCGTTAACGTTCGCATCGCAATGTTGGCAATGACGTTTTCACGATACTGAGATGAACGTCGCCAAATTTGTCGCCGTCACATGACTCCAGAATCGTCAGATTGGTAACCGCCGACGATCCGAAGGTTCGAATTTCACATGGTGGCCGACTGATCAGCCTACCCACTCTGCGTGTTCCGAGCTCGACGCTGCAGAGACGCCGATGCCCGAGAGCCGCGACAACCCCAATCTCGGCTGGACGCCGAGACTGCGCGCGATGGCCGCGGCTGCTCGGCTCAGCGACGAGGTCGATGGCGCCGACATGCCGGCCTCGACGAGGTGGCCGTCAGCAGGGTGGTCAAGAACGGTCATCGCCGGCGCCGCGCACGCCGGTGACCGAGACCGCCACGCGTGCTCGATCATCGTATCGTCGAGCAGCGCCTGCACGTGGACGAGGCCGGTCAGACACCTGCACGGCGAGAACGGTTGCAGGGCGACTGGTCGACGGGTTCGCCGAGCGCCGCCGTATTCCGTGAAAGGCGACCAGCAGATCGAGGGAGCATCCCATGGCTGCACTTCAGCAAAATAAAGGCGGTTTTGCCGGTGCGTTGCAGCGCTGGTTACGCAGCAGCGGCAGGCCGCGATTGGCACGACGGCAGGGTTCACTTTCAGGATCGTCTGAATGAAGACCGGCAGTGCATTCTGGTGCTGATGGGCGTTGACGGCCGAGGGAAGAAGGAACTCATCGACCACGGCGATGAGTTCCTTCTTCCCCGGCCGTCGCGCCCATCAGCACCAGAATGCACTGCCGGTCTTCATTCAGACGATGTTGAAGTGATGCCAGTCGGCCCAGAGGCACATACTGTTTGTCTTGCAGCGTGAGCGGCGGTTCCAGGGCCGTGTACTCATCATGTAACACCGTCATCAGTCGCGTGATTGTCGCGCTGCCCAGCCCCAGCTTCGCTTGCGGACCGACCAGTACTTGCAACGCCCGGCGAATCCACCTGGCGCTGACACCTTGAGATACAGCCATGGATCAACTGATCGCCTTGGTCTTTCGCAGATACGGCGGCAGGATCGACGAACGGGAAGCGTTCGACCGGTCGCTCCGCTCATTGGCGCAGCCGTTCTTCGCTCGTGCAGATTGTCTGACCGGCCTCGTCCACGATCGACGCCTTGCGGTGCTCGACGATACGATGATCGAGCACGCGTGGCTGTCGACATCGACCGGGCCGATCCCGGTCACCAGCGCGCGGCGGATGATGACCGTTCTTGACCACCTGGCGGCGCCGACGACCGCGATCATCCCAGCCGGCATGTCATTCGATCCAGCCATCGACCTCGGCGTCAATCGCCTGAGCCAGTAGCCGCTTGAAGCCGCCATCGGCAGAAGAATCTCCGAAAGGACATCCCGGCCAGAGATTGAAATTCGTCGCGGCAGCTCTCGGTGGCGTACTCCTCTGCCCAACGGGCGGCCGAACCTCTACAAGTCAGTAGAGTATGCCGACTGCGCCAGTTCGGCTACCGTCAACGAAATTCGGATATAGCTCGGATCGTCATGAGGTTGCCAATCTCGACGATTCTGGAGTCAGCGTTCCTGATGGCGACACGAATTGTGACGGTGTCGTCGACCCGATGACGTGGCGACGTTCGTCTCAGCATGGTTGAACGGACCGTCATTGCCAACGCACGATCAAGAATGCGAACGTTAACGGTGACGGCAATGTTGACGGCGACGACATTCAGCTGTTTGTCACGTTGATCAGTCCATAAGAGGCCGAATACTGAATCGGCAAGGATAGTCCCGGAACCCACCTTACGCACGCCATCAGCACTGGCTGGAGCACAGGCCGGTGGCTGACAATTGAACGATCCGGTGAAAGCGGGGCCACATGCCCCGCTTTTTTTGAGCCGCGGCGATTAACTGCGATCGACGTCCGAGGTACTGCTGGAGTTGTGTTCCTGCACCGCAATCTTGCGCACGCATCTGGTCGGTCGTGGATCACGCACGGGGTTGTGGAATCACTGCCGTGATGCGTGCCGACGCCTTGTTTGCTGGCAAGCTCGAGCCGCGTTATCGCGCGATGACGCACGATGGAGAGGCCGCGACCGGTTCCGGGCGAGCGCTGCCGGATCGTGCACGTTCAACCTGGTAGAGCTGCTCAAAGACGCGTTCCTGTTCATCCTCGGGAATGCCGCAACCTTGATCTTCGACCACGAAAATGGCTGAATCCGCCTCGCGTCGATACCGCTTCACCAACTTGCCGACTCCGGTGAACTTCAGGGCGTTCTCAACCAGGTTATTCAGCACCAGTGACAGCAGATAGGGTGAACCCAGAGGTGCGATCGATCACCGGCGTGATTGATGATGTCTGTCATGATGCCGGCGTCGGTGCCTGCTCTTCAATCGTGTTCGGACACTCTCGATAGCACTTCAGGGGCGCTGACATTCCGCGCGCCCGAGCGCATTTTGATTGGCTTCAAGTCGTTCCAGATCAAGAATACCGACCATGCTGACCGCCGTCGTGAATGCGCGATCAATCACGCCAATGAACCGGCGTATGGCGATTGCCCGCCTTCAGCCTCTTTTCCCGCTGGCCGCTTCGACAGCGGATCGAATCGTCGAGATTGGCGTACGCAATTCGTGCGACGCATTGGCAACGAAGTCCGACTTGATTTGAATGATGCGGGCAAGGTCAGGTGATGTCAGTCACCACCTACAGCAGGCGTCCGATTGCCGGTGAACCGTCTTTATGGTCGTCCGGCAGTGAAATGTCGGCGGCGTGCCAAACGTGCATAGTGCAGTCGTCCTTTTGCACTTTGTTTTGCACTGCGTGTCGCCAATGTTCCGGATGATCTTGAAACACCGGATCGATCCGTCGCTCGATTCGGTGCCGCATCGTACCGCCGATCGGTAATACTCCCTGATATTCTGCACAGCAGCGTTCGATCGACCATTGATGAACTTATGTGTGGCAATTCGATTGGCCAAGACCGCCGCTTTTTAGCGCGCTATATGCCGGAGCTAGAAGAATTTTTCCATTACCGCAGCATTGATGTATCCACGATTAAAGAAATCACCCGTCGCTGGCAGCCCGAGGTATTAGAGGGATTAAACAAAAAAGGCAGCCACTTAGCGCTGGATGATATTAAAGATTCGATTGCCGAACTGAAATATTATCGCGGCACTGTGTTTAGTATTTAATCCTGCTACCCCTGCATTATCTTTATGATCGACATCCCTGTAGACCTAACGGCCCAGAAAATAACTGCGCGACTGCATTTGGGCTAGGTGCTGAATAGTTACCTAAATAATTCGTCACTATTCAGATGCTTGATAATTACACTCGGGAGATGCCGTTGCATCCAATCTTTTGAGCCCATACGCACTTTGCGCTAGAATGCCGCTCGTTTTTGTTCCAACTTTTACACTATGCAGGCGGCGGGTTGTTGATGTGCTGGTTTTGCATGCTTCTATTATTGTTCTTCCCATTTAGGTTTTAAGTTTATGGCTAATTACTTCAATACCCTGTCTATGGCAGAAAAGCTCGACCAATTAGGTCGTTGTCGTTTTATGGATCGCAGCGAATTTGCTGACGGTTGCAATGCTCTTAAAGGCAAAAAAGTGGTGATTGTGGGTTGTGGCGCACAGGGTTTAAACCAAGGTTTGAACATGCGCGACTCTGGTTTGGATGTGTCTTACGCCTTGCGCGGCTCGGCCATTAAAGAAAAGCGTCAGTCTTATTTAAATGCCGCCAACAACGGCTTTACCGTAGGCAGCTACGAAGACTTGATCCCCAGCGCCGATTTAGTCTGTAACCTCACGCCCGATAAACAACACACCTCAGTTGTTACCGCGATTATGCCGTTGATGAAAAAAGGCGCGACTTTGGCTTACTCACACGGTTTTAACATCGTGGAAGAAGGCATGCAGGTGCGCGACGATTTAACCGTAATTATGTGTGCGCCTAAATGCCCAGGCTCGGAAGTGCGCGAAGAATACAAACGCGGTTTTGGCGTACCTACACTCATCGCCGTTCACCCCGAAAACGACCCACAAGAGCACGGCTTAGAGTGGGCAAAAGCCTACGCATCGGCCACCGGCGGCGACCGTGCGGGCGTACTTGAGTCTTCATTTATTGCCGAAGTGAAGTCTGACTTAATGGGCGAGCAAACCATCCTGTGTGGCATGTTACAAACCGGCGCCATTTTGGGTTACGAGAAAATGATCGCCGACGGTGTTGATGCCGGTTACGCGTCTAAGCTCGTGCAATACGGCTGGGAAACCATCACCGAAGCGCTTAAATACGGCGGCGTATCGGGCATGATGGATCGGTTATCGAACCCTGCCAAACTCGAAGCCTACGTATTGGCCGAAGAATTAAGCGAAATGTTGCGGCCATTATTCCGCAAGCACATGGACGACATTATCACCGGCGAATTCTCACGCACCATGATGATCGATTGGGCCAACGACGATGCCAACTTATTAAAGTGGCGCGCCGAAACCGCCGAAACCGCGTTTGAAAAATCAACCGCACAAACGGCACCTATCGACGAGCAAGACTACTTCGACAAAAACATTATGTTTGTGGCCATGGTAAAAGCGGGCGTTGAATTAGCGTTCGAGTGTATGGTTGAAGTGGGCATTGTTGAAGAGTCGGCTTACTATGAATCTCTGCACGAAACTCCCTTAATTGCCAACACCATTGCGCGCAAAAAATTGTACGAAATGAACGTGGTGATTTCCGATACCGCCGAGTACGGTTGTTATTTATTTGCCCACGCCGCCGTGCCTTTATTGCGCGACTGGGTGAATGAATTAAGCCCAGCTTATATTGGAAAAGGCTTGCCTGCCGGTTCTAACTCGGTCGATAACCGCACCTTGGTAGCGGTTAACACGGCACTGCGCGATCACCCTGTTGAGTGGGTCGGTCAAGAGCTTCGTGGCTACATGAAAGACATGAAAGCGATTGTGGCTTCTAACGAAATTTAATCGTCCATTCATACTGAATGTGTGAGTAAAAAACCCGCTTTAAGCGGGTTTTTTTTGGTTTTTAACTCTGTATTAATTTAAATTTAAAAGATAAAAAAGGTAAAAAAATGATAGATACCGTACTGCGTGTATTTGGTGGTCAATACGATGTTAATGCTTTATTGGCAGAATTTGGCCAAGGTTTGCAGGCTGAAGCGTTTATTCAGGGTGAGCCTGATTTATTTGGTGCCCCCAATATAGACTCGGGATTTGATGCGCTGGTGTCAGAAAATCCTGCCCCCGAAAACAATGTGAATGACATACGTCTTTTTTTAGAAAATAATTCGTCCCTGTTCGAATTTTTAAAAACTGCTGGCGCGACCTGTATTGTTGATGTTGCCTATAGCGTGGCCAGTACCGATCAAAATGCGCCCTCGTTATGTTTGCCAGTTGATGTTTTAGGTTTGTGTTATCAGTGCAATGTTGCGGTGGAATTATCGGTTTTTTCGGCAATTGAGCACGAGTAATCGCAGGGGTAGTAAGTAATAATTTTAAGCACTAAGTAATAACCTTAAGCACTAAGTAATAACCTTAAATTGTTCGTTGCACTGTCATTTTGTTGAGATATTAGGTTGGTCTATCGGCCACTAATAATTCACCTAAACTGCCATAAAAACTCCCGCCTAAGCGCGCCAGTGGGTCGAGTTTTTGGCTGTCAATCTGTAGGCGGTTTGAGTCATTGGGTGTTAATAAAGCGTCGTCGACATAGAGTTTTTTAATTTCCCCGAATATCAATTGCTGCGGGGTATTGCCAATTTCTTCGATTTTATAAAGTGTGCAGCTCATAGCAATAGGACAATCAATCACTCTGGGTAGTGGCGAACCTTCAAAATGAGTAGTTTGAATATTAAAGGCTTCTAATTCAGAAAATCCAAAATCAAGAGTAGCGGCTGAATTGTTGAGTAGATTTAATTGTTGGGTATTGGCAATGTGCACCACAAAGTGTTTACGCACTTGAATATTCGCGGCGGTATCTTTGATGTTTCCTGTTTCGGCACCCGTGGGTTTTTTACCCACAGAAAACATTAATAACGGTGGATCGCTGCAAATACCGGTAAAAAATGAAAATGGGGCCAAATTAAAACCGCGATTTTCACCATTGTCACTCAGCACCCAAGCGATAGGTCGAGGGATTATCGATTGCACCATAGCGAAATAGCGTTTGGGGGCAGGCAGTGTGGCAAAATCAAAAATCATAGTGGGCTCCAGGTTTTTTGAGTGCCGCCAGTATAATTAAAGATGACGACCTATAATGCTTTTTTGATGGTTAAGCTAGGCATTGCCGATGAGGCTTATAGCGAAGATAATATTCCGCCCTTCGTTTTTTAACCAAGTTACCGTATTGGCAATGACAATTCATCAGCGGTATTTTGCAGTGAAAATTATCGCTAGTGATTGCTTATATTTATTTCCCCTTTAATTTTTTGGATGTTAAAAATAGATGGATAGCCCGCATATAAAAACTGCAGCTCTCACCGATCTCGATATTATTGCTGAACTATTTGATGCCTACCGTCAATTTTACGAGCAGGCGCCCGATGTTTTGGCTGCACGCAATTTTATTGAGCAACGCTTGCAGAATAACGAATCGATCATTTTATTGGCGCAGGACAATAACAAAAATGCGCTGGGTTTTTGCCAGCTATACCCCACTTTTTGCTCGGTAATCGCCGCGCCTATTTATGTGCTTTATGATTTATTCGTAACACCCAGCGCACGCCGAAGTGGCGCCGGTAAAAAACTTTTATTAGCCGCCGAAACTTTAGCCAAACAACAAGGCATCGCCCGCCTCGATTTAACCACCGCCAAAACCAATCTTACGGCGCAGGCGTTGTATGAGTCTTTGGGATGGCAGCGGGATGGGGTGTTTATCGCTTATAATAAAGCGGTTGATTAATTTTATTGGCGTTTTTTTGCATGCATGAAAAATAAAAAAAGCCCTTGAATGATAAATTAAAGGGCCTTTTTTATTGCGTAAATTTAAACCTTACACGTTAAGTTTTCGCTGCAAAATAGCGGCAAAAAGCGCGTCGCTATTGTTGTTGGGGCAGCCGATAAGTTCGGCTTCTAATATTTGCCATTCGGGATTCTTAGCAACAAAATTTTGGATCACGGTATTGTTTTCGATCTCGTAAAACGAGCAAGTCCCGTACACCAATTTACCGGCGGGGTTAACGCTTTTGCTGGCGTTGGTGAGCAGTTGTAATTGCAGTTGCGTCAGCGCGGTTAAGTCTTCGCCGAGGTTGCGCAATTTGGCGTCGGGGTTGCGGCGCCATGTGCCGCTGGAGCTGCAAGGGCCATCGACTAACACCCAGTCAAAACCGCCGTTGTTGGCAATTTCTTTGGGTAAGCGAAAGGGCTCGTCGCCTTGCCAAGGCGCGGTACGCACGTTGTAAAAACCCGCAAGTTTGGTGCGGCGTTTAACTTCAGCTAATTTGTGCTCGCGTATATCGGTAGCCCATACCGCGCCTTTGTTATTAAGCGGCGCAGCAATCGCGAGGGTTTTACCGCCGCCGCCTGCACAGGCGTCCCACACTTTTTGGCCAGGTGTTGCGGCCACTTTGCCGGCCAGCTGTTGGCTGGCCCAGTCTTGAATTTCGACTATGCCCTTTTGGTAACATTCCAAGCCAAAAATACCGTGTTCGCCTGTAACAGACAGTGCGTTTTTATCTTCGCTAATCACGTAATGCTCGGCCAGCTCGGCAATGGCGGCGTGTTTTTTATCGGCGTGGTTAAGGCGTAACCACAAGGGTGGGCGAGTATCTTGCGCGGCTAAAAAGCGATCCATGGCGTTGTTGTCTTTGTGCAACTTATTGAGATTTTGCAGTTGCGCTAAGTAGGCCACCGGTATGCCGTGCCAAGTAAGGCGGGCGGCAGCATCGGTGGTGCTTAATTCGCGCAGTTTATTGACTACAGTTTGGTAATTGTTGAGGCTGTTGGGTAAGCGCTCTTCGCCGCTGGCGCGCCATTGACACAAGGCTACAAAGTCGTTGGCTTGCGGGCTGTGGGCGATTTGGCTGAGCAGATTATTAAGCTGCATGGCGTTATGAGTAACATCGGCAATGGCGGCCACGGCGTGGCTGGCTTCTCCGCTGGCGCTCGCAAAACGCACAATAGCGGCGGCAAAATAACTAAAGCGGGCGGCGCTAAATAGGATGTCGCCATAAATCAGGCGGTCGCGTTTACCGTATTTTTTGTTTTTGGCGAGCGTTTGTTTCAACCAGCGATCCAGTTGATACCAGCTGGGCTCGTCTAACCATTCACGCCATAAATCGAGTGCTTGGCGCAGTTGGTTTTGGGCGCGGTCGTCCGGATTGTATTCACGCGCGGACCCATCTTCTTGCTCTCGCGGCGGACGAGGCTTGTTATTGGGCTTGTTGTGGGCATTACTGCTGGATTTGCTGCTGGATTTGCTGCTGGATTTACTGCTGGATTTTGCGGCGGCAGGTTTGCTGCTGGTATAACCATCGGTATCGGCGAGTTCGTCGTCGAGTTTACCGTAAGCGGAATGTTTTTGACCTTTGGCCTTGTGGGCTTGGGGGTTGTTAGAGCGGGGTGGGGTGCTAGGTTTAGTCACAGGTATCTCGAAAAAGGCGTCATTATTCGAGATGCCTAAGGTAATTGCAAATACAACGCGGCTTTGTTTTGCGCTCTGCCTGTCGCTAAGGGTGCATTAGGGGGGTGGGTAAAAGTGGCAGGTTTGGTTGCGGTGTAACTGCTAAGTGAATGCGCTGGTTCATTGATTTATGTCAACTGAGCCCGCAAGTCTTAATAAAGAGGTTGCGAGGCAATAAGGCGCGCTATAGGGTGCAAAAAAGTCGATTGATAGGATTACTCAATAACTATGACGCCTCAAAAAAATGTTTTTTTCAGTTTTACGCCAATCTATTCGCTCGCGATAACTTTATCTGCAAGTTTTTTGCTGGCAGCCTGTGGTGGTGCGAGCGGTACGTCATCCAGCGAAGCGGCAATTAACTCTTCGTCTGCTGTTTCATCCTCATCAAATGGCGTGGCATCTTCTATCGCCAGTTCTATCACCAGTTCTATCACCAGCTCTACAGCTAGTTCTACAGCTAGTTCTACAGCTAGTTCCGCGTCGAGTTCAAGTTCATCAATCGACGTGGTCGGCGAGGATTGCTCGGCGCCAGATGGCCTGTCCTTGACCGACATCGTAAGTGTGGTGCATTGGATTAATGCCATGCCTAAGCCTCTGAGCTTGCCGTGTTTTGTTAAAAGTATTCCTCGCCCCATGTATTACAATGCAACGCTCAGTACCTTTAGTGCTCAGCCGTCGATTGGCCGCCGTAGTCCTCGAGTGTTTTTACAAATTGGTTATTTGTTCTTGACGGTTGTACCTGACGAAGTGACCGATAATGTGAAAAACCCCGAAACCGGTAGGTTTGAGCTAGTGTGGGACGTCGATAATCAGCAATTGTTAGAGTTTGGATTCCAGATCCCCGATGATGAAGGTTTTTTTACGTCAATTAAGGGGGAAATTGCTTTTCCTGTGACCGAAACTCTGCCAGATAACGCGGCTTACGCGCACATTGTATTTAGAGAAAATAATAGTGCCTGCTCGGGTTGTCATGCTCTCGAGCGTAAAGAGGGTGAATTAGATGGTATTCCCTATTACAGCTCTCAAATGCTCCGCAATGATCGCGGCGCCGAGGTGATGCTGGCGCCAATGATTAATGAGTACATAAGCTGCGACCCTACAGTCAGCAAGAGCGAAGCTTACCGATGCAGTATGCTAGAGGCGATTTACGGACAAGGTGTGCTGGTGTGGAAGAGCTTCCCCTTAGATATGAGGACGCTATAAGCCTTAGCTTCAAGCTTTAGTTTCGAGATAACTTCTTTGATTTTTATTAACGGCCTTAGGGCCGTTTTTTTTGGTTACAAGAAAGCGTTTTTTTGTTCTGGGTTAGACCATTTGTGTAAAAAGTGATCACCGTCTCGACTTTGTGGTGCGTTGATTATGGCGCCAATAATGATTATTTTTTATACTGTTTGAACTTAAATTAATCGTAAAGCCTATTTTTTAGTAATAACTATCTTTCGCGTAAATCACTTTTTATTGGGAAAAACTATGTTGATTCAAGCTGTACAACCTTTAATTCCATTTTTCGGATCGGCTTCTGCATTGCGTTTGTGTGCGGCTAGCATTTTGTGTGGCGCGTTGATGGGGTGTAACGCACCTAAGGCCAACAGCGACCTGGCCGCAACCGATGTGCAAGTGAGTCCTGAGCCTTCGGCCAATAAAGTGGCTTTGGCCAGTAGCATTAAGGTGCGTTTTGGTGTTGATGCGGTAGTGGATACTAGTGCTTTAGTTGTGAGTGTTGATGGTGTGCCAGTTGATGGCCGAGTGTTGTATAGCGACGTGGCGCGGCAGTTGAGTTTTCAGCCTGTAGCGCCGTTGCGCGCTAATACCGTCTACACCGTGACCTTGGCCGCGCAGGCGACTGTAAATGGCTCAAGTACCGAGGCCCAGAAATGGACTTTCACTACCGCTGATGAAGTGGGTATGACACCCCAGTGGGTTATTGATACCTGCATGACCGACGCTGATATAGCGTTATTGGCCGAAATTAATCGCCAGCGGTTACAGGGCGGGCAATGTGATGGTGAGATTATTGCGCCTTCGGCCGCTTTGGAGTGGCAGTGTGATTTAGCCTTTATCGCCAGTGAACACGCCGAAGATTTAATGGCAATGGATGATGTGGGTGCGATGGGTAGTGATGGTTTGTCGCCTGTAGGTCGTGTTACTCAGGCGGGTTTGGTGTGGCGTGGCGTGGCAGAAAACGAGCAGCGCTTAATGAATATCCAAGCGAGCGACATTGTTAGTCAAACTATGCAATCGCCTAGCCAGTGCCAAACATTGTTGGATGCGCGCTTGAGTCATGTGGGTGCGGCAACAGCCTTAGCCTCCGATGGCCAAAGCGAGGCGTCGATTGCGGTGCAGCTATTTATACAGCAGTAGTTTTTTAATCCGTAAAGGTAACTATTCAGCTCGGTGCCCAAACGCCGTTGCGCAGTTATTTTTAGGTTGATATGACTTTTTTTGGGATGGAATCCGCGCGATTAATACAAGCTACCAGCATGGACATGTGTTGGTAAAGGGGGCGTAATTCCATTACTCTGGCGCCCCTTTTTTGCGTGTCTTTGACGCTTAGGATTTATTGTGATTAATCATCTTATTCTGGCCTTGCGTGCCTTTAAACAGCATGCGATTTTTATTGTAGCGGCGTTGTTGTTGTGGTCTGTTGCGCGCGTTTTAATGTTGTGTTTTTACTATAGCGAGCGCGTTACCGCTGTGGATGGTGTGGCGACGGTATTGGTGCAGGGCGTGCGTTTTGATGTAATGACGGCCGGTATTTTGGTGATATTGCCGATTTTGGTGACGCTATTGTTAGCGCCCATTAAAGCGGTGTGGCCACTCTTGCAGCGTCTACTCTCGGGTTATTTTATTGCGGCCTTTGCGCTCGTATTATTTATTGAATTATCAACACCTTCTTTTATCAGCCAGTTTGATGTTCGGCCCAATATTTTATTTGTGGAATATCTTAAATACCCCAAAGAAGTGATTGCCATGCTGACCAAGGCCTACACCTTGGATTTGGTGGTGGCAGCGGTGGTTGTGCCTTTTTTGTCTTTTTGTGTTTGGTATTTTTTACGCCGCTGTTATAGCCCGCAGGCGCCCAGTTTTTTGGGTTTTGTTATGGCGGGGCCCTTTATTTTGGTGGTGGTGTTATTAGTAATTCGCTCATCGACGGGACATCGTCCAGCCAACCCCAGTGTGGTGGCATTTTCAAGCGATTTAATGGTGAACAGTCTCGCGCTAAATTCTTTTTACAGCGTTTTGTGGGCCATTTATTCAGCCAAAAAAGACAATAAAGGTACTTTTGCCTACGGTTCTATGTCCGAGGCCGAGATTATTCAGTCGGTAAAACAAGAGATGTATATTGCCGATGAGCATTTTACCGATGCGACTTTGCCTACTTTGCATCGCCAAACGCCACGCATAAAACGTGATCGGCCACTTAATTTAGTGATCATCTTGCAGGAGAGTCTGGGCGCGGAGTTTGTGGGTTCTTTGGGCGGTTTACCCTTAACGCCAAATATTGATGCGCTGGCGAATGAAGGTCTGTGGTTTGAGCGTTTTTATGCGACGGGGACACGCTCGGTGCGGGGTATTGAGGCGGTGATTACGGGCTTTGTACCTACGCCTGCGCAAAGTGTCGTGAAATTGCAAAAATCGCAGCGTAACTTCTTTACGATTGCCGAGCTGTTAAAAATGCAGGGTTACAGCACTACTTTTATTTATGGTGGCGAGTCGCATTTTGATAATATGCGCAGCTTTTTTATGGGCAATGGTTTTAGCCATATCATTGAAGAAAAAGACTATAAAAACCCTATTTTTAAAGGCTCGTGGGGTGTGTCGGATGAGGATTTGTTGAATAAAGCCGATGAGTATTTTAGTGAGCAGGGGGATAAACCTTTTTTCAGTTTGGTGTTTTCGTCGTCTAACCATACGCCGTTTGAATATCCCGATAATACCATCGAGCAATACGACGCCGAAAAAGGGACAGTCAACAATGCCGTTAAATATGCCGATTATGCGGTGGGTCAATTTATCGCTAAGGCTAAAAAATCAAACTACTGGAACAACACATTGTTTGTGATAGTGGCCGATCATAATTCGCGGGTTTATGGCAGTGATTTGGTGCCTATTGAGCGCTTTCATATTCCGTGTTTAATTGTGGGTGCCGATACGCAAGCGATGCGTTATACAAAAGTGGCCAGTCAAATCGATTTAGTACCGACGTTACTTTCGCAAATGGGCATCGAGAGCGAGCATCCGGCGGTGGGGCGCGATTTATTACGGGACGATTTAGTGGCTGTCCCTGGTCGCGCGATGATGCAGTACAACGATACGCAAGCTTATTTGGAGGATGACAAAGCGGTTATTTTCCAGCGCGGCCAAAAACCGGAACTTTATAATTATGTGTTGGCGGGAGAGGCAAATAGCCACGAGCGTAAATTGATGCAGCGCACTGAACATGATGCCGTCAATGACGAAATTTTTATTAATAAGGCGTTGGCGTTTTCGCTGTGGGGCGCATTAGCTTACGATGCGCAAAGTTATCGTTTGCCTACGCAAGTTTTACCGGCGCCCTAGTCGCTGGTTATTAGCCGTTGGTTATTAGCCGTTGGTTATATAGAGGTATCCAAGCCCTGCGTAGGTCACCCTCGCAGGGCTTATTTTTGAACCCGTTTTTTGATGGAAAACAATAGAGGCTTATTGATGCTGCACGAATACAACAAGCCTAACGGCAATGGTTTTACACGCTTATTTAAGGCCACACTGTGCAGTGTGCGCGGTTTTTCGTTTGCTTGGCGCTTTGAGGCGTCGTTTCGGCAAGAAGTTATTTTGGCCGCGATACTTTTCCCGAGTACATTTTTTTTGGCTGAATCTATCGCGCATTGGAGTGTGTTGGTATTTGCGTTGTGCTTGCTGATTTTTGCTGAGATTTTGAATTCGGCTTTAGAGACGCTGGCCGATCGCATTACGCTAGAGCACGATGTGATGATTGGTCGCGCTAAAGATTTGGGTTCGGCGGCGGTGGTGATTGCATTGGGTTTAATTGCGCTGCTCTGGTTGGCGGCGATTTTTGCGCTTATTTGGCCTGCAGGGTTTGGCTTGTTTTAGCTTACTTTTACACAATTGCGGCCACTGTCTTTGGCGTAATACAGCGCTTGGTCGGCGCGCTGGAACAAACTGTTAAAGCTTTCGTTTTCTTGTTTTATGGCGCAACCGGCACTGATTGTGAGTGGCAAGGTAATACCGTTATAGCTGAAGTGATGATTCGCTACGGTCTTTTGAATGCGTAAGGCAATATTTTGCGTCGTTATTAGGTCGCTGCGGCAGCACAAAATCAAAAACTCTTCGCCGCCCCAACGGCCCATGATGTCTTGCTCGCGGGTGAGGCTTTCGGCCAAGATTGCAAAGTCTTTTAGCAGTGCGTCACCAGCATTGTGGCCGTGGTTATCGTTAATCTTTTTGAAAAAATCGAGATCGAGCACAATCAAGCCAAAACCGGTTTGGCGCATGTTCCATTTTTCGACTATCGCATTTAAGGCTAAGCGGTTGGGCAGTTGGGTCAGGGCATCGCGTTGCGATAATTGTTTGTAGGCTTGGCCGCGCGCATGCACCGCTAGGTAGTGGCGGAATGCGATTAGCACCAAGGTGAGCAATGCGGCATAGATGATATAAGCCCACCATTGGCGCCACAATGGCGGAGTAATGATAAAGCGCAATTGGGTGGTGAGCTCGCTCCATTGGCCATTGGCACTTTTACCCGTGACTTCAAACGTGTACGAGCCAGGGTCTAGGTTGGTGTAGGTGGCGGTATTGTTGCGGGTCATTTTTTGCCATTGATCGCTCAGTCCTACAAGACGGTAGCGGTATTCGTTTAATCGCGAAAAATAAAACGTATTAAGACTGAAGTCGATGCTAATGGCGTTTTGATTGTAGGTTAGCGGGGCGGGTAGGTAAGCCGAGCTCTGCCAGTAAATATCGCCATTTTTAGGCCCGTAATTGATGCTGACCCCTGCAATTTCGACTTTATTGTCGGTAGTTTTTGGCTCGATGAGTCGCGGGTTAAAAATGGATAGGCCGCTTTTACTGCCCAGCCAAATATCGCCTGTGGCCGAAAAAGCACTGGCATTGCGATTGTGGTTGGTGCCCGCAAGCCCATTGACTTGGGTGACGTGAGTGACTTTTTGTTTTTTTTCGTCGATCCGAAAAACGCCTACAGCTGTGGCTGCCCAAACATGGCCTTGGTCGTCTTCTAGCAAGCTCGTGATTTCGGTGCTCATCAACCCCTGTTGTGCGCCAATCTGGCTAAAGCGCTGTTGATCGGCATGGTAAATATTGATGCCTGCTGATTGCGTACCTATCCAAATATCGCCATTTTCCCGCGCCAATAGTGCAGTTGTTTGGTTGGTGTTAAGGCTGTTGGGGTTTTGGGGGTCGTTCTTAAATACTTCAAAGTCGTCACTTTCTGGGCGATATCGGTAAACACCACTGAGACTGCTTACCCAGAGTTGGCCGTGACTATCGAGCGTCATATCCAGTATAAACTCGCCAAAAATGGCACCTGGTTGCGTGCTGTTGTAGGGGTAATGAAAAACATCATCAGTGGCAAGCTGGACGCGGTAAACCCCTTCTTTTTGCGTGCCCACCCACATATTGCCTTTGCCGTCGTTTTGTAGTGCCCAAATGTAGCTGTTATCGAGGCGCTTACGGGCATCTGGGTGGCTAATCAGTGGCGACCATTGCTCGGTTTTGGGGTTGAATTTTTGCAAGCCGCCGCCCCACGTGCCCAGCCACAAGTTGCCAATATCGTCTTTTCCGATCGCTAGTACGGGGCTGGCCACCAAACCTAGGTGTGGATTGGCGTGTTGGCGATAGCTTTTTACGCTGCCTTGCTTGGCATCTACAAGATCGAGACCGCTCTCTGTTCCTACCCAGTAACGGTTATTGTCAGCGGCTTCGATGCTGAGTACAGAGGCGTGATTTAGCCCCGAATGAAAGCGGTTGCGCTCATAAAGACGGGTAAATTGATCCAGTGAATTGTTGTGAAATTCAACAGCGCCCGAAAAACACCCGACCCAAAGGTTGAAATCGCGATCCTCAAAAATAAACCGTGTTTTGTCGGAGCTGAGTCCGTTAGCAATATTCTTATCGTGAATAAATCCGTCGAGTTTGTTGGTGGTGGGATTAAAGCGCCATAGGCCTGAGTTATCGGTGCCAATCCATACATTACCTTTGCTGTCGCCAAATATTCCAAACACATCGTTGGTGACAAACGCGTGGTTGGCCGATTCGAGCGCGGCATATTGGGTGAATCGACGTTCCTTACGATTAAATTCGATAAAACCACCGCCCAGCGATGCTAACCAAAAACGATTGCCATCAAAGGTGATAATGCCGCGAATATCAGGGTTAGGTATGGCTGATGGGTCGTTGGATTTCGGGCTATAAAAAGTTGTGGTTTGGCTGTTAAGATCAATTTCAATGAGCCCTTGGTTGCTAGTACCCAACCACAATGTATCGCGATAAACGTAGGTGGCGCGTAGGTGCAATTTTTTGGGTAGCTGACGCAGAAAACTGGGTTGCTCAGTTTTGAGGCTATGGCGGTTAATGACCGCTAAACCGCTGGTTGTACCTACCAATGCCCAATCTTTGTAAAGGCTAATGCTTGTTACGTTGTTGCCGGGAATTTGCTGGCTGGTTTCGGTGAGATTGTCAAAGCGCCCGGTTTGATAATTAAGGCGGCTTAAGCCCGCTGTCGAGCCAATCCAAAGATATTGACTGCCATCGGAGGTGAGCCCTTGAATATAGGTGCCGACCATGCCTTTTGGGTCGGCACGATAAACCAAGACGTTGTGGCCGTCATAACGAGCAAGACCGTTTTCGCCACCAATCCACATAAAGCCGCGCTGATCCTGTGTGATCGCTGTAATTGCACCCACATTGGTTTGGTCATCGGTAAGGTTGGCAAGTTCTATGTGGTTAAATTCAAGAGGCGAGGCGTATTCGTAGGCCCAGCTTGGCGAGCCGAAAATGGCGAGCAACAGTGCGCCGATGTGCAGAAGTTTGGTCGGCATGCGGCGAAGCCTGTGATGACTAAGCATGCTACGGTGCCGGTGATGATCGGTAGGTTGGCGCAGTAAATTGCGAATAATACGTTGGCACGCACTTGAAAAAAATTTCTCGTTATGGATTTTGGTTATGTTCTTTGTCGTGGGCAGGCTGGGTTCTGTTTCTTTCTTGCCGATTACTGCCCATATTGAAAGTTTCCCTTGGGGTTGAAACAGGTGCGCCTCATCGTACCTATTAACGACAGACGTGTGCAGGCGGCGCGCATGTTGAATGCGTGTAATTGGCCTGGAGGTGAGGGCCAGGGCGACTTTGATAATCAGTGCCTTTGGCGGATTAACCATGGAGTGCTCAGCGTAATGTCGTATTTACACTTTAGACCAATCGCTTAAATATGCTGGCTAGCTGTGTTGCGTGTGTGTAACTCGATGCCCTTAAAGTGTGACTGGCCAGAGTTTTTGGCTGCGCTGGTCATAGTTTTGCCACAACTCAAGAAAGCTGCGGTTGACTTCGGGGTGTAAGGTGTTTGGCCAGTTATCGGCTAGGGGTTTTAGGACAAAAGCGTTTTTGAGGATTTCGTCGCGCGGTAAGCTCACGCCGTCTACGGTTCCTACCATTTGATCGTAAGTCAGTATGTCGATATCTAAGGTGCGGCTGGCAAATTTTGGCTGGCTGCGATCTCGGCCGTGGCTGTCTTCGATTTGCCGTAGTCGCCGCAAGAGCTCGCCAACGGGCAGGCTGGTGGTGATCTCAACCACCATGTTCAAAAAATGGCTACCTTGGAAGCCCACTGATTCGCTTTCGTAGATGGGCGATTGCACGAGCGACCCAAAGTGTAGCGTTAGTGCATTTAGCGCACTACGGATATGTTCTCGTGGGTTTTTGTTGCTGCCCAAACCCAATAGTACCTGCGCCATTATGGGAGTTCTCCGCGCTGAATGGTGATGCCAATATCGCCCGCGGCGGCAATGGCGCTGGGTTTGTGTACGCTCAGCTCAAGCCAGCGAATGGCAAATTCTTGGCGCAGCTCTTGGGCGAGAGTCTCGGCAAGGGTTTCGATCAACTTAAAGTGACTACCGGCGACACGCTGTTGAATAAAATCGCAAATCGTTTTGTAGTCGAGCGTATGAGCAAGGTCATCGCTGGCGGCAGCTTGCGCGATATCGGTCGCCATCGTGATATCAATATAGAGCGGCTGGCGAACTTCTCGCTCCCAATCAAAAACGCCAATCACGCCTTCGGTTTTAAGGTGCTTTATAAATACTTTATCCACGGTCAACTCCTGTGAGTTCCGTCATGGGCCAGCGCGGTTTTACATTGATTTCCAACCCTTCAGTGTGGCCGGCTAATAAGCGTTTACAGCCTGCATAGGCAATCATGGCGCCGTTGTCGGTGCAAAATTCGTGGCGCGCATAAAATACTTTGCTGTCTATTTTGCCTAGCGCGGCTTCCAGCTTTTGGCGCAAACGCGTATTGGCCGATACACCGCCAGCGATCACCAGAGTTTTTAAATGGCATTGCTCTAACGCGCGACGGCACTTGATCACTAGCGTATCGGCGACAGCCTCTTGAAAAGCAAAGGCAATGTCGGCGCAGGTTTGATCATCGGGTAAACCATCGCTTAAGGCGTGCTCGGTCACTGTATTCAGTGTGAAGGTTTTTAGGCCGCTAAAACTAAAATCGAGCCCCGGTCTATCGCACATAGGGCGAGGAAAGGTAAAGCGTCCGGGCGTGCCAGCTTCGGCCAGCGCCGCTAAGCGAGGGCCACCGGGATAGTCCAAGTCTAGCATTTTGGCGGCTTTATCAAAGGCTTCACCAGCGGCGTCGTCAAGTGATTCGCCGAGTAATGTGTATTGCCCAAGTTTTGTGACTTCAATCAGCTGGGTGTGACCGCCCGACACCAGCAGTGCCACAAATGGGTAATCGGGTGGGTTGTCTTCGAGCTGCGGTGCCAGTAAGTGGCCTTCCATGTGGTGCACACCTACCGCCGGAATACCTAAGCCCATTGCCAGCGCACGCCCCGTGCAGGCGCCAACTAGCAGCGCACCAATCAGGCCCGGCCCTTTGGTGTAGGCGATGGCGTCAATATCGGTTTTATTGGCATTAGCAGCGGCAAGTACTTCATCCACCAAAGGAAGTAATTTGCGAATGTGATCGCGCGAGGCAAGCTCTGGAACCACGCCGCCGTATTCCGCATGTAGCGCAATTTGGCTGTACAGACTGTGGGCAATTAAGCCGCGTTCGGAGTGATAGAGTGCAACACCGGTTTCGTCACACGAGGTTTCAATTCCAAGAACTAGCATGAATAAACCAATGAATGAGCGGGCGCTACCAACAGGTTGCGCACCTAATTAAAGAAGGAGGAATGCCAATTTATGCTTGGCAAGGGGGCCGTAATCTTAACTCGCTCAAGCTTGTTTCTCTATGTTTTTTGCCGCTGGCGCCACCTCACCAATAGCTAGCAAGATGCTTGAGTACCTACTGGCGCAAGGTCTAGCGTAAATGAATGCGCTTGCCTAGGGGAGTTGACTTGTTGTCGATAATTTAAAGTTGCAGGTCGTGCGCCATGTGTATAGAATTGCGCACCCTTAAAAGGGCTGTTGTTTTTAAGCAGCCAAATGTAGCCAAACCTCAAATTATTACAGGTAGATTTATGCCTTCAGTAAAACTGAAAGAAAACGAACCCTTTGATGTTGCATTACGTCGCTTTAAGCGCTCATGTGAAAAAGCGGGCATTTTGGCTGAAGTTCGTAGTCGTGAATGTTATGAAAAGCCCACCACCGTTCGTAAGCGTCAAGCTGCAGCGGCTGTTAAACGTCACGCTAAAAAGATGTCTCGCGAAAACCGCAAATTCCAACGCATGTACTAGTCGCGCTTGTCGCGAGGCTAGCGTTTTTACCAAGAAGACTCTGCAACTTGCGGGGTAGCTTGGTGAGTATTAAAACCTCTCTGCTGTAAAAGGCTGTTGTCGGTTTTAACGCAAGGAGTTTTTGCTGCGCAAGTTGTTGATCTTTGGCTTTAACAGTTGCGCAAAGTATTTATCCTGGGATATCCGTTGTGAGTGAAATCAAACAAGCAGTAACGAGTGCTGTAAAAGATGCCATGCGCGCTAAAGCAAAAGAACGCCTTGGTGTATTGCGTATGGTTACAGCAGAGTTTAAGCGTATTGAAGTTGATGAGCGTATCGAGATAGGTGATGCGCGTGTATTGATCATCTTAGATAAAATGGTCAAGCAGCGCCGCGATTCGGCATCTCAATTTAGCAGTGCTGGTCGTGATGAGCTCGCGGCTATTGAAAACTTCGAAATTAGTGTTATCCAAGAGTTTTTACCTCTGCCGCTTAGTGAAGATGAAATAAAAGTACTGATTGCTAGCGCTATTGCCAGTACAGGCGCAAGCAGCATGGCCGATATGGGCAAAGTTATGGCTGAAATCAAGCCTAAAGCTCAAGGTCGTGCCGATATGGGCGCTGTGAGCAAGCTTATAAAGACAGCTTTCCAAGGCTAATAATTCCTGCGCATCGTTACGGTGCGTGAGGATTGCGTGGTTTACCCCTTCTGCGTGTAAAAATCCATGAGCCTGATCCCCCAAAATTTTATTGATGACCTGCTTAATCGTATCGATATCGTCGATATCATTGATAAGCGTGTAAAGCTCAAAAAAACAGGCAAAAACTATTCGGCCTGTTGTCCATTTCATAACGAAAAATCCCCTTCTTTTACGGTTAGCCAAGACAAACAGTTTTATTATTGTTTTGGTTGTGGCGTTACAGGCAATGCTGTTGGTTTTTTGATGGAGTTCGACAAGGTTAATTTTGTCGATGCTGTCGAGTCGCTCGCTCATTTGGCGGGCATGCAAGTCCCAAAAGATGAAACCCCTCAAAAGCGTACTGTTGTTAAGCAGGATTACAAGACGCTTTATCAGTTGATGTCTGACTGCAGTGATTTTTACGCGGAGCAACTCAAAAGCCATCCCGAGCGTGATAAATCTGTTCAATACCTCCGTGAGCGCGGCCTAACAGGGCAAATAGCTAAGGCTTTTCGCATGGGTTATGCGCCGCAGGGTTGGGATAATTTATTGCTCAAATTTGGCGTCGATGACATGGGCCGAAAGGCCTTAATTGAATCTGGCATGTTGATTGTTAGTGATGACGGCGCCAAGCAGTACGATCGTTTTCGCAACCGTATTATGTTTCCCATATTGGATGTACGGGGCCGCGTTATTGGTTTCGGTGGTCGTGTGCTGGGTGAAGAAAACCGCATTGGTGCCGACGGTAAAAAATTGAAAGGCTCTGGCCCTAAATATCTCAACTCGCCCGAAACTCCAATTTTTCATAAAGGTAAAGAGCTTTACGGGCTTTATCAGGCGCGTCAGGCAAATCGCGAGTTGAAGCATTTGTTAGTGGTGGAAGGCTACATGGATGTTATTGCGTTGGCGCAATACGGCATAAGCAACGCGGTGGCGACGCTCGGCACGGCTTGTGGCGAGGACCATTTAACGCTGGCTTTTAAATATACTAATACCATTGTTTTTTGTTTTGATGGCGATAAAGCAGGGCGTACCGCCGCTAAGCGCGCGCTAGAAAATGCACTGCCAATAATGACTGACGGTTATCAGATCAAATTTTTGTTTTTGGCTGAAGGGCAGGACCCCGATTCGCTGGTGCGCCAGATTGGCCAAGAGCGCTTTAATGACTTAATCGAAAAGGCGAGCCCGCTAGAGGAGTTCTTTTTTAACGTCTTGGGTGAAGGTTTGAATGTTATGACGATGGAGGGGCGTGCTCGTATGAGTAAATTAGCGGCGCCATTACTGCATCAATTGCCCAAAAGTGTTTATCGCGAACTTATGTTTGAGCTGTTGGCGCAGCGCACAGGATTAAGTCACGATATTTTGCAAGAACTCATTGCCGAGCCAATACCGAGACTAGTTGTTGAATCTGACATCGAAAAGGCGCCGCCCGCACCGCTTAAAATTCCAGCGATTGGCGCGCCTGTTAAAAAAATATTTACTGAAATGAAAATGCCTGAGCCGGTAAGCACTGAGGCTTGGCCTGAATCAGCGCTACCCAATAGCGATTTTAAAAGTGCACGCCGCGCGTTACCGCGATCGGGCGGGCATGGCAAGGCGGTGATGACGAAGGGGCGAGTGCAGTTAAATCCTGTAAGTTTGGCCATGGCATTACTGTTGGAGCGTCCAGAGTTGGCGCATCTGCTGGATGAGATTGATTTGCCCAACACCCCCACTAATCAGCCTATTCACCAGTTATTTGATTACCTTAAGCGGCGCGATAATACGACTTTTGCGAGCGTCATTGGCTATTGGGGGGGGCGATTTGGAGCCGCTGCACAGCAAGAGTTGGTGGCTTTAGTAGCTAATGATTTGCTGCTGCATGCCAAGCGCGGTAATCAATATGATGATTTAACCGAGTTGAAAGATGCTTTGGCTAAGCTGCGTCTTCAGGCGGATGAGCGTAAGCGGCGGCAAGATTTGGCTGATCTACAATCAAAGCCTGCAACAGAATTTAGCGCCGAAGAACATAAGCGCTACATGGAATTACTTAGGGCCGGCAAGCAAGTTCATTAGTCAAAAAATGAATTTCTCGCTATAATGCTCGGCTACCCGCCATCACCAATACGCCTACGGATACCTTAATGAGCGAAAACAAACAATCGCGGATCAAAGAGTTAATTAACCGCGGCCGTGAGCAGGGATACCTGACTTACGATGAAGTTAATGACCACTTACCTGAGGATATTTCGGATCCGGATCAGGTTGAAGACATTATTCAGATGATCAACGACATGGGTATCCGCGTGTATGAAACTGCGCCGGATGCCGATGAGCTGTTGATGAATGAGAACGAGAATCCTGACGAAATAGCGGCCGCCGAAGCTGCTGCTGCGCTGGCCGCCGTAGAAACTGAAGTTGGCCGCACTACCGACCCAGTGCGTATGTATATGCGTGAAATGGGTACCGTAGAGCTGCTGACGCGTGAAGGTGAAATCGCCATTGCCAAGCGAATTGAAGAGGGTTTGCGCGAGTTAATGCATTCGCTCGCTTTTTGGCCTGGCGCGGTTAAAACCTTACTTGATGACTTTGATCTTTTTGAAAAAGGTGAGCGACGTTTAACAGATATTATTAGTGGCTGGCTTGACCTTGCTGAAGATCCTGTTGTTCCCGCGATTGAAGGTTTTCAAGTGAAAACTGAAGAGGCTACTAAAGACGCTAAGGAAGAAAGTAGTGAAAGCGAAGAGGAAGATGGCGGTACTGCCAGCGATACCGAAGAGGAAGAAGCTGAAACCGGTATCGACCCTGAGTATGCACGTGAGCGTTTTGCTGAGCTGAGAAATGCATACCTAGCGGCAGAAGATACCATTGCCGCTAAAGGGCGAATGAGCAAAGACGCCAGCCAGTCCCTTGAGGCATTAGGTGGCGTGTACCGTTTTTTCAAGCTTCCCCCTCGCCAATTTGACCCTGTTTATGGTGGTGCTCGCGACATTCTTCAGCGTGTACGTCAAATCGAGCGCGATTTGATGATGCAATGTATTCGCTACGGCAAAATGCCGCGTAAAACCTTCGTTAAAGAGTTTCCCGGCAACGAAACCAACCTCGATTGGATTCCGTCGATAGTAAAGAAAAAGCGTGAATACTCCGAAAGCATGCGTAATGTGGCTGACGCTATCTTAAAAATGCAAGAAGAGCTGCTTGAAATTGAGCAAAGCGTAGGGCTTGAATTAAGTACGATTAAAGATATTAACCGTCGCATGTCTTTGGGGGAGGCGCGTGCGCGTCGAGCCAAAAAAGAAATGGTTGAAGCTAATCTACGCTTGGTTATCTCTATTGCCAAAAAATACACTAACCGTGGCTTGCAGTTCCTTGATCTTATTCAGGAAGGCAACATTGGTTTGATGAAAGCGGTCGATAAGTTCGAATATCGTCGTGGTTATAAGTTCTCCACCTATGCCACTTGGTGGATTCGCCAAGCGATTACGCGCTCTATTGCTGACCAAGCACGCACAATCCGTATCCCCGTGCATATGATTGAAACCATTAACAAACTCAATCGTGTATCGCGCCAAATGCTTCAAGAAATGGGTCGTGAACCCACACCTGAAGAGTTGGGTGAGCGCATGGAGATGCCAGAAGATAAAGTGCGTAAAGTGCTTAAAATCGCCAAAGAGCCCATCTCGATGGAGACTCCGATTGGTGACGACGAAGATTCGCACTTGGGTGACTTTATTGAAGATACTTCAATTACTTCACCGGTTGAGTCGGCGACTACACAAGGTCTTATGGAGTCGACGCGCGAAGTGCTTGCGGGTCTTACTGCTCGCGAAGCTAAAGTGCTTCGCATGCGTTTTGGTATCGATATGAATACTGACCACACCCTTGAGGAGGTAGGTAAGCAATTCGATGTGACGCGTGAGCGTATTCGTCAAATCGAGGCTAAAGCACTGCGTAAGCTCCGTCACCCAAGCCGTTCAGACCATCTACGTAGCTTCTTGGATGACTAGTTTCATTAATAAGCTTTAAAAAAACCCCTGCGGTCAGGGGTTTTTTTATGCCTACTATCTGGGTGCTAGGTGTAGCCACGGCTACTTTTACTCATTATAATGCGCCTCCCTTTATTACTGCTCTGCCGGTAATGCTGTGGGCCTTTAGCTCAGTTGGTTAGAGCATCCGACTCATAATCGGCAGGTCCCGAGTTCAAGTCTCGGAAGGCCCACCATATATACCAAGGGTTTCAAGCGTAGTGACTACTTACATTGAAGCCCTAAAATAAAAATCACCGTAAGTATCACCGTAAGTAAGGATTTGATATGCGCTAATTTTGAGTGGCGCTTATCCTTATCTTAAAAAATTTTGGCGTGCTCTTTTTGTAGGCCTTGCTGTTGTTATCCGCTATAGCCCGCTTGGCTCCTTTGTAAAGTGCGCATCGCTTACGTGGTGCTCTCTGTGCTTCTTCATGCTTTAATCGTTCTTGCCTCTGTCTGTGGCTCCCAGATGAGTGCCGGTTGTAAGCGTATCTTATCGAGAATGATTAAGTGAGGCGAAAAAAAAGAGCCCTAAGGCTCTTTTTAAGTATTTATTTTTAAGCGACTTTAAGGCTATTCATATCCAGCTTTACATCTTTCTTTGATGCAAATTTTATCACCCTTGCATACTCCGCTTTTTGAGCTGGGAACATTTTGTCACCCATTTTAGAAATCAGCTCTACAAGAATTTCAACTATTCCAGAAAATTGAGCTTGATGGTTTTCAATGCCAGCATTTTGCATTATTTCGCCGTATATACAGGCGAATCCTTTGAGCTTAAATCCAATTAATTCAAGCTCGTTGTCCATGTCGAGCAACAACGTTAAGTGCTCGTCTATTCGGCGTGATACGCAGGTGGCATCAACTGACAAATACTCAATAAAATCTAAAGACTTGTTGTAAGTCGCAATTGGATTAAAAGATTCCGCCAGCTCTATGTCAAATTTTTCTAGTAAATCTGCTCTAAGCATATTCATTTTGTCTAACCTCTTTTTCATATCGAGATTCAAAATCTATCGGTTTTGACGGGTCGTCAGGACTGCTCTCAACCCACTCCCAATTTAGTACTTCTCCGGTTTTATTTTGCCCATCGCTGAATGAGACAATAACCGCAAACAAAAATCCGTCATTAACTGCTACTTGTTTCGCAGGGCAGACCATATCAGGCACGTATTTATATTTATATTCTTGCTTTGATATATAAACGTACAACTCAAGATCCATGCCTCGTTTTACACAAGGCCTATTCAGCCCCTTGTAAACCAAGTGTGACCTTTGTATTCCGCCAAAATAATCAGGGAATTTAGAGGTCTCGTGCTTGCCTATATTGTTAACGGGCGGCAGCATACCTACTACATTGTAGTAGGCTTCTAGCGCAAGAGTTATTTTCCCATTGCTGGCGATCTCACGCATTCGCTCCGAATTCTTCTTGATGGCAACAAAACATCTACCACCACCAAATGGGCTTAACACGCTGATTTCTTTATTAATATCCGAATTGATCACAGGGTTACTAACAGCTTTCCCACAAGTTAACCAGCAAATTTTAGCAGAATTCATCTAATTAATCTTGTTTTATATATTGTTTTTGATGCCTTTAGGCGCCTATAGATGCCTTCTGGTGCATTGATGTACAGCCATGTACATTAAAATTGCCTACCGCTGCATGCCTTGACCACACAGCGCGCTTATTAGCATCAATCCGCATTAATTTGCGCGCTAAGTTATTGATTTTATTGCAGGTTGTTGTTTTTAAAGGTAATTAAAGGAGGCTCATAGTCGGCAGGTTCAGATTCCAAGTCTTGGATGGTAAACCATATAAACCAAGTTTTTCAGGCGTAGTGCTCACTTACATCAAGCCCTCAAATAAAAATAACCGTAAGTAAGGATTTGATAATAAGCCCTTGCGCGTCGTTTCAATTGGCGCAACTGCTCGGTAATTATCAGAAATCGTAAGAGGGGTGCGGTCTTGCATCTTAACGGCGACCCTACCACCCCCGTTCCACAGTACCTTTTTAATAACCCACTCTAATTGTATGGGTGAGATGTAGCAGGGGTAAGGCTCTGTTACGCTTCCCCCGATGGGGGGGCACCAATTGCGTGGGCGTGCTCAACCTGTTGCGCTCTAGTTATTGCATCACCCCTCTTTGCGCTTAATTCTGCTGGTGCTGTAGTTTTTGGTCTGGTCGGGTTTGTAGCCCTTGCCTCGACCTTTGGCGAGGTAGGATAGGCGGTAAACGGCTTCGGCTGTTTTGGTGGGGTCGTGACGATCTAAGCGGTAATAGGGTTTTTTCGGTCGCCATGCTCGACCTTCTGTAAATTCCCAACAGGTTTTTACCCAAGTCCATAGCAAGTTGACGGTTTGAATTTTATTTCCGTCCAATATTAGCGCGAAGTGGTAGTGCTGGCTTTTGGCCTTTTCTTGCTCTCGCACCCACGCATGACCAATGCGCTCACACTTGTAGTGGCTTTTGATGCGCCCTGAAAGCCTGCGCAAAAAGTCAGTAATTTCTTTATTGGTGTTGGTGTAGTTGGGGGTGGATAGGTCAAAGCGGAAAACGAGCACCTTATTGTGGTGGCTTAGCATCGCAAACAATTGGCCAAGAATTGCGCGCATCATGCCTGAGTAGATACCGCTACCCTCTGTGTTTATTTTCCACCAAACACCTTCACATTCGATTAATGGGCTAGTCATTATGTGGTTCACAACTACCACCCAAATAGTAAGAAAATAGGCCAAATTGTGTGGGTGATTTGATAGGTATGGTGAGGCGGTAAAGCTGTATAGATAATATAAAGGAACCTACCAAAATCATGGGGGTGGCGGTGCTTATAAGTCATTGATTTCATTGAGTAATATCAACTTTTTTATAATGGAAAATAGGGGTAAAAAACCTACAAGGTTAGTCCAACCCCGTCCAAGCTAACTTTAACTATTTGATTTTAATGACTTTTATTTTGGTCTTCGTCGTTGGTGTCATTAAGCAAAATTGGCTGCCCGTAAGTGATTTTTGAACTCGTTCGCTCAAACACTTCACCTTGCTGCAATCGCGCCGGCGTTAAGGCTTGGTGTGCATCTTCGGCCACCACTTCGATTAGGTGCTCTATTTGCTCAATGACGCGGATTTGGTAGCGGCTCATGGTTGCATCTCCATCGAGGCGATATAGGCGCGAATTTCCTCAACTTTCCACGCTGTGCAACGATTCCCCAGCTTTACGGGCTTGGGGTAGTGGCCAGCTTTTACGCCAGCCCACCAAGTGGATTTGGAAACGGGGATAAGGGCGGGCGTGGGCGGGTTTGTTTTGTTGCTGCCAATAATTTGGGGTAGGCGTAAAAAGCCTGTGGCTGATAGTGCGCGCATAATTATACCCCCGCCTTTTCGGCTAACCATGCTGCATAGGTTGATTCTGTCCAGCCCAAAGTGCGGCCATTAATCATTAGGGGCTTGGGTAGCGTTCCATCTTTTGCCCACATGCGCCAAATGGTTTTGGGGTGTCGGGCGAGCAAGCGGGCCATTTCTGGCAGTGGTATTACGCGGTCAGTGGTGGGTAATGCGTTGGTGTTTTTCATCTATGTAAGCCTCAGTTGGGGGGAGGCCACTATGTTTAAATCTAACATAAAAGAACACGACACTAAAATGGCTCTGTGTTTCGGATGCGTCCTCCCGCATTCAATGTCGGTAGTGAAACCGCCGCACCCGCTCCAGCATGTAGTGTTGGTACTGAACCACTTTAAAGGAGGTTTGGACTTTATAATCCACTCGAAACCTGCGGCGGCGATAGCGGCCCATTGAAGCCTCTAAGAGCCGCACCATCTCATTGTGGTTGGAGACCTTTTTATACTCACTCCATATCGTTTCTATTGTTCGCTCGTCACAGCCAAAGTGCTCCGCCGCTTTGAGGTAACTATCCCCGAGGCTCAAACCTTTCTTCGTATCTCCGTGGCCGTGCATAAAATCTGTATCTAAGAGTGGCAAGATAAAATGGGCCACTTCGTATACCCCAGCTATGCGCCTGCTGAACTTTAAGCCCAGCTCTTTCGCTAAAGTAGTGGCGCGATCTTTCGCCGATTCTTTGGCTATCGTTTTTTCAAGTGCGCTGGCCCAAAAATGTTGTGGTCTACTAATCTCGAACATTCGTGGGTATTATTCTGCACGGGAATATCATAATGGTTTCTACATTTAGCCCCGGGTTGCTAAACGAAGAAACCGCTTCGAGCTGATCCTGACATAAAAGACTTTACAGCTACCCCGTACGACATGCGGTATTAGCGAAAACGCTTTGCGTCGCTGGTCCGGCAACTGGAAGGCGAATTATGGTATTACGCCGGTCAGCCGCATATGTCTGCGAGGCAACGGCGTTAAACTGGCAAAAACCAAAATTCTCGACCATGAAAGGACGTGAAATCCTAAAAAGGCTGGCTGCTGCGCTGATGTCGAAAAAACAAGGCGTCACGACGTTAAAGGCAATACCGTGCTTCAGGCTGTTTCGTTATGGGTGCGCTGGCACCTGTTACGACGATTAAGCCATGGCATCTTCGATCGATGATACCCGTATTACGAGAAAAAATGGCGCTATTTATTGAAAGTGAAGGCTCTTCTGGGGCAGCGAACATTATGCAGCAGCCTTTAAAAATGACCGGAATGCGCGCCTTTGATATTTCATTAAGCAAAATTATGCAGAAGAAGAATTACAATCAAGGCAACCGCCTGATGCCATTACCGAAAGGTAAAAAAGTCATTAGTATACCCATTTATTGCAACTTCCGGACTAAATGACGGCGCGATATTTGGTGGTGTGGCGATGTTACGCATACTCGGCTGGACGCTGGGCTGGTGTTACTGGCGTTGTGATGGATTTAATGTCGCGTCGAATATTGGTCACGCGCTCGAAAAACCCCGACAATACGTTAACGCCCAGCTTTTTAATGGGCAGCACAGGCGCGCGGAAAACCTATAAAAATTGGTTTTTCGACTTCAGACTGGGGGGTGCCAATACAGTAGCCATATTTTTCGTGACACGCTAAAAAATAATCGTGTTCAACAAACACTTTAAGTTAATTGTTGGGGACTGTACCCATATGGAACGATTTTATGAATCGTTTAAAAACAAGGCTTGTATATACATTTGACTATGAAACGTTTGAGATGCCGAGCGGATGTGAACCGCTATATTGATTATTATTACAACAGCGCCCCCGCAAACACCGCAACAGCGGCGCCGCTTTCTGTGCGCTGGCAACGTATATGTAACGGCGGCTGCGGCCTAAGATAATTTATCCTTATAAATTCATCGGTTTTTGTTGACCACTACAGGTCAAGCTGGGACCAGACGGTGAGTGGTCTTGTTTCGGCGGTCAATGCGCGGGTGAGCAAAACGCCAGTAGAGCTGGTTGCCACCGTTTTTAATCTATCGACGTCTCGGTCGCAATGCTTGCCCCTTCAGGTGCAGCGGTCGTACTTTGGCGTCCACGTCGCTGGCGCCTTTCGGTCATCCATCAGCGGTCGCAAAATCTTTTCTATTGTCCTCACCACCCTCGCCAGCTTCCGGTATTCTGAATTGATAATTCGTTTAATCAGCGCCCGCTTCGCCTCTAACGCCGCTTTGGTTTTCTGTCCCAGTAATCGTGGTCATGAACAGCACGCTTCGTCTTGCAATTGCATGGTTTTGCCATAGCTGATCTAGCAATTCTTTTGATGCCAAGCTCTGTAAGCTGTGTTTCTGCCGTTGTGCAAGCAAATCTTTGTGAGGGAATAAAATGATAAGATTACGGGTTGGCTGGTAGCCTTCTCTTCTTCATAGGCGGTCGTACCGGCGCGCATTGGGGTTTGGGTTCGGCACGGAACGCTCAAAAACGCCTGAGCAAGTGCGAGCAACGTGGGCGTGATGCTAGCCGATGAATAAAGGTAATCCCACTTCATCTGCAGAAGTTCGCATGAAATAACGCGTCCAGTCTGCGATCTCATGCTCTAATTCAAATGGGCGTCCAAAAGTGTAGTTTAGGTAAATTTTGAGCTTAGGAAAGCTTTGATTGTGCTTGATTTGCGATGAAACGCTCTTGCAAAAAATGCCATGCATCAGCGCCGTCTACCATTTACTCTTACTGGCAACACCGAGCAGCTCTTTCTATTCTATATTAATTGGATGAAAATGTCTCAAAAAATAAGGCGAGTTCTTGATCACGGTGCAGCTTAATAAAAACTTCCGCGCATGCGTGCATTCATCGGACGCGCTCCTTTAGCGCGTATTGATTAAATTCGCGCCAGGCAGCAGGCAGTTCAGATCAAACTGAGACGGCAATGGCCCCAGGACAACCTGAAACCGATGCCAGCTCGCCATCGAACCGCGTGGCTAAAGTTCATCGCTGTTTGCTGAAAGACGAGGCTGGGTATGCGTGGAGGCAAAAATGCACGGGGAAGCTCCCTTCAAGGCGCTCTCTTTGTACAAAGCTGATACACAAGCTCGGCTTGCATGTAAGTAGTTGTCCGGCACGCATTTTGCGCTGCCATCAGCAGAGGCACAATTTTCTGTATGGCCGAGGATAAGACTTGTCGCTTGCCCGATCGCCACTCTCGCGGACATTGCGCGCAAAGCCATTGCGTCTTCTGTGCTTCCTTGCCTTGTCGTATGCCGTTTTAAGCAGCACCTTTCAACGCTGATTTCATTGTCAAATGCTCGACAGCGGGTAGCTGAAGCATCGCTGTTAGTGACCCCACATCACTGTCATGTTGGTTAGGCGATGCGACAACTGCCGACGAGTGGTTTCTCCCAAAGAGTGTATGGCACCCCTGAGCGCTTCCAGATTTTTCGCGGCGCTGCAGTTCGTTCTCGACCGCTTCACGAATAAACAGGGCCAGCCTGCGGTTGCCGACAAGCGCCTCGATACGATGGATCGTGTCGGTAGTTAGCCTGATCGTTGTCGGCTTCATTCCAAGTGGCGGACGTACCATCGACTTGTCGCTATCGGGTGGAATCTCTCAATTTCCAAATCAAACCTATTGACGCCACCGTTTATTTGAATATACGCCATCGTTTACTGATTAAACGATGGCGTATATAAAAAGAACCTTTCTTGGAGAGGGGGGCTGGGGCAACCGGCATCGCAGGGGATGTAGGAGTGCCGAAATTGATCGCGAGCCTCGCCCGTCATATAAGCCGCTTCCCACCCGATGGATAGGGAACGGAGGTGCACCTGCTTGTCTCCAAACAATCCGCCGCGCCCTGCTGCGCGCATTAACCATCGCGCCGGTTGCCGCGTCGGCGATTGCCTCGTCCTGGGGTGGCGCACTCGCGGCGCTTCACCAACGCTACGAGGATGAACCCGCGAGGCTTGAGCGCACGAAAAGGAGCCGAACCATCAGCCGATAAGCTCGCTATCACAACGCGGAACGGTGGATGACCACGCTGGAAGCGGATTTCCTCACCGAGACGCGACATGCAAAGGAAGCTCTGCATCAGGCCGGTTTCGTGACTCAGCAGGTCCTGTGCGCCTATCTGCTGGACGTGGGCTTTGCCGATGCGTGGAACGCCATTCACATCAAGCAGGACATCGCCAAGGGGCTGGCCTACGCCAATGCTTGCGGCTTTGGCCATGACTGCCCCGACATGGCGCGGCTGGCGGCGGTTCTCTCGCCCTATTGGAAATGGGGCTATCATTATCATGATTGGGAGGGAGACCGACCCCGCACGGGCGGCTTCATGCCCGCCACGATCACGCCCCTTGTCCGGTACTTGCCGTGGATCGCTGTGCATGACGTGACCGAGCCGTCCGCGCCCGAAAGGGTTGCTCAGCGTCGCCCACAGGGGAGGCGCGGTCACCAGTGCTGCGCACGCGATGCCGATCATCTGCCTGCGCCGATCGACCCGGATGAGCTTCTCCACGTCACCACAATCCTGTTCGAGGCGTTCGAGGAAACGACCAAGGGCCGATGTTCCGAACATTTCGTCGGTCGGGCCGCATCCTCACCCTGATCCTGCACGGGCCGCATGCCGAGAAGGATTGGGAAGATGTCGCGCCGGGGGAAGCGTTCCGCTTGCTGGCGATCGTCAACTATCCTCGCCTTGCCCGCAGCGAACGCGACTGGCGGCTGGTGCGTGACCGGCTGCGCCGCGCGTGGGAGCATGGCGAAATTACCCGCCCGGTTTCGGCTAGCTATCGAAACCCTTGAGCGGCTCAACGTTCTTGCTCTTGTCGACAGCGTCCGCATTTCGTTACCATCGCCGAGCAGGGCATCGCCCTCTACCAGATGGAAGGCTTGCGGCTGAAAGAGCCGCGCCACTTGCCGGTGCGGGAACGGGCTATCCGGGGTGTAGCGGAGTTCCTCCGGTGGCATAAGCGCGGAACCGGCTTTCTAGCGGGCGCGGCTTTCTATCGGGACCGGGGCGATGCGCCGATGGCGGCGCTGATGCTGCATCAGGCGTGCGAGCATTTCTATCTTTGCGTCTTGCGGTCGATCAGTCTGCACGCGCCGCGCACCCATGCATTAGATGAACTGCGCGAGGCGGCGGAAGCACTGGACCCGCGTCTATGTTCGGCATGGCCACGAGACAGCCGGTTCGAGCGGCGCGCGTTCGGTTGCATCCGCCGCGCCTATGTCGAAGCGCGCTATGGGCAATCCTACCGCATTTCGGGCGAGGAATTGTCATGGGCGTTCGCGCGGGTGGAGATACTGGCGGAACGTGCGGCGTGCGCGGTCGCAGATCATCAGGCTTCGCTCGCCGCAAACCTGCCAGCGCCGATGCTTCCGCCGCCCGCAGGACCGACAACGGCGATAGCCCTTTCCCAGCCGGTGCGCCACGCAACTATGCTGCAACGAACATGGCGGATCGTGCGAAGTGTTGCCCCGTCACAGAGCCGATGGAATCCGCTCGCTCCCATTCGCCGATTCGGCGCTCCGACAGGTTCATGTACTGGGTTGACCGTCTGCCCTTGGCGATGATCGGCCTGTCCCTCTTAGGCGTGGCGGGGAGGCCGCGCTATGGCGGATGAAGTCCGCGCAGGCCGTCCGTTCCGAACCGGCAGAGACTGTCCGCCGTGCTGGACTTCGATGTGCGTGCTGACACGGTGTTGGGCGCAGTCATGGACGTCGCGCAGAGGGCAGGCTACCAAGGTCAATTCTTATCGAGGACATTTGGGCGGTGCGGTGGACCGGAGCCTATCGCGCCAAGGCGACGACCTTCGACGCGCTGGCGGACATTCTCACGCCGGCTCCGGCCTGTGCCCCGTGATCCGGAGAAGGCATCATCACCGTGCGCTACCGCGACAAGCGCAGCCCACCAATGGCGGCGATGGTCGAGTATCAGGCAGAAGCGGACTGCAATCGGGCGCGTGTTAGTTTCGCCGCTAACCGTCGCCCCTGTTTTCGCCTCGAAGGCCCGCTTGCCTTTGCGCTTCCAGAGGGCAAGTGCGTTGGCCCGTTCCTCGCCGCGCAGCCGGTCGGCAATCGTGAGGAATGCGCCGTAGAGCGTGGCGCGGTCATCGTCGGTCAGATCGACCAGCCCCGCCTTGATGACGAGGCCGCCCAGTTCGATCAGATGCCGCGTTCTTTCCCGCCGCTTGACCCTGCGGGTCCAGGCATGTCGGTTCGCTCCGCCTTTCAGCGTCAAGCCGATGCCGCGCCGCCGTCGAGCGGGAGAGCGCCGCTTTGCTGACCAGAAGGTCCGCCCGTAGGCTTGCCGCCTTTGCCGAGAAAGAACGCTGCGCCCGCCTTCCGCCAGCCCTCCTTGGTCGCTGCGTCCTTCACCGTAGCGGCGATCGGGTAGTGCCCCGGCCAGTATATCGGCGTCGAGTGCATCGGCCCCGGTCGCCGTCACCAGTTCGCCAAGCTGGCGCACACGCCGTTCCCTGAGCGCCTTGGCCTTGTCGGCCAGGGCTTTGAGTTCCGAATCAAAATCGCGGGGTTTACGCATCGCAAAGTCTCCATTGAGTGACGATGACGCTATGATAAGATGACCTCTCCGCAAGCGCAGTAGAGTCGCCGGGACAGTCTGACACTGCCTAGTCCCGTCCGAGAAATTTTCGAGAAGGGCGCGCTTATACGTCGTTCCGACGTGCGCTTGAGCGTAGTAGATGGACGATCGTCATGGCGATCTTTCATTTCTCCGTTCAGGTCATCAGTCGCGCGGCAGGGCGTAGTGCCGTCTCCGCTGCTGCCTATCGTGCGGGCGAACGGCTGCACGACGAGCGCCTCGATCGCGACCATGATTTCCGCGCCCGCTCCGGCGTCGAACATAGCGAAATCCTGTTGCCCGAAGGCGCGCCCGAACAGTGGCACGACCGCGAACGCCTCTGGAACGATGTCGAGGCGTTCGAAAAGCGCAAGGACGCACAGCTTGCCCGTGAGGTCGAGTTCGCCATTCCGCGCGAAATGACGAAGGCGCAGGGCATCGAACTGGCCCGCGATTTTGTGTCCGCCGAGTTTGTCGATCGCGGCATGATCGCCGATCTTAATGTGCATTGGGACATTGGCGCGGATGGCCAGCCCAAGCCGCACGCCCATGTCATGCTCACCATGCGCGAGGTTGTGCAGCGCGAAGACGGCACCGCTGGCTTCGGGGCGAAGGTGCGCGAATGGAACGATCATAAAAATGTCGAGCGCTGGCGCGAACGCTGGGAGACCCACGTCAACACGCGCCTTGCCGAACTCGACATAGACGCGCGCATCGATCACCGCAGCCTTGCCGATCAGGGCATCGACCTTGAGCCTCAAAGCAAAATCGGCGGTCCGGCGCACCGGATGAACGCCCAAGGGCTGGAAGCCGATCGCGCGGAGATGCACCGCGAGATCGCGCGGGAGAATGGCCAACGCATCATTGCCGATCCCGGCATCGCGCTTAACGCTATCACCCACCAACAGGCGACATTCACCAACCGCGATATGGCGATGTTCATCCACCGCCATAGTGACGGGCAGGCGCAGTTTAACGCTGCCATGCACGCGGTGCGTAATTCGCCCGACCTGATCGTCCTGGGCAAGGACAGGCGCGGCGACGAGCGGTTCACGTCGCGCGACATGATCGAGACCGAGCAGCGGATGAGCCGTGCGGCGGACCGGCTTGCGATGGAGCGAAGCAGCATGGTTCTCCGGAGGCGGCGACCTACGCCATTCGTGCCGCCGAGAGTAGTGGCTTTGCGCTGGGAGCAGAGCAGGAAGCCGCGCTGCGCCATATAACGGACGGTCGCGGATTGTCACTGGTGCTGGGTTATGCCGGGACCGGCAAAAGCGCCATGCTGGGTGTGGCGCGCGACGTGTGGGAAAGCGCGGGACTGAATGTGCGCGGCGCGGCGCTGGCGGGCATCGCCGCCGAGGGGCTGGAGAATGGTTCCGGCATCGCGTCGCGCACCATCGCTGCACTTGAACATGGCTGGGCGCATGGCCGTGACCTTCTGACCGCCCGAGACGTGCTGGTGATCGACGAGGCGGGCATGGTCGGCACGCGCCAGATGGAGCGCGTGCTGTCCCATGCCGCCGATGTGGGCGCGAAGGTCGTCCTCGTCGGCGATCCGCAGCAATTGCAGTCGATCGAGGCGGGCGCGGCGTTCCGCGCAATCCATGAGCGCCATGGCGGCGTCGAGATCACACAGGTTCGCCGCCAGCATGAAGGATGGCAGCAGGATGCCACCCGGCATCTGGCGACCGGCAGGACTGGCGAGGCGATTGCCGCCTATGCCGACAAGAACATGGTGCATCAGGCCGAGACGCGCGAAGATGCGCGGCGCGATCTTGTCGAGCGCTGGGATCGCGAACGGCAAGCCGATCCGGACGCCAGCCGCATCATCCTCACCCACACCAATGCCGAGGTGCGCGACCTCAACGACGCTGCGCGCGCGGCAATGCGCAATGCGGGCGAATTGGGCGAAGAGCGCCAGGTGAAGACCGAGCGCGGCGACCGCCTGTTTGCGTCAGGCGACCGCATCATGTTCCTGCGCAACGAGCGCAGCCTTGAGGTGAAGAACGGCACGCTGGGCACAATCGAGAAGGTAAGCGAGGGCCAGATGTCCGTCCGCACCGATGACGGGCGTTCCGTATCGTTCAACATAAAAGCCTATCGCGACCTCGACCATGGCTATGCCGCCACCATCCACAAGGCGCAGGGCATGACCGTGGACAAGGCGCATCTGCTGGCGACGCCGGGGATGGATCGCCACGGCGCTTATGTCGCCATGTCCCGCCATCGTGACGGCATGGCACTCCATTATGGCCGCGACGATTTCCGCGAACAGTCCCGGCTTGTCCGCACGCTTTCGCGCGAGCGCGGCAAGGACATGGCGACCGATTACAGACAAGTCCGACCCGGCGAGGACCAGCCGAGCGGCGTGGCATCGCCTTCGGCGAGCGGATCGCGGAAATCGTCAGGCCGATTGTCGAGAAAGCGCGGGGATATTCGACAACTTCCGGCCCACCATTCCGCCGCAGCAGGAACGCGGACATGTTGCAGGCTTCCAGCCGACGACTGAACCGCCCGCGCAGGAGCGGGCCGTTCAGCGCCAGCCCGAACATGATCCGCAGCCGATGCGCGCTGGCGGCGTGCGCGGTGCGGTGGAGCGCTACGCCAAGACGCTGGACGCGATCCAGCAGACGCGCGCGCAGGGCCTGGACGCCATGCCCCACCAGCGCGAGGCACTCGACAGGGCGCGGGATGCACTGGACGCGATCCGGCCCGAAGGTTCGTCCGACTTGAAGAGCGCGTTCCGCAGCAGCCCGGAGCTTGTCCGAGAGGCCGCCGAGGGGCGCGGCCAGGCGGCTGTGCGCGCGATGAGTCAAGAGACCGCAATCCGCATGGACCCGTTCCAGCGGGCAGATCGGTTCGTGGAAGGCTGGCAGCAGTTGCAGCGCCATCATGCCGAGCTGGTGCGCGATGGCAATTTCAGGGGCGCGAAAAGTGCCGCGCAGCAAATGGCGGGCATGGCGAAAAGCCTCGAACGGGACGTTCAGCTTGAATCCGTGCTGGGCCTACGCAGCCGCGAGCTTGGGCTTGAGATCGGCCAGCAGATGGGCCGCAGCCTCTCCCACGACCTCGCATCCTCCATTCCCTTCGATCACGGACGCGACATCAGTCGCGGCATGAGCCGCTAACCCCAAGGAGACCATGACATGGACGACGAGCAGAGCCTTTTGAACGAACCGGAGCCGGAACCCCGGCCCAATGCCGCCGCCGAGGCGTTCGCACACCTCTCCGAGCGTGTGGCCGCTATGGAGGAACGTTTAGAAGGGCGCATGGCGGTGATGGCCCGCGCGCTTGAGCATATCGCCGTCGAGAAGCAGAGCCTCGAATTCCCCGACTACGGCCCGACGCTTGCCAAGATGAACGGCTATCTCGCGACGTTGGCGGGGCAGACCAAGAAAATCATGGAAGCGCCCGCCATGCAGTTGACGCCGGAGAGCATGGCGGAGCGGATTGATGTGGCGGCGGATGCCGCACGAGCTACAGACAAAGCTACCATCAAGAAGTCGCTGGAATTGCATCATCAAGTCCATGCGGATCAGATGCGCGCGGTCGGCACCATTCGGACCAAACAGGAGCAGCGCTGGCACATGCTCTATTGCGGCGGAGGCGCTGCACTGGCCATGTCGCTTCTGTGGCTGATCTATCCCGGCTGGGCGGCCAGCATCGGCCCGCAAAGCTGGCTCTGGCCGGAACGGGTGGCCCGTCGCACGCTCGGCGAGCCGTCGCTATGGGATGCTGGTATCCGCCTCATGCGCGCCGAAAACCCCGAGGGCTGGCAGATGATTGTGGATGCCGCCGACTTGGCCCGCGACAACCGCGACACCATTGCCGCGTGCGAGAAGGAGGCCGCCAAGATGAAGGAGCCGATCGGATGCACCATCAGCATTAGCAGGCGTTGAGCCGGGGGCAGATTTCGAACTACCAGTTAAATTGATGGCCCAACGAATCCAACTTGCGGATTCGTGTCTCGTAGTCCGGCATGATGGTCTCGAGCATTCTCCAAAACCGGTGGGAGTGGTTGTGTTCAAGCATGTGGCAAGCCTCATGCGCCAAAACATAATCGATAAGCGATACTGGTGCCATTACGAGACGCCAGTTTAGCCGGATGCGTCCCTTGGCATCGCAGCTTCCCCAGCGCTTCGATTGATCCACCACGGAAATGGATCGAGGGTCGCTGCCTAGTGCCCGGCAAACTACCTGAATTCGGCGCGAAAATTGGATATTGGCATGTGCGATGTACCATTGGCTAAGCGCCACTGCGCACAGCGCTCCTCGCGATGATCCAGATCATGTTCTGGCATGATTGGCGCAATTAGATTTGTACCCCGCGCAGTCACCCTAGTGACGACAGCCATGGGATCGGAGACAACTTTCAGGCGATAGGGTCGACCAAGATAATGGAAGGTCTCACCGCTCACAAATTCCTTCGGCGATGCGAAGCCTGAGAGTTCGGAATACATGGCTTTTTACGCAGCACCCATGCTGCCTTTTTCGCACGAATTCAGAAATTCTACTGTCATCAAGATCGTTAGGTGCGAGAACTCGAACGCCATCGAAACCGACAGTGATTGCGACAGTCTTACGACGCGCCGTCCGCGACAGTGCGTAGGATATTGCCTCCCCACCAAAACAGATGTGTTGGATGTCTGCGCCACTCATTTCGCGAGCCGTGCCCGAGCGACATCCATGATCTTGGCCGTTGATGCCTCGATTGAAGCAAAATCAGCGCCGGTTTGCCTCAAGCTTTCCTTGATCGTTCGGCGCATCTGGCGTTTGACGTCTTCCTTCTGCTGCCAGTCCACGACCTGCGCCATATTTTCCAAGTCGAGCGCAATACTGGCAACAATTTCGTGCTTCTGCTTATCGCTTACTCCCTCCCCGAAGAGGATCAGAGGAAGGATTGCACCAGAGGTGCCCGTCAACTCGAAAGACTTCTGATCGGTCCGCAATGTCGTGGTGCGACCGGCCAGTTCCTCCAACCGTGCAAGCTGACTGGCTGCGCTTACCCGATCAATGCGGCGGCGGGAGATAAGATCCTCCAAGTCCTCCCATAATGACTTGTAGGCGCTAGGGTTCTCTTCGCGATGAACGTGGATTTCGTGCCAGATCGCATGTTCGATCCGTGCGGCCTTCGCGTTTGGCGAGCCAATCTCTTCGACGCTTTCGCGGAACGCGGGATCGAGGATGTCCAGCGGGTGAAGCAGTTGCTCAACACCATCAGACCGCAAATGGCCCGCGATCAGATCGCCCACTTTTGCGCCGTACAACTGGCGTCAAACCGCTCATCGCTATACAATCGTCGCGCCGCTGCCCGAATGCGAGTGAGCCATTTCAGATCGGTGAGGTATGGCTCGTCCAACGCTTTTGGATCGGGCAAAACCATGCATCCATTGCTTCGGCAAATCGCTGAAAATCTGCGCTCGAATTTTGCTCTCACATCTTCCAGCGCGAGCAATGCGATGCAGGCATCCTCATCGCTCCGATCGATATTGTCGAATAGCAGGATCGCGGCTCGATGCCTGCTCTCCAGCAACTGATATTTTTCGGAAGCCGGGCGCATCGCCGAGAACACGCCATCATCCTCAGAGAACATATCGAGGGCTTCAGAAATTCGGCGATTGTCGCTCTTTGTGATCGAGCGATCGGACGCATGGCTCCACTGTACTTCATAGGTTCGATTGACGCGTGCAATGGCCTGTGCCAGCAGTGTGCTCATCGCAGCAGGGCGGTCGAGGTATGTACCTGCTCAGCTGGAGCGTCAAAGCCGGTAAGGAGCATGTCACAGACGACCAGCATCTTGAGCGGATCGTCCTTCCGCTTAAATCGGGAAATCAATTTGTCTCGTTCGCGCCGCGACAAATGATGTCTTTGGAGCTTGGCGCTATCATTATTCGAGGCTGACATAATGACGGCGGATTCCGGCGCACCAAGCGCCCGTAGCGTTTCAACATAGCTGACGGCGACGTCGCGGCTGACCATGTTTTAATTGTGCCTTGAAGCCATTGGGTTCGATAGCGGTGCGGTAATGCTGCAAAATGTCTTCGCAGATCGCCGAGACGCGGGTCTGCGCACCGGCAAATTTCTCCTCCTGAAGCCTTGCGCACCTGCTTCAGCTTCTGGATTTCATCGTCAGCTTCAGCTTCAGGGAAATGCTCTGCGAATGTCAGCCAGATGCGGCCATCCACCTCATTCGGGCGTCGCGCATTTCGTAGAAGATCGGCACCGTTTGCGCCCGTCCTTCACCGCTTCGGTCGATCAGGTAGCGATGGATGTGGTCACCAGAACCTCGCGTGCTGCAGGTCCTTCTTGTCTATAGGCGTACCGGTAAACGCGATCAACGCGGCGTGGGGCGAGTCTAGCACGCGTCCTCGCGGCCAACGCGCACATACTGCGTGCGGTGCGCCTCATCGACCATGACAAAGATGTTTTCGGCTTCGGATATGACCGAAGTTCGCTTTGGCACGGCGGTATGGGAATTTATGAACCGTGGTCAGAACGGTAGTGCCTGCCCCCCCGGAAAGAAGCTCGCGCAGGTGCTGCCCACTTCTCGGCTTGGATTCGGGTTAGGAAGGCCCGATCTGCTGAAACTTGGCCGGAAATCAGCGCAATCTGGCTCTGGTTCGGTCGGTGACGATCTTCAGCGTCCAGTTTTCCGTTTCGCAGCCAACGCCTCGGCTTGACTGCCAGATAGACCATAGTGAGCGATTTGCCCGAGCCCTGCGTATGATGAATCACCCCGCTGCGCCGTTGGGGTGTAGGGCGCATTGACGAATGCGCTCGGTAAGCGCATGCCATTTTCCACGAACTGCTGATAGCGGGCGATTTTCTTAAGTCGCCGACCATCCAGTGCTACCGAAATCCGCATAGTTGCGGAGCAGGTCGATCAGATTGGTGGGGGCTTAAGCATCCCAGCAAGCAATATGTCTTGTGGCGTAGGGGTCCGGTTGATGCGGGAAGCAAGGCTATCCGGTGTATGTCGGCCAGGGATCACGCCAGTCTGCCCAGTGGCGTGGCGGGGTGGCGGTGGTGCCGCTAACGAGCAGCGATAACGGGCCAGCGCGATGGAGATTTGTGCCATTTCGAACAGGCGCGGCGCACCCAGGCCGGCAAACTCGTCCCGGCCTTCATAGCGGCGGAATTGTCGTTGAGCACCGCCGATCGGGTCGGCCAATGCGGGAGATTTGCATTCGATCACGGCGAGGGGAATGCCGTTCACATAGATGACAATGTCCGGAACGATCTCCTGCCTGGGCCCCTTGATCGGCACCTGCCGGGCGAATTCAAAGATGTTGGCTTCCACTTCGTCGAAATCGAAAAAGCGGACAGTGCGATCCTGGCGGCGTCCACTTATCATCAGTGAATGGCAGCGTGGTGCCATAGGTTCATTCGGATGTGCCACTGCTCAGTTGGCGTCGAGTCAGATCGGTCGATGAAATGGCGAGCTGCTGATATAAGCGTTCGGTCAACGTTTTCACTATCAAGCCACGGATTAAGCCGCCGCAGCTGTTGTTCTAGTCGTCCTAAAAGGATCGCGTCGGATCACTTCTCACGCAGGGGAGAGTAATTTCGGAATGGTATCGGTTCTTGTAATCGATACGAACACCTTTAGTAGGGCTACCGCCGGGTTTTCGACCATTTCGATCTCAAGGCTGTCACGAGCCTCACTCATGCGGCAGCGACTTCAGGCTGAGCGGGTACATTAGCCAAAGCGTGCCACCATTGAGGTGGGCAGGCTGGCGAGTCGGCCCGTGAGCTTTAGTTCGCAGAGCCAAGCAGCAGCGCGCACATTCGCCAGCTCGGCAAGCTTGGCCTGTTCGGCTTCAATTCTCAGATCGAATGCATCGCCAGCATCGGCAATTTTTGCCTGTTCGGCCTTCGGCGGTAGCAAAATCTGGAGCTTTTTGAATACCGGCATGTAGATCGTCTGATGGGTGCTGCCTTCCTCAAGGCGATCCCATTCGCGCGTCATGTGCCGGAAAACTTGCACTAGATAGCGTGGGCACAACTCTGTGCCGCATATCCAGTTGGCGAAATCCTGACTGGTCGCCATCGGCACTGCAAGTCTGGTCGCCTTGCCAACGGTTGCGGTGCGCGAAAATACGACTGTATCAACGGGAAGCACCCGCGCAGATGAATTCTTGATGCCCAGCTACGTTATTCTTCACGTTCGGTTGTTGCGCTAACTGTCAGCCCCCCCAGACCATTGGTATCGGCGAGTGATAACCATGGAATCTCACCATCCCAGTGGTCCGGTCGCTTGCGGTCAGGCGTAAGCGCCTGACTTTCGAGCAGCTACCGCTGGTCGGGCGACAAACAAGTTTTCCGAATCGGAAAGGAATCTGGTGACATCGCCAGCGGCACGACCCAGCGCCCAGCGCTCGGGCAACGGCTTCAATGGTGCTGCGTCGTCGCCGCATCCCGCGCGTTATCAAATCGCGCATTACCGCGAACTTGGCATTAGCTATGAGTTTCCAATAAGATGTTGGTTAGTCTAATATTTTCCTCAACCGACTGCAATACATCAACAATAGCGAGTTGTTCTTCTGTATTGCGGAAACTAAAATTAAAGGTCGCCGAGGTCATGGAAGGAAATGGACTTGCGCTGGTTCACCCCCATTGCTGTAAGCATCGAACCTCCCTCTTAAGGCTAATCGCGCTTCAAACTCACGCGAAGGCATAGTCACGATCGGCTGAGCTCGAGTGATCTCGAAAGCCAGTGTACATAGGACTGATCAAGCCAATAGGATGGCTACGAAGTGAATCTGTTAAGACCCTCATCGAGGTAACTATTGCTAGCATAGGCAAACTGACCGCGTTTTACGACTTTGTATTGTTCGGTGTCTTTGCTGTGTACTGCTTTGAAAAATACTCGAGAGGGACAAAGCCTCGATGTTTTGTTACACTTAGCTTTGATAATTTCATCGCGATTACGATTTCTTACTGATCCGTTCTCTGCAATTGTTCCTAATCGCGCTGTTAGTCAACTAATCAAGTGTACTATCACAGGCACTAGCCCATCTCCTTGAGCGGGAGTATTCATTCGGGTTTCGGCTTCATTTCTCGCACTTTCTGCGATCCAAAGCTTCTGACTCTGCTTTGACATTAATTGGAGCTTCCGCTGGGTCCAGCGTATCTATGTATCGAGGAGATGTTGAGAGTTATAGTCGTTCTCGATCACTTCTGGCATATCGACAGCGCGGCTGAACGCATCTTCGGGCTTCCACGTCGGGATGCGTCTACGATTCGCTTGATGTTGCCCTGTCCAAGGATGAGATTTCTTGGCGCTGTCATCCCGCCTCTTTCGGGGCGTGAGATGAACAGGATTTTCCCTTTGTTGCTCTGGCGCTTTGTTTCGGTTGAGGATCAGAGACAATGGCTGGAATTCCTGTACCCGCAAACAGATTTTCAGGGAGGCCCACAATAGCCTCGATAAGATCATCTTCTAGAAGAGCTTTTCGAATTCTGCCGTCGCCTGATCCACGGAAAAGCACCACGCATGCTAGGTGCATTACGACTTCCAGCACTCCGCGTGTATGTGGTTCCGTGTACGGCCAGCATGTGCTGCACAAAAGCAAAGTCGCCCATATTTATTGGTGGGATGCCGTCTTGGAACCGATTGTAGCTGAGCTTTTCGCTATCCCCTGCTGCTTCGACCGCGCCCCAATTTTTTAAGGAAAACGGTTGCGCCGTTAGCAATCCGTTTTGCGTACGAAGATCAGATTGCCTTCATGGTCGAGCAGTCGCGGATTGCGAATCGTGTCACCTTTTTCAATCCGGGCATCGCGTAATCCGTGAAGCAGCAGGTTCATCTTCGCGATGGCCCATGTACCCAAGTTTTTTTCCTGTCCGTGCAGTGTCGCTTGATCGGCTCACCTAGGCACGCTTGCCTTCCTTCGAGCAATGAAAAT
>JAXHOG010000006.1:0-4006 GCA_034519605.1 Marinagarivorans sp.
CAGTTACGTATTGCTGCTTACATGGCTCCACAACCCTATAACGCCGGAGCGGTAAAAATCCATGATGCCATCGCCGTTAAAATCACCGCGAAAAATACTGCCCGCCTCGACCGGCGTTTGCACTTTAGTGAGCGCACTTTGACCATGGAAAGGATCGAATGAGCCAACATCAAAGACCACCTTATCGCCATCGATTCGGCTAATCAGCACCCGCCAAACAACGTCAGTAGCGCCGGAGTTTTGCTGCGCCAAGAGGTCGTCTTTACCGTCTTTGTTGTAATCGAAAGCGAAAAAATACTGATTTTTAAGGCTCGCCGCTGGTGCGCCAGTGTTAATAGCGTCGGTAAAGCCAGTGCCGGTACCCAACCGAAGCCACCAAATTTGGCTGCGCTGAAAGGCAATGTCCTTGATGCCGTCACCGTTAAAGTCGCCATAGGCGTTAAACACTGGCGATGGGTACTTTTGTTCGTTTTGCAGCGACATATGGTAAACGTTCAAGTCGCCGTGGGAGATAATCCCGCCCGCAAAAGACTCGGTTTCACTGGAGGGAAAAGAGCCGTAAACGGTGTTGAGAGGCTCGCCGCTTTTATTGATCGAGAAAACAGTCAGCGCACCAATCGTGCCCAAGTTATCGACCACATTCACCAAATCTGTCAGGCCATCGCCATTGATATCAATGGTAGCCGTACCAGCATTGGGATAGGGCACACTCACAGAGTTATCATCAACGCCGTAAGCAAAAGCGCCCGTTTTCGGGTTCTGCAAAAAAATATGGTCGGCAAACCAAAAGTCTTCTAGGCCATCATTATTGAGATCCAACACCTCAATGGTGCCCGAAGCCGCCAAAAAGGTGCGTACACCGTTGGGTAATAGCGTTGGCCCCGGAATAACGGTTAAGGCAATCGTACGATTGGTAAAGTTTGGTGTCAGTAATCCGCCCGCATAAAAGGCTTGGCGATTGTTCGACAATAACACGCGAACCGAGCCTATAAAGGCAATGCCATTTTTGGTTTTGATAGGCTTTATGTATTCAGCTGTGTGGCGCTGTAACTCTTGATTAAACCAAGATTGATGGTTGTAACAACCTTTCTCTGTGCCCGTAAAAAGGTACCAATCAACAAACTTAATACCGCTTGTAGGGAAAACCGATTCATAAGAGGTCAACACATCGTTTAACCCGTCATTATTCACATCCGCGATAAAAGTTGCGTCAAGTCGTGCACCGTCGCACGACAAGATCACCTGCCCTTCCTTTTCAAAACCCAGCTCTCCAGCCTGCCATTCAAACGCTAGGGGTTTAGCACACGCTTCCACATCACCACCCACAAAACCGCATTCGGTAAGGGTGTCCACCAGAAGTCGTTGGGTAGTCGCACTCGTTTTGTATTGCAGCTTGTAACGTTTTACAGCCGTGCCGCTGGTTGATCCATTAGCCGCGTTGATGTAGGTGGTAATTGCATCGAGCTTATGGGTTATTCGGTTAGCGCTGCCAGCATCATAAAGTAGCTGTTCATCAAGGCCCCGCTCGCTATAGGTGAAGCGCACCTGAGCATCTGGCGTAAGCTGGATATAACTCACTTTGTGCTGAGATAGCGCACTGTCGTAGTCGTAATAAATCCTATAGGCGTTGCCATAACGATCCTCTACACGGTCCAGCGCCCACGCCCGTACATCGCCGCCATCATCGCCATCATCGCCAGCGCGATAGATGCGGCTACTTTGCAGCATCATCATTTTGGCCGTAGTAGCGAATCTGGCCATTTTTCAGCGACACTCGAAACATGCGATGCCCGTCGAGCGCTTCAATTTTAGAAAAGCTCTCGCGCTCGGTAGCATAAACAACGCCACTGGCCCAATACTCGCTGTCAGAACTAGGGCCATCAGCATCGGCCACCACTAAACGCTGGCCATCGAGACACAGGCGATCACCCATTGAATATTGAGGATTCGACTTTTTAGCTTCATCACCATCGCTTGCGTAATTGGCACCACAACGATAAATGCTAGATAGGCCGCCAACAGACCAACCAACCCCCAACAATCCGCTACGGCGGTTGCCGCTGCTGTAATTCAGACTCAGATCGGGGGCAAGATTATTGACGACAGGTGGAAGTTGAATGGCGAGGGCATAACTGGCTTGGCCGTTTGCGACCTTGCCATTGCCTTCTGTGATTTCCAGTGTTGTACCAGCGAGAAAACGAGGGGCATCGCTGGCTTCTAGGTCGTAGGTAAATTCCGACGGCGCAGTATTAAACTGTTGTGGTCTACTAATCTCGGACAAATTGATAGGTGGTATTCTACCCCCATAGGAGTATCACATGACCAGACCTACATTTAGCCCCGAGTTCAAACGAGAAGCCGCCGAGCTGATCAGCCTCAAAGACTACAGCTACCCCAAAGCCTGCGAAGCACGCGGTATTAGCGAAAGCGCTTTGCGTCGCTGGGTCAAGCAGCTGGAAGGCGAATTGGCCGGTATTACGCCGGTCGGCGCCCGCGCCATCACCGAAGAACAGCGAGAAATTCAGCAGCTTAAAGCCAAAATTCTCGACCTTGAAGAGGACAATGAAATCCTAAAAAAGGCCACAGCTCTTTTCGCATCGATGTCGAAGAAAAAAACAAGTAGTCACGACGTTAAAAGAGCAATACCCGTTAACTAAATTATTTCGATTGTATGGAATTGCCGCCAGCACCTATTACGACAGTCAGCAAAAAATAATAACGCCGGTCGATAAATACCCCGTATTACGAGAAAAAATTAAAGCGCTATTTATTGAAAGTGAAGGCTCTGCGGGGCAGCGAACATTATGCAGCATGCTTAAAAATGACAAGATACATAGCACCCGATATTTAGTCCGTAAAATTATGCAAGAAGAAGAATTACAATCAAGGCAACCGCCTAAACACAGCTACCCCAAGGGAGGTAAAGAATCATTAGTATGCCCCAATTTATTACAGCGCCGATTCAATGTGACAGCCATAAATCGCTGGTGGTGTGGCGATGTTACGTATATTTGGACACAGCTGGGCTGGTGTTATTTAGCGGTTGTGATGGATTTAATGTCGCGTCGAATAGTGGGTCACGCGCTCTCGAAAAACCCCGACAGCGAATTAACGCTTAAAGCTTTTAATCGTGCTTTTGAGGCGCGCGGAAAACCACAAAATTTGGTTTTTCATTCAGACCAGGGGTGCCAATACAGTAGCCATATTTTTCGTGACACGCTAAAAAATAATCGTGTTCAACAAAGCATGAGCCGCCGAGGTAATTGTTGGGATAATGCACCCATGGAACGATTTTTTAGATCGTTTAAAACCGAGCGTATGCCACGTTTAGGCTATGAAACGTTTGAGGATGCCGAGGCGGATGTGAACCACTATATTGATTATTATTACAACGCCCGACGCCCCCACAAACACAACAACGGCTTGCCACCTATAGCCGCTGAAAAACGGCAAGCTATCATCAACCAACAACATAACGCGGCCTAAGATAATTATCCGCCTATAAAATTGTCCGGTTTTTGTTGACCACTACAAACGCACCCGTAATGGCATCTGGCGCTTCATCGTCCCTGCCACCACATCCCGCTAGAGCAGCCAACATAAAAAATATGGGTAATAAACGACGCACAGTGATCTCCCTGAAACCTTGAACGAACCCGCGCCTTAAAGGCAGAGGGTGACGCGTAATGTAATAAGTTTTCGCAAACCGAATGAGGCTGAAATGCCTTTGCCTAAGCAGAAAATCGAAGCGCCCCGTTAAAGCGGCGGCGAGTGTATGGCGATATAGGCACAACATCAAGATTCAAAATTTCTTTAGGCTAAGCCATAGCGTTAGAACATCAAAGCCAGTCCATGGCTTTTTCGGGTGGATACTAGTGCAAACCCTGCTTACAAAAATCAGTGATTTAAATTCACTAATGTCGACAATCCAAAACCTTCACCCATAAAAAAGGCGCTCAACAGGAGCGCCTTTTTTATGGGACAAATATATCTACAACTTACTTTG
>JAXHOG010000100.1:0-26738 GCA_034519605.1 Marinagarivorans sp.
AAGTTACGTATTGCTGTATTTGGTCAAAATCGTTGATGTAGAGAAATTCGTAATCGCAGGCTGACCGTGGCGCGAGTTGTGAATCCGGCGCGGTAATACAGGCGAGGTGCGCAATGCCAAATTCGGCGGCGCGGGCAACAATGTGGGGTGTATCGTCGATAAACAAGGTGCGTTGGGGGTTGAAGCGCAGGGCTGTATGCAGCCGCAACCAAAACTCGGGCGCTTCTTTGGGTATTTGGTAGTCGTGCGAGCTGACAATACCATCCAGCCACGGCGCAATTTTGGACTCTTCGAGCTTGAGATTAAGGCCATCGCGGTGGGCGTTGGTGACCAATATCACCTGTTTATTGTGCTGTTTTAAAAAGCGTAAAAAACGCTCGCTGTGTGGGCGCATGCCAATTTTGTGTTTGATTTCGCGCTTGAGGCTCGGGATATCCATTTGCACTAATGTCGACCAGTGATCGAGGCAATACCATTGCAGCGTGCCTTGGTAGGCCTTAATTTGCTGGTGCAACTGTTCGCGCGATTGTTGCTCATCGAGTTGGTGGTGTTCGGCGTAACGTTTAGGCAGATGCTCTAACCAAAAATAGTTATCAAAATGCAAATCTAACAACGTACCATCCATGTCGAGCAGTACTGTGTCGATGGTGGCCCAGTCTATGTTAGGTGGCGTGCGCGTGCTGTTGGATTGCGCAGGGTTGATGTGAGCTTGAGCTTGATCGCTAGGGGTCATAGGGGCCTAATATGGTCAATTTTATTACTGCAACGTGTCGCGTAAATAAACGGTTAATTCGGAGCCAGTATGCCTATCCTACCCAAAATATTAAAGCGTGAAGCCGTCTGCCAGAGCCGGTTGTTTAAAGTTGAAGCCCTCGAACTTGAGTTCAGTAATGGTGAGCGCCGACACTACGAGCGCTTAATGGGCAGCCACACCGCCGTGATTATTGCCGCCATTATTGAAGGCGGTGAGGGCGAGGGCGATAAGATAGTCATGGTGCGTGAATATGGCGCAGGTGTTGATCGATATGAACTGACGCTGCCCAAGGGCAAGGTGGATGCTGGCGAAAGCTTCGAGCAAGCGGCGAATAGAGAATTACAAGAAGAGGCGGGTCTTGCGGCCAAACGTTTGAGCTTATTAAAGGTGATGTCGCAATCGCCGAGCTACATGCAGCAAAGCACGCAACTGGTGCTGGCCGAAGATCTTTACCCGAGCCGACTGGAAGGCGACGAGCCTGAGCCCATGGAGGTTGAGGTGGTAGCGCTCGCGGATATTCATACATTAATTACACGCAGTGACGTCACCGAAGCTCGCACTATTGCGGCGTTGTTTATGGTGCGGGACTTATTGCTGGCTCGTAAAAGATAAAAGCTGGCTCGTAAAAGATAAACGGAACGGTCGGGGTCAGGCCTTACATATCTGTCAAAAGGGATGAAGTACCTTAATGGTACTTATACTCCGTCTTTTAATCGCGGGCATCAACGAGTCGGTCACGTTTTTCAAGGTCGGTTTAAAGCCATTATGGTTGAGCGTGATAGCTATTTACTCGAACTCTGTCGTTATATCGTTTTAAATCCTGTGCGTGCTCAAATGGTAAGAGCGGCTAAAGATTGGCCGTGGAGCAGCTACCGTGGCACGGCTGCCTTGTCGAAACCGGCGCTGTGTTTAACAACAGGCTGGGTGCTCGGTAATTTCGGCAAGAGGCGCGACAAAGCGGTGCAGGGATGCCAGCCTTACTTTTTCTTCAGATGAATTTAAATCATTAAAATACGCTACGAAGTTTTTAGGTATCAACGGCACTGCTAAGTATAAAGATAATGGCGAGTTTCAATTTTCTGGTGAGTACAAGTTACCTGTCACCAAGGTGATACCTTTCCTCGATGTATCGATAACCTACAGTAGGTCTGTTCACGTTGATTTAAATGGTGGCTTTGTTAATCAGACTTTGAAGGCACAGAGGTTGTATTACTGGGAGCAAGAGCATGCAGTTAACCAAAATTAAAAGTTGTAGTGGTCAACAAAAACCGGACAATTTTATAGGCGGATAATTATCTTAGGCCGCGTTATGTTGTTGGTTGATGATAGCTTGCCGTTTTTCAGCGGCTATAGGTGGCAAGCCGTTGTTGTGTTTGTGGGGGCGTCGGGCGTTGTAATAATAATCAATATAGTGGTTCACATCCGCCTCGGCATCCTCAAACGTTTCATAGCCTAAACGTGGCATACGCTCGGTTTTAAACGATCTAAAAAATCGTTCCATGGGTGCATTATCCCAACAATTACCTCGGCGGCTCATGCTTTGTTGAACACGATTATTTTTTAGCGTGTCACGAAAAATATGGCTACTGTATTGGCACCCCTGGTCTGAATGAAAAACCAAATTTTGTGGTTTTCCGCGCGCCTCAAAAGCACGATTAAAAGCTTTAAGCGTTAATTCGCTGTCGGGGTTTTTCGAGAGCGCGTGACCCACTATTCGACGCGACATTAAATCCATCACAACCGCTAAATAACACCAGCCCAGCTGTGTCCAAATATACGTAACATCGCCACACCACCAGCGATTTATGGCTGTCACATTGAATCGGCGCTGTAATAAATTGGGGCATACTAATGATTCTTTACCTCCCTTGGGGTAGCTGTGTTTAGGCGGTTGCCTTGATTGTAATTCTTCTTCTTGCATAATTTTACGGACTAAATATCGGGTGCTATGTATCTTGTCATTTTTAAGCATGCTGCATAATGTTCGCTGCCCCGCAGAGCCTTCACTTTCAATAAATAGCGCTTTAATTTTTTCTCGTAATACGGGGTATTTATCGACCGGCGTTATTATTTTTTGCTGACTGTCGTAATAGGTGCTGGCGGCAATTCCATACAATCGAAATAATTTAGTTAACGGGTATTGCTCTTTTAACGTCGTGACTACTTGTTTTTTTCTTCGACATCGATGCGAAAAGAGCTGTGGCCTTTTTTAGGATTTCATTGTCCTCTTCAAGGTCGAGAATTTTGGCTTTAAGCTGCTGAATTTCTCGCTGTTCTTCGGTGATGGCGCGGGCGCCGACCGGCGTAATACCGGCCAATTCGCCTTCCAGCTGCTTGACCCAGCGACGCAAAGCGCTTTCGCTAATACCGCGTGCTTCGCAGGCTTTGGGGTAGCTGTAGTCTTTGAGGCTGATCAGCTCGGCGGCTTCTCGTTTGAACTCGGGGCTAAATGTAGGTCTGGTCATGTGATACTCCTATGGGGGTAGAATACCACCTATCAATTTGTCCGAGATTAGTAGACCACAACAGCCCGCTTCAATCAGTGAGCAGCTGACGATGTTGATCCATCGGGATGATGGGATTACGGCACTGGATATCATCCGCGCCGACCAGAAGGATTTTCAGTACACGGCTGTCAAATCGGAAGTGGACAAAGCCTTGAGAGTTGAAGCGTTGTATGATTTTGCCGGAGGATTTCTTCCGTCTGCGCACCCAACACTTTAAGCAACAATACCAAACTGATAACCAACAATTTTGTTTTTTAGGTTTTTTCCTTTGATGGGTGCCTGTCCTGCTGTTTTCTGTGAGGTAATCATTGTTTAAAAATCAATGACTCTGACCCCATTGATTCTTAAAAATCAATGACTCTGACCCCATTGATTCTGCCATTGATTCTGACCCCATTGATTCCTGATTCAGTGTGAGTCCAAATTTCTGCAGACGCTCAATGAGTGCGCGCTGAAACCTAATACCGTCATTTTTATACTGAAAACACATGACCGTATCATCCGCGTAGCGAACAATATAAACCTCGCCTTTGGCGTGATATTTTCGCCATTGATGAGCCCATAAATCTAAAACATAGTGCACTCAAGCGTGACCCAATAAATGGAACATTACTGAATCCACATTAGGACCTCCCAAGTTCCGACGAAAGACATCCACACATGCAGCAGGTCTTCTGACTCCGAAGATCAGAATTATCACTCGCTTAGCGCAATAGTTCTTATAGCCTTCCCGATCAGGCAACGCGGTCGGCGATCTTAATTTGTGATTTCGGAGCTCTATACTGCGCCTATGTATTCCCCTGTTAACGCTTAGCCATAAATGATTACTCATTACCGCCCATAACTCGGGGCCTCGGTGGTGCGCTACACCTTACCGAGTAGAGGACTTGCACCTCTTGATCTTTCGCCAGCTTTGCTTGGCGCACTGCCTGTCCTGCTGTTTCTTTCCGCTCGGTTTCTTTCCTGTCCTCGGTTTCTAATCAATCCCCCAAAAAATGCCGCTTCCGTTTGATAGTTTGAAAAAACTGGCATGCAGATCTTTGTGCGTCACATTTAGCCCTTTGCAGAATGCTGTTTTTGACTATTATTGCCTGACACCCTCAAATGGATCATTGATGTCCATTTTTTAATCCACTTTCATCGATGAATAGGAATACAGGTTTTTTCACATGCGAACGCTTACTGGAAGTAGTGCAAGATCCCTCGGTGCTTTAGCGATAGATGCGCTGGGTGCCAATTTGAATGACATGACCTTGCTTAAACAGCAGTTAGCGCGTGAAATTACCTCCTTAGAAGGGCAGTTGTATCGTTTGCGCACTCGCAACGATGAGATTGATCACAATACCTTGCATACCTACGAAGATATGATCGCTAGCCGTCGTCGGCTCTTAGAGGGTTTGGTTTGGGATGAATAAAGCCCTCTATTTTTGTTAATACTCTTTCAAAAGCGCCTAATTCGGGCGCTTTTTTGCTTCAGTCTCTTCATTCAGGCTATTATCGCCGCTCTTTTTTGATTGTTTTTATAATGGCGCTGTCCACAGCGCCATGCCGCGACAACCTACGAGTGAATAATTACCCCCATGTACCACAGTTATTTTGGTATCGAAGAGCAAGTTTTTTCCATCGCCGTTAACCCTAAATATATGTACATGAGCGACCAACACCGCGAGGCGTTGGCGCATTTGTTATACGGCGTTAAAAGCGGCGGCTTTGTGATGCTCACGGGGGAAGTGGGTACGGGTAAAACCACCACTATTCGCTGTTTGTTAGAGCAACTACCGGCCAATGCCGATGTCGCGATTATTATGAATCCTGCCGCTAGCTCGCGCGATTTGATGTGCAGTATCTGCGATGAGTTTGGAGTGCAGTACGACACGGATGAAGCCAGCATCAAAATTTTGACCGATAAGCTGTACGCTTTTTTACTGCAAAATCATACCAACGAGCGCAATAGTATTCTCTTGATTGACGAGGCCCAGCTGCTACGCATTACCACGCTCGAGCAAATTCGGTTGTTAACCAACCTCGAAAGCCATACTCAAAAAATGCTGCAGATTATTTTGGTGGGTCAGCCAGAGCTGAATGATGTATTGGCTCAGCCCGCGCTGCGGCAGTTATCGCAACGCATTACCGCGCGTTACCATTTGCGACCACTCAATCTGAACGAAACCAGTGCCTATATTCGCCACCGCTTAACGGTGGCGGGCATGCCGCCAGGGCGCGATCCGTTTTCACCCGTCGTGGTTAAAAAAATGCACGCCATTAGCGGCGGCATTCCGCGTTTAATCAATATTTTGTGTGATCGCATGTTGCTCGGCGCATACAGTCAAGAAGCTACCACCGTCGATAGCCGCATGTTTAAACAAGCTAGCGAAGAAGTGCTTGGCGACCCACGCGAAAAAGCCTTTATCCGCCGTCATAGGTTATCGCCGCCGCTTATTTATAGTGGCTCGGCAGTGGCGGTCGCTTTAATTTTGTTGTGTGTTATATGGTGGTTGTTTCGCCCTGCGGCGCCTGTGCCAGCCGCATCTGTTGTGGCTGGCGCTCGGGTTGAGCAGTCTGCATCGGGAGTAATAGAGTCCAGCACCCGTTGGACTCGTCATCAAGACGAAGCCTTGACGGCACTTTTAAATCACTTAGGTTACCAGCAAGAAAGTGCGGCTTATCCTTGCTGGTTGGCGAATAAAAATGGCATGGATTGCGAAACGCTAGAAGCTAAAACCTGGGACGATTTTTTAGCGATTAATCGCCCAGCTGTTTTAACGCTCACATCGCCAACCCGTCATACCGTCTATGCCTCGGTCATTAATATTGAGGGCAATAGCGCCACACTTTTGGCTGACGGAGGCGAGCAAACCATAAGCCTTGATGAGCTTGGCGCTCTATGGACAGGGGAGTATGTAATTATTTGGCGTCGCCCCGTGTTGTTTGATGGTGCTATTCGTCTAGGCGATAGCGGGCCAATGGTGGATTGGTTGGCGGCGCAATTTGCGAACTTAGATGGCCAAAAAACGCCTTTAGCGCAAAATACCTTTAATAAAATGTTGGATCATCGGGTTAAGTTGTTTCAGCGTAGCCACGGCATTAAAGATGACGGTGTCGTCGGCGTGCAAACTTTTTTGCGGTTGAATGAGGAGCTAGGTTTGGAAGCACCGATGCAAAGTCGATTACCTTTTGATGCCCCCCGTCAACGTCTTGGAGCTGACCAATAATGTCGCTGATTCTTGAAGCACTTAATAAAGCCGATCGCTCGCGTGAAGGCTCTGTTGGCCCTACCGATTTATCTGCCACGCATGCTCAACCTATGCCACAGCTGCTGCCATTGTGGTCAATATGGGTGGGCTTGCTATTTTTGGCGGTGATAACACTGGCTATTGTGGTCTTGGTGTGGCGATTACTGGCACCTCCTGCGCTAACCGACCGTGACTTGGTTGCCCCTGTTGTGTTTAACCCATTACCCGAGGTCGCGACTCCGGTTAAATCGCCTGCCACTGAGATCGCCGTAGCGGCTTTTAAACCTTTACGCAGCCCCAATTTAGACGTTGATAAGCCCAGCGTTGCACCAGAAATTGCCGAAATCTATGGCATGGCTAACGACACCATGGCGAGCTTGTATGCGGAGTCTGCGGCAGCAGATCAGAACTTTGCACCTGCGCTCGTTACCTATGAAATGATTACTCAAGATGTGACTACGCATCGTCCAGTCGCAGAAGAACAAGCTTCTGTTGAGTCAATATCTACAGCTCCACCTGCCGTCGTCGTTCGATCCGCAAAAAACAAAGGCCACTTACCGAGTCCAGAAGAACTGCAGCGTATGTGGGAGCAAACAAAAAGCCAAGTAGAGTCTAAAAAAGCATCTGTGCCTGCCACTGTTCCCACTTCAATCTATGCCAAAATTCCCTATTTGTATGAGTTACCCGAAAATTTCCAGCGTCGTATTCCTTCGCTGCTGTATCAAAATCATATTTATTCTGCCAAAGGCAGTGCGGTTATTTTGAATGGTAAAACTTATCGCAAGAATGACCCGATTGCGCCGGATTTAGTGGTGGTGGACATTACTGAGGATGACTTGATTCTGGATTATCTGAAGCGGCCTTTTAAACTGGCGGCATTAAGTAGCTGGGTGCAGATGGATTAGGGGAGGGTGCGCGCTTTAAAAAATAGGGCGCGCTTTATCATAAGCTAGGCCTTGCAAAACCTATCGACTTTACAAAAATAAATAGGCAGTTAAACCTAGCAGTAGTGCAATCATTATTGCGCTAAAAATATAAATACCCGTGGCGGATTTTTTTAGCGGTTCCATGATTTGGCTGCGATTACCGGGTGAGGTAGGCCTTGTAATCCATTCTTTGGTCTTGTGTTTGGTTTTAGCCTCTTCTTCAATAGCTAAGCTTGGTGGTGTGGCGGTTGCCGATTTAGCCAATACAATCCCTGGGCCAAATACTGCAAAGTTGTAAATGTCAAGGCGAACTCTATCGTCAGCTTTTAAGTACGCGAGGGTAGTGCGTTCGTCGTTCACAAAAACGCCGTTTTCGGAATCTAAATCTTCTACCCGTAAGCCTTCTGGCGTAGCGGTAAAGCGGGCGTGTTCTTTCGAAAGATGCGTGCCAGGAAAGGCGATGTCGCAGCGTTTACCGCGCCCAATCACAACGCTTTTGTCATTGTCGAGGTAGAGCGGGAATTCTTGGCCAGTTAAAAAACTGGAGCAGGCTACCAGTGACCACAGGTAATCGAGCTTTTCGGCGCTAGGATCAACAATGCTGATCTCAACATTGCCAAACTTTAATTGATCGCGGCAGGCAACGGCATGTTGATTAATGGGTTTGCCATTCACCCATGTGCCAGCGGTGCTGGCGAGGTCTTTGAGGACAAAAGTTTGGCGGCTCATGGTTATTTTGGCGTGCGTAGGACTGACCGAGGCATCATCAATAACTAAATCGTTGTCGTCGGCACTGCCAATGGTGAAGTTTTTCTCTACCACCCAGATTGGGTCTTGTCGGCCATCATTGAAACGTAGTTTGAGCATTTTTACCTCTCTATTTGGGCGCGCAGAAGTATAGCCCCAGATAGTCAAAGAGTTAAAGTCCCTTGATCATTAAACATATTCTGGTTCCTTGATTAACGATAGAATACGTGCCACTTTCGTTGCCATAGTACGAGCCCAAAGACATGACTGTGAAAACCTTGGAAACTGCAGCGCCTCCTGAGACGTTGGCGACTTTGGCAACATCAACCAAGCCAATGGTCATTATTACTTTTTGCACGCAGTGCCAATGGTTATTGCGTTCGGCGTGGCTGGCACAGGAGTTACTGTCAACTTTGGGCGAAGCGCTGGGCGGCGTCACTTTAGTGCCGAGCCACGGTGGCGTATTCGAGATCACAGTAGACGGGCAGCTGGTGTGGGAGCGTCAGCGCGATGGCGGTTTCCCCGATGCTAAAACGCTCAAATGCAAAATTCGCGATGCCGCTTTGCGCGAGCATGCATTAGGCGCACACCTCGAGCGTTAAGGCTCGGTGATGTGTTATTAATTTTTTTTCTGATAAGGGCTTAGATAAGGAATTTTATGATTGATCGTGTGGCTTCTGGCTGGCTTAATTTTGTTTTAAAACACCCGCGCTGGATATTAGCTTGCGTGTTAGTTTTACTGATAGGTGCGATGGCGGGTTTGCCTAAACTACGCCTTGATGCATCGTCCGACTCATTAACATTAGAGCGCGATACCGATCTCGATTACTTTCGCCAGATGAGTAAACAATACGATAGCGGCGATTTTTTGGTGGTCACTTACACGCCAAAAACACCGCTATTTGAGGCTCCCGCGCTCGATACGCTGGAAAGCCTACAAGCCGAACTTGCGGCGATTCAAGGCGTTACTGGTGTCACCAGTATGTTAAACGTGCCCTTGCTTTACAGCCCCAAACGCAGCTTGAGCGAAATATCAAAAGAGCCTCGCTATTTGCGCAGTGAAGGCGTTGATGTGGGATTGGTGAAACAAGAATTTCTCACTAGCCCTATTTACCGCAAGCTTATTTTAAGCCCCGACGGCAATACCACGGGCATGATTCTGAACATTGCGGTTGATCGCGAATACATTGATTTAGTCACCGAGCGCGATGATTTACGCTTAAAGCAAAAGCAGGGCGGATTATCAGTCGCGGACGAATCACGCCTACAAGCTGTAGCGGCCACTTTTTTACAGCACCGTATTAAAGCGGAAGCCGCTTCGACGGCACGCGTGCAAGCGGTGCGCGACGTGACGGCCAAATACCAAGATCGCGCCCAAATTTATTTGGGCGGCCTCACCATGATCACCTCCGACATGGTTTCGTTTATTCGCCAAGACATCATCGTATTTGGTGGCGCCGCATTGGCGTTTATGGTGTTGGTATTGGCCGTTATTTTTCGCTCGGTGCGCTTTGTGTTAATTCCTATGGGCACCTGTATTTGCGCGGTAATAATGACGTTGGGCGTTATCTGCTGGACTGATTGGCACTTAACGGTGATTTCGTCGAACTTTGTTGCGCTCTTATTGATCATTGCGCTGGCCATCATTATTCACTTGGTGGTGCGCTACCGCGAATACGTGCAGCAATATCCAAACTGGACGCAAACGCAGTTGGTCTTCGAAACCTGCAATTACATGTTCAAACCCTGTTTGTATACCACCTTAACCACCATAGTGGCATTTGCCTCTCTCGTAGTGAGCGGTATTCGTCCGGTGATTGATTTTGGCTGGATGATGACCATTGGATTATTCTTTGCGGTCACCTTAGCTTTTGTTTTGTTGCCTGCGGTATTGGTGCTTTTACCGCGCGAGAACATTACGTCAGCGGCCACCACCAGCGCAAAAAAGCCACTCACTTCTTATTGTGCCGATATTGTTGATCGCTTAGGAAACGGTATTTTTATTCTCAGTGCGATTGTTTTGGCGCTGAGTATTTGGGGTATATCCCGGCTACAAGTCGAAAACCGCTTTGTAGATTATTTTCACGAAAGTACCGAAATTAACCGTGGTTTAACACTTATCGACCAAAAACTGGGCGGCACCACTTCGCTGGATATCGTATTAAGCCCCGAGGCCGCTACGGCACTGCTAACGCCCGATACAGTGACGGCTAATTTAAGTGATGAAGACGATCCCTTTGCCGAGGCCAACGCTTTTGATGAGCAAGATCCCTTTGATGCACCCACATCGCTCGTAGAAGACGATCCATTTACCGAGGCGGACCCCTTTACCGAGCAAGGTAGCGGTAAATCCAGTGTCTGGATGACCGTCGCGGGTTTACAGCTGATCGAGCGCATTGCCGATTATCTTGATGCGCTGCCCGAAGTCGGTAAAGTGCAATCTTTGGCCACGCTCTACAAAGTGGGCAAAGATATCAACGGCAGTTTGAACAATTTTGAGTTGGCACTCATGCAGCAAGCGTTATCGCCCGAAGTGAAGGATGTGCTGGTATCACCGTATCTAAACACAAAAAGCGATGAAACTCGGATTACGTTACGGGTTATTGATACTTACCCCGGCCTGCAGCGGCTCAAATTGGTGGAGCGTATCAAGGCTGATATTGCGGCAATAGACGGAGTCGCCATCGAGCATGTTCGCTTTAGTGGTTTATTAGTCTTGTACAACAATATGTTGCAAAGTTTATTTAGCTCACAAATTGTCACCATGGGTGCCGTATTCTTAGGGATTGGCCTGATGTTTGTGGTGCTATTTAGGAGTTTTGTTGTGGCTATAGTCGCATTAGTACCAAATGTGTTGGCTGCGTGCGCTATTTTGGGCGGTATGGGTTTGGCGGGCATTCCTTTAGATATGATGACCATTACCATCGCCGCTATCACTGTGGGCATTGGTGTCGATGACACCATTCACTACATTCACCGGTTTAAAACCGAGTTGGCAATAGAGGGTGATTATTTACGGACCATGCACCGCGCCCATGCTTCGATTGGCCGCGCCATGTATTACACCTCGATCATCATTATTTTTGGTTTTTCTATCATGGTGTTATCGGAATTTATCCCAACGGTTTATTTTGGTTTACTCACAAGCTTGGCAATGTTGGCCGCGTTGGTTGGGGCTTTGTTTTTATTGCCGCAGCTTATTTTATGGGCGCGCCCATTTAAGATTGAACAGATATAAAAAAGAGACTTTCAATGCCAATCTATCGCCCACTCTAAAATCTATCGCCTAATATAAAAAATACGGCACATGCAATTCGGCATAAAGGAAAGGATAAGCAGCGAGGAATAAATATGACGGCATCAAAAATATCGGTACGCATCACTCCCGAAACAACCCTCAATTTACTATCACACTGGGAGGTCTCGCGCTTAGCGCAATCAAGCTCCACGGCAATGGCCGATATTTTTAGGCGCTGCGCGCTGGCAGTGTTAAACACCGGCAGCGAACTGGATACCACTCAAGAAGTACTGGATGCCAATAAAGACTTTGAGATTTCTATTATTCAGCAAGAGCGAGGCATTAAATTAGATATTAAAAATGCTCCCGCCAGTGCTTTTGTGGATGGCGAAATGGTTGAAGGTATTAAAGAGCATGTTTTTGCGGCACTGCGGGATTTGGTGTATATCAACAACGAACTTACCGCTAATTGCACCATGAATTTAGAGCGCCAAGATGATATTACCAATGCGGTATTCCATATTTTGCGCAATGCTGGTGCCTTTAAGGGCAACGAGCAAAATAATTTAGTGGTCTGCTGGGGTGGTCATTCGATTGGTGAAATCGAATACCAATACACCAAAAAAGTGGGTTATGAATTAGGTTTGCGCGGTATTGATATTTGCACCGGCTGCGGTCCCGGTGCCATGAAGGGCCCAATGAAGGGCGCCACAATTGCGCATACCAAACAGCGCCAACAAGGGCGCTATATAGGCATTACCGAGCCTGGCATTATCGCGGCCGAATCGCCTAACCCTATTGTCAATAACCTTATCATCATGCCCGATATCGAAAAGCGCCTAGAGGCCTTTGTACGTACAGGCCATGGCATTATCGTATTCCCAGGTGGCGCCGGCACAGCCGAAGAAATTTTATATGTGTTGGGTATTTTGCTCGACCCGAAAAACGCCAATATTCCTTTTCCCTTGATCTTTACCGGCCCCGTAGCGGCGCAAGGATATTTTGAACAAATTGATGATTTTGTCGGCAAGACCTTAGGCAAAGAGGCGCAAGCGCTCTATCAAATTATTGTGGGCGACCCCCAAGCGGTTGCGAAAGCTATCAAAGTCGCGCTTAAAGAAGTACAGGCTTACCGCCGCTCTCATCAAGACGCTTATTATTTTAATTGGCTGTTGACCATTGATGAAAATTTACAAAAGCCCTTTAAGCCCACACACGAATCCATGGCGGCACTCAATTTGAGCAAAGACCAACCTATTCATTATCTGGCGGCCAATTTGAGAAAAGCATTTTCGGGCATTGTTGATGGCAATGTTAAAGCCGATGGCATTAAAGCGGTCGCCGAAAAAGGCCCGTACCATATCAAAGGCCAGCCCGAAATCATCGAACCGCTCGATGCCTTGCTGCAAGCCTTTGTTGCCCAAAAGCGTATGAAAATACCGACGCAGGAATATATTCCTTGCTATAAAATCGTCCGGTAATCTAAGTGGGTCGCCTTTTTAGGGTGAAAATTAGTAACTATTCAGCACCTAGCGAATTTCACGCAAAAATGCAGTTGGGTGGTTATTTTTAGGGCATTTAAGCGCTGGGAGCGCTTGTATAGCGCCCATGGATGGCTTGAGCGGCCCAGAAAATAACCGCGCGACTGCATTTAGGTTCGATGCTGAATAGTTACGAAAATTATTGCCAATGCGCCCGCCTAGCGGGCGTTTTTATTGGTGCATATATGTGTTATGTGTAAAAACAAAAGTTGGGGTGATTATGAGCAGTGACGATTTTTCGGCATTAATGGGCGGCGATGTTGTGCCTATCGAAAGCACTGCGCGTGTTGAACTCATCAAAACTACCGTGGATGCCAAAACTCTAGCGGATCGACGCGAAGCGGCTTCACTCATTATCGCAATAGCGGCCGATCCTTTAGTGGGCGAGCCAGTCGAAAAAGTAGAGCCTATGGCGCTACTGAGTTTTCAGCGCCCGGGCGTGCAGCACGGTGTGTTTCGCAGTTTGCGCCTGGGTAAATACACCATTGATGCGCGTTTAGATTTACACCAACTTACCGTCGATCAGGCGCGTAAGCGGGTGTATCAATTTATTCAAGACTGCATCGCTAACGATGTACGCACCGCGTTAATTACCCACGGCAAAGGCGAGGGTAGGGCGCAACCGGCATTATTAAAAAGCTGTGTGGCTTATTGGTTGCCACAGATGGACGAGGTATTAGCTTTCCACACCGCACAAAAACAACACGGCAGTTATGGCGCCACTTATGTGTTGTTAAAAAAGAGCGAAGATAAAAAGCGACTTAACCTTAAAAACCTCAGTTAAATCAATATCGATTGCAGTTGAAATATAGACAGCGGCCGTCTTTGCACAAAACCACTACAACCAAAACGCAATTTATTGGGGCGTTAAATACTCATGGAGAACGACAATGAAGCGCCTAACCCCCTGTTTTTATACTAGCCTTGTTAACTGAATGTGCTTAGCGGCATAATTAAGTGTGTGGCGTTAGCTTTGTGTTTTTTCAAAGTAATTCAGTAATTGGAGATGTAAGTTGATACATATACTAACGAGTACGATGGTTGATTTTGACGCCGTTAGCCGAAATGCTGCGTTATTTAACGGGCCAAGGCACACAGTTTCAAGAGTTGCTGAACGGACGGGTGCCTCCATTCATCAACCCAGTGCTGTGAGTGTAAAGTTGCGTGACAAGCTTCTTTCAAAATTTTATGGGCAACCAGAGCACTGGTCTTTGGCTCGTAGATTTGTCAAACAGTCAGCTGGCAACGAAGTGGTGTTTTGTTTGGGGCAGGATGTTGGTATTCCTCTCGCGGTTATCAGTGTGATTGCTTCTAAACCTTTGAAAATTGCCATGTCAACAATGTCACCAGAGCGCTTGGGTTTTAAGCTTTTAATGAAATTGCTAGGGCTCAACCGAAAAATTACGTTATTTATCGTAAATGATAAGCAAAAAGAGTGTTTTTTGGAGTCTGTATTGTCTGTCGATAGAGGTAATATCCTTAAGTTACCAGAGCAAACAGACGAGCTTTTCTTTATTCCCGCACAAGAACCTGTGCATAACGATGTTCCTATCATTGCTAGCGCAGGATTAGAGCAAAGAGACTACGACACGCTTGCTAAAGCTACGAAGGACTTGCCTGTAAAGGTAAAAATCTGCGCCTTCTCCCCAAATATCACTAAAAAGCAGAAAGTTTCTATGCCGGAAGTGCAACCGGAAAATATGGAAATTAGACATTTTAGTTTTTCTGAGCTAAGAGGGCTTTATCAGCATGCTTCGGTGGTGGTTGTAAGTTTGTTAGAAAACAATTACTCCGCAGGCTTGACTGTTCTCATGGAGGCGATGGCATGCAATCGCCCCGTGATAATTACAAAAAACGAAGGGCTTGCAAATGATCTATCAGATAAGGGCGTAGTGATCGGTACGAAGCCCTCTGATGTTGAAGGTCTTAAAAATGCAATCTCTATGTTGTTAAATAATCAAAAGTTTGCCGATGACTTAGCTAAAAAAGGGCATGAATATTTTTTACAGCATCATACGAGTGAGCACTACGTTGAGTTGCTTAGCCAAAAATTACTTTCTATGTAGTGTTCTGTCATTGCAGCGATTCAGCGGCAAGACAACGTGTTTTTTTTATACCCCCCTGGCAATCTGTATTCATAAACTCTTTTTTTGAGTGGCTCCAGCCGTGTTTGAAGTATTGAAATCTACTTAATTTTATTGGGTAGTTTATCCTAGAGACCTTAGTTGAGCGCCAAAAAGATGTGTAAGCCATTGATGTGAATAGTGAATGTTAAAAATGCCGGGCAACCTTATTGGTAGTTCAAATTTTTAACGTTTGCTAGGCGCGTCAAGGGATTGCGCAGACTTTGGTGATTCAACGGCGGTTTCTAGGTTTATGTGGACTTAATAGGAATAATGATATGAAGGCAGTGATATTAGCGGGCGGCTTAGGTACTCGGCTGAGTGAGGAGACGAGTATTAAACCTAAACCTATGGTTGAGGTTGGTGGTATGCCTATTTTGTGGCACATCATGAAGAGCTATTCGTACTATGGTGTAAACGAATTTATTATTTGCTGTGGTTACAAGGGGCATGTCATTAAAGAATTTTTTTCTAATTATGTATTAAGAACGGCCAACGTAACTTTTGATATGGTGAATAACACCATGACGGTTCACGATGCGGTGACCGAACCTTGGAAGGTGACGCTGGTTGATACGGGCGAAAATACTTTAACCGGTGGCCGTTTAAAGCGTGTAAGGCCTTTTTTAGGGGATGATACTTTTTGTTTTACTTACGGTGATGGCGTTAGTGATATTGATATCGGCGCTTTGATTGATTTCCATAAGTCCCAAGGTAATAAAGCCACTTTAACGGCTGTTCAGCCGCCTGGGCGTTTTGGCGCAATTGTATTAGGCCCCAAGGATTCAAAAATTCACTCTTTTTATGAAAAGCCCACTGGCGACGGGGCATGGATTAATGGCGGTTATTTTGTACTTGAGCCCTCGGTGATTGATTATATTGCTGATGACAGTACAACCTGGGAGCAGGAGCCTATGAAATTATTGGCGCAAGATGGTGAACTGAATGCCTTTAAGCATACGGGCTTTTGGCAACCCATGGATACGCTGCGGGACAAAATGTACCTTGAAGATATTTGGATAAGCGGGAAGGCACCATGGAAAAAATGGTAGATAAAGCATTTTGGCAAGGCAAACGAGTCCTGCTTACGGGGCATACAGGTTTTAAAGGCGCGTGGATGTCGTTGTGGCTAAAACAGTTGGGCGCCGAGCTTACTGGGTTTGCCTTGGCGCCACCGACCGAGCCATCGCTTTACGCATTAGCCAATTTGGCCGATATGATGGATTCTCGTATTGGTGATATTCGTGATCTGGTGCATTTAAAAGCCGTGATGGCCGAGGCGCAGCCGGAAATTGTGATTCATATGGCGGCGCAGCCTTTGGTTTTACGCTCCTACGATGATCCTATCGAAACCTACATGACCAATGTGATTGGCACGGCTAATTTATTTGAGGCAGTGCGCAGTTGCGCTTCGGTAAAAACGGTTGTGAATGTGACTACCGATAAGTGTTACGAAAACCAAGAGTGGCAATGGGGTTACCGTGAAAACGAACCCATGGGCGGTCACGATCCTTATTCTTCCAGTAAAGCCTGTTCTGAGCTGGTGACGACAACCTATCGCAAATGTTTTTTTGGGCCGGATTCCGGCGTGGTATTGGCGTCTGGGCGCGCGGGTAACGTGATTGGCGGCGGTGACTGGGCCGATAACCGTTTGGTGCCCGATTTAATGCGATCAATTATTGCTGGCACACCTGTGGTGATTCGTAGCCCAAATTCCATTCGCCCTTGGCAGCATGTGCTCGAGCCTTTATCGGGTTATTTAATCTTAGCTCAGCGTTTAAGCGGCTCTAATGGACGTGAATACGCTCAAGCTTATAATTTCGGCCCCTGCGATAACGATGCTCAGCCGGTGTCTTGGATACTCAATAAGCTTTGTCAAAAGTGGGGTGAGGGCGCGCAGTGGCGGCTCGATGATCCCAATAAAGTGCAATTACATGAAGCCAATTATTTAAAGCTCGATTGCAGCAAAGCGCGCGCCGAGTTGAATTGGCAGCCAAGATTAAGTCTTGAATCAGCCTTGGATTGGATTGTCGAGTGGAATCGCGTATTTGTAAATAACGGCGATATTGCTGCTGTGACCAACAAGCAAATTGCCGAATACGAGGCGTTAATCAAATGATTTTTAACGAAGCACCTATTGCAGGTGTATTTACCATCGAACCTAAATTGCTGGAAGATGATCGCGGGTTTTTTGCGCGCATGTTTTGCCAGCATGAATTTGAAGCGCATGGTTTAGAGGGCAAGTTTTTACAATGTAATTTGTCGTATAACGGTTTTAAAGGCACTGTGCGCGGCATGCATTTTCAAAAAACACCGCACGAAGAAGTAAAGCTCGTACGTTGTACGCGCGGTGCAATTTTTGATGTGATTGTCGATTATCGTCCAGACTCACCTACCTATTTACAGTGGTTTGGTGCTGAACTGAGCGAATCTAATCGCCGAATGCTTTATGTCCCGAGGGGCTTTGCGCATGGCTATCAAACCCTCAGTGAAGGCGCCGAAGTTTTTTATCAGGTGTCGGAATTTTATATGCCGGGCTCTGAGGGCGGCTTAAATTGGCGGGATCCTGCCTTTGGTATTGATTGGCCCCTTAAAGAGGCTAAGCATATCTCCGATAAAGACGCGAACTGGCCTTTGTTAAATCTTTAATTTTCACCATCATTGACTGAAAACAGCCTTCACAGATCCCTCATAGAGAACACCATGATTATTTTAGATAGCGCCCTCAAAGCTCGAGAAAAACAAGGCAACCCCGTGCGTGTTGGGATTATTGGCGCGGGTTTTATGGGGCGAGGTCTAGCGCTACAAATTATTCGCTTTATTCCGGGCATGGATGTCGTCGCTATATCTAACCGCAGTTTAAAAGGCGCGCAGTATGCTTATGAGCAAGCAGGGCGCTCTAAAGTAACGGTGGTTGATAGCGCTGTAGCGCTTGATCGTGCGATCGAGAATGGCGAGTCTGGCATTACCTCTGACCCCTATGTTTTATGTGAGTCAAAACATGTGGATGTGCTTATAGAGGCAACCGGCGAGTTAGAGTTTGGTGCCCATGTTTGTTTTAAAGCTTTTGCCTGTAAAAAACATATTGTTTTGATGAATGCAGAGCTCGACGCGACCCTTGGCCCCTTGCTTAAAAAATACGCCGACGATGCGGGCGTTGTGATTACCAATGCCGACGGTGATCAGCCGGGCGTAATAATGAATTTGTTTCGTTATGTTGAAACGATTGGTTTTAAGCCTGTTTTAGCGGGCAATATGAAAGGTTTGCAAGATGCTTACCGTACACCCGCAACACAGGCCGCATTTGCCGCGGAGCATAAACAAAAACCTCACATGGTAACGTCGTTTGCTGATGGTTCTAAAATTTCCATGGAAATGGCTGTGGTTGCAAATGCGACAGGCTTTAAATCGGCACGGCGTGGAATGTACGGTTATGAGTGTAAGCGTGTAGAGGAAGCCGCTAATTTATTTAATGCCGAAGAAATGTTAAATGGCGGCCTTGTTGATTACGTTTTAGGTGCGCAGCCGGGTGGCGGTGTCTTTGTTATTGGGCACTGCGATGACCCGATTCAAATGCCGTACATGCGCTATTACAAAATGGGTGATGGGCCTTTTTATGTTTTTTATACGCCTTACCACTTGCCTCATATTGAAGGCGGTTTAACCGCCGCGCGTGCAGCGTTATTTAATGATGCCGCCACCATGCCGTTGGCGGGTCCTGTGTGTGAAGTGTTAACGCTTGCCAAATGCAATTTGGCGGCTGGAACCGAAATTGATGAAATTGGCGGTTTCCATACTTATGGCGTTTTAGATAATAGCCAAACTGTTATTGCTGAAGGTTTATTGCCCATGGGCATGGCGCGTGGTTGCCGATTAAAACGTTCGCTGGCAAAGGACGCTCCGATTTTATTTGACGATATTGAAATTAATGAAGATCGTTTAATTGATCGGCTATATAAAGAGCAAATTGAGCTGTTTAACGTTTAATTATCTTGTGCATTAATTCTAGTCGTCTAATAAACCACACCTACCGCCCTCTAACCAAACACTAACCTAGCCGTTTTCACTTGGAGCGTAAAAATGGCTTATGAGGGCTCAACAAGCCCACCTTCAACACTCTGAATAATGTTTGCGACCGCGACAACCGCATCACCTTTCAAAATCCCAGTATGATCACCTTCAACGCAGTGTACGCACAGCTTGCCCGCAATAAAACTGCGCAAACCGTAGTCGGGCAGGCCGCGCTTGCCAAAACCAAATTGGGTTGCGCTGGCTTTAATCAATATTGCATCCACAGCATAGTGGCGCTGCGTTGCCTGCCACACCAGCGCCGCACGATCGAAGACACGAGCGCGTTGCTGATCGAAGTTTTCCCTGTTGATGGGGCGTTTGTCGCCCCACTGGGATGAACCTAAATTTAGCCTTCGTTTTATAAAATATTTAATGCGACGTAACAGTGGTCGAAAATTCTTGCTATTCATGCTGCCCACCACATCGCGCAGAGTGGAGCGCACACTGCGGTAACTGCTGGAGCTACAAAGGTATCCAACAAAAATATATTTTTTGTGTGCACACCCAAGGCTTCAAGTTTTTTAGCGGCCTCCAAGCAAATCAAGCCGCCGAAGGACAAGCCCACCAGCGTGACGTGCTCGTTATGGCCCTGCCGAAGAATGGCATTGACATAGGAATCGGTGAGCAGATCGAAGGAAAAATCGACCGGCACTTTTTGGTCGGAGCTGATTAATTGCAATTCTTCCTGGGCAAAAATGCCGTACACGGGGCGCTCATCGTTAAAGGTTGCCGCCAGCTCACTGTAAATCATCACGCCGCAAAGGCAGAAAATGGGCTCGCCGCTTTCGGCGCGGTTTAATTTCACCACGCTCGCTGCGCGACGACTGGCGTCACCCAGACTATCGCGACAACCGCGTATGCTCGGGTGAGTAAATAAATTATCTAAATCAAATTCGAGACCGGTAGCCTTGCCCATGCTGGCCACTAATTCCAAGGCCAGCAGTGAATGCCCACCGAGATCGAAGAAATTATCATCGATGTGCACGCCCTTCACGCCGAGCGCGTCTTCCCACACGGCGATCAGACTGCGATCGAGGTCGTCGCGCGCGCTGTCGACATCGGGTTTGTCCATTGCTTCAATATGTTGCAAAGCGGTAGCGGCCAAACTTTTTCGGTCGACTTTTAAGTTCGCGGTATGCGGAAACTCGAGCAGGTGAATACAGTGTTGCGGCACCATGTAGGCGGGCAGACCGGCGGTGCAGAGCTCGCGCAGCGCGCTTTGCTGCCATTGCTCACCGCGATAAAAGGCGACCAGGCGCAAGTCGCCCGCGCTCACCGCTGCGGCCACCACCACGCACTGCTCAATTCCCGCTTGCGCCGTCAGCAGCGCTTCAATTTCGCCGGGCTCAACCCGAAAGCCGCGAATTTTAATTTGATCGTCGGCGCGACTGAGGTATTCGATTAAGCCGCTGTCGTCCATGCGCACTAAATCGCCGGTGCGATACACACGCTCACCACTGGACAGAGCCACAAAGCGCTCCGCCGTCATCAGCGGATTATTAAAATAACCCTGGGCCAGACCCTGTCCGCCGATCAGCAGTTCGCCTGGCTGGTTTGCCGGCAGCAGACACAATTGTTCATCGGCGACATAGGTGCTGGTGTTCCGAATGGCGCGCCCCACATACATTTTCGCGGCCTGCGCCGGAACCCGATAGCAGGTGGACCACACCGTGGTTTCGGTCGGCCCGTACATGTTCCAGATGTCGCTGGCGGCGGCCTGCATGGCGGGCAGCAAGTCCATCGGAAAAGCCTCGCCGCCAATCAGCATTTTTAGCTTTTGCTGCGGCCGCCACTGGCGATCCAGAATCACGCGCCAGGTCGCCGGCGTGGCCTGCATACAGGTGACAGCGTGCGTATCGAGCAGCTGGCGCAGCGAGGCTTGCGCGCTGCTTTCGGCCTTGGTCGCTATCACCACGGTGGCGCCGACCAACAGCGGTAGAAACAATTCGAGCACATGGATATCGAAGGAAATGGTGGTGACGGCGAGCAGCACGTCTGCCTCCGTTAAACCCGGTGCTTCGCGCATCGACAGCAAAAAGTTCATGACGCCGCTCTGCAACACGGCCACGCCCTTGGGCAGACCGGTGGAGCCGGAGGTATAGATGATGTAGGCGAGGTCCTTGTCGTCGTAATCGGCACACGCCAGCGGGCCCGGATCGGCGCCGCCATCGGAGCGCGTGAGCAGCTCCTCAAAGCGCAGCCACTGGCCGCAATAATTGGCCGGAATAGTGTGTTCCACTAGCAGCAACTGCGCTTTGCAGTGCTCCAGCACGTAGAGTTGCCGTTCCACCGGAAAGGTGGGATCAACCGGTACGTAGGTCGCGCGCAAGGACCAGATGCCGAGCAGCAGGGGCAGCAGATTTTCGCTGCGATCGATGCTGACCGCGACGGTCGACCCCGAGGCCACTCCCTGTTCGCGCAGCACGGCGGAAAATTGGGCCGCGCGCCGCCGCAGCTCAGCGTAAGAAAGACGCTTATCGCCGCAGTAAACAGCAGTTTTGTCCGTGTAATTTCCGCTCTCGAAGCAGGCGAGGTAGCCTCGCGACGGGTCCAGTTCTGCCATCCTAACCATTATTTTTCCACTCCAACTCATGGTGAAACTCAGCCAAACTATCAATTTGGCCCACAAAAACACTGGGGAAATTAATAGCTATTGATATCAACACAACTATAAATGCAAGCGCCAAATAAACAACCTCAATACGCCCTAACAATATCTTGCGCTGCAAGGCAAGGTAAGCGGCGACACAATAGCTACAGAAGCTCGCCACCACTGCACCCGTCACCATGCCGATAACATCCGCCAGCCAAAAACCTAGCACAAGCGCACTGATTTGTAGCACAGCATTCGATAAGGTAATACGAAACGAATCTTTACTGCAGCCCTTTGCCAGTAACGCGTTTTCATACATGGAGGTCAGCACGCTAAACAAGCCCGCCAGTGCATAGAGCGCCAAATAGTGCTTCGACGGGTTATAGCGCTCGTCATACAGAAAAGTAATTAGGGGGGTAGAAAGCAACGTCAATAAGCTGTACCCCAGTAACGGCACCACTAATAACTTGATGGCATAACGTCTAAATATCAACGTAAAAAGCTCGGGGGATTCGCGATGAATACGCGACAGAGACGGAAATAAAATTTTAGATTGCAATGCCCCCATCACCTCACGAATCACCATCGCCAGCGTGGTGGCAATTTGCAAAAAAGCTACCGTCTCTAGCGATACAAAACCGGCCTCTACCATCTTCATGCCGTGGCCGCCAAGGTAAGTAAAAAACGTAGCCGCCATAATCCAGCGACCAAAGTGTTTCATTTCCTGCCAGCTTTGTGCATGCAGCATAAGCTTATGCTTGTGGGGTTTTAAGTACAGGTGACTCATAATCAAGGCCAACACTGCGCCCACAACGTTACCTACCACTAACGCCCAAACCGACTTATACATGAATGCCAAGGCAATCATTATTGCCACCGATAAAAACTGCGTGGCGGTCGTAACAATCGTCATGCGTTTAAGATCCATGTCACGCTCGACCAAGGCCAGCGTGATACTGTTAAAGCCGTGGATAAACGCCGTGGTCGCACAGACACAAATTAAGCCAGTGAGGATCGGCTGCTTGTAAAATACCGCCATCGGATAGGCGATAAGGCAAGCTACTACAAACAAAATAAAACCGCGAATCACCTGCACTGTCCATGCGGTATTCAAAAAGGTTGTTTCCGTGCCGCGAGGATGCTGAACAATCGCCGGTTTAATTCCAATATCACTAAACAACGCCAACCCAATCAACACCGAGTTCACAATCACCATGAGACCAAACGCCTCAGGGAATAAAATACGTGTTAACACCAAATTAGACAGCAATTGAATAACCTTGCTCGAGCCAAAACCAAACAAGGTCCACAATGCAGCCTTAGCCGAAGTCGAGGTGGTTTTTTGAACTAATCGAGAAATGAACGCCATAAAAAACTACAAATTATCAAATAAAAAGGAAGAAATGCACGGGCTGGCAGTTTATCGCCTTTGACTGTGTTTACTAGCGCTAGTCAACAAAAGCCCTAAATACCGCTAAAACGCAATATAGCCGCCCGCGCGAAGGGCGAGGTCTACTCGATTGCCCATCAAGGAACAATTATCAATAATGCTGGTCAGTCCAATTTCAAAAATCCGCAAACCAAAAAAACACCCCCAAATACTACGTGCTACGGAGAAACCCGTGAATATCAATAGAAGACTGGCTTTAAAAGCCGCTACCGCGTTTACATTTTTACCCACGCTTACCGCCTGTAGTCGAACATTGGGTATTAAAGATTTGCAAGGCCATACCGCTATTGAACAAGACTGGCTTAAAGCCAAAACCATTCGCGCCAATATTATTGTGCCCACTTTTAGCTCCAAGCTTTTTAACATTACCGACTTTGGTGCCAAAAAAGGTGCAAGCCATGACTGCACCATTGCCATTAATAACGCGATCAAAGCCTGTCATCAACAAGGCGGAGGCAAAGTTATTGTGCCTGCGGGTAATTTCCATACCGGTGCGGTACACCTGCTTTCTAACGTTAATTTACATATCGAAAAAAACGCCACACTCAACTTTATACCCGATCCCCAAAAATATTTACCCGCTGTATTAACCCGATGGGAAGGCCTCGAATTAATGGGCTACTCCCCCTTAATTTATGCCTACCAACAAAAAAATATCGCGATTACTGGCGAAGGCACGCTCAATGGTGGTGGTAGTGACCAATTGTGGTGGCCGTGGAAAGGCCCGCATAACGAACGCCACTGGGATATTATCCCCGGCCAAGATCAAGCGCCTGCGCGTAATAAACTCATGGCCGATGCCGAAGCGGGCGTGCCTGTCGAAAAACGCCTCTATGCCGAAGGTGCATTTTTACGCCCACCCTTTGTACAACCCTACCAATGCGAAAATGTTCTGATTGAAGGCGTTACCATCAAAAACTCGCCCTTCTGGTTACTTAACCCAGTGCTGTGTAAATCGGTGACGGTACGCAATGTTAACCTCGACAGCCACGGCCCCAACTCCGACGGCTGCGATCCCGAAAGCTGCGACCACGTTTTAATTGAAAATTGCACGTTAAATACCGGCGACGATTGCATTGCCATCAAATCGGGCCGCAATGCCGATGGCCGCCGCATTAACGTGCCCAGCCAAAATATTGTGATTGCCAACTGCAACATGCGCGATGGTCACGGTGGTGTGGTGATTGGCAGCGAAATCTCGGGCGGCGTGAATAACGTGTTTGTCGAAAACTGCACAATGAACAGCCCGCTGCTCGAGCGCGCCATTCGCATAAAAACCAACTCTATTCGCGGCGGCTTAATCGAACACATCCGCATTCGCAATATTGAGGTTGGCGTGGTGCAAAACGCTTTTGTGATTAACTTCTTTATGAAGAAGGCGATGCGGGCACCTTCGACCCCACCGTGCGCGATATCGTAATCGAAAATTTCACCTGCGAAAAAGTCCTGCAAAAACCGCTGTATTTGCAGGGTTTTGCACGCGCTCCCATGTCCAACATCACACTCAAAAACTGCCATTTTAAACAAGCGGGCGAGGCATCAATTGTGACTCACGTTAACCACTTCACCCTAGATAACGTCAGCATTAATGGCAAAATAGTCAACACGCAAGACCTCGACAGCTAAGTCTAACCCCGCGATAAAAAAGGCCCTTTACGTTTTTTGCGTAAAGGGCCTTTTTTATAACCATAGATAGCTAAAGTGCCCGCAAGCTCACCTTAAATAAAATGCACGCCTCAGTAGCGCTAGTTTCAGTGCCCAAATGAATACTACCCGAGCCTGTCAAAGGTATAACCTCACTTTTCAAGCGAAAACTCGGCGCAATGCCCAACTTAATAATGGTGCCATTGCGGCTGCAATCTTTTAGCAAAAACTTACCTTCATGAAACTCGATACGGCAATGCTCGCGCGATGCAAATTCCCCCCGCACCGACAGCGCCGCCCGTGGGTTTTCTCGGCCAATTAAAAAAGGCGTTTTCTCGGGCGCCACCTCAATCGGGCGATTTTTATAAAAGAGTTCCAATACCGGCAGCTGCAGCGGCGCCGATACCTGCGGATTCAAAAGTGTAGAATTTGTCACGACATACTCCATACAACCTAGACCACAAACGATAAAACCAATAACTCGCGACTAAACGCTAATTACAGCCCGCACTTTAGAATAAAAAGCCTCCTTTTGACACCCTAGAATAGGCCACCTTCATCACACCCTAGCCGCCAACAACCTAAATGAAGGCTTGCAACCCAAAAGTAGCCGCCTATAATACCCGACCACTTTTTGTTACGGTAAAGCCCTCAGCCCAAAGCTTAAGGCAATACTTCCCTTAAAAGACCGCAAAGCCCACAAGGCCAAGCAACCTAATAAGGGGGCGATTAGGATTCGACGCTGGTAGCAAAGTCCAAGGTGCATGTCGTGAGGGTAGCCAATCACGTTAATCCAAAGCTGCAAACTATACAGTTGCCAACGATGACAACTACGGTGCCCAATTAGCTGCGTAAGCAGCTTTTGAAAGCACTTTTAGCGGTTCGCCGCTAGCGGTCTACAACAAGGTGCCAGTACCGCGTTATAGCCCGTCATACAGAACTGGATCGCGGTGGGGTTATGCCTGGGGTGGATCAGCTAAACCTTATCAGCGAACTCGCCGCTCTACGCCCTGCCCGTTGGGTAGCAGATGGGTTAAATTAATTAACGGAAACTAAACATGTAGAGCCGCGGATGGCGCCCTGGCGGACGCGGGTTCAAATCCCGCCGCCTCCACCACCGTTTGAAATCCCAAGCCTTATCGGTTGGGATTTTTTTGCCGAGTTCCCCAGTGTTGGCGCGGTTCCGTGCTTCCTCCTCTTGAGCGCAGCACATCCAATGCGCCCGTGACTGGCTGCGAATTCTCGGTATTTCTCTCTCCGTTCTCTGTTTGCCTCTTGACCGGTCAAGCGACCATTTCGAGCACTGGCGCGGGTTTGCTGCCGTCGGGTTGTAGTTTTCATTTGGTCATGCGCAGGCGACCGAAAACAGAAAACCGCCGACTGGTCGGCTTACGTTTTCTGAAGTGCCGCGATCAGTGGGCATTTCACCTGGCCACTCGCGGCGCAGCACTGTTCGACGAGGTTCTGCAGCGCGCCATCAATCCTTTGAAGATCGGCAAGTCGGGCGCGCACGTCCGCCAGCTTGTGCTCAGCCTGCTCGCGGGCCTCGGTGCAATGCGACCCGTCCTCGAGTCTGAGCAAATCCGCGATCTCGTCCAGGCTGAAACCCAGTCGCTGGGCTGACTTGATGAACCGTACCCGAGCCAGATGCGCGTCGCCGTAGCGACGGATGCCGCCCAATGGGCGGTCAGGTTCCTGCATCAGGGCCTTGCGTTGGTAGAAGCGGATCGTCTCGACATTGACTCCGGCGGCTATCACAAGCCGCGCCGATGGTCAGGTGTTTAGGTATTTTGTTCATAGGGCTTGACTCCGTACTTAAGTACGGAAGTAAGCTTAAGCGATGAATCAAGATTCCCCAACTAAATCTCGAACTGACGGTGGGCGTGGCGCGCTGTTGAGCAATACGTAACT
>JAXHOG010000049.1:0-6952 GCA_034519605.1 Marinagarivorans sp.
ATTTTCAGTTTTTCTTTATCATGTTACGATTTTTTTGGGTGGTTCAGGCGTGCGAATGGTATGCTGAAATTTGGTTAATAATGCAGGTTTATTTTATGCAATTGTATTCAATTTTTGTTGTTTGGAGTTTTTTATGAATAGGAGTTAGAACAGAAGAGAGGTTTTACTGCAGTAACGCCATAAATATATTTTCTCTCGGCCAGCCTCAGCGCGCGTAACGACATGGCTTTTTTTGATTTTTCAATGAAAATATCGTTCGAGGACCTAAAATAAAAAAGATAAGAGCATTTACAATGAGGTGGATGTTTGTGCAATCCCACTTCAACTGATGATTTTAGAGGCACGATAGAAGAAGTTAACGACATGCAGTTATAATCGGGGCCAATCACCAACTTCACAAAAACGCCTAAAAATGCTCGATCGACTAAAGACCACCCCATCGACCTCGTTAAATACTTTTCAAGCATTGAAGATCCTCGTATTGGATCGTCAAAATCTACACGCGCCACCCGACATTCTTTTTATTGTATTTTGCGGTGTCTATTTGCGGCATTGAAAGTTGGGAGGACTCTTGTAGCATTTGCTCAATGCAAGTTAGAGTTTTTTGAAACACAGGTTCCATTAATCCCCCCCCCCCCCACCAACGTGTGGAATACCTCAAAAAATACATTTCAACGTGTTATTTCACGCCTAAATCCCGAAGCTTTTAAAGCCTCGCTTTTTAAAGTGGGCATGGGATTTTGAAAGTAGCCTCAGGTGATGTTATTGCCAATCGATGGGAAAGTTATTCGCCGCAGTTTCTGATAAAGCCAATCAGCAAATCGGCTATACACATGGTGCAGCGCTTACGGTGCCGCTGAGGCGAGGCTAGTTTTGGCGCAAGAAAGTCGCTGAAAAAATCGAATGAAATTACTTGCGATTCCCAAATCCTATTGACTACGCTCAATTTAAAAGGCGCCACGGTTACATGCTTAGATGGCTATGGGTTGCCAAAAAGCGATAGCCGAGAAAATAATAAATGCCGGCGGACACTACGTTATTGCGGTAAAAGGCGACCGCAAAACGTCAGGTTTATTTGAGGCCTTTAACAGAACATTTTAATCATTTTTCCGACATGAAAAATAATAAGCTTGTTGATGTTTTTGTCGGCAGACGAAATGAATAGAAATCGACTCGAGAAAAGAGAGCGCTCCAGCGACAGACTCAACTTGATTGGTTGGCAAACAGCAAAGATCAATGGCCAGGGATCAAGTCGGGCGGTTGCCGTGGAAGTCTCCGCGAACAAGCAATGGCAAGCAGTCCACAGAGTTTCGATATTACATCAGTAGTCGCGAGGCTAGCGCGAAGAGCACAACAAAATTATTCGCGCACATTGGGCTATTGGCAACAGTTTGCATTGGGTTTTGGACGTCGTTTTTGACGAAGACGTAGGCCGAATTCGCACGAAAAATGCTGCAGAAAATATGGCGATAACTAAACATATTGTGATGTAACAAATTAAGGATTGCGCAAAAGCTGACCGCCCTCGTAAAGTCAGTGGGAAAGGCCGGAGAAAATCATGGCAGGCTGGAGTGATGATCTCGTTACTCTCAACCCAGCGAATGTACCTGGGCGGATTACTCTGGAGGTGGATGAGCCCTTGGTGCATTACACCTGCACCGTACCTGGCAAAGCCGCTCGCCGCTATTGGCATCGGGAGACCATCAAGGCAGCGTTATTATACAGCGGATTCATCGGGAAGTGTGTTCAACTAACGGCAATTTGGCTTACGACAATGATGGTCATCGCGGCGACAAAAATAATCTGGTGGTAGGCGCTTTTATTTTGCTGGTGCCGGTAGTTTTCACCAGTCACTTGGGCTGAATTAGTCGCAAGGCTGCGTGTCTATCATCCAAAGCTGGGTAGGTTTATGCAAACCGATCCGATTGGGTACAAAGACAATATGAATATGTATGCCTATGTGGGTAATGATCCGGTGAATGCGGTTGATCCAGCTGGTGAAGCTACTGTATATATTTGGAACAAAGGACCTACTCCAACCGGTAATAGTGCTGCTGGTCATGTTGCAACGAAAACAAAAGATGGAACTTATGTCAGTAAATTTCCGACGAGCACAGACAGTTGGTCAAGCAAGGCTGATTTTCATACGCCAGAGAGAGATGTTGCGACATATGGAAGAAAGGCTGATTCTATAATTGAGGTTGATCTACCGAATGAGGATGCTGCTAGCGAAGCGGCGGGGAAAATTACGAGTGATTCGGAACAAGAGTGGTCACCAACTAACAACTGTGCGGATGCAGTCGAATCAGTATTGAATTCAGGCGGACAAGAGACCGATCATAATGACCCTATCAACACACCGCAGAATTTAAAGGAAGAAATACAGCCTCCAGAAATACCTCAGCCTGAGTTGATGAGGCGTTAAAATTATTAAGGTGCTAAGAATTAAAAAAATGATAGTTAAACATTTATCAATTCAGCTTTTATTAGTTATTTTTTTCTGTTTGTCGAAACAATCTATTGCGATTATTCACAGTATTATGCAGTTTTTTGGTGTGCATTATCGCGATACACATGTCAATTTAGGAGTGCTTGTTTATGGAGGTCTGGTCGTTGTGCTGCCCGTTGCGTATTATTTATATATGGAGGCAATAGAGAAAAAAAGTATTTCAAAATATTTTAATTTTTGGTTTATCCGTTTAGAAATTTTTTTATTAGCTTTGCTTGGTATTGTTTTGCTTTATCAATAAAATTGAAATCTGGGGTCAGGAAATTAAACGGGTCGCAAGAGGATCAATAGGGTCAGACTCCATTGATTTATTTACGCGGATGCGGATTATCAGTTTTACCTCGACAAGCTTAAGCTGGCCTGCGACAAACACGGCTGCGACCTTCATGCTTACGTGTTAATGACCAACCATGTACACCTGCTAATCACACCGCAAAAAGAAGAAAGCCTAGCCAAAGCCCTGCAAATGATTGGGCGCTACTACGTTCAATACTTTAATTTTACCTATCAACGTACCGGCACTTTATTCGAGGGTCGCTACAAAGCCACTCTCATAGACAGCGAACATTACTTGTTAAGTTGTTACCGCTACATAGAGCTAAACCCAGTGCGTGCCGCCATGGTTGCACACCCAAGCGAATACCCTTGGTCTAGCTATGCCCTAAATGCATTGGGCACGAATGATGAGCGGGCGCTATTGGTACCGCACAATGAATATGTATTATTGGGTGCGGATACCAGTACACGCCAAGCCGCTTACCGTGCGCTATTCAAAACGCGCATCAGCGAAAAAACGCTGGAAGATATTCGCGAATCCACCAATAAATCTTGGGTGTTGGGTAGCGATAGATTTAAAGCAAAGATTGAAGCAAAAACTGGAAGGGTTACAGCACCGCGAGCACGTGGTGGCGATAGAAAATCAGCAGCCTATTTGAATTTGAAAGTTTAAATCAATGGAGTCTGACCCCATTGATTTATCGCCGCCACACCATTTAAGTGGCGCAAGCATCCAAATAAACAAAACGCTTTCATGGGGAGTGATAAAAAACGATTATCGCTGTAGCGTACTTTTTCAAAGGATTGCAGTACGGGATTAAAAAATTCGGCAAGTACCGTTTGATCCATAAGTTTTTTATAAACAGTGTCTGAGCGATGCATCGTGAGTATTTCCATGGTTAAATAAGATGCATTTTTCCGAATTTTTTGCTGACGATGTCAAGCTTTATTTTGAAAAAATCGATATTTTTTAATTTCGCATTTATCATCTTTTTTTAAAAAAACGTTTTTCTTTCGTAATTCGATAGCAGCGCGATTGTGTGAGGCTGCAGGGGCTTTTGGTGACGTTTTCTTTCAGGGCTTAACCTTGGTTGGCCGGACACTGTTGCCCTGACACAGAATTTTGAACGCCCTCATGAAATGTTAGTGACTGACCATAAGTCTTCATCCAAAGAACGCAACCAATATCTATGAGAGCAAGGAATCATATGTTCAAAATCACAAAAAGCGCCATACCAACCATCATTTACAACTTTGTCATGCATTCGACCTTCATATAGATGTAAGAAAATCTTTCTATCAAAATTTATATAAAATTTTGGTAGCATCGCACGAAACCAACCACATAACTTTCTATCTTCAGAGGTTAGCTCAGCACCAAAACTCAGGTAATCCTCGACCTGACCACTCAAATTACGAAAATCCCCCCACTGTGGATTAAAGAAAAAATCTCTTACCTCTTCCGTAGTAAACACGTGCGGACGAACTAGAGCTAGATAATTATCAAACGTTTCTTCAGTGAGCTGTGGTATTCCACATCGATAGTTTAATAGAACTTGCTCATAGCGCTCTTCACTTAAAATACCCTTGCTAAGACTGGCTTTGAAATTTTTTCGCTGATCTAGATTGAAATGAGATTCCCAATCCAAAATCCAATAAGATTTCTTTTTATACACAATATAAGCGAAGCAATCTCTCCAACTCTTAAGAGATTCAATTAGCTCATTATTCAATGGATCCAAATTCATCTAAAAACTCCTGCTTAGTTAAAATTCTCGCATTAGAAGAATTTTCAACCATTAATTGTGAGTAGACCTGATCAAGCTGTAATGAAATCGAAGCTCCCGAAGTGCTTTCATCTACAATTTGTGCTGGTGTGTAGCGTCAACAACAAACCGGAGCAATTTGTATAGGCGGATCAACAGTGTCCGGCCAACCAAGGTTAAGCCCTGAAAGAAAACGTCACCAAAAGCCCCTGCAGCCTCACACAATCGCGCTGCTATCGAATTACGAAAGAAAAACGTTTTTTTAAAAAAAGATGATAAATGCGAAATTAAAAAATATCGATTTTTTCAAAATAAAGCTTGACATCGTCAGCAAAAAATTCGGAAAAATGCATCTTATTTAACCATGGAAATACTCACGATGCATCGCTCAGACACTGTTTATAAAAAACTTATGGATCAAACGGTACTTGCCGAATTTTTTAATCCCGTACTGCAATCCTTTGAAAAAGTACGCTACAGCGATAATCGTTTTTTATCACTCCCCATGAAAGCGTTTTGTTTATTTGGATGCTTGCGCCACTTAAATGGTGTGGCGGCGATGCGCGAACAGGTACAACAATTTTTTCATATGGCTGAGTGTACGGATATGCCGGTTCCACGCTCTACCTATTCAGACGCGTTAAGCTCAGCGTCGCGCTGTATTATTTCGCAGGATCTACTGAAACCACTGATTGACATAGCGCGCAAACAATTACCTGATCGTTTTGAAAAAATATCAGAACTGGGTGATCGCCCTATTTTTGCTGTTGACGGAAGCTATCAAAAAGAGAGCACGCATTATCAACGATTAACGCCAAAAGAGGGCGGCGACGATAATCACAAAGGCCATATGATGCTAACGTTATTTGATGTGCGTATGGGCGTGCCGATTGATGTTGCCATTGAAACAAAAAATACCCATGAAACGCTCGTGCTGAAAAATAATTTTAATTCACCCGAGGGTTGTTTGCGCAAGCGCAATGCTATTTTTGTGGTCGATAGAGCCTTTGTTAATATGCCATTCTGGGATGCCCAAAAAAAGACCTATGCGCAAACCAGTATTACGCGATGGAAAGATAATCTTATCGTAAAATCGAGCGTTGCTCGCACAGTAAATCTGTGTGCGATGAACGAAGGTGTTGTGTCTGACGACAGTGTTTCGCTGAACGCAAGCGCTGAGGAGTGGCGTTGTATTCGCTACAAAACACCGGAAGGAAAAGAGCTCGTTTTTTTATCGAATGAGTTAACGATTGAGCCAGGACTTATTGCTTTTTTATATTTGCGTCGCTGGGATGAAGAGAAATGTTTCGATACGTGGAAAAATGATTTCTCTTGCAAAAAGGCGTGGAGTAAAAGTAATAATGGTATTTTTCAGCAAGCATTATTGGCGGTGATGACGTCGTTGCTGGTGCAATTATTTTCGAATCATCATAAAAATGCGTTGGGTATTGAGGATGAGGCAAGTTTAAAAAAGCAAGATGATTTACAGAATAAAAATGCACGTGAAAAAGGCCACCGCATTCCGTGGTATCGTGATTTCTTCCGCTCTGCCTCCAAAGTGACGCGTCAAATACTTCGCTTTTTGAGGAGCTGTTTGATGAAAACGCCCTCAAAATCGCTGTATGAGCGCCAGCCGCGGCCATTGTATCTAAGTATATTCGAGGTTGGCCGGACACTGTTGTCAAAGAATGTCGGGTAATGCGTGTAGTTTTTATTGACTAATACGAGGATCTCTCAGCGCGAAAAGTATTTAACGAGGTCGATGGGGTGGTCTTTAGTCGGCATTTTTAGGCGTTTTTGTGGTTAATTCGGTGCCGATTATAACTGCGTGTCGTTAACTTCTTCTATCGTGCCTCTAAAATCATCGATTTAAGTGGGATTACCCTGGTATCAACCGTACTCTACCTCGTGCAGTTATTGCAAGAAGGAGTACGCGTTTATTCTTGTGACCCGTTGCTACAGCTTTTGCAATAGAGGCGACAACTTGTAAAAAGGGATGCGGTAAATAGCAAAAAATTTTGCACTCTATCTACTTTTTAATCCCATCACTCATGCTGCTAGCGTATTCTCAAAAGAGAATGGCATTTTAGTTATTCCGCTAATGGGCCTGCTATTATTTATAAAAGATAAGCGCATTCCAAGCTCTCTATGGGTATTTTTTTCTTTGTTACCTATAGCGCTTTGCCAGTGATTATTGGCATCGTTGGATTTTTTATTTTTAGCGACAAGTTTTTTAAACTATAAAGTACGCACCTTACCTTAAGCGATCGTTTATTAACGCAAGCGATGTTATTGGTAGCACATTTCAGTGGGTGATAGTTCCAGATTCGTGGATGCCATTTGCATTAGATGGACTTCCTTATTCGCACAGCGCCAACATTTTCTGGTGTAAAATTCGGCG
>JAXHOG010000091.1:0-22220 GCA_034519605.1 Marinagarivorans sp.
GATAAAAAACGCGGCCATGGCCGCGTTTTTTTATTTTTTAATTATTCTCGAGTGGCGCTTTGTCGAATTCTTTCGATGGTTTTGGTGGTTGAGCAGCCATCGACAAACTCAATCACTTTTACTTTACCGCCGCGCGCCAAAGTTTCTTCGGCACCCACAATGGTCGCGATGGTGTAATCACCGCCCTTCACTAGCACATCGGGTTTAATGCTTTCGATGAGTGCCAGCGGTGTGTCATTGCCTGCATCACCAAAAGGAATCACCCAGTCTACGGCCTTAAGTGCGGTGAGTAGGGTGGCGCGTTGATCAAAGGGATTAATTGGGCGACTTGGCCCTTTAAGGCGGCGAATACTGTCGTCGGTATTTAAACCAATCACTAAGCGATGGCCTAAGGATTTAGCTTTTTCTAAATAGCTAATATGACCCGCATGCAAAATATCAAAACAACCGTTGGTAAAGACGATGGTTTCTCCGGCGCGGCGCGCCAATTCAATATGGCGAAGCGTTTGTTCGGGCGGGCATTGATAGTGCGCGCCGTGATTGAGCTTTTGCTCGATCACGGCGGCGGCTAATTCTTCGGGCGTAACAATTTCGGCGCCAAGTTTTGTCACCACTATGCCCGCTGCGAGGTTAGCAACTTCGGCGGCGTCTTCATCGCTTTGGCCGAGCGCTTTCATAATGGCCATAGTCGCAATCACGGTATCGCCTGCACCGGTCACATCGCTCACTTCGCGTACTTTAGCGGCCAGATCGACTTTGGTATTGGCGTTGATAATCGACATGCCTTGTTCGCTGCGGGTGAGTAGCATGGTTTGAATATTGGCGGCCGCCAACAGCGCACGCGCGCTTTGCACTATGGCAGCCTCATCATCGGTTTTACCGCCTGCCAGTTTAAATTCGCCAAGGTTGGGGGTAATTAAATCGGCACCGGCATAGAGGGTTAGGTCTGATTGTTTTGGGTCAATTAATACGAATTTGCTTTGGCGTTTGGCTTCTTGGATGAGTGCGGAGATGTTGGCGAGTGTGCCTTTGTTGTAGTCAGAAAAAACTACGGTGCTGTAATACGGCAGTGCTTCTTTAAAGGCGTCCATCAGGGGTGCGATATCGTTTGCATCAAATGTGGTTTCAAAATCGAGCCTTACGACTTGCTGCTTACGGCTTATTACGCGCAATTTGGTGATGGTGGGTTTATCGCTGCTGCGAATGAGGTGATGGCCGATGCCTTCGGTGTCAAGTTGTTTGGCGATTCGGGCGCCGTTGTCGTCGTTACCAATAATGCCGACTATCCCGACGCGCGCATCCAAATAACGAATGTTGCGCGCGACGTTGGCGGCCCCGCCGAGTTTGTCTTCTTGTTTGGCAATTTTAACGACGGGCACGGGGGCTTCTGGCGAAATACGCTGCGAGTCCCCGAGCATATAACGGTCGAGCATGATGTCGCCCACAACCAGTACTGAGGCATTGCAGAATTGGTTAAAAACAGAAATATCCATGATGTTCCTAGAGTTAATGTTTGATCAATAAAGCCCAATTCGATAACAGTTACGCAAGCACCAGATCAAACGCTTCGCACAGCCAGTGGCCCATAAAGAGATGGGCTTCTTGAATGCGCGCGGTTTCGTCGCATTCCACAATAATGCTGAGCTTGGCGATATTTTTAACTTCACCACCGTCACGGCCGGTAAAGGCCACCGTATGTGCGCCCAGCGCGTTGGCGGCTTGGAGTGCACGGTTGACGTTGGCGCTGTTGCCTGAGGTCGTCAAGCCAATCACAACATCTTGAGGGTCAACTAGGGCTTGCACTTGGCGCTCAAATACCGAGTCAAAGTGATAGTCGTTACTGTGCGCGGTAAGGATGGAGGTGTCGGTGGTTAAGGCAATCGCGCGTAACGGTGCACGGTCGAGCTTGTAGCGCACCATAAATTCGGCGGCTAAATGTTGGCTGTCGGCGGCACTGCCACCGTTGCCGCAAAAAACGAGCTTGCCTTTGTTATTCAGGCTTTGCTGGCAAAGTGCGAACAGGTGTTCGAGTGTGGTGGCGTGTTTGTCGAGTTCGGCAAAAAGGCGGCGATGGCGATTCAAACTGTTTAAGTAGCTTTCTGTTAGGGGTGTTAAGTCGTTTTCGGTTAAGGACATAAAATCGCTCACTGTGTAAGGGTTGAGCCCTTAGACGGGTTCAACAAAATCGTTGCTACTGAAAAATGTACTGGCCGTAGAGTTCTATCGCAGGTTGGAGGCTTTCATTTCTGTCTACTGACGAATCTATCGTTGATACGGCATCAATAATGGCTATTTGGTTGCGTTTTGGATTAGGTGTTTGCTCAGACCAAGTCATCGCGCGTTGGCTGTTATTTTGTTTGTGGGCAAAGTTCGCTTTTTGTTGCGCTAAGTTATCGCGACTAAACAGTGGCGCGATGGTCCCGATTCCACTCACAAAGCGCATTAGCGATGCTGTGTGTTTGGCTTCTGTGCTAATGACAGGCTCGGCTAGCGCTAATTGGTGGCCATCAAACAAGTGAAATAAGCGGTTGATATCGGAGCTTGTGGTTAGCAAATGGTCGCTCGGGAACCAGACCGCATCATAGGTACTAATCAGCTCCCAATAAGATGCTAAAAGTACGGCAAGCGCGGGCCATTTATTATCTTGGCTGTCTTGGGATTGTTCAGATAAAGATTGTCCTGATAAAGATGGCTCATAAAACGATTGCTCATAAAAGGTGCCGTCATCCTTAAAGCGCGCGGGGGTAGCGCCGGTGTAATTGATGAAGAGGTCAAACTTCGGTCGTTCGCCTTGTAGCCAGTGCGCATGCTGCGAGTGGTCGCCGACACGAGCGATAATTAAAAAGCGTGAATCCATCATGGGCGGCAACAAGGTGCGTTATTTAAAGGGGCTGAACTATACCAGAGCCGTGTCGCTGGCTACAGCCTGCGATTTGGGCTAATCTGCGCCATTTTTTTTAGCGAGGCGGTTGCTAGCTAACCATGCAATTATCCGATTTTGATTACCATTTACCCGAGCAATTAATTGCTAAAACCCCAGCGGTAACGCGCACGGGCAGCCGTTTGCTTAATCTTGATGGGCCTTCGGGCACGTTGATGGATCAGCAATTCACCGATTTGCTTGGGGCATTAAACGCAGGCGATTTGATGGTGTTTAACAATACTCGCGTGATTCCCGCGCGTGTTTTTGGCGCCAAATTGTCGGGCGGTAAAATTGAGATGTTGGTCGAGCGTGTGATTACGCCTACACGCGTGAATGCTCATGTACGTTCGAGCAAGTCGCCTAAGCCTGGTAGTCAGCTGCTACTGGCGGATGAGGTATTGGTGACAGTGGCGGGGCGCGACGGCGATTTGTTTGTTATCGATTTTCCCGAAGATCAGCCCGCAATTGAGGTGCTAGAGCGCATTGGCCACATGCCGTTGCCGCCCTATATTGATCGCGCCGATGATGCTAAGGATCAAGAGCGTTATCAAACCGTTTACAACCAGCATAAAGGCGCGGTTGCGGCGCCTACCGCAGGCTTGCATTTTGATGATGCGATGCTCGCGGCCATTAAAGCCAAGGGCGTGAATATCGCATTTGTGACTTTGCATGTGGGCGCTGGCACCTTCCAGCCTGTGCGGGTGGATAACGTGAAAGAGCATGTCATGCACGCCGAATACATGGTGGTCGACGACGCCACTTGCGAGGCGGTGCGCCAAACCAAGGCTGCGGGCAAACGCGTGATTGCGGTGGGCACCACCAGCGTGCGCAGCTTAGAAACGGCGGCGCAAAACGGCGAGATTGCACCATACGCAGGCGATACACGCATCTTTATTTATCCTGGCTTTGAGTTTCGCGTGGTCGATGCTCTTGTCACTAATTTTCATTTGCCGCAATCAACCTTGTTAATGCTGATTTCGGCATTGGCGGGCTACAACCATGTTAAAGCGGCCTATGTCCACGCAGTTGCCGAGCACTACCGATTTTTTAGTTATGGGGATGCCATGTTTATTACCCGTAATCCCAGCGCTATAGAACAGGGGCCGTTGTAATGTCTTTTATGAAGTTTGAACTTGATAACACCAACGGCCGTGCACGCCGAGGGCGTTTGGTATTCCCGCGTGGTGTGGTCGAAACGCCCGCGTTTATGCCCGTGGGCACCTACGGCACGGTAAAAGGTTTAACGCCCGCCGATATCAAAGGCATCGGCGCCCATATTATTTTGGGTAATACCTTTCACTTAATGCTGCGCCCCGGCACCGAAGTGGTTAAAGCCCACGGTGATTTACATAACTTTATGCAGTGGCAGGGACCAATTCTGACCGATTCCGGTGGTTTTCAAGTGTTTAGCTTGGGCGCGATGCGCAAAATTACCGAGCAAGGGGTGACTTTTCGCTCGCCCATTGATGGCAGCAAAGTTGAGCTAAACCCCGAAATCGCCATGCAAGTGCAGCGCGATTTGGGTAGCGATATCGTGATGATTTTTGACGAGTGCACGCCGTACCCCGCGACCGAAAAAGAAGCCCGCGACTCGATGGAATTGTCTTTGCGTTGGGCCGAGCGCAGTAAAAACGCTCACGCCGATAACCCAAGTGCCTTGTTTGGCATTGTGCAAGGTGGCATGTACGAGAGTTTGCGCAGTGAATCACTCACCGGTTTAACGCAGATCGGTTTTGATGGTTACGCCATTGGCGGCCTGAGCGTGGGTGAGCCCAAAGAAGATATGGTACGCATTCTTGATCATCTCGGGCCCATTATGCCCAAGGATAAACCGCGCTATTTGATGGGTGTTGGCAAGCCCGAAGATATTGTTGAGGCAGTAAGGCGCGGTATTGATATGTTCGACTGCGTTATGCCAACCCGCAATGCGCGCAATGCGCATTTGTTTACCCATACGGGCGTAGTCAAGTTGCGCAATGCCAAGCACAAGCTCAGTACCGACCCTGTTGACGCTAAATGTGATTGTTACACCTGCAAAAATTTTAGCCGAGCCTATTTGCATCACTTAGATAAATGTAACGAGATGCTGGGCGCGCAGCTTAATACCATCCACAATTTGCGCTTTTATCAAATTTTGATGGCCAACCTACGCGAGGCGATTGCCGCTGAGCGTTTAGAAGAGTTTGTTGCAGAGTTTTATTTGCAGCAGGGTAAGGATGTGCCCGTGCTGGATTAATGCGATTTTATTGCCGTGTTTTTGAGGCTTTTTTCGAGTCGCTGAAGTGGCTTTTTTGAGTCGTTGAGGTGGCTTTTTTGAGCCGTTAAAGTGGCTAGGGGTTGACGAAAACTTGAACTTTGAGGCTTGTCCCCCATAAAGACAGCCCCTTAAAACAGAATATTTAACATCAAGCCGTTATAATCGCGCGCCAGTTTGGTGACCCTGTTTGCTGCGAATACACCTTGCAGTGAATACAAATAAATGTCGCGAGAACAAAAAAATTAATTATTGGACATAAACATGAACCGTTACCCGTTGTGGAAGTACCTGCTAATCCTTGTGGTATTAGGATTGAGCATCATTTACGCACTACCGAATTTGTACGCCCCAGACCCTGCGGTGCAGATCAGTGGTTATTCGGCCGATCTTAAGGTTGATCAAAAAACGCTCGACATCATCACTCAATCACTTGATGACGCTGGTGTTGAATATAAAAAAGCTGAGCTTGAAAATAGTGGCTCGGCGTTGATTCGCTTGCATCATTTTGACGTGCAATTAAAAGCGCAAAAAGCGATTGAGCAGGCTTTGGCGGGTGGTGCTAGCCGCAAGGGCGGTGGCGATCAGTTTATTGTGGCGCTGAACAGTGCCCAAAATACGCCCCAGTGGCTGCACGATTTAGGCGCCAGCCCCATGAACTTGGGGTTAGATTTGGCTGGTGGTGTGCACTTTGTATTGGAGGTAGATACGCCCAAGGCCGTTAAAGACCGCCTCGTCGATGCTGAAGAGGTGATCAAAAATACGGTACGTAAAGAGCGTATTTTTGATGTTCAAACGGCCCTTAACGGTGATGATTTGGTGATCACTGCACCGAATCAAGCGGTACTTGATCAGCTGCTCCCCATCGTGCGTGAGCAGTTGCCCAAAATGAATACCAAAACGCAGAATGACGACGGTGCTTTTGTCTTGCGCTTAAATATGAGCGAGCAGGGCATTAAAGAGATCGAAGATCATGCGGTGTCGCAAAACTTAACTACGTTACGCAATCGCGTCAACGAGTTGGGCGTTGCCGAGCCACTGGTTCAGCGTTTAGGTCGCAATCGTATTATTGTTGAGTTGCCAGGTGTGCAAGATACCGCCCGCGCCAAAAAAGTGATTGGTAAAACCGCCAATTTGGAGTTTCGTTTAGAGGCGCTGCCGGATGCGGGTTTGAGTCAGCGCGAAAAATTTAATCATCGTCAAGAAGACATGCAATCGCGTACTGGCGGTTCATTTTTAGAGCGCCGCCCGATTATCACCGGCGAAAATGTGACTAATGCACAGCCTGGTTTTGATGCCGAAACAAGTCAACCGCAGGTCAATATTTCGCTCGACTCGGAAGGTGGTGCGGCTATGCACCGCGCTACATGGAAGAACGTGGGTCGTCGTTTGGGGGTGTTGTTTATTGAGTATCGCCCTAATACACGCACCGTGATCGAGGCCGATGGCACCGAGCGCAAAGTTGTGGAGCAGATTCCCGTTAAACAAATTATTAGTTTGGCGACGGTGCAAAGTGCTTTGGGTCGCGAGTTTCGCACTACGGGTTTAAGCGATAGTGAAGCTAAAGAATTATCCTTATTACTGCGCGCCGGTGCTTTGGCCGCACCTATGGTGTTTGTTGAAGAGCGCACCATTGGCCCCTCACTCGGTAAAGAAAACATTGCACTCGGCGTTAAGTCGGTCCAGCTCGGTATGCTGTTGGTTGTACTGACGATGTTTGCGATTTATCGCGTATTTGGTTTTGCCGCCAATATTGCATTGGCATTTAACGTCGTTCTTATTGCTGCAATTATGAGTCCCTTTGCCACCCTGACCTTGCCAGGTTTGGCGGGTATCGTCTTGACAGTCGGTATGGCGGTGGATGCAAACGTGCTGATTTTCTCGCGGATTCGCGAAGAGCTAAAAGCGGGTATGCCGCCGCAGTCGGCCATTAATGCCGGTTTTGATCGTGCCTTTACCACTATTTTAGATGCCAACATCACCACTTTAATTGTGGCATTGATTTTATTTGGTATTGGTTCTGGTCCGGTGAAAGGCTTTGCCGTGACCTTATCCATAGGTATTTTGACGTCGATGTTTACGGCGATAGTCGTAACGCGCGCGGTCGTTAATCTCATTTACGGTGGCCGTCAAGTCACCAAGCTACATATCTAAGGGTCCCGTTATGAGCACAGTAAAAATCATCAATTTTATGAAATATGGCAAATTCGCCGCATGCGTATCCTTGCTAATGGTTGTTGTATCTTTAGGCTCTTTGGCTGTTAATAGCTTGAGTTTTGGTCTCGACTTTACTGGCGGTACCTCAATTGAAATGGAGTATGCGAAGGCGCCAGCGCTGGATGATATTCGAACGACCTTGCTCGCTGCGGGTTACTCAAGTGCGGTGGTTGTGGCTTATGGCACGGATACCGACATCATGGTGCGCATTCAAGGCGATGCAAAAAATTTAGGGGATCAAATTGTTGCCTTGCTGAATACTACGGATAACCCTGTGACCATCAAACAAAGCTCATTTGTGGGGCCACAAATTGGTGAGGAGCTGACAGTTGATGGCGGCTTAGGTATGTTGTTTGCGCTGTTGGTGGTGATGATTTATGTGGCTTTGCGCTTTCAGTTTAAGTTCTCTGTGGGCGCCGTCGTAGCCTTGATTCACGACGTGATTATAGTGCTGGGTATATTTTCATTGTTCCAGTTAGAGTTCGATTTAACGGTTTTGGCGGCTATATTGGCGGTTATTGGTTATTCGATTAACGATACGATTGTTGTGTTTGACCGGATACGTGAAAACTTCCGAATCATTCGTGATATGTCGGTGCCTGAGATTATTGATTACTCCTTAACTCAAACGCTGGATCGTACTTTACTAACGTCGGGCACTACGGTCATTGTATTGTTGGCGCTATTTTTTGTCGGTGGTGCGATGATTCATAACTTTTCGCTGGCATTATTAATCGGCATTGGTGTGGGCACATATTCTTCTATCTATGTGGCCTCAACGGCATTACTGCTGATGAAGGTGACGCAAGAAGATCTCATGCCGCCTAAAGTTGAAATCGAAGGTGAAGAGGTTGATGAGTTACCTTAACGTGTTAGCGTAGATAGATAAAAACTAAAACGGCCCTCGCAAGGGCCGTTTTAGTTTTTTGAATGTGTTTACCGTCGATTTAAGTGGTCACTTAAGTGTTTTTTGGATGGGCTCTAGGGTGTGGAGTTGTCCATTTGAGGTAACGGCGACTTTTTGGTGGTTGAAAATACCTACTGCAATTAGCGCTTTACTGTCGATAGTAAGGGGGATTTTTTTGGTGAGATTCCAGCGAGTTTCAATCTTCTCTTCACCCCTTTTGCGCCATTCTATTGCTCTATCGCTGTAACCTAATAATAGCTCTGCATTGTTTAGCGTCGCGAAATCAACTAAACGCTTACCTGCTTGCATTGCTTTTTTACGTGTGCTCAGGGTGTTTTTTAGTTGCCCATTCTCTTGGGTTTGCCAAATTTTGATGGCGTCGTAACGACTAGAAGAAAGAGCAAGCTCCCCTTTATTTAAAAAGCCCACTTTCGTGACGCCATCACCATGGGATTGTGTTGCGATTTGTTTTCCCGATGTGAGCGACCAGAGTGTTGCTTGGTTAGCTTCTTCGCCAGTTAACAGCCGTGTTTTTTGCCAAAGTGCAACGGTGTTGATGGCACTACGATGGTTAAGCGTGTGAATGATGCCCCCTTTGTTAAGGTCGATGACTATAGCTTGTTGGTTCGCAAGCCCAAGAGCCGCTAATGACCCTTCATCATTTATGGCGACCGAATTGATGCCCGCTGGTGCCGTTAAAAAATGGCGAGATTTACCTGTGGCCAGATCCCAGATTACTAAATTATTAGCGCTGGTAGTAATGGCGGTTGGTGCGTTGCTGGCAATGGCAATGGCGTCAATGGCGGGATCGTTAGCGCCCATGTGCCAATGGTAGATAGGTGCTTTGAGGCTTTTGGAATAGACAAGTGCGCCTTGATCTAAACTGCCGATAATTAAATATGCTTCGGAAATGGCGGCGCTATTAATCGACTTAAGCAAGAGATATTCGGAGGTATAAGGCGCCGCTGTGGGTTGGCAGGCGCTGAATAAAAAAAGACAAGGGATAAGAAAAAAATAAAGGCGCGTCATAGCAATTCTACCGATGGGAGGTTATCCCTAGTGTAGTCAATGCTGAATGAGGCACCTGGTGAGCAGTTTGACTAATTTAAGCGACTTGATCTTTGTGAGCGACGTGTAGAACGGCGATCATTTCATCTTCGGCCTCAAAGCGCGTTGCAAGCCATTCGCCGAGCTTTGAGACATCCGCGCTGAGGGTTTCTAAATCATCAATTTCTTGGTATTTATCATTAAAGTCTAAGATGTCTTCGGTAGTTGAATCGACCGTTTGATAAAAAGCGCTAGCGGCTTTAAGTCCGTCGGTATCATCCAGTTCTTTGGCTTCTTGCACTAATTGTTCATAAATCTCGAAGTGGCCTGCCGAAACATAATCCACAATAATTTGGCAGAGTTTGCGTAATTTTTCGCCGCAATTAATTTCGTCATCGCCTTTTATTGCGTTGCTAAGTGCGCAGTAATCAACGAGTAATTCTTGGCGTTCATTCAACCAGCGGTCAATAATTTCACTGACGCCGCCCCAGCGTTCTTGCGCAGATTTGCAGTTTTCTAACATGATTTTCACTATCCTGATCTAGGTTTGTTATAGCTCTTTGGTGAGAGCTTTATTGACGACAGAGTCGCTTATTGGATGTTCTGCTGCGATGCTTTGCCTTTCTTGTAAAAGTAGGGCTGCCTTCAAGATAGGCGATTGTTCGGGGAAGGGCAAGGATAACAGCGGCATAAAAACTCCTTGTATCTCGTATTTGTTTTGTGCTTGTCTTTGGGTGCTTTTACTGTTTTTGGGGCAGATTTTGTGGTTGCCAAAGGCGGTTTAGGTGAGTCGTCTACACTCTTTGTACATATTGTACATATCGCAGTACATATCGAATTAAGAGCGCTCGACATGAAAAAGGTGTTGGTTGTAGAAGATAGCCAAATGGTGATGCGGGTCATCAAACATGTTATTAAGCAGTTTGGGTACTTTATTCCGTTATATGCCGAAACTCTGACTGAGGCCGTCGCCATTATGGCGCAAGAACCTAATATTTTTGCCGCTATGGTTGATCTCTCGTTACCGGATGCGCCAAATGGTGAGATTGTTGATGTCACCTTAGCGGCCAAAATCCCTACCATTGTGTTAACGGGCTCTTTTGATCCAGTGCGGCGCGAGGCGTTGCTAGCTAAAGGCATTGTTGATTACGTGATGAAAGAAGGGCGTTTTTCGTATTTGTATGCCTGTAATTTAATTTTTCGCTTAATTAAAAATGAAACGATTCACGTACTGGTAGTAGACGATTCAAAAACGAGCCGACGCGTAGTGACTAGCACTTATGCGCTTACATCGTTATCAGGTGCTGGAAGCACAAGATGGGGTCGAGGCCATTAAGGTGTTGCTCGATAATCCTGCCATTAAAATGTTGATTACCGATTACAACATGCCGCGCATGGATGGTTTTGAGTTAGTGCAAAATTTACGTATTAAATATGGTAAATCTGAACTCGCCATTATCGGTATTTCTTCAGAAGGCGATGGTTATTTAACGGCACGTTTTATTAAAGCAGGCGCTAATGACTTTATTAAAAAACCCTTTAATCACGAAGAGTTTTTTTGCCGCATTACGCATAACGTCGAGCAGGTTGAAATGATCGAGCAGATTAGGGATGCCGCAAGACGGGATTATCATACGGGGGTTTACAATCGCTATTATTTTTTTGAAAAGGGGCTGGAGGATTGGCAGTCTGCGCAAAATAGCCAAACACCTGCTGCGCTGGCAATTATTGATTTAGATAATTTTAAATTTGTTAATGAAAATTTTGGTCATGAAGCGGGTGATGCCGTTATGCAGCACGTAGCGCAGCGGCTCAATAAAATCCTCGACCGATTTTTGGTGGCGCGTGCAGATGGGCAAGAGTTTTTTGTTTTGTTGTCTGGGCTGAATAATGAAAAGGCGTGTGCGTTGATTAAATGTGTTGCTGAGCGCTTGGCGCAAGAGCCTACCGAATGGCAGGGTAAAAAAATTGCAGTGAGGTTTAGTGCAGGCGTGGCGAATACTGTTGCACTGACCGGGGATAAAGGCTTTGAGGCTTTAGTACAAAGTGCCAACGTCTGTTTGCGTCGCGCCAAGGATGCTGGCGGAGATATGGTCATCGGTGATACGGATGATTAATTGTTTAGTCGTTACAGTGGTGCTCGAGCAAGCTCAGGTGATTAGAATGGGTGCATTGTCAATCTTGAGGTTTTTTCAATGTCTGCAAATCCTATATTGGCCGTTATTGGGGGGTCTGGTGTTTACTCGCTCGAAGGGCTGAGTAATACCGACGTGGTGTCGATTAAAACGCCTTTTGGCGATGTTGATATCACGCTAGGTGTTTTTCAGGGGCGGCAACTTGCTTTTTTATGTCGTCATGGCAGTGGACATAAACTCCCTCCGCATAAAATCAACTATCGAGCTAATCTTTGGGCGTTGCATTTGCTGGGGGTGAAGCAGGTTATTGCCATCAATGCCGTCGGTGGTATTGGGAAAGATTGCGCGCCAGGAACCATCATTATTCCCGATCAAATTATCGATTATAGCTATGGCCGCGAGCATACTTTTGCTGAACAAATCACTGAGCAATTTAACCATGTTGAATTTGCTCGGCCTTACAGTGTTGTTTTGCGTAGTCAGCTAGTTGCTGCCGCGCATGAGGCGCATGAGGCTATTGTTGACGGAGGTTGTTATGCCTGTACGCAAGGGCCGCGACTGGAAAGCGCTGCCGAAATCCAACGTTTAATGCGCGATGGCAATACTATAGTGGGTATGACAGCCATGCCGGAGGCGGCTTTGGCGAGGGAGTTGAGTGTCGAGTATGCCTCGTTATGCATTGTTGCTAATTGGGCGGCGGGGCTGGACGACACCCCTATTACCATGGAGGATATCTTGGCGGTATTAAAGGCGTCTATTGCTCGCGCGCAATGCATTTTAGCGGCGCACGTCGGTAATCTTGGCGCTTAAGTTATTGGCGCTGGAATGACTTTGTTTCGCTTGCACAGTTAACGGCGTATACTTCGCGGCTTTGTTAATTTGTAGTCACTTATTCGATATTGTTCGTGGGTGCTATTTTTTATTCACGTGGCCTTTGGTAGGGGTCACCACTGATTTTGGAGCACTTATGCCCTCTATTACTTTACCCGATGGTTCTATTCGTCAGTTTAATCAGCCTGTGTCTATCCTGGATGTCGCAATGGATATCGGGCCTGGGCTTGCCAAAGCAACATTGGCGGGCAAGGTTAATGATCGCGTTGTTGATGCTAGCTTTGTTATTGAAAGCGATGTTGCTCTGTCTATCATTACCGAAAAATCGCCAGAAGGTTTAGAGGTTATACGCCATTCTGCGGCGCACTTATTGGCGCAGGCTGTTAAACAGCTATTCCCTGATGCGCAAGTGACGATTGGCCCGGTCATTGATGACGGGTTTTTTTATGATTTTTCGTATAAGCGCCCTTTTACCCCAGAAGATTTAATTGCTATAGAGCAGCGCATGAGCATTTTGGTGGATGAAGATCTTCCGATTGTGCGCCGAGTATTGCCGCGCGATCAGGCCATTGAGTATTTTTCGGGGCTAGGCGAAGTCTACAAGGCCGAAATTATTGGTGATATTCCTGCTGATCAAGCTTTATCGCTCTATCGCCAAGGTGACTTTGAAGATTTATGCCGTGGCCCGCATGTTCCCTCAACCGGTAAGCTCAAATACTTTAAGTTAATGAAAGTGGCGGGTTCGTACTGGCGCGGTGACTCCAGTAAAGAAATGTTACAGCGTGTTTATGGTACGGCTTGGGCTAACAAAAAAGACCTTGCGGCTTATTTGTTGCGCTTAGAAGAAGCTGAAAAACGCGATCACCGTAAAATTGGTAAAAAGATGGACTTTTTTCATTTGCAGGAAGAAGCTCCAGGTATGGTGTTTTGGCATCCGCGTGGTTGGGCGATCTACACCGAACTTGAAAAGTACATGCGCGAAGTGCAGCGACTTAACGGCTATAAAGAAATCAAAACGCCGCAAATAGTCGATCGCACACTGTGGGAAAAATCGGGTCATTGGGATAAGTTCCGTGACGGCATGTTTACCGTGGCATCCGAAGATCGAGACTTTGCAATTAAACCTATGAACTGCCCCTGTCATGTTCAGGTATTTAACCAAGGGTTAAAAAGCTACCGTGATCTGCCCTTGCGCTTAGCTGAGTTTGGTTCATGCCACCGTAACGAACCTTCGGGGTCTTTGCAGGGCATCATGCGTGTGCGTGGTTTTGTGCAGGATGATGCGCATATTTTCTGTACTGAAGCAGCTATTCAAAATGAGGTTTCAAACTTTACCGACCTACTGTTTAACGTGTATGCCGATTTTGGTTTTAGTGAGGTCATTATTCGTTTGTCGACCCGCCCAGAACAGCGTGTGGGTAGTGACGAAGTATGGGATAAGGCCGAAAAATCGTTGGCGGACGCGCTTAACTCTAAAGGTTTGGAATTTACTTATTTGCCGGGTGAAGGCGCGTTTTATGGCCCTAAAATTGAATTTTCTCTAAAGGATTGCCTTGGTCGAGTCTGGCAATGTGGAACAATCCAAGTTGATTTTTCGATGCCCGCTCGTTTGAGTGCGCAATACGTTGCCGAAGATGGCTCGCGGCAGGTGCCAGTGATGTTACACCGTGCAATTTTGGGTTCGTTTGAGCGTTTTATTGGTATTTTGATCGAGCATTACGAAGGCGCTTTCCCTGCCTGGTTAGCACCAGAACAGGCTGTAATTTTAAACATTACCGATAAACAGGCTGAATATGCGTCAAAAATTGAAGAAACCCTGCAAAACAATGGTTTTAGAGCGTTTGCCGACTTGAGAAATGAAAAGATCGGCTTTAAAATCCGCGAGCACACAATTTCGCGTATTCCTTACTTGTTGGTTGTTGGTGATCAAGAAGTCGAAAACGGCACTGTGACAGTGCGAACATGGCAAGGTGTAGATCTCGGCACGCTAAGCTTACAGTCGTTCATCCAAACCCTTTCGAATGCTATAGCTGAACGAGGGCGCGTCGCTTAACCGCAATGGCCTCGATTTTACTGCACCAGTTTTTTAAATTAGAACGGAGAAGTCCCCATTAATAATCGTGTCAGCCCGGTAAAGGGCCGCTCAAAGAAAGCGGCTATCAATGATCAAATTGAAGCCAAAGAAGTAAGGCTCATTGGAGCCGATGGAGAGCAGATTGGCGTAGTGTCAATCGAGGCAGCTCTTGAAGCCGCCCGAGCCGCAACGCTTGATCTCGTCGCTATTGCAACAGAGGCCGAGCCTATTGTTTGCAAGATCATGGATTATGGTAAGCACCTTTTCGAACTGAAAAAGCAAAAAACGGCTGCCAAAAAGAAACAGAAACAGCAGCAAATTAAAGAAATGAAGTTTCGTCCGGGTACCGAGGATGGCGATTATCAAGTTAAGATGCGCGCCGTGGTACGATTTTTAGAGCAGGGGGATAAAGCCAAAATCTCATTGAGATTTAAAGGTCGCGAGCTCGCCCACCAAGAGTTAGGCATGGAAGTGATGCATCGCATCGCCAAAGACTTGGATGAAGTCGGTGTCGTAGAGCAACACGCTAAAATGGAAGGGCGTCAGCTAACTATGGTCGTGGCCCCCAAAAAGAAAAAGTGATAGGGCTTTTTAGCTGCCTTACATTTTTAAAAAATTGCGTCTCGGTACGATGCGCAACACATCATCATCGCTATATTCGGAGATTTTTACGATGGCAACAAAAGCTAAAGTACATAGCGGCGCGGCAAAGCGTTTTAAAAAGACAGCCGCTGGCTACAAGCATAAACATGCTAACAAGAGCCACATCCTGACCAAAATGACCACCAAACGTAAGCGTCAATTGCGCGGTACCAGTGTACTGAACAATTCTGATGCACCTTTGGTAGCTCGTATGTTAAGGGCTAACTAAGTTAACGTTTTTAATCATTTTATGAGGATATATTTATGGCCCGTGTAAAACGTGGTGTGCAGGCGAATCGTCGCCACAAGAAAGTTTTAAAAGCAGCTAAAGGTTATTATGGCGCGCGTTCGCGTATTTTCCGTGTGGCTAAACAAGCGGTTATCAAAGCGGGTCAATATGCTTATCGTGACCGCCGCACTAAAAAACGTAATTTCCGTGCACTTTGGATCACTCGTATTAATGCGCAATCGCGCGCTGAAGGTTTGAGCTACAGCCGCTTAATTGCTGGCTTAAAGAAAGCTGACATTACTCTTGATCGTCGTGTTTTAGCTGACTTAGCAGTGCATGATAAAGCTGCATTTTCGGTAATCGTCACTAAAGCAAAGGATGCTTTAGCGGCTTAATTGCCCTAAGGTAACTTGTTTTGATTTTGAAAGGGGAAGGGCTTAGGCTGCTTCCCCTTTTTTATGAATTAAATTCTCTGCGCTTGGGTGCCAGCCTCAGCCGTAATTTAGGCCGTTGAGAAGCTGCATTAGAGTTTACGGCATCTTTTTAGGTGCAAGCTTTAGGTGCAAACCTTTTGTTGTTTGCGTCATCTTGATTTGCTTGATTGGAATATCTTATGGAAAACCTTGCCGAGCTTACTGCTAAGGCCATTTCGTTTATTGCTGAGACCGAAAGCCTCGTTGATTTGGAGGCTATTCGTGTTGATTATTTGGGTAAAAAAGGCTTGTTGACGGCGCAATTAAAAAATCTAGGGGGGTTGTCTGCTGAAGAGCGCCCAGTAGCCGGCGCCAAAATTAATGAGGCCAAAGTATTGCTTCAGGATGCACTCAATGATCGAAAGCTGGCACTTGAGTCAGCCGTCATTGATGCAAAATTAGCCAGTGAAACGCTCGATGTGACCTTGCCAGGGCGAGCGGTGAATCGTGGTAGTTTGCATCCTGTTACTCATACATTACGCCGCATAGAAGATATTTTCGTTCGCGCAGGTTACCGCGTTGAGCAGGGGCCTGAGGTAGAAGACGACTTCCATAACTTCGAAGCGCTCAATATTCCTGCTCATCACCCCGCACGCGCCATGCATGATACTTTTTATGTGGATGCCCGCCATGTTTTGCGCACCCACACATCGCCAGTTCAAATTCGCACTATGTTGAATCGCAAAGGGCCGCTCAAGGTTATTTGTCCAGGTCGTGTTTACCGTTGCGATTCTGATATCACACATACACCCATGTTTCACCAGGTTGAAGGTTTAGTGGTTGATGCGGATGTGAGTTTTGCCGATTTAAAAGGCGTAGTTGGGCAGTTTTTAAGGACCTTCTTTGAAGCTGATGTGCCTGTGCGCTTTAGGCCTTCTTATTTCCCCTTTACCGAACCTTCGGCCGAGATGGATATTCAATGTACTCATTGCCGTGGCAAGGGCTGCCGTGTGTGCAAGCAAACAGGTTGGCTTGAAGTTGGTGGTTGCGGCATGGTGCATCCCAATGTGTTTTTGGCCTGCGATTTTAATCCTATGGAGGTTTCGGGTTTTGCCTTTGGCATGGGCGTTGAGCGTTTGGCAATGTTGCGTTATGGCATTAATGACCTTCGTATGTTCTTTGAGAACGACCTCGACTTTCTGAAGCAATTTTAACTAGCCCCAGAAGCATTGACCCAGTTTTGCGAGGGCGATTAGTCAGCTACCCGCCTCGCGATCGTCGCCCTTAATGGGGTTTTGGTACGGAATAGAGACAGTATGAAAATTAGCGAATCTTGGATACGTGAGTGGGCAAACCCCGCGATTGATACCGCAACCTTGGTTGCACAAGTCACCATGGCGGGTTTAGAAGTGGATGCCGTTGAGCCAGTCGCTGGCACATTTAGTGGTGTTGTTGTCGGTGAGATTATTGAAGTCAGCGCGCACCCCGATGCCGAAAAATTACGTATTTGCCAAGTTGATGGGCATGCCGAAGGCCGTCAACAAATTGTTTGCGGTGCAGCTAATGCACGTGTAGGTATTAAAATTCCTTTTGCCACAATAGGTGCGCAGCTACCGGGTAATTTTATTATCAAAAAAGCCAAGTTACGCGGGGTAGAGTCTTTTGGTATGTTGTGCGGCCAAACGGAATTAGCTTGCGGTGATGATGACAGTGGCCTTTGGGAATTACCTTTGGATGCGCCCGTGGGGCAGGATTTGCGCGCTTATCTTGATCTTGATGATTGCTTGCTGGAGCTAGATTTAACCCCCAATCGCAGCGATTGTTTGAGTGTGCGCGGCGTTGCCCGTGAAATATCAGTTTTGAATAGCTGTGACTATAAGCCTATTTATGCGCCTGCTGTTTCGGCAGATATTCAGGACGTTTTGTCAGTATCGCTTCAGGCTCCAGCGGCTTGCCCAAAGTATGTCGGGCGTTTGGTTCGCGGCGTTAACTCACAAGCTATATCCCCAGCATGGTTAGTTGAAAAGCTCCGTCGCTCGGGCGTCGCTAGCCTGGGCCCTATTGTCGATGTGACCAACTACGTATTGCTTGAGTTGGGCCAGCCTATGCACGCTTTTGATGCTCACAAGGTATCTGGCGACATTCGGGTGCGTTTTGCGCACGAAGGTGAGTCGTTGGTTTTATTAAATAACCAAACAGTGACCTTAACGCCGGATGTATTGGTGATTGCCGATACCCAAAAAGCGCTCGCATTTGCGGGTGTAATGGGTGGAGATGAGTCGGCGGTAAGCGATACCACAACCGATATTTTGCTTGAAAGTGCATTTTTTGCGCCTATAGCCGTCGCTGGGCGTGCGCGTGCTTTTGGCTTGCATACAGATTCTTCGCATCGCTTCGAGCGAGGCGTCGATTACGATTTGCAGCATCAAGCTATCGAACGAGCTACGGCACTGATAGTAGAAATCTGCGGTGGTAAAGTTGGCCCCGTATTCGATGCGGTTAATCGAGAGAATATGCCTGTTGCGAGCCTGATAACGCTCAGCAAACAGCGTTTAGCTTCTTTGTTAGGCTTGGTGTTGCCCGATACAGATGTCGTACGCATGTTGACAGGCTTAGGTTTGGAGTTAATAGAGCAAAGTAATGCAGGCTGGTCATTTAAAGTGCCGAGCTACCGGTTTGATTTATCGATTGATGCCGATTTAGTGGAAGAGTTAGCGCGCTTGTACGGTTACGACAAATTGCCGACGCGCACGCCATCGTTTGCCATCGAGCTGCCTGCAACGCCCGAAGCTGGGGTATCGGTTCGTGATTTAACTGGCACATTAGTGACGCGCGGATATAGCGAAGTAATTACCTATAGCTTTGTTGACCCCAAAGTACATTCACTATTTCCTGTTGGCAAAACTATTGTCCCGCTTAAAAACCCCATTAGTGCCGATATGGCCGAAATGCGCACCAGCCTAATGCCTGGCTTGATTGGCGCGCTGCGTTATAACCTCAATCGCCAACAAACCCGTGCCGCTTTATTTGAAAGTGGCTTGGTATTTGAGCGCAGTTTGATGTGTGCAAAAGGTGATGATGCTACCGCTTATCCGCAAGAGCGTAAAATGGCGGGCTTGTTATTTGGTCAGCGTTTGCCCACAGCATGGAATTCGGGCAAAACGGCGGTGGACTTTTTCGATATTAAAGGCGACATCGAGGCGCTATTAGCAGTCACCCGCAACGCTGCGGCTTTTAGTTTTGAAGCGGCTAAAAACTGTCCCGCTTTTATGCATCCTGGCCAAACTGCCGAAATTCATTTAGCTGGGCAAGTGATTGGCTTTGTGGGAGCGCTGCATCCATCGACCTTAAAAGCGATTGATATTGCGGGCTCTGTGTATGTGTTCGAGTTGGCGCTAGAAAGTTTGCTGAAAGGCGCGGTGCCCACTTATGCGCCGTTATCGCGTTACCCCTCGGTATCACGTGATATGGCTGTGTTGGTTGATGAGGCTGTTTCGGCGGCGCAAATTGAACAATCCATTGCCAATGCTGCAGGCGCAAATATAAAAACGGTAGCGCTTTTTGATGTGTATGCAGGGCAGGGGGTTGCGCAAGGTCGCAAAAGCTTGGCCTTTAGTCTGACCTTCCAAAATGCCGAACGAACCTTGAGGGATGATGAAATCCAGCAAGCTGTTGATAATATTGTAAAAATGCTCGCCGAAGTTTATGGTGCTAGCCTGCGTTAAAGGGTTTTGTGGGGGCTTCACCTGTCGCTCCTGCAAAGGCTATAAATTGTCTTTGGGGGCGTTATGGGGCATTCGTTAACCAAGTTAGAACTCTCGGAAAAACTGCAACAAGATCTCGGTTTTAGTCGTAAGGAATCAAAAGACGTTGTCGATAGTTTTTTTGAGGAAGTGATTAAAGCGCTGGAAGCTGGTGAGCACGTTAAAATCTCCAGTTTTGGTAATTTTGAGTTGCGTGATAAATCGGCGAGGCCGGGGCGTAATCCTAAAACGGGCGAGCAATACGATATTCGCGCTCGTCGTGTGGTTACTTTTCGGGCTGGTCGTAAATTGCGTGATCGTATCGATGCGCATTGTTTGGATAAGCCACAGCCTTAAGCTTTTTATTGAATCAAGCGCTCAAAATTGCTTGCAATAACAATCAGCTGGCGTATTATTCGCGACCTAACTGCAGAGCAGCTTGAGTGTGAACTTAAGAAGTAAAACAGTTAGCTGGTTTAAAAACCACTCGGGGCATAGCGCAGCCCGGTAGCGCACCACACTGGGGGTGTGGGGGTCGTAGGTTCAAATCCTGCTGTCCCGACCAATTAATCTTGTAAATTCCCCACTTACAAGAAAAAAAACCACCATAAAGGTGGTTTTTTTTCGTCTGTATGTGCGGCGCCAAAGGGTTTGGACAATGCGCCACAAGCTGCGAGACAAAAAAACGGCTTTAAATCGATGTTTAGCAGTGATTTACGGTATGCAATTGCTTTACTAAATCGCTGCACAAATAATAAGTAATCTCGCATTTACGCTTATTAATTTGATACTTTCATGCGTTAGCTAAAAAGCCCAGTTGATACTGGGCTTTTTATTGCTCCATCTAATGTGCCATCACACAAGCCTTCGGCCTTTCTCAAATTCCTTGATGCGCTTTCTGGCTGATCTCACGTGGCCTGCGTTCATCTCGGAGCCTATAAATTGCCGTCCTAGCTTTGCGCATGCCAACGCTGTTGAGCCACCACCCACCAACAAATCAAGCACTAAGTCGCCCGGCTTGCCGCTGGCTTTGACTATATGCTCCATAATTGACTGTGGCTTTTCGCATGGGTGGCGACCCTCTCGCCGTGGGGCACTGGCACAGTGCCATACATCGCTATTGAAGCCAGAACCAACAACATCAAAATACTTAGATGCAGGTATGGGCAAATCTTTTATCAAGAGCTCTTTTGACTGTAAAAGGCTCGCGTAACTCCTTGTTAAGTCGCCTTTAAATAACGTTTGAAGTGTTTCATATTGCTGCTTAGATGGCAGTAGCCACTGAGAATAACCAAACCATTTTTGGGGCCGGGTATATCGCTGCCCAAGGCGGTGTAACTAAGGTATGAGCTGTTTAAACTGCACCATCTCGGTGGTGAAAGAAATAACGCTTGCGGCGGTAGCGTAATTCGCGGCGTCGCCTCCATTCCAAGCTGCCATTCTTTATCTCGGTTTGTAATACCAAAGGCGCATTCTTTACGGGGTTTAATGCCGTCGTCACCCTCCAATAAACCTAAAAACCTCAGTTGAGCGCCAAAAAGAGGTGTAAATCCTTGATGTGAATAGTGAATGTTAAAAATGCAGGGCAACCTTATGGGCTGTTCAGGTTTTTAACGTTGGCTAGGCGCGTCAAGGGGGTGCGCAGACTTTGGTGATTCAACTGAGGTTTTTAGGACAAACTCTAGCACAGTTTCGGGCTTCTATGTTTTATCACTTAAATATTCAACTTCGATACCGTCAGGCTCGTCTGGATCGTGCAGCTTCATACCCCACTTTAAGGAGCTGACCATGTTGTCTGGCTGGTACATGTAATCGTAGCCAGTGCGTAGCTCATCGCGCACTGGGGTAATTTGCCCTCGCTCTAAGATAGGCTCGGTAAAGCCCGGGGCCAGCACGCGCTTTAGCACCTCAAATAACGTGCTTTCGTTATCAAACACGCCGTTAAACTCATCGTTACGGCTTTGCCATACGCCACGCAAATACTCTAGGTCGATTAAATCCAGTTGCGCGTCAGTGTGGCCAACACTCTTAACAATATAAGCAAAAAAGGCATCAATGCTTTTGGTGGAGGCAGCGGGTTGCCATTCGCCATCTTCATACACAGGCAAAATACGGGTGGGCACTACGCTTAATTTATTCTCGACACTGCGCGCGAGGGTGTTGGTGCCTCGCATTTTTACCGCCAGCGTTGTAACACCGGATAACTTTCTACTGTGCTTAATTCGGCACGCATGGTCTGCCATTCAACGGTATCGTAAATGCGGCTGTCATCGAACTTTTCGGTAGTGCGGCGCATGCGCACTTCGGGGCGCATAGCCGATGATAGTGTTAAATAGCGAGTGTGCCCTTGTTGGTCACCGCTTGCCCCATCAAACGCATAAGTTTGGGTTGTCCACTCTGTGGCGCCTTCGGCACGGTATTGCACTTCAACCTCAATACTCACACCCGTAAAGGCGCAGGACCAAACTCGTATTCGCCCACGCACAACATTAAATAAATCCATTGCTGATGATCGATGTATTCACGCCGTGGGTTGTTGAGTAAGTCGGGAAAGTGCTTATGGCGGTCCGCAATTTCGGGTACCACGCCCATTAGTCTTGGGCGGTTGCCTTGCAGGTTGGCGCTATAGATGCTGGAGCCATCGGGGGTTGTTTTGTTGTAGTTGTCGGGGATTTGGTTTTGCACATAAATGGAATAACCGATAGATATAGCGGTAACAATCCGGTAAACCCATGTCGCTGGATCCTTAGGGCTGACTGTTGCATCGATACAATCATTGAGCAGTAAGCAGTAAGACGGCCACGC
>JAXHOG010000011.1:0-42750 GCA_034519605.1 Marinagarivorans sp.
TTCAGGCGCCCCGTTAAAGCGGCGGCGAGTGTATGGCGATATAGGCACAACATCAAGATTCAAAATTTCTTTAGGCTAAGCCATAGCGTTAGAACATCAAAGCCAGTCCATGGCTTTTTCGGGTGGATACTAGTGCAAACCCTGCTTACAAAAATCAGTGATTTAAATTCACTAATGTCGACAATCCAAAACCTTCACCCATAAAAAAGGCGCTCAACAGGAGCGCCTTTTTTATGGGACAAATATATCTACAACTTACTTTGCACTAACCACACGCACACGAATCACATGCTCAACCGCCGCTACCGCTGCAATAACGGAATCGGTGGGTTTTTCGGCTAAATCGATAATGGTGTAGGCCAAGTCGCCACGGCTTTTATTGACCATATCAATCACGTTCACATTAAGCTCTTTAAAGATCGACAAGACGTTACCCAAAACACCCGAGACATTGTGGTTGCTGAAGGTTAAACGATAACCTTCTACTGGCCCCATGCTGGTAGCGGGAAAGTTAACCGAGTTAAGGATGTTGCCGTGCTGCAAATAATCTTGCAGTTGGTTGGCGCCCATAATGGCGCAGTTTTCTTCGGCTTCTTCAGTGCTGGCGCCAATGTGCGGTAATGCAATTACTCCAGCATGATTAATCACATCAGGCTCGGGAAAGTCACACACGTATTTACGCAGTTTGCCGCTTTCCAACGCTGCCAATACCGCATGGGTATCCACAATCGCTTCACGAGCAAAATTCAATAACACCATGCCTTTTTTAGCGCTGGCTAAACTATCGGCATTAATCATGTGCTTGGTGGCATCAATAGCAGGTACATGCAGCGTCACGTAATCACACGCGGCCAAAATGCTCTGTAGGTTTTCTTTGCGTTCAACCGAAGAAGGCAAGCGCCATGCAGCCTCTACCGATAGCGCAGGGTCATAGCCCGCAACCTTCATGCCCATTGCCAAAGCAACATCGGCTACCATTGAGCCGATAGCACCCAAGCCAACAATGCCCAAGGTTTTACCAATCAATTCACAACCACCAAAACGCGCTTTTTCGGCTTCCATGAGTTTGCCCATTTCGGCCGCGTCGGTAATTTGGGTTTGTGAATTGGCAAAATCGCGGCCACCGATAATATCGCGCGAGGCCAACAACATGCCCGCCAAAACTAATTCTTTTACCGCATTCGCATTTGCGCCTGGTGAGTTGAACGCCACTATGCCTTTTGCGGTGTAATTGGCGACTGGCAAATTATTCACGCCAGCACCCGCACGCGCTACCGCCAGCAGGCTATCGGGAATGGCTTCGTCGTGTAATTTATGGCTACGCACTAAATAGGCATCGGGCGCGTCTTGTTCGGCGCTCACACTGTATTTGCGGTTATCAAAACGGCTTAAGCCTTTTTCAGAAATTTTATTGTAGGTTTTTATTTTGAACATTCTGCTCTCCAGTTTCCATTGTTCGCGCTTGTGATTGGATAGGTAAAAACTTGTTTTTTTTATTTGCCTCAACCCTTTTGGGTTGGTTTTTTTTACCTGCAATTTTTGCCTATAACGCTTGCCCAGCTTTTGCTTACAACATCAACGGGGTTAAAACATAAACGGGCGCCGAAGCACCCGCTCATCACATCACTTTTTCACACTTAAGCCGTTACGGTCTGGTAAGCCCAAGTTAACCAAGGTAGTAACGCTTTGATATCGGCAGAATCTATAGTGGCGCCGCACCAAATGCGAATACCCGGAGGCGCATCGCGGTAGGCGCCGATATCGTACGCCACACCTTCTTTATCCAGCAGCTTAACAAGTGCCTTTACTTGCTCGGGCGTGGCATCAAGGGTGATGCATACACTGGTGGTCGAATGGGTTTCGGGGTCACGGGCTAAAAAGTTGATCCAGTCGTTTTCCGCAATAAAGTCGGCCAGCACTTGGTAGTTGGCATTGCAGCGCGCAATGGTCTCGCTTACACCACCGATTGATTCAACCCAATCTAAAGCATCAATGTAATCGGCCACTGCAAGCATTGAGGGTGTGTTGATGGTTTCACCTTGAAAAATACCCTCAACCACTTTGCCGCCAGACGTCATGCGGAACAATTTTGGCATTGGCCATGCTGGCACATAAGACTCTAACCGGGCTACAGCGCGAGGGCTTAAAATCAGCATGCCATGGGCACCTTCGCCACCCAACACTTTTTGCCACGAGTAGGTCACTACGTCGAGTTTTTCCCACGGCATTTCCATCGCAAATACCGCCGAAGTCGCATCGCAAATGGTTAAGCCTTCGCGATCGCTCGGAATCCAGTCGCCATTTTTCACCTTAACGCCAGAGGTGGTGCCGTTCCAGGTAAAGACCACATCGTGCGCGAAGTTAACTTGCTCTAACGCGGGCAATTCGCCGTATTCGGCTTTAAAAACACGGGTATTTTCTAATTTGAGTTGTTTGGTAATGTCGGTGACCCAACCCAAACCAAAGGATTCCCAGCCGCACACGTCCACAGGACGCGGGCCCAACAATGACCATAAAGCCATTTCAACGGCGCCAGTATCAGAACCCGCCACTACACCTACGCGGTAGCCTTCGGGTAAGCCTAACAATTCGGCGGTTTTAGAACAGGCATAACCGAGCGCTTCTTTGCCAATATTGGAGCGGTGCGAGCGACCTAATGTGTGGATGGGTAATTTAGCCACATCATAACCAGGACGCTTGCTGCATGGGCCTGATGAAAAATTGGGGTTCTGGGGTTTTACGTGTGGCTGCATACGCATCCTCTTACATCGCTAATGGGAAAAAAAGGCCGCCATTATGACAGCCGCATGCCAAGACTCAATGGATTAACCAAAGAAAAAAGGCCTTGTCGCAACAAAACGCATGACGATTGAACGCACGCTTGCTAAAACTCAATACAAGATGGAATAGAGTTTTTGCTGATAACTAATCGCCAGTGGATCACCCTTGCCAGTCGTGGCAATCACATCCATATAAAGGCGTTTAATCTCGCCGTCTTTAGCGGCAAGATCTTTTTTTAGCACGCCCCAGAGTAATTCCAACGCTTCTTTGTAGTGTTGATGCTGGGCGTACTGGGCGGCTAAATCGGCAATCACGCTCAAGTTGCTAGGGTCGGCTTGTAGTTGTGTTTCTAGCGCGGTAATTTCTGGCGCTTTGGCCGCATTTTGGGCCAGCTCTAATTGCGCCATTAATTGCTGATAATCATTATTTTGATTCGCCATTTTAATGGTCGCCAATAAGGCTCTTGCCTCATCCAGACGGCGGTTATCAATTAGCGCGCCGGCATAAACAAAAGCCGCGCGGGGGTCAAATCCCGAATCTTTATGGGCGCTACGCAATAAGGCAAAACCTTTGGCTACATCTTCACCGCTTTCAATTAACGCTAAGCCCGCTTGCACATCGGCAACCCAAGGTGCGGGCACATATTTATCGAGTAACGCCGTAATCGCCGCTTCGCTTTGAGCGCCCTGCAAACCATCCACTGGCTGGCCATTAAACATCAGCATTAAAGTCGGTAAACTCTGAATACCCAATTGCGACGTAATTTGCGGCAATTCATCGGCATTGACCTTGGCCAATAAAAAGGCGCCTTTGTAGTTATTGGCAATTTTTTCCAGCACCGGCGCCAAACTTTTACAGGGGCCGCACCACTCGGCCCAAAAGTCGATAAGCACAGGCCGCAGCATGGATTCATCCACCAAAACCTGCTTCGCATTTTCATAAGTCACGTCAACGCTATAACTATAAGGAGTAGCGCCATCACTAGGGGTCGAATTTACCAATGTTTCCACAAGGATTCTCCTCTACAAATAAGCCATAAATAGGGCGCAAGCACAGGATGTGTTGCGATCACCAAGTTAGGGCGGCATCATAGCCCAACTCACCCATGGCTGCTTGCTGGCCACCACATGCCACGCGGAAAATGCCCTTTGAATAAATTTTTAATTGCTGCCGTATTTATTGCTGCAGGCAGCTACTATTTTGCCAGCAAACCCAAACACCTAAGCGCCAACGAAATAGACAGCCAATGCGATGTTGTGATGTTTACCACCCGCTGGTGTGGTTACTGCAAAAAAGCGCGGGAATTTTTTGCCACCGAATTTGCCGAACAACCCGAGCGTGTTTGCGAAAGAGACATCGAATCGTCAGATGCGCACAAAGCGCTATTTGATGATTTAGGCGGGCGCGGTGTACCGTTAATTATTATCGGCAACGAAAAAGTCAGTGGCTATAGTTTGGACGCTTACCAGCAAGCGCTCAAAACTATCGAGCTGTAACTCTTTTACCTTAACCTTCACTTTCAGATTGATACGAAAAAATAATGAGCAACGACAGCAATACCTTTGGGAAAATATTTTTACACCTCAGTTGGATTATTTTAATAATCGGGCTCGGGGTATTTTTTCATCATTATTTAGAGCAAAAAAATAACCCCAATAAAAACCCGTTTAGTCAGTATGAAGGCGGTTTTATCGAAGTGAAATTGCTACGTAATAATCGCAATCATTACGTGGCGACGGGCGCAATTAATGGCCAAAGCGTCGTTTTTTTGATTGATACCGGCGCCACTAATGTTGCCATTGGCAATAATCTCGCGAAAAAACTGGGCTTACAGCGTGGCCGCGAAGGTATTGCCTATACCGCCAATGGCACCACGCCCACGTTTGACACCCAATTAGACAGCCTACAATTGGGCGATATTGAATTAAACAATGTGCCCGCCAGCATTACTATGGGCATGGAAGGCGACGAGATTTTACTGGGTATGAGCGCGCTAAAACATCTTGAATTAAATCATCGCAACGGCGAATTAACCTTGCGCCAGCTTCGCCGCTAAGATTCCTTTTTCAGTTTTCGATTTTTATTTCACGCGCTTTTTTTCAAACGTCTTCGATGTGGTTTCTAGCTTGACATAATATTCATGCAACTATTCACCACCTTCAATTTCTCGCCGAATACATTCCGAGATTAGTAGACCACAACCGGTATCAACAAGAATTAGAGCCTATTCCCAGCCCCCATAGATTTTAATTTTTCTAAAATGGCATCACCCATTTTATCTAAAGCTACGGTTTTATCGACGCCGCCAATATTTACCGCCTCTTTTGGCATACCGTAAACCACACAGCTTTGCTCATCTTGAGCGAGGGTGTAACCGCCGTTATTGCGAATATCCAGCATCCCCTGAGCACCATCCTTCCCCATGCCGGTTAACAATATAGCGATAACATTTTTACCGCCTGCTTCAGCCACAGAAGCCATCATGACATCCACTGCCGGCCGATGGCGATGCATGGGTTCAGCACTGGATAATTTAGTTACATAATCCGCCCCAGAGCGAACCACCAACAGATGAAAACCACCGGGGGCAAGGTACGCATGCCCAGGCAAAATACGCTCGCCGCCTTTTGCTTCTACTACATGCAGCTTGGTTAATTTATTTAAACGCTCGGCATAGGTTCGCGTAAAACCCGCCGGCATATGCTGGGTCATTACAATGCCAGGCACACCTGCAGGAAGCTGCATAAGCACATCTTTAATGGCTTCAGTACCACCGGTAGACGCGCCAATAGCAATAATTTTTTCTGTACTTTGTAATCGAGTGGTAGAAATTTTTTGTGCCAAGGCTACCGGCTCCCGCAGCAGACTTTTAGCCAAAGGCTTTACTTTTACCAGCGCGGCTGCCGCTAACTTTTCTAAAATTAATTCTTCATACTCACGAATTCCTTCCGTAATCCCTAATTTAGGTTTTGGAATAAAATCAACGGCACCTAGTTCTAGCGCGCGCAGAGTGGCATCCGCACCTGCTTCTGTGAGTGTTGAAATCATAATTACAGGCGTTGGCTTGGCGTGCATTAATTTTTCTAAAAACGTTAAACCATCCATGCGCGGCATTTCAATGTCCAGCGTGATGACATCTGGCGAAAATTCTTTCACCATATCGCGCGCCACGTATGCATCAGGCGCAGCGCCCACCAATGTAAAGCCAGGCGCATTATGAATAATTTCTGACAACAAACTGCGCACTAATGCAGAGTCATCTACCACCAATACTTTAATCGGCAATTTCTATTCCTCATCTTTTTAAAGGAGCGCAACACCATAGCCCCATTAGGAAATGGAAGGAGCTTATCAATCAAAACAAATCCACATCGCCACTTTTGGGGGAGTATTTAACGCGCATACGGTATTCACTTTCACGATCAAGAATAGTACTGTTGTGTAACGATTTAATTTTTCTTACCATAACCTTGCCAGTGTCAGGAAAAAAATAAACTTTACGTGGGAACTCATCCAATAAATCTTGCGCGACTATAGGAATACTTTCGTTGTGCAAATAATCAAGTACAAATTCTGCATTGCGCTGCCCCACATTATTTAACACCATACCGCGTAACACATTCCCACCGCCAAACACCTTGGCCTCTAAACGATTGCGATTAGCGCCAAGTTTAAGCAAATGGTTAATTAAAATCTCCATGGCATAAACGCCATAACGCGCAGATTCTGTTAATAAACCAGATTCATTACTGCCATCATTAGGCAATAAAAAATGGTTCATTCCACCAGCACCGGTATGTTTATCGCGCAAGCAAACAGCAACACAGGAGCCCAACACCGTAACAATTAATTTATCGCCGGTGGTCACATAATATTCGCCCGGCAGAATTTTTACCGCTTGGCGATCGAAGTGGCGGTCGTAATAGGTATTGGGGGCAAGGTGTTCGTTATTATCATAATTCATTGGCTATACCTTTTGGCCTAGCCAGCACATAAGTGGTTTTACCCACCAACTTCACAAGATGTGGTGCCTGCGAAAAACTTTCGGAATGGCCTGCAATATAAAGCCCTTCTGGTTTTAGTAGTTTTGTCATACGCTCCAATAATTTTAATTGCGTAGACTTATCAAAATAAATCATGACATTTCTGCAAAATATAATATCGAAGCTGCCCGACAATGGCCAAGTCACATCCAACAAATTAATTTTGCGAAACTCAATTAACTTTCGCAATTCAGGCACAATGCGCGCTTTACCTGCATTCACACCCTTGCCGCGAAGAAAGAACTGTTTTTTCCGATCAAGACTTAAAGACTCCAAGCGCTGTAAACTGTAAACACCGGTACTGGCTTCACGCAAAACATTACTATCAATATCCGAGGCAATAATTTCTACCGGCGGCTCATAAGAGCCAAAAGCTTCCGCCAGGCTAATCGCAATGGAATAGGGCTCCTCCCCAGTACTGGCGGCCGCACACCATACCCGCAAGGGGCTAGTTTTATGCCTGAATTTTTTTACATAATCCGCAAGAATTGTAAAATGGTGCTCCTCGCGGAAAAAAGCCGTTAGATTGGTAGTAAGCGCATTAATAAATTCTTCTTGCTCGGTTTCATTGTCATTTAGGTAGGCGAGATACGCCGAAAAATTTTCTAACTTCAACGCACGTAAACGCCGCGCCAAACGGCTATACACCAATTGCTTTTTACTGTCAGATAAATTAATTCCCGCTTTTTTGTAAATCACCTCACGGACTTTTTCAAAGTCCGCTTCGCTGTAATTAAATTCTCTATCGCGCGTATTGGTTACCATAGTTTCCTGTTTTTAAATTTATTAAAACGATTCCCACTCATCATCCTGATTTTTTGGCGGCGATAATTTTTTACTGATTGCAGATGTGGATTTAGTCGGTTCCGATTTTGTGGGTGCGGATAAGCGCGCCACAGGTTTATGACTCGCACGCCCAGAATCATTCGCTAAACGGAATTGCGATACGCGCTGTGTTAATTGATCGGCTTGGCTTTGTAAACTTTCTGCTGCCGCTGCAGCCTCTTCAACGAGCGCCGCATTTTGTTGCGTCATTTCATCCATTTGTGAAACAGCGGTAGATACCTCTTCTATACCACTGGATTGCTCTGCAGAAGCAGCGGCAATTTCCGCCATAATATCGTTCACGCGCTTAATAGCGGTTACGATTTCTTTCATGGTGTCGCCAGATTTGCCTACCAGTGTATTACCGCTTTCGATTTTTTTAACCGAATCAGAAATAAGCGCTTTAATATCTTTTGCTGCATTAGCCGAGCGTTGCGCAAGTGTGCGAACTTCTGAAGCCACGACCGCAAAACCACGGCCTTGGTCGCCCGCTCTCGCCGCTTCAACTGCCGCATTTAGCGCAAGAATATTAGTTTGGAAAGCGATGCCATCAATCACACCAATAATGTCTGCAATTTTTTGTGAGGATTCATTAATCGCATTCATGGTGGTAACCACTTGGCCGATTAATTCACCACCATCAGTTGCAACGGTTGCCGCTTGCTCTGCCAATACATTGGCTTGCTTGGCATTATCCGCATTGAGTTTTACGGTAGAGGTTAATTCCTCCATGCTTGAAGCGGTTTCTTCTAAGTTAGCCGCTTGTTGTTCAGTGCGGCTTGAAAGATCGGCGTTGCCGGAAGCAATCTCGCTGGATGCGGTAAAAATAGTTTCAGCCGCCGTGCGAATTTCACCAATAATATCGCCCAAACTTTCTGTGGTGCTGTTGCAATAATCTTTGAGTTCACCAAAGGTGCCGGAATATTCAGCGGTAATTTTTTCGGTTAAATCGCCTTTAGCAATGGCACCCAATACGCGATTCACTTCACCCAAACCAATATCTGAGGTTTGCATTAATGCATTAAGCCCTTCTGCCAAATTCAAGAAGAAACCTGTTTTGCCCTCTGTGGGAATGCGCACTTTAAAATTACCCGCACCGGCTGCTTGTACAAGGCCGCTTACTTCACCTTCTGCGGCAACTTCTTTGGTGCGGTCTATCCACTCAACCACTGAACCCAATCGATTGCCTTGTGTATCAAAAATTGGACTAGCAATTAAGCGGAAACTTAAACCCGCCACCACGATATTGCCCACATAAGTATCTTTTAACGTGGCCAACAAATGACTTTGGTGCGCAGGGTTTTTATGGAAGATATCCATATTGCCGCCCAACACTTTATCTACATTAAAATGCGGCAAAGCCTTGCGCAAATCCGACTCAACACGACGCAACATGATTTCTACAGATTTGTTCATGTAGATAATATTTCTATCATTATCTGCAAGCATGACATTGGTAGATGTTGCATCTAATGCGCTGCGAATACGTGAGTTTTCCACCTGCATTTTTGCGACATCGGCTAATTGTGCGCTCATCGCCAACATAGCTTTATTCAGCTCGCCAAACTCATCTTGCCGCGCTGTATCTAAGGTGATATCAAAGTTTCCGTTCACAATATCGGTTGTTGCCGCTTGCGCAGCGGTTAACGAAACCTTCAAGGATTTGGCAATTACCCAACCCAAGTAGCCACATACACCTATCAACAAACCCAAAAATAGCAAAGTTAAATTTCGATTTTTTTCTGCCGTTGCTATGCGCTCCTTTAACGCTTTATCTAAAAGATCTGTAGCGCCCTTATTGAAGATAAATAACTCATCTATGATACGGGTAGATTTTGACCATAAGGTTTTAGGGTCTAGCGTTAGTTCACGCTTAGATAAAATCTCTTGATCAACTAGGTTAGAAAAATCATTCACCGCCAACAACTGTTCTTTGGCTTGCTGAGCAAGTGCACCAAGGGTTGCATCCGCACTTGCAGCAGCGCTTAAATGCATAAGCAATGCTTCACGATAAACTTTTATATAGGCAATATTCGAAAAAATAACCTTATGCTGACTTTCATTAATACTACCCGACACTAACGCCCCATTACTCAACCCCCGCACCTGAGCCAGTGACTCTATTAATCTAGGCGTGGTGTCTAGGCTGGCAATAATTAAATGATAGGACGCAACCGCTGGGTCATACCACAGGCCAGAAACCGCGCCAATGTCCCAACTAAAACTCAACAGATCCGCCACTAGTTTATTGTGCCTAGCAAAAGAGGTAGGGGCATCTATAGATTTACTATTTACCGCCGACTTCAATGAACCCCAATCAATCATAATGCTCTTAATTTTTTCATTTAAGTCAGCGGAGCCCAGCACCTTAATTGCTTGGTTTAAGGCTAGAAAACCCTTGTCTACCTCTGCGGCTTCTGCACTCAGCTCTGCTACCTGTTGCCCACTACCACTCAATACACCGGCCGCCAAACCTCTATGCTGCTGCAAGACTTTTAATGTTGCAAAAAAGGATTCTTCTGTATCAAAACCCTTTAACTCAAGTGATGTGCTTGCAATTGCACTGCTAGCAGATTGCACATACATGCCTGTAGGCACCGCTATCGCAATAAGGGCTATAGCAGCCAATATAAGCAGTTTTATATTTAACGACAGATTATTAATAACGTTTGAAAGACGCATGGAATTCCCCTGAGCTAGTAAAAAATGCTTACCTTAGACGTAATTTTGTAGTGATAAAACGAATCCATTATGAACAGCCGATACGGCTGAAAAATATAACAACTCCTAAAGTGTAGTAGAGTTTTTATACTTGGCAGGTTGAAAATATTACTTTTTCATAACCCAATACCCATTGCTACAGACGCTTAACAAGATGCCGGCGCGTAAAATAAAAAATCCGCTTAAGCATTTACGCCAAGCGGATTTTTTAGGCAAAACCTATGCACTAATAATGATTAAAACGATTCCCATTCATCATCTTGATTTTTGGGTAGCGCTAATTTTTTACTAGAACTAGATATTGATTTTTTACTGGGTGACGCCAAGCGTTGTGCAGGCTTATGATTTGCACGCCCAGAATCATTTTCCAAACGGAATTGTGAAACGCGCTGTGTTAATTGATCTGCTTGCGATTGCAAACTTTCTGCTGCCGCTGCTGCCTCTTCAACCAAGGCCGCATTTTGTTGCGTCATTTCATCCATTTGTGAAACAGCGGTAGACACCTCCTCTATACCACTCGATTGCTCTGCAGAAGCAGCGGCAATTTCCGCCATAATATCGTTCACGCGTTTAATAGCGGTTACGATTTCTTTCATGGTATCGCCAGATTTGCCTACTAAAGTATTTCCACTTTCGATTTTTTTCACCGAATCAGAAATTAAGCCTTTTATATCTTTAGCGGCATTGGCCGAGCGCTGCGCCAACGTGCGCACCTCTGAAGCCACCACTGCAAAACCACGGCCTTGATCACCCGCTCTTGCTGCTTCAACTGCCGCATTTAGCGCAAGAATATTAGTTTGGAAAGCGATGCCATCAATCACACCAATAATGTCTGCAATTTTTTGGGAAGATTCATTAATGGCATTCATGGTGGTAACAACCTGCCCGATTAATTCACCACCATTGGTTGCAACCGTTGCCGCTTGCTCTGCCAATACATTCGCTTGTTTTGCATTATCGGCATTTAATTTTACGGTTGAGGTTAATTCTTCCATGCTGGATGCGGTTTCTTCTAGGTTGGCCGCTTGTTCTTCGGTGCGGCTTGAAAGGTCTGCGTTGCCAGTTGCAATTTCTGCAGATCCCGTAGCAATTTCTGCCGCCGCATTTTGAATTTGCTGAATAATATCGGTCATGGTATCTAGCAGTGAATTAACACCGGCACTCAAGGATTCCAACATCCCGGTTTTACCGGCGAGAGGAATGCGAACGGTTAAATCATTTTCTACCGCTGCATTCACCGCGCCTTGAACTTCATCTACTGTATTTTGCAGCGCAGCCGCCGCATTCACTTGCGCGGTAATATCGGTTGCGTATTTAACAACTTTAAAGGGGCGATTATTGGCATCCATAATGGGGTTGTAGCTGGCTTGAATCCAAACCTCTTTGCCGCCTCTGCCAATGCGTTTGTACTGGCCTGCATCGTATTCGCCACGGCCTAATTTTTCCCAAAAAAAACGGTAATCTTGGCTATTTCGATAATTAGTTTCTACAAACATGCTGTGGTGCTGGCCTTTTACGTCTTGCAAGCTGTAACCCAATACATTCAAGAAATTTTCATTCGCGTTTAAAACATTGCCATTTAAGTCAAACTCAATAACGGCCTGCGCTTTACTGATTGCCGCTAACTGACCAGAGTAATCAGCGCTCCGCATAACATCGGCGGAAATATCAGCCGCAAATTTAATAACCTTATAGGGCTTGTTTAGCTCATCAAATACGGGGTTATAACTCGCCTGCAGCCAAATTTCTTTTCCATTTTTTCCAAGCCGCTTATATTGGCCGGCATCAAACTCCCCGCGCCCAAGCTTATTCCAAAAATTCTTGTAGTCATGACTTTGCCGAAAGTTACCATCCACAAACATACTGTGGTGCTGACCTTTTATTTCATCTAAGCGGTAGCCTAAGGCATCTAAAAAGTTTTGGTTAGCATCCAATATGCAACCATCCAATGAGAACTCAATAACAGCTTGTGATTTTCCGATCGCTACAATTTTACCGCGCAAATCGCGCAGCTCAGCCTCAAGTGCTTTTTCATGTTCACTCACACCCAATAAATTTTTTATTAAACTCATGACTATCTCCTTAACACACCGTAATAATATTCATATTTATTTAATGAAATGAAAAATCTCACTAGACAAAAAATTGTTAGGCCTATGAATCACTTAAGAAGCCAAATCTTGCTGTTTTTCAAACAAGCCCATTTCTTCACTGGATATTAATTCGTTAATGTCCACCATAATGATCATTTGCTCATTAATGGTTGCCAAGCCTAGTAAATAACGGCTATCAAAAGCGACACCAAAATTAGGCGGTGGGCGCAGCTGGTCTTTATTGAGGTTTACAACATCAGACACGCCATCTACCACTATGCCTACAATTCGGTTGTGAATATGCAGCACAATTACAATAGTGAATTCATCGTAGGTGGCTTGGCCCACATTAAATTTAATGCGCAAATCTACAATGGGGACTATATCGCCACGTAAATTAATCACGCCTTTAATAAAGGCTGGGGCATTGGCGATTTTAGTTACCGATTCATAGCCGCGAATTTCTTTTACGGTAAGAATATCTAAGGCGTAATTTTCTTCACCTAGCGTAAAGGTTAGAAATTCTTGATTGGCTGTGTGTTCCGTCATGTTGTACCTCGGTAAAAATATTGAGATTTTTTTAACTCGCTTGCTGTAACTCTGGCGACTTAACACTGATTGAGAGCGATTCCACATCTAAAATTAATGCCACACTGCCATCACCCATAATGGTTGCACCGGCAACGCCTTTAACGCGCTTGTAATGTTGCTCTAAACTTTTAATAACCACTTGTTGCTGCCCTACTAAGGCATCTACAAATAATGCGAACTTATGTTTGTTGGCTTCAATTAACACCACAATACCTTTGTGCGTTTCAGTAAAATCTGGTTTCAACTGCATAGCTTTATGAAGCGCTAACACGGGCCAGTATTGTTCTCTTACTAGCAGTAATTGATCATCACCCACCAGCGTTTTAATATCTTTTTCTTGCGGCTGCATGGATTCAACAATATTCACTAGCGGGATAATAAAAGTTTGGTCGCCCACGGAAACACACATGCCATCTACTATCGCAAGCGTGAGTGGCAAGCGAATGGTAAAGGTAGCGCCTATACCTTCTTGCGATTCAATATCTATGCGACCACCCAGCGATTGCACATTACGCTTCACTACATCCAAACCTACGCCACGACCCGACACATCGGTAATTTGATCTGCAGTTGAAAACCCTGGGGCAAAAATTAATTGCCATACATCGGCATCACTGGGGTTATCGCCAACGGGAATATTTTTTTCGTGGGCTTTTGCGAGAATTTTTTTACGGCTTAAACCGCCACCATCGTCACTAATACTAATAACAATACTGCCGCCCTGCTGCGCGGCTTTTAAAACTACCGTGCCGGTGGGGTTTTTATTGCGTTCAAGACGAAGCTCGGTGGATTCAATGCCGTGATCAATTGAGTTGCGCACTAAATGCGTGAGCGGGTCTACTAATTTTTCAGTGAGGCCTTTATCTAACTCGGTATCGCCGCCTTCTATAATTAAATCGATTGATTTGCCAAGCTTAGTAGAGAGATCGCGCACGACTCGCGGGAAACGGTTGAACACAAATGACACGGGCAACATGCGAATTGACATAACCGCTTCTTGAATTTCACGGGTGTTTCGCTCTAATTCAGCGGCAACGCTTTGGAATTTTTCACCGAGGGCACCATCAATGCTTTGGCCAATTAAGTTGAGCATGGATTGCGTGATAACGATTTCGCCAACCAAGTTAATGAGTTGGTCTACCTTGGTAACATCTACGCGAATAGAACTGTTTTCAGCCGAAGTGGCATCTTGTGATTTTGGTTTTGGTACTGAGGTAAGTGCGGGGATTTTTTCGGCGGTGGTAATTTGGCTCGCGTCATTTTCTGATTCTGTATTTTTTTCTGCTTCTTCATCTTTAGTATTAGAAGATTGAGCATTCGCGACATCTTCATCATCAAAAAATCCGTAGGTTTCACTGGTAGAGGGTAATACCGGATCACCAAAAAAACCGAAGCCATCTTCAACATCATTTATTTCTGTATCTGCAAACAAACCAAAACCAGGAATTTCATTTTCTACTGCCACTATTTTAGGATGCGTTAAGGCTTCAAGTTTTTCGCAAATCTTATTGGCTCCCGGCCAATCAATTTCACTATTAGATTTATAGCTATCTAAAATCCCCTTCAACACATCTACCGAACTTAGAAATAAATCTACCATTTGCGAGTTGATCGCTAACTTTCCTTGGCGCACATTATCCAACAGGCTTTCCATAATATGAGTTACAGAACCCAGCGCATCAAACCCAAAGATTCCACTGCCACCCTTTACAGAATGTGCTGCGCGAAAAATAGTATTGAGTTGTTCGGCGTCGGGATTTTCGGTATCCAATTCCAGCAGTAAATGCTCCATTTCATCGAGATGCTCTGCGCTCTCGTCAAAAAAAACAGAATGGAACTGCTTCATGTCTATAGACATAGTGAACGTCCTAGTGCGGTATTTTTTAGGATTTTTAAAAGGGGTCAGAGCCCTTTAACATAATCAACCCAAAACTTTTTTAGCAACTTCTAAAAGTTTTGCAGGGTCAAAAGGTTTTACCATCCAACCCGTTGCGCCCGCCGCGCGGCCTTGTGCTTTTATGCTATCGCTGGCCTCGGTGGTTAAAACCACTATGGGGGTTTTACTGTAATTACCTAAACCACGTAAGGATTTTATTAAGGTTAAGCCATCCATATTCGGCATATTTTGATCTGTTAATACAAAATCAAAAGTTGCAGCTTTACAAATATTAAATGCTTCAAGACCATCCTTAGCGGCAGTGACGGCATAGCTTGCAGACTTAAGCGTCGCTTCAACCATTTGGCGTACCGATGCTGAATCATCAACAATCAAAATATGCTTACTCATGTAAATTCCCCACCCTTATAGGGCTTAACGATAATTAAGTTACTTAATAGTAGCTCTGATTTTATTCCCTGGAGAAATAATTTCTACTGATGCAGATAGCTTCTGAATAAGGCCGCTTCCTCTGCCAGAGCACTGAGTATTAACTCCACTCGTTTCATTTTTTGGAATATAGCCTGCACCACTATCTTCTACTTCTACCAACAGATAGCCATCACCATTATTGGGAAACCATTGCATAGAAAGCTTTACAAAATCTTTATCGGTTAATATTTTTAAGCGCTGTTCTCGCTCACTAAAATAACGCATAAAACCATCGGGACTTTCTTTAATGCTGGAGGACAAACCAAGTACACCATGATCAAGCGCATTGCTTACCATTTCCGACAGCACTGCAAATATTTTTTGACATAATTCTTGCCCTGCACCAACCTGGTGTAAAAAATGATTGCATAAAGGTGGGATTTCACAATTCTCTAACTGATTGCCAGATAGCGTAAGACTCCAGTTAAAATAATTACTTAGGTAGCAAGTAGAACTAGGTAGTTTTTCTACAATGGCAATTTCAGCCATATTTGAAAAAACTAAATTTGGCTGAATCATGCAAATTGAAACATCATCTGAATAGTTTTCGGTTTGTGCAAATTGCAATAAGTTACTGGATAACTCCTGCAATAAATTGTGTGGCTGTTGCGCAATAATATTGCGCACCCTTGCAACAGAAAATGGTTCGCCACTAACATTTTCTTGTTCAGTTAAACCATCGGTATAGGTAAATATAAAACCAGATTTTGGAAAACTTATAGTGGTAACGCTTGCATCAAACATGTCGTCATCCATAATACCGAGCGCCATGTGTTGCGCATTCACTTGATGCGTAATCTGCCCTGCATCTACCCATAACACAGGCGGCATGCCGCCACTCCACACACTAAATTCACGTCTAAAAGGATCCACTTCAATAACCGTGGCAGCCACAAACCTATCCGCAGGAGTGTCGCTTACCATCTTCCTATTTATTTCAGTCACGATTTTTTGTATATGAAAACCTTTAGAAACCATGCTGTTAAATATAGTGACGAGCGGCATAATGGTTATAGCCGCCGATAAGCCATGCCCTGTGGCATCTGCCAGAATAAAATATAAATTCCCACTCGGCGATTTTTTTACCAGCGCCATATCACCACTAAATGCGGCGAATGACTTTAACCAAACTTCTACACCGTCGTAGGCATTGGAGTTTTGGCGCAGTAGATATTCATAAGTAAACTTTGCAACTTGCTCTTCACGCTCAGCCTCCCTCTTAAAATTTTCTAACTCTTGATTTTGCTTGGTGATTAAACGCTGCATGCTAACGGATTTAATTAATGACTCTACTTTTAATGCGAGCAGCGATAAATTAACGGGCTTGATAATATAATCATTAACGCCACCCGAAAAACATTTTTCAAGAAACTCTGGTTCTTCATTGGCGCTAATCATAATCACAGGTGGGAAATTGATATAGTTTGCTAAAGACATTGACTCTAGCAAATCCATACCTACACCGTCCCCCAATTGATAATCCAATATTATTAAATCTATAGCGTTATCACTTTGCAACATGGCTTTTGCGTCACCAATGCCATGAGCTGGTAATGTCTCAAAACCTCGCGAGCTTAAGAAGCTGCAAAATAAATAGTTAAGTATTTCGTCGTCGTCAACAACAAGGATTCGCGAAATATTTGGGGCCAATTCAAACATAGTGTTTTTAAATAAATTCAAATATTTTTTGCATGTTAGCCATTTTTAAAATCTCTTCGGTAGCGCCGTGTGCACCTTTAATTTTTATTACACGGTTATTACCGGAGAATTTTTTCTGTAGCAATACCATCATGCCAAGGGCCGATGAATCGAGATACTCAACCTGAGAAAAGTCTAAAATAAGTTCTTTGAACGCCGAGTTATCAATCGCTGGCGTATACATTTCAGAAAATTGGCGATGAAAGGAATAATCAAATCGACGAGGCAAGCGAAGTGTTTCTAGCTCTGACATATGTATATTCCTATTCCTATTCCTATTTAATTCTGATTAATTTTTGTATATTTGCTAAGAGCAAAATCTCTTTAACGGAAGGTTTCACGTGTACAATTTCAATACTGCAACCTTTGCTCATTGCTTTTTTATGAGCCATTACCAATAAGCCAAGACCCGCGCTATCGATATAATCCATATGAATGCCATCGAGCTGAATTTTCTGATCTGCGCCATCCTCACCCAACGCAGCAGTAATCGCAGAATTAAATTCTCCGCTAGCCACTAAATCAAACCGATTAGGCATTTTTATGGTATGTGTCATTATTAAATTCTTTAATGCTACTTAATTAAAACAAATCAATTCCCCCGCTCTGCATAGATGATGCAGAGACAGGGTTTTTCGCACGAGCACTTAGCTGCTGCTGGTAATTCCTTAGCTCTTCACTTAAAGCGCGCTCCATATTGCTCAAGCCTCTTGCATCGGAGATTAGTGTGTTGGTAATAGGATCTAAGGATTGCATTAAACTTAGTAGATAACGCACATTTTGCGATGTCATATCTTCAAACTGCAGCCCGCGCATCGCTTGATGCAAGGCGTTTAGTAATAAAATCGAAATTTCATCTAATCTTTTTGCAATATGTTGATCATTTTTTGATTTTTCCAGAAGTTCAGAAATCGCGATTTCTACTTCGCGCTTAGCATTTAACACGTATGACATATCTTGCGAGGCAACAACACCAACCTCTCTAGTTAAACTACCTATTGCATCGTTGACATTGCGTAGCTGCGCTTGAATATCATTACTAAATCCCGCCGAGCGGCTGGAGAGCGCGCGAACCTCATCTGCCACCACCGCAAAACCTCGTCCACTTTCACCTGCGCGCGCGGCTTCAATTGCGGCATTAAGTGCAAGCAAATTAGTTTGCGCTGCAATTTGGTCAATATCTTTTAACGCCTTCATTACATTAGGCATTTGATTGGCGATGTAAGTTACTTTTTCAACCAAATCCATTGAGGCGGCACTCATTTCTACCGTGGTGTCTACAAAGCGGCCCAGTGTATTTGAAGTGTTTTCAGCAAAAGAGCTCATCTTACTGCCGATATTTTTACCCGCGTTATTGCCGTCTACTGTGGTGGCGTCATACAGCAGATGTTTGATTTCATTTTGCTGCTGCTCCAGCAAATTTTTTAGACTGTGAAAAGCATTGGTTAATGTATTGATAGCATCCGTTTCAATACTCAAAACGCTTTCCATATCTCTCGCCACATCAGTCAGCGTCGTTTTAATAATGTTGCCGGTCTCAGTCAGCGCACTGCAGACCTCTGACTCTACTCGGCTGAGCTTTCGCTCTTGATCATCTACGAGTTTTTTGCGGTCAGCGCCATTGAGCGTGCCTAGATAAAACATGACGCCAACCGACAATAATGTGCCCAACCAAACATGCACATATTCACCCAGCGCCCAACCACCTATTGCAGCAATAAAAATACAAATCAGGGATTTACCGTTCATTTCAAGCTCTCTAGCCGCGCCACATATAGCTAACGCTACAATGGATAAATAATGAATAGATGCATCAACCATCAATGCCCCACTCTTGTTAGGTTTTGACTTAACCCTAGCAGGGAATTTTCAGATTGCTGACAATGTGCCGTTTTTCATTAAACCTAAATACTGCCGTTAAAAACCTCCGGCAAACTAAAAGCTCAATAAAAACAGCTAGGGATTACAGGTGCTGGCGCAGATAATGCCAGCCTGAATGAATTGACCTATTTGCTAGCCTCCGGCTATACCGTATTGGTGCCTTGGATTTTCAGCCATCGACCACAGAATATGTGCCGCAGCTTGCAAACAGTTATATCTTGTGCGGCAACAACGATGACCCTGCAGGTGCAAGGTATTGAGCAAAGCATGCCGATCGAAGACAGCAACATTAAGACAGCAATGCTGTTGGGCGGTTATTTTCAGGGCATTTAAGCGCCGGCCCCAGCATGGATGCGTGGGGGTAAGCAAAAAGTTGGGGAGCACAAAGCCGAGATGGCTTGTCGATAATTGCTCCTGCATTTTCTTAATAACCTACACCCATGCAGGCCTAGCGGCCCAGAAAATAACCGCGCAACGGCGTTTTGGCACACAGCTGAATAGTTACAAAATCATTAGATGCGCTGTGAGGGCATTACTTTGACTTACACAATTAACTAGCACCGTTAATCAGAAAAATTAATCTTAATAAGGTGACGATATTTTGGGCTTTCGTGTAATTGTATTCACCGACTCCGATAATTTTTACAGCGCCTTCGAGCGCGCTTTTGAATTATTGTCTTTTTCACTTGTGCGCGCGCCGGTGGCGTTGTTGCAGGATGCACTTAACCTGCAAGACAGTACGGCATTGCAGGCTTATTTATTGGAGCAGCGTGCGTGTACGGTCGTTAATGCTATGTGCGTTAATCGCTTGCCCACGAATATGTTGGCTGCTGCCTGTACGCTTATCCAAACACCGCTGCTGCATTTATCGTCGTACCGTGTTTTTGGCGCGCACCAAAAAATGCTGGATGAAGATGTCATGCCCTCGCCTGATGATGACGAAGGGCGCTGGTTATTATCACTCGAACAATCGGTATTGACCGCGCCGCAAGCCATTGTTTTACGATTGCCTTGGCTGTTGGTAGGGGCGAGCGAGTCTCTATTAGTGCGTGTCTGTGAGAGCCTGCTCTCAAGCCAACCCACGTTAGTATCGGAAGAGTGCAGCGGTTATGTGGTGGTGCAGGATGATGTCGCGCGTTTTGTGGTTGCGATGATTCAGCAAATTATAGTGGGTGCCGAAAATTGGGGGGTATTTCATCTTCGCTCTAGCGATACCTGCAGTGAAGCCGAGTTTACCGATGCGATTGCACGATTGTTAAAAGCCGAAGGTTGGCAGGATGTTGCTTTTTCTACTTATAAAGGCACGTCGGATGTTATGCCTAAGTCGGGCATGTTACAGGGGCGCCGCTGTACAGATGCTTTTGGTATTCAGTTTCGCAGTTTTCGTTTGGGTTTAAAGGTGTCTTTGCAAAACTATTTAGCGCAGCGATAAATTGATTAGTGCAGCGATACACTTAGTTAGCACCTAAGAGGGCGCTCAACTGAAGTTTTTAGGTTAATGATTAAGAAATGATTTCTACGACAACGGCTTTAATAATAAAAACAAACATCGCGAGGCCAAGTACAGCAAAAATAATAAATGTACCGAATCGTCCGGCTTTCGATTTTTTGGCGAGATCCCACATAATAAATCCCATAAATCCAATCAGGCCTGTGATGCAAATAATCATGGACCAAGTTTCAAACGTGGCTGTATCCAAAATTTATCTCCGTAGCGATAAAAGAAAAAAATTAAAAGGCGCAGTTGATATACAGCAGCCGCGCGACTTTATTACCATTTTTTGGCGGCCTTATTAAGGGTGATCTAGTTCTCGACTCACTATTGCCGAACGCGATTTCAGCTCTTTATACGAATTATACGAGTGAAAAATAAGCGGGGTCGCAATGTCAATAATCTCGCTAGCGCTATATAAATCTCGCTAGCACTATAGAGAAGATGATGCTCGGCGGAGCGATTAAAGGTGTGAATTAAACCTTTGAGATCCATCAGCTGGCGCACCGCTAAATGCTTATCCGGCGCTTGCGAGCTATTAATCTACTTACCTAGCGCGACAAAGCCAACCAGGCGTGATGGCGTATGTGATGTAGGTGTTTTGTCGAGACGAAAAAAAACCGAGCCTAGCTCGGTTTTTTTAAATATTAAGCTACAGCGATGGCTTTAACTTTTGCATTCAAACGACTTTTGTGACGAGCCGCTTTGTTTTTATGGATGATACCTTTGTCTGCAATTCTGTCGATAACAGGAACAGCCGCAGAAAAAGCCAGTTTGGCTGCTTCTACGTCGCCCGCTTTAACAGCTACAAGAACTTTTTTAATGTAAGTGCGAGCCATTGAGCGCAGGCTGGCGTTATGGGCGCGTGCTTTGTCGTTTTGACGAGCGCGCTTGCGTGCTTGAGGTGAATTGGCCACCGTGGTGCTCCTACAAATCTGATAAATAAATGAAAAAACGGCCTCAGCCGGTATCGTCAACCCGTAAATATCCCGCTGTGTTAAATAACGCTGCAGGTTAAACAAGTCGACAGGCTACGACCCAAATAAGGACGCGGTATTATCCGTGTTTGCCTGTGCCTGTCAAGTATAAAAAAGCGCTTAAGGCAGTCTGTCAGACCCTGGTTTCATGTGTTGGGTTATCAATGCGAAATGGTTTGCAAAAGCAATCTGGTTATGAACAAACATTCCAGATGATCAACTTGACCAATTTTAATTTCTGACTACACGTTAATTAGTGGCGCAATAAACAACATTTTTAGCCTGCGGTGCAAGCGAGTTTAGTGTTCCCGTCTATAGTCATTTTTGTAAGTTAAATCCCAGTCGGCAGTAAGGGCTTAGCTTCGTCATCCCAATCGATTGCAGTGACTCTGAATACTGCTTATTAATAAAAAATGGAGAATACACAGTGAATACATATACACGCGCATTAATTCTTACCGCTATGACGGCCGTTTCTTTAACGCAGGGCTGTAGCTGTAGTAGCGATAAAGATGATCCGGTAGTAGTTGAGCCACCCGTAGTTCCTGAAGCAAAAATCGCACTGAATGGTGCGGCAAGCAAAGGTATTTTGATGGGCGCCAATGTGTCCGCCTGTACTATTGAAAGCCTCCCCGCTTGCGCTACTCCAGTTGCAACGGCTAAGACAGATGATAAGGGCAAGTACACCTTAAGTATTCCTAAAGCCCAAGAAGGTAAGCCTCTCGTTGTACGCATTACACCTGCAGCCACCGGTACAACCATGAAGTGTGATATTCCCGATGGTTGTGGCGGCACCATTGCTTTTGGTCAGTCTTATCCAGTAGCGGCTGATTCTGGCTTGCAGTTGGATGCAGTCGTCGCGTCAGCTTCCTCTACCGTGGATGTTAATGTCAGTGTACTCACTGATCTTGCGGCTAAATTAGCCGTTGCGGGAATTGCCAGTGGTGCAGATGCTGCAGCCATCACAAAAGCCATTACAGATTCAAATTCACAAATCGCTAACTTGTTTGGTGTTACAGGCGATATCACTGCAATGCAGGTCATTGATTTAACGGATCCTGCTGCAGTTAAGGCGGCAGTTGATGGAGGGAAATCTAACGCGCTTATGTTTAACTCTTTGGGCGCCGCGATTGCCAAAGCGGTACAAAACGATGGTGCTGGCTTGTCAATTGAGGCCGCCATCTCTAAATTTGTTACCGCGTTTGTTGCGGGTGGCTTGACGCAAAATGCAGCTTCTGCAGGCGTCACTGGCTTAAATGAAATTTTAGCCCGCGCCAGCGCTGTGATTACTCAGGCAGCTTTGGGTGCTGAAGTCAGTGCGGCTGAGTTGGTTGGCGCCATCAATGCGCTTGCAGCTTTAGCCGATGCCAAAACACCAAGTGATGAAGGCACTAAAGGTACGCCAGGCCCTGTTGCGGGTAGTGATGACATTGCCAAGGTTAAGGCGTTTGTTGCTGTGTTGGGCGATTTGACCACTAGCTTAAATATGGCTGTGGTCAAAGAAGGCGTCACGGTCGAGTCGCGATCTGATGCATTTGATATGCAGCTGCAAGCCGCTGACATGGCTACCAGTGATGATGTCGATAAAGCAGTAGAGGCAACAGCTAAAACAGCCGAAGCGTTTGCGGCGGCTTACGAGGCTTACTACGACAATAACGAATTGTCTAAACACATGACGGGAGATATTAAAGTCACCATTACCCAAAAGGCAGCTACAGACACTGAAAAAGCCAGTGTGACCTTAGCGGTTAAACAGGATGTGATGGGCGTAGCTATCGATATGGCAGCCATGGAAATGCTTGAGCATACAGACCCAGCACCCGTTGTTGCCGAAGGCACAACAACAGAAACCGATACCGTAAAGGGTATGGTCTCCATCATGGGTACGGCGATTACACCAACCGCCACCTTAAGGGTAATGGACGATTCTATCGTTAGTGCTGATGAATTAATGAGTGTGCAAACCGATGTTGATAGCACTGAGGCGCTTGACGTTTCTGTTAAAAACCTGATGCTTAAACTGCATGTTAAATTAATGCAAACCACCACAGAAACAGGTGCAGATCCCGTTACTTTTGATGGCATGTTAAGCGCAACCTTAGAGTCATTTGTGGGTGAGGGCGAGACAAAATGGGTGAAAGGCGTAGAGACCACAACCAGCACACAAAGTGTTACCAAACTCGATCTTAAATTGTGGGGTAGTGTAGCGAATACCACAGGCGATAAAGCGACATTAAGCTTTAATGTGATGGGGGATGGTTCAGGTGTTGAGTTAACACAAGATTGGATGGAGGATATTGCTAATCCCGAGACCGATTCAAACTTTGCCGACCTTAGCGTGAACGTTGCATTTATGGCCGATATTGCAGGTGTGGCGAATGCGGTTACCGTGCAATACGCTATGAATCGCTCAATGCAAAAAGCGGCCAAGGCTAACCTGAAGCTTTCCTATCCCGGTGTGCAAATGTCTTTCGCTACCAGTATTGCTAACGGTGACTCTAAGCCTAAGCAATTAATAGTAACCAACCAAGATGGCGTGGTTGCCACCTTTGCTGAAGGCGACAAAGTGATGGGTACCTTCTATGTGGCGGGCAAAAAAGTCGCTACCTCAGAGGATGCCGTGGTGACTATTCCTGGTGGTGGAGAGAAAGGCATGGATCTCATTATGTCATTAGATCTTCTCGAGTAATTTCTCTGAAATAAAAAGGCTGCTTCGGCAGCCTTTTTTATCACTTCAATTTTCCTCTATTCCCTCTGTATACAGAATAAGGACATCGTGTGAGCTTGCGAATAAAACAAATAAAGTATTGGGTAGTAGGCAGTTGTTTGTTGTTATTGGGATCAACGGTGGCTGCAAAAACAGTTTTACCTCATCCTGCTTATAACGGTACAAAATTATTCATGGGCGCTACCTCGTTTACCTATACCGAGAATATGCCCATTGATGCTTTTTTAAATGATTTTAAAGGCGATTATCCCGTCGATGGAAAATATGCCTTTACCCACAATCAGGCTTTTGTAGGTTTCGGTTATAGCGGTATTGAATTTGAAGTGTTTAGCCGTATGGATTATTTTTTTCGCACCAATTACGACACCTTTCAAATCATTTACATGGATAAAAACAAAATCGACTTCCCGATTAATCAAGTCTTTGATGCCTATCTCCACGTGCAACAAGTTGAAGGGGACGGTGGGTGCGTTTAGGGTATCGCTTTAATCTCGATAAAAATATTGAAGTGTATTTCGGCGGTTCTTATTTTGAATCTCAAGATGCACTTTATGGTTTTATTGAAGGCCAAATATGGCAAGACACCGATCGCCCGCGCGGCGATTTAGCGTCTGATTATATTTACAACAAAGAATATATTTTAAAGCGCCCACTCACACCGCCCGGCTCTGGCTATGGCTATGGTTTTGATGTCGATATTAAATGGCAATTAACCGATGACTTAACTTTTAATGCCGAATTTAATGATATTGCTGGGCGTATAGATTGGAAGCATGCGCCCTATTCAAACATTGTGATGGTGAGCGACCGCAATCGCATTGATGAAAATGGCAAACCCTACAAAGTACCGACCCTGTCTGGACAGCATGGTTTTGTAGAAAGAACGCAGCCCTTGCCGTTACATCATGTGCTATCGATGGATTATCGTTTTAGGCAACCTTATGTTGTGACCTTTGAGCGGGAAACCTACGACCGTTTAAGCTTTACGCGTTTACTGGCGAGCTATCAGCCTGCGCGTTGGTTCCGAGTTGAGCTGGGGCATGATTTTGATAGCTACGCTAATTCGTTAGAGTTGTGGACGCCGTTTGCTTCCTTGTTATTGGCGACTGACTCGATTAATGAAAAACACGCTAAAAATGCGCGCGCCGAACTAAGGTTTGGTTATTGGCTTTAACGATTTTTTATAGGGCTTTATATCAACACATCGGGCGGTTTAGATTGCTACATCTAAACAACCGCTCGCTATTAAGGCTTTTGGCGTCACCATTAAGGCTTTTTACAATAGTGTTGATACCCAGTGGATGCTCTCTCGCTGGAATCAGCACTAATAACTCAGCGCCAGCTTAAATGCGAAGCCCGTGCGAATGGGCTCTTCATCGAGGGTGATTGCGTTGGGGTAAGGTTTGGTCTGGTTAAGCTCAAAACCTATGTTGGCGCGCTTGTTGTAAAAGCTATTACTCAGGCCCAGCACATAACTTTCGGCAGGTAGACCGGTAATATCGGCCATATAGGTGGTGCGATAACCCACCAGTATCCAAGCGTTCGAGCTGAAATAATAAGCCATTTCGGCGTTGGTTGCCCTCAACTTCAAGCCGTCGAGAAGACCATAAAAATCATTCTCACTAAACGGCTTATTCGCTTCGATGGCTTCTATAATGAAGCCAAAACGCTTCCAAAATACCGACGCATACGCCGCCGAAACAGGCACCTCTTCTGTCATGTAGGCCGCATCTGGAAATATGGCGGCGAATAAATCACTGTCGCCAAGATTAGACAGGTAACTGCAACCCACCGTGACGACGTTGCCGGGGAAGTAGAGGGTAAAGTCGCCACCAAAGTTGTCGAGATTGTCATCGGTGGCGCCATCTTCTTGGGTAATATCCCAGTACTTTAAATCGGTTTTATAGGTATATGCCGAAAAGTAAAAGTTTTCATAAGACAGCGACAACGTGATGTTTTCACGGAAAGTTAAACCGAGGCTAGCGGTAGGGGCATAGGACACACTGAGCGTATTGATATAAGAAAAAGGCAAATAATTTTGTCCTGCCGAAAGGGTCATCCAGGTTGTGGGTGACCACGCCACCTGCACGCGCTCCAGCTCGGGTTTTTTTTGCGTGTCTTCGCGGTAAGAGCCATAAATGTGGCCGCTAAAATTGCCGTAATACGCATCCAATCCCGTCGATAATAACGACCAACTTGAACCGGCATCGTACTCATTATTGGAATGTTGAGTGGAGTAACTTTCCCATTCGGCATAGCTATTCCAATACAGCCAGTCCTTTAGCATTTTTGCGTGGGTTTGCGCCGAAATGGTTATGGCTAAACAGCCTAAAAAAAGGGCTGCAAGTGGTTTGCAGCCCGGTAAATTACCGCGGAGTAAATTCATTAGTATCACTTAAGCACAATGGGGAGTTAGCCGATTTTATGGACGGGAATGCCTTGCCAGCGAGTATGGGGGGGGAGCGTTTCGCCTTTCATGACTAATGAAAATGCCTCCACAATCGCGCCTTCTTGAATATGGGTATCGTAAAGCACTACCGACATATTACCAATCGTCACGCCCCTACCAATTTTAAGGTACGACGATTTCATGATGCGATCTTCAAAAAGGTGAGTTTGCACGGTGCAGCCTACATTTAAGGCGGCGTAATCACCAATATCGGCGAGGTCAAATTCTGAAAATAACAGGCTGTCGACATATGCGCGCTTACCCATTTTTACGCCAATAGCGCGCATAAAATATCGAATGAACGGTGTTCCGCAAAAAAGCGATACGCAGGGTGTGTACACGGCTTCGTAGAGTGAATTGACCACCTCGTTAAACCATACATAGGGTGACCATAGGGGTTTTACGATGGGCTTAAACACACCCACGATAATCGCTTTTAGCACAATAACGGCACCCATAGTGATTAGCACCAAACCAAATAATGCAGCCGGTAACAGTGCGTAGAAGGCCGCGCCCGTATAGAGTTCTGACAGCCCCCAAATCACAAAACAACTGGCTACATAAGCAGCACTGAGAAGGTAGGTGGGCAACAAAATGCGTAGCGTGTCGACTATGTAGCGCTGGATGTATAGCCCGCGTGTAGGGCTGTACAAATACTTGTCATCAAAGCCGCCAAAAGACTGCGTGTTTTTGAGTTTGATAGGCGGTGATCCGAGCCATTTTTGTTCGTTTTCGGCAATCGGTTTTTTGTGAATATGGTGATCGGCCGGTGGTGTCGAAAGGCAACCAATCAAGCACTCATCACCAATATTGCTGCCAATAGGTAACATGGCGCTATTGCCAATAAAGGTGCGACTGCCGATTTTACAAATATCAATTTGAAAATAACCGCCGTGTACACGCTTGCCGCCGATAATCGCTGCATCGGCATAAAAGGAATTGTCGCCGGCTTCGATCAGCTCGGGCGAAATATTAGCGACAGTGGAAACTTCAACGCCTTTACCCAGCTTGGCGCCTAACAGCCGTAAAAAGGTGGGTAAATACAGCGTGGCATACAGAGGAATAAACAGTGATCGGTGGGTTTTAATGAACAGATCCAAAAACCATTTGCGGTAATAAAAACCACCCGCAACAGGATAAATCCCGGCTTTGGTCTTGGGTATAACGATTTTTTTAATCGCCACAATCAGCAAACTGTAGGAGATTAAGCCCATCGGTGCGCCTGTCACCAAGCTGATCAGGGTGCCCGCCAGACCATAATTCATAAACACCCAAACAGCACAGACTATAACGATGAGGGAAAAGGTGGCATTAATGATAAAAAAGGCGTAAAGCGCGATTAACGACTGCACTATGCTTTTGCCGGATGAGGGGTTGAGGGTACTAGCCTGCGCATTAGTTAACTTATCAGCCTGCGCATCGGTTAATTCACCGAGCGCTTCTTTAGGGAGAACAACCTCGGCGGGCATAGCGGGTGATCCGGCCATTGCGGTGCCACTTTTTAGCTGTGAGCCATCGGCGATATGGGTGAAGTCTTCAATACGGCAGTGATCTGCAATCGAGGTGTTCAGGCCAATATTGCTGTGAATGCCGATAAAACAATGGTTGCCGATACGAGTAGGCGCAATCTTTAACAATCCGTCTTCAATGCGATAACCCAATATGTGAGTGTCGGCACCAATACTGGTGTCGTCGCCAATTGATATGAGATCAAAGGCCATGGTGACGCTGGTATCAAGGTATACGCGCTTGCCGATATCGGCACCCATTAGCTTGTAATACCACGTCATCATTGGTGATCCACACAGCATGTGCGAACCGCTCAATTGCTGCAGGCGCGTCACCAGCCACCAACGCAAATAGTAGCTGCCCCATACTGGGTAATGGCCTTCTTTATAGCGCCCGATCAGTAACCACTTGGCGGCAATAGACAAACCGAGCATGACAGGATAAGAAAAAATCAGCAGTGAGCTAACGATGATTGCGAGCGTGCTGAAGGTTGATTCGCCGTAGATATAGTGCTGCACATAGTTAAATACCAACGCAAAAATAGCCGAGAAAAACGTGTAGATCGCATAAATACCCAGCACTTGTGCCGAAGGCACCATCAGTTTGGTGAGCCACGATAACGACAGGTAGTTTTTTTCGGCGGCACAAGGGCCCTCATGCAGAGAGCTGGCCGAAGGGCTGTGCTCGCGGGACGAAAGCTCATGCGCTAATTCGCGCACCGTTGGGTGGGCAAACACATCGCGAATGGACATGCATTCATAACCTAACTCGTAACGAATCGAGCCGGCATATTTGGCCGCCAATAAAGAATGGCCGCCGAGGTCATCAAAAAAATCATCGTCTACTGATACGCTGTCTGCATTAAACAGATTACGGCAAAGCTGACATAACATTTCTTCGTGGTGGGTTTCGGGTAAAACAATGTCGCGCTGGGTATTGGAAAAACGCTGCTGGGGGGCAGGCAAGGCTTTTAGATTGGTTTTACCGCTGGGTAAAACGGGCATGGCGTCGAGGCAATCAAAAAACGTTGGCATCATGTATTTAGGTAATCGATCGGCGATGGATTGCCTAAGCTTGGCGGCATCAAAAGATGCCTCACTGCTTAATACGGCAAAAACGGCAATATGCTGCACACCCTCTTGTTCGACGACTTTAACCGCCGCCGTTTGAATAGCGGTATCGGCTTCGATCACGGCTTGAATCTCGGACAATTCAACGCGGTAACCTCGAATTTTGACTTGCGAGTCAATCCGACCGATAAATTCGATATTGCCCTCGGAGTTCTCGCGGACTAGATCGCCGGTGCGGTATAAACGCGCATCATCGGCGCAGGTTGAATAGGGATTGGCGGCAAAGACCTTATCGGTTTGCTCGGGCAAATTAATGTAACCGCGAGCGAGTATCGGCCCGCTAATACACAACTCCCCTTCATTGCCGTGCGCTACCGTCTCTAACTGTGCATTTAAAATGTAGGTTTTATAGCCAGGCAGTGGTCGGCCAATCGTGACGGGCACGCCGGCCTGACAAACAAAACTGGTCGCGACCACGGTGGCTTCGGTGGGACCATAGGTGTTGAGCATGACGCGCTCCGGCACGGCCCAGCGATTCACCAATTCTTGCGAGCAGCGCTCGCCGCCCACTACCAATAAACGCACACTGGGGAGATCGCGCTCAATCGCGTTTAAAAACGTTGGCACAGTGGAAAATACCGTAATGCCGCTGTCATTGATCAAATCGGCCACGGCTTCTGCGCTTTTGCATACCTCATCCTCACCTACCACCATTTGCGCGCCCGAACCAAAGGCCGCCCAGATTTCTTCAATAGAGGCATCAAAACAGTGAGAAAACCCCTGATAAATGATGTCATCGGCTTGAATTTGGTAGGTTAAGAGCATGCTCGATACATAATTTGCGACGGCACGATGCTCTAGCAACACGCCCTTGGGTTGACCTGTTGAGCCTGAGGTGTAAATGGCATAACAAGGATCACTAGGCTGTAGGTTGTAGCGCGTTGGTGGCAGGTTGCTCAACGCAGCCAGTGCGTCTTTATCGCGATCAAGCTTAATAACGTGAGGCGCACGAAGGTTTAAGCTTTTGGCTAATTCATCTTCGGTGATGACAATATCGGCGCCTGCATCGGTCAAAATATAATCAATGCGATCACTCGGAAATGCAGGATCAAGGGGGATATAAGCCCCTCCCGCTTTTAACACCGCCAGCATGGCCACATAAGGTTGCTCGGTGCGCCTCAAATACAGCGCCACCATAGAGCCTGGTCTGCACCCCCTAGCCTGTAACGCGTGCGCCAAGCGGTTTGACTGCTCATCAAGCTCGGCGAAGGTAAAGGTTTTTTGGCCGCATTTAACCGCGATGCGCTGAGGGTACTTGGCACAAGCATCGATAAAGTGATGATGCAAGTATCCTCCCTTCATTACGGCATGTGTCGGCCGACGTATTGTGTGATGCGGCCTTGATAACGGCGCTTTTGGGATTACAACTTCAATCTCTTCGTGTAGCATTTGCATACCCTATGTGAACATTAATACTCATATGTGGTAAATATTTTATTTCATTGTGCTCATAAATTCTGTGAGTGACTCTACTTATCAAAACATGCACTGGTGGCATGAGGTTTTTAATGTATGCAACGAATGAGTTCCCTCGATTGTTTAAAAGGGCTTGCGATGGTCATCATGGCGCTCGATCACACGCGCCTTTATTTACATGCCGACTCCTATATCTTCGACCCTGTAGATCTTGATGAAACAACCATCGCTATTTTTTTTACTCGCTACATCACGCATATTTGCGCTCCCATTTTTATTTTACTGGCGGGCGTATCGAGCTATTTGGTACAGAAAAAACTGCCCGATAACAAAGCACTGTCGATCTGGCTGTTAAAGCGTGGTGCATCACTGATTTTTTTGGAATTTACGCTGGTTAATTTCGCGTGGTATTTCGATGTTAAGACCGACTACCTATTGCTGGGTATTCTGTGGGCTATAGGCGCTTCTATGCTGATGATGGCGCCAGCCGTTTTATTGCCGCGTAAATTACTGCTGGTAGCAAGCGTTATTATTTTGGCGGGACACAACTTACTGGATGGCATTGAACCCGAGAGCATGAATTTTTTTACGTTGACGTGGTTTCTGCTACACCTCACCGGCGAGGAGTTTTTAGGCGGCTTTGGCCTTTTTAATACCTACCCACTACTGCCTACCTTTGGCATTCTTTTATTGGGCTATAGCATTGGCCCAATACTGCAATGGTCCGAGCAAGACCGTATTCGCCTGCTCGGTATTGCCGGCATCCTCATGCTATTAACGTTTGTTATTTTGCGGACGTTTACCGAATACGGGGATTATTGGCCGTGGGAAGAATATGACACCTACGTGCAAACCTGGATGTCTTTTATCGATGTCAATAAATCGCCACCGTCGCTTCTTTACGCGCTGGTGACGCTAGGAATCACGGCACTTTTTTGGGCGTGGATCGAAGCTAAAAAGCCCATGCACTTAACTCAAGTATTAAGCGTGTACGGACGCGTCCCGATGTTTTATTACATCGTCCATCTCTACGTTATCCACCTTGTTGCGCTACTGCTGGCCGGTTGGGAGCCTCATTATTCGATGCAAGATATGATCATTAACGAATGGATGGACGAAGACCCAGCACTCAAGGGTTTTGGTTATTCATTACCGGTGGTGTACGGCGTTACCGTCGCCATAGTGGCGGGACTTTATCCAGTATGCCGGTGGTACCACACCTTCAAACGCAACCATCCGAATAATGTCGTATTGCGCTATGTGTAAAATAGTCTGCCAGTAAAATAGCCTGTCACTATTCAACACATCGCTGATGGCATACTGGGCACCTTGGGCATGTGTTGGAAAAGGTGTTGGAGAAGGTAATTTTTCAGGGTATTTCAGTACCCTGAAAACACAGTCCGGCGGCACATCTATCGAGTGTAATTATCAAACAGCTGAATAGTTGCCGCTGTTTTTACAAAAACAAAACGCTATTTTTGCAAAAACCAAACGCTAGCGGCGGTGATGAGTAATGTTGCCGCAATAGGCGAGAGCTGGGTAATGGCGGGCCAGCCATAAAACACACCTGCGCCAGCACAGATGAGCCCAATTGCCCTGATAGCGTTATTTTTCTTAGGCGCAGCACATGAGCTCGATTGAGCGCTCATTTGCTGCGCCATCGCATTCATATTTTGTGTGGTTTCTAAGATTAAATGCGGCACCTCGGGGAATTTTTCTAACCATTCGGGCGCTTGGCGTTTTAATTCTTTCCAGAGGGCTTTGGGGGCAAAGCGTTGTTTTAGCCAGCGCTCTAAATAGGGGTGCGCGGTTTCCCAGAGATCGAGGTCGGGGTAAAGTTGGCGACCTAAACCTTCAATGTTTAAGAGTGTTTTTTGCAATAAAACCAATTGCGGTTGCACGGGCATATCAAAGCGTTGTGCGGTTTGGAAAAGATTAATTAAAGCTTCACCAAACGAAATTTCTTTTAAGGGTTTTTCAAAAATAGGCTCGCACACCGCGCGGATAGCCGATTCAAAGGCGCCAACCGAAGTGTGTTTTGGCACCCAGCCCGATAACACATGCAGCTCGGCCACTTGGCGGTAATCGCGGCGGAACATGGCCAATAAATTGCGCGCTAAATAATATTGATCCTCGCGCCCGAGCGACCCCATGATGGCCATATCGAGGGCGATATAACTGGGGGATTTAGGGTTATCAAAATTAACGTACACGTTGCCAGGGTGCATATCGGCGTGAAAAAAATTATCGTCAAAGACCTGCCTAAAAAAAATCTCAACGCCGCGCTCGGCCAGCAATTTTAAATCGACATCGTGTTTTTTCAGTGTATCTATATCGGTAACTTGGGCACCATAAATACGCTCCATCACCATTACGTTGCGGCGGCAATAGGGCCAAAAAACATTAGGCACATAGAGCAATGATGAATTGTCAAAATTGCGTTTTAATTGCGAGGCATTGGCGGTCTCACGCATTAAATCTAATTCATCAAAAATCGTTTGCTGATATTCCTCAACAACTTCCACGGGGCGCAACCGGCGTCCATGTGGGCTGACTTTTTGTAAAAACCGCGCCAGCAGACGCATTAAGGCTACATCTTTTTTAATGGTTTTTTCGATGTTTGGGCGCACCGCTTTTACCACCACATCTTCGCCGGTTTTAAGGGTGGCGACATGCACTTGCGCAATAGAGGCCGAGGCCAGTGGCGTGCGCTCAAAGTGGCTGAATAAGTCTTCTAGCGGTTGGCCTAATGCTTTACTGACCAACGCACAAAATACTTCGCCATCAAAAGGTGTAACACGATCTTGCAGTTTATTTAACTCAACAATTAAATCGGCGGGAATTAAATCGGGACGGGTGGACAATAATTGCCCGAATTTAATAAAAATTGGGCCGAGCTCTTCACAGGCGCTACGCAAGCGCTCCCCGCGCGAAGCTTTGGATTTACCCAGTAATTTAAACGGCAATAAAGCCAATTTAATTGGCGGGCGCTGTACGGCTTCGGGCAAAAGTTCATCTAACCGATAAAACGCAATAATCCGAGCAATGTGCAGCAAGCGAGCAAACGAGCTTAATTTATTCATTGGTTTTTAGGCTTTAGATTATTTATTGAGCTAGCTACACGTTGCTGAAACAATTGAAGGCGCGCCTCAAGCCGAGCGACATCATCTTGGGTGTCGTCTACCTTACTGTTAAAGGCATCAATCTCGAATTTTGAAGGCACGGCGTTAATTTCTTCGGTAAGAAAATCGCCGATAAAAAACGGCGCACGCTCGGCAAGACGCTTGACATGCTGCGCTTGGTTACGAATTAAGCCCGCCAACAGATGGCTGGCATTTTGATTAAACACCTGCTGGTTTTGAGCGGCTGCAAAAGGCATTGGGATTGTGCCGAGTGCTTGCTCGATCATGGCCTCCCAGTCGATCTCCAATTGTTGAGTAATATCGAGTAATTCCATTAAAAAACCGGTGTGGCCACTTAAACGTAAATCGCTGCCCGCTAATGAATGTTTTGGGCCATTCATTAATTTAATTAAACCTTGGGATTTACCTTTGAGTGCGCAATCGGCCTCGGGGGTGGCAAAAGGGCTCGCCATTAGAAGCGGCTGATGGCTGCCATCGGTAAAGGTGAGCGTGATGGCGAGCCTAGGCTCCGTTAATTCTAAACTTAAACAGCGCCCCGCCAATGCCACTAATTTTTGGCGGCTAGCCGGGTCGTGTTGTAGGGCATAATCAATCGCTTTTTCGAGCGCCATACACAGCGCTATAGCGGCAGTTGGGTGGGCATTGTGTGCTTCGGTGTTGGCCGTCGATGCGTGCATTTAAGGTTTAAATCCTTTGTGCAGCGCCACAACACCACCGGTTAAATTGGTGAATGTGCATTGGCCAAAACCGGCATTAATCATCATGTTTTTGAGGGTGTCCTGATCGGGATGCTTGCGAATACTTTCGGCCAAGTAGCGGTAACTGTCGGCATCGTTAGTAATTAATTTGCCCATCAATGGTAAAAGTTTAAAAGAGTATTGGTCGTAAACCGTTTCTAGCGCTTTGGATTTTGGTTTAGAAAATTCCAATACTAATAAACGCCCGCCGGGTTTTAAAACTCGCAGCATCGATTGCAGCGCGAGGTCTTTATCGGTGACGTTGCGTAAACCAAAGGCGATGGTGATGCAATCAAAACTGTTATCGTTGAAGGGTAAAAACTGCGCGTCGGCTTGGGTGTAGGTGACGTTTTGCGCGATGCCGCAATTAATTAATTTATCGCGGCCTACATTCAACATGGAGCTATTAATATCGGCCAGTACAACGTGGCCTGTAGGGCCAACACGCTGCGAAAATTGCCGTGTTAAATCGCCAGTGCCACCGGCAATATCTAAAATTTGTTGGCCTGTGCGTGGTGCGGCGGCCTCGATGGTGAAACGCTTCCAGAGGCGGTGCACGCCGCCCGACATCACGTCGTTCATAATGTCGTACTTGGCGGCCACCGAGTGAAATACACCGGCCACACGCTCCGCTTTTTCGGAGGCTTTGACATTCTCAAAACCAAAGTGCGTAATGCTGTCTTTATCCATGGTGGGCTCCTCTAAGTGAGCCGGCATTGTACAGTTTATTGGTTGGGGTGGTCGATTATGCGGGCAACGAATGCGCGTAGGCAGGTACGAATAAAAATAACATTAGGATGTGTTTTGGTGGTGATAGCAGGGCTAATGGCGGCGCCCACTATTTTGGCTTGCGAAGGTATTAAACCCTTGGAGAAAATCTACTGCCAAATACAAACCAAAGGTCAGGGCGCAAACTTGCCGCGCTTTGATGAATTCCAGCGCAACCCCGAACTCACGCAGCGTTTATTATTAAAACGCCCAGCCGCCAAAGCAGGTTTGACCTTGCCACCTGAAAGCAGCTCTCGCACCGTACAGCCTAAAAATACGCCTCATCAAGCCCCAGCTAAAACTGCCATAAATCCACCCCCAAATACCCTTGGCACTAGCACCACCAAACCGCAGCCGCCCAGCAATTTTGTAAAACAAGCTCCGCTCGCGGGCGCAGGCGATTTTAACCGCTGCCAAATGCGCGCAACTTCTATTGGCTGCGATGCCATCGCTTACATGCTGCAGGACAACCGCAATAATAAAGCGCTCGCCGCTAATGCGTTAACCGATACGAACCAATTATTACTAAAACCCGCACCCACTAATACTGCGAATATCCACCCTTATTTACGCGAAGCTTACGCGACGTATTTATTAAAAATGATGGACATAGGTTTAGCGGGCGTCACCTTAACCTACAGCAAGTTTTATTATATTTATGAGGACGTGACCGCCAACAAAAAAGACTTTTCTGCGCGTTTTAAAGAAATGTATTTTTATTTAAAAAAAGATAAAAGCACTATGGCAGTAAGCCGGCAACACGCCAACAAAGCGCCACCCTCATTAGGTGCCTGCGATTTTATTACGCAGGATTTAATTGCTTGTGATAATGAAGGCGCGAATTGGATTTATCGGCGTTGAGGGTTTTTTGGGGATATTGTTGAGCAACACTTCGGACAGTTTTAGCCGAATAAAAAGGTAGGAGTCACAGGCAGAATTTGAGAAAATTTGGTTTCTGAGATCAAAAATTCCGACCCCCTGCCAATTAGAGCTGCCTTGCTGTCACTTAATACGATTGATTGGCATTTAGATTATCATTAATGGTATAGTTACTTCGTTTTAAATTATCCACTTTTAGCTCTGGGCCTCTTGGGCCTGAAGTAAATACTATTATCGGAGTAGTTATGTATATCTCTTTAGCTTTGTTGCTGGCAACTGCCATTTGGGGCGCTAACGCTCACGCGCAGACCAGTCAGCAACTTGAAAAATCCAATCAAGGTGCCAGCGAGGTGAGCAAAGGCGAGATTGAAACGACTTATGTATATGGTGAGGTCAATAAAACAAAAACAGCGACTAAGTTGAATCTCTCCATTCTGGAAACACCGCAGGTGGTAACGGTTATCTCGCGAGACCAGATTGAGGATTTTTCTCTGCGCGAGGTGAATTCGCTGCTGACCTATGTTCCCGGTGTCACCGTCGAGCAGGTGGAAACGGGCCGTACTTACTACACCGCGCGCGGTTTCGATATTGTTAACTTTCAAACCGATGGCATGGGCGTGCCTTTTTCCTATGGTCTGACCCAGGGCCATGAAGACACCGCTATTTATGAGCAAGTAGAAGTTGTTAAGGGTGCGACAGGATTGATCACTGGCTTGGCTAACCCGTCTGCGACGATTAATTATTTGCGCAAACGCCCAACAGAAGAGGCGCAGGCATCGCTTGTTGGCTCGGCTGGAAGTTGGAACCAGTACCGCATTGATGGTGATATTTCCGGCCCAATCATTGCCGATAAACTCAGCGGGCGTTTCGTGGTGGCCAAGCAGGATGGCGATTCCTATCTTGATCGCTACGGCAAGGAATTGACTGTTTTCTACGGCATTGTGAGCGGTGCCATCACCGATAGCACCCGCATTACTTTGGGGCACACCAACAACGACAGTCACAGCGATGGCAATTCATCGGGCGCCTTGCCTTTGTTTTACAGCGATGGTTCGTTAACTGATTACGATGTCTCAACCAATACTGCGCCGCGCTGGGCTTATCAGGATGTGGAGCAAAATCGCAGCTTTGCGGAGTTAGAGCAGAGCTTGAGCGCTAATTGGATTGCAAAAGCGGTTTACACCCAAAACAAGCTCGATAGTGAATGGACATCTCTCTATCTGTCAGGTGCGCCTGAACCGGTCACAGAGGAAGGTTTGTTGGCGCATGCCAGCCTCTATCAAGCAGCAGACAAAGAAGACATTGTTGATCTGTATGTGAGCGGTAATTTTTCGCTCTGGGGGCAGGAACATGAGTTAGTTGCCGGTCTTAATCTGGCAGATATTAAGCTGACTGATCGCTCTGTTTATACGGATGAATGGAACTACGATCCTGTGGGTGCAGATTGGGCTGAGGGAAATACAGCGCTACCGGAATTTGATGTTTACGATGCCGCATCGCAATCTACCGATATCGATCAGAAGCAAAACTCTTACTACGTATCCACGCGTTTGAACTTTACCAACAAACTCTCAGTTCTCTTGGGTGCACGCACCGTTGATATCGAGCAAAAGGGTATTAGTTATGGCGCACCACAGGCAGTGTCCGACGATGAAACCGTTCCTTATGCGGGTATTACCTATGAAATTATCCAAGGCACCATGTTATACACCAGCTATAGCGAAGTGTTTAACGCTCAAACATGGGTTGATGCTGATTTGCTGCCATTAGGTGCGGTGCGCGGTGAGGGTTCCGAAGTCGGTGTCAAACAGGAGCTTTTTAGCAGTAATGCTGTTCTGACGTTGGCATTTTTTGAATCTGCTCAAGAGAATTTTGGTGAATGGGTAACTCGCGATACTGCAACCGGCTTGAACATCTATCGAGGTGTTGGATTCGAGAGTAATGGCTTTGAAGTAGAGCTAGCTGGTGAGGTATTCGCGGGGTTGAATATCAGTGCGGGATACACGCAGGTAGGTGTTGACGACGATAAAGGCGATGACACCCGCCGTTTTATTCCGGAGCACCAATTTAAGTTGGCTACAGCCTACCGTGTATTGGCAGTGCCTGGATTGCGTGTGGGCGGCGGCATCAATTGGCAGAGTGAAATCTATTACGGAGATACCCGTGTGCAAGGGGATTTTGCACTGGTGGATATTTTTGCCCAGTATGCACTTACCAAAAAGCTGACGTTAGCGCTGAATGTGAACAATGTCGGGGATGAAAAACACCTCTTGAGTCCTCAGTGGGGGCAGGTGAATTATGGGCCTTCCCGCAATGTAATGGGCTCAATTACCTGGCGTTATTAACGACGGGATGGTCACCGATACAGCGAACGGTGTCAGCATGGGTGAGGCGCTTATCTGGAAATCTGAAGTGACTTACTGTCGTTTACGACCCCGAGTAATAACAGAGTAGAACCCATAGCGAAGACGCCTCGACAAAGAGCATCTTGCGACCAGAGAGACAAACCTATGCGTGTATTTTTCACCTTACTTCACCGTTATTTCGGGCTCACCATAGCGGGGTTTCTTGTTGTTACTGGGCTAACTGGCGCTATTATTTCGTGGGATCACGAGCTGGATGATTGGCTTAATCCGCACTTGCTAGAAGCCACCGCCGAAGGCAGTCCAATAAGTGCAACCACCTTGGCCGAAAAAGTGGAGCAACAATATCCCCAGGTGCAGGTGACCTACTATGATCTGTCTGTTGAAGCTGGGCACTCCTACCACTATTGGGTGGAGCCTAGGGTTAATCCGGACACTGGCAAGCTCTATAAACCCGGGTTTAATCAGGTTTATGTTGATCCGATTACTGGGGAGGTTTTGGGTAAACGGGAGTGGGGAGCAGTTTGGCCCATTACTACAGAAAACTTCGTCTCTTTTCTCTACAAATTACATTTTAGTTTGCATATTCCGGAGTTTATGGGCAACGACCATTGGGGTATTTGGCTGCTTGGTGTGATTGCTTTGACATGGACACTCGATTGTTTTGTCGGGTTTTATCTTACTTTGCCGAGACGTAAGCGCAGCAGTCAAACCTCTTCGCTAGCAGCCAGTAGCGACTGTAGCGGTGGTTATTGGCAAAGGTGGAAGTCTGCGTGGAAAATTCGCTGGGCCGGCGGTCGAACTAAATTAAATTTCGATCTGCATCGGGCATTCGGTCTGTGGACTTGGGTGTTGTTGTTTGTCATCGCATTCACTGGTTTTTCCCTAAACTTGTACCGTGAAGTGTTTTTTCCCGCGATGTCTATGGTGTCTGATGTAACACCAACACCGATTGATCAACGCACACCCTCTGGCCACGACAACCCCATAGAGCCTGGTTATAGTTTTGCTAAAGCGATTGCTCTGGGGCAGCAAGCGGGAAAAGATAAGGGCTGGTCTCAACCAGTAGGTAGCCTGTGGCATGCTAGGGAGTTTGACGTATACAGGATAGAGTTCTTTAACCCTGAAGAGGGTCACGGTGCTGGCGGCGTCGGACATAAAGCCGTATTTTTAGATGCCAAAAGTGGCGCAGTGCTCGGCGATTGGATGCCGTGGCAAGGCACTGCCGCCGACCTCTTTGTGCAAGCCCAATTCCCCGTGCACTCGGGTCGCATTCTGGGCCTGCCTGGGCGTATTTTAATCTCTATAATGGGCTTGGTGATTGCGATGCTGAGTATTACGGGTGTGGTTATCTGGTACAAAAGATACAAAGCTCGCGTCCGTAGCGCGCAAAAAGCACAGCGAGAAGTTAGCGCGACGGTTCAACTATCACCTATCGTAGCCCAGCGTTCGTAGCAAGGAGGGGCGTGGTAAAGCTTGCTGATTGAAAAAAGCTTGTAACGCTTCGCCACATTCTTGCCTTAGTCAAAAATTAAAAATTAACAACGCTAATTACTAATTAACAAGTAATTAACAAGGACAGGCACTCGCTTAATTAACAAGGACAGGCACTCGCTTTGCCGCCTGACATATTAATGTTGTACGGTAGATATTAACTTGCCAGTCTTTCGGTCATACGTTTCTGTTTTAATAATTTTGTATTGCTTTGTTACAGTAAAGCAATTGACAAATTCCTTTTGCTTTCCTCTAATTTCTGAGATGTATGCTGGTGCGCCACTAGCATGAGTTATTGCATCCTGCATAACTTGATCTTCGGAGGGCATTGTTTTGTTGGTTTTTAATTGTTCTTTAACAAAAGAGAGCCGGAAATCAGATTCTATTTTGTTAAGCGCTGCCTGACCCTTTATGAGCTGGCCGTTTACCATTACACCTTCACTATATGTTTCGCTCCGACATGCTTCCCGATCTGAGTTTAATCTAGGATCGCTGTCTTTAACCTCTCCATAGGATGGGTGAGTATAAGTTGATACGAAATCAAGAGCGCCTAGCGATACATTATTTTGCGATGGTGTAGATGAACAACCTAGCGTAAAAAGGCTCAACAGTAATACAGCTCTCATTTATTTCTCGATTTTTTATGTAACGCTTTGATAACAGTCCGATCTACCGCCGTAAAATCTCGCTCGATGCCTTTACAGCTTACGCCGATGTCACAGGGGTACTGTTGAAACGCTTTGATAACAGTCCAACGCTTTGATAACAGTCCGATCTACCGCCGTAAAATCTCGCTCGATGCCTTTACAGCTTACGCCGATGTCACAGAGGTACTGTTGATCAATCTTGTTAAATTTCACCCCTCGGCCTTATGGACAAGAGACACTAAAATTGTGCGGTAAGCCTTGGTAAAATGGCCACCTCACAGCGAAATCGCACTCTACTACCACGCATGATAACTGCCAAGCTCAAATCGCGGGCGCGGCGCATCCGGCAAGCTTTTGCTCGCACTGGCTTTTTCATTTATGCCACGCGCCGAGGCTTTATCACGGCGCCATGTCGTAACGCGCAACCACATTGATCACAAACCGGTAAATCATTTCGCTGCACCATATAAGCCTGCCAATCCAATAATACTCGCTCGCTAACCACCGTTTGACCATGCACTTTACGCGCACTATTTAATCGCGCGCGTATTGCCGCGCTATAAAGCCCACCATAGCGTACCAGCGGTTTTCCAGGCATGGGCACATGCTGTAACCAGCGCTGTAAAAAGGCATCAACACTTAAATGTAACTGTTCTTTCTTTTGTGTTTTATGCGAGGTGTAGCTAAAAATAATGCCGCCACTATCGCTCGCTTTTAATTGCCCTTTATTAATCGGGCCGCCTTTAACATAGCGTGCTAAATATTTTGCAACGCCCACCGCTGAATCGTAACGTTCCGAAAAATACACGTGCCAATAGCTACGCCCTAAACGATTAAGCAATGTTTTAATATGCGTTTTATCACGCCCCGTCGGCAATACAATATCTTCTGCGTTTAATGCCTTACGACAAAAATCCAAAAACTTCCCACGAAAGATTTGCCGAACAGGTTCGTAGGGGAAAAGGGTTTTCTTTTTTGGGGTGATCCATTTATTGTCGGCATTTAAACCACCGTGGGTTACCAATGCATGAATATGAGGATGCAACGCTAAATCACGCCCCCACGTATGTTGCGCCAATAAAATACCTGCCGTGGCGCCCAAATAGCGAGTATCAGCGCTAAATAACTTAAGCGTTTCCATCGTGGCTTTAAATAAAAAATCCGATAGTAACGCACGATTAAATCGCCATAAATCATGCAATTCGTGAGGGAGCGTAAAAACAATATGATGATGCGAGCATTCAATCAATGCCGATTGCGTATTGCTCAACCATTCTTGCGTTGGCATCGCGCGGCATTGTGGGCAGGCACGGCATTTACAGGAGTTGTACCACACGCCATTAATATGCCCTTGCTCGCAACTTTGCACGTGACCGCCTAAAGCAGCCGTACGACATCGCACGATCGATTGCAGCGCGCGGTGCTGATAAAGCGGAAGTGAATGTTGTTTTAAAAAACGCGGCAAATGCGTTTGTAACAACTGCTGTAAGGAATAATTAGCCATACCTTAGGTATAGACTATACTGTATTTAAGTACAGTACATTAATGGCGACGAAGGATCTCCGAGATCTCGAGTGTAAATTTAACGTTGCGTTCACCTGCGGATTGTAAGTAGCGCGTTGCGATAAACTTCGCGCAGCGATATTGCAAAAGCGCTACTTACAATGCGTCAGGTGCAATGCCTTGTTAAGGCATATTAATATTCACGGTTTATTTTAGACAGGGTTTTAAATATATTATTTTGAATTGAATTGGGTTCTTGGCTAGATATAGGTTTGATGTGCCATTCCCCACCAATTTTAAATAATAGTGCTGTGTCTCCAAACGCCGTTTCACCACCAGTACATTCTGGAAGAGTGCCTGTAATAACTTTTTTGAATTACCTTTAAGTGTTTCGAATACCTTAAAAGTAATTTTCTTTTCACCTCTAAATGAAATTGCCGTGCAGGAGAGCGGGATCGGTATTACCATCATTTATTGATTTTCTATTTAGTGAAGCTATAGCAATACGTAACT
>JAXHOG010000062.1:0-97642 GCA_034519605.1 Marinagarivorans sp.
AATAGCGACTCATATTTCTAAAGGTGGCTTTTCCTTGAAAGCTTACATGAGTACGATGAATAGGCCAGCCATAAATTTCTTTTGTGGCTTGCTGAGGCTAGACATTGTGTTTAAAACAGTATTTACTAAATCGGTCATAGGCAGGGGGTCGGAATTTTTGATCTAAGAAACCAAATTTTCTCAAATTCTGCCTGTGACTCCTACCTTTTTATTCGGCTAAAACTGTCCGAAGTGTTGATAGAGTAATTAGATACTCCATTCAAGGGCGTTTTAATTATGGCTATTCCCGCGCCTATACCGCTGTATCCCACTTACGCCGAACTTAAAGATTTTCGGTCTAATAACTACCCAAAGCTTATGGCATTTTTGAGCGATGGCCCTTCGTGGCGATTGCAGCATTGGCATTGGGGTCAGCAGTTTTTAAATCATATTGGCCGCAATAAATCCGAGCACACGTATATTCGGTTTCGTAACGAGACCGAGCGTTTTTTGTTGTGGGCTTTTTTGATCAAAACGCAGCCTATTGATCAAATGCGTAAAGCTGACGTGCTGGAGTACATCGATTTTTGCTGGCAACCGCCAGTCAATTGGATTTGTTTAGCTAACGGCGATAAGTTTTTGCTGCGCGATGGCATCTTTGAGCAAAACCCAGCATGGGCGCCCTATAAATTAAAAAGCGCCAAAAATACCATCACGGATATTGAGCCCAACAAAAAAAAATACAAACCTTCGCAGCAAACGCTTACTTCAACTTTTACCGGCATCATTGCGTTTTATAAATATTTAATGGGTGAAGAGATTCTTTACGGCAATCCGGCACAAACTGCTAAGGCTGACTGCAGGCATTTTATTCACGATGCCGAAGTTAAGGAGGTTCGCCGTCTAACCGATAATCAATGGCAAACGGTTTTTGAGGTAGCCTTGACCTTGGCCGAGGAGGATTCTCGCTACGAGCGCAGTCTGTTTGTGATTGCGGCCTTAAAAACCCTGTTTTTAAGAATTTCAGAATTATCTGAGCGCCCTAATTGGGTGCCGGAAATGCGCCACTTTTGGGAAGATTCCGACGGTAATTGGTGGTTAAAAATCTTTGGCAAAGGCCGCAAACTGCGAGATACCACGGTGCCGCCCAGTTTTATTGATTACCTTAAACGTTATCGCGCTATTCGCGGTTTAAGCCCTCTGCCCTCGCCCGCTGATAATCAGCCCATAGTCGAAAAAATTCGTGGCCAAGGCGGGATGACGTCGCGGCAGTTAATTCGCATAGTGCAAGAGGTATTTGATCTGGCTTACGACAAAATGCGGCTACGTGATGGTGAAGACAAAGCCCGCAAACTTAAAGAGGCGTCAACTCATTGGTTAAGACATACCGGCGCCAGCATGGAAATTGAACGTGGGCGGGCATTGAAAGATTTATCGGAAGATCTGGGGCACGCCAGCATGGCAACCACCGACACTGTGTATGTGCAAACCGAAAACCGCATCCGTGCGAAAAGCGGTAAACATCGGCCTGTTAACTAGCCGAATTGGCAGTTGGGCTGGCGGGCAGTTTGTTAATAAAATCAGCAATTTTAGGCTCGCCCAATTGGCGTGCTTGCGCGATTTTATCGGCCAATTCGCCGATTAAACTTGCGGGCTGATTCATTCCTCCAATCAATCCGTTGGCTTTATCGAGCTCCTTAAGGAAGTTGCCCAGATGCACAAGATTTTTACTGGGTGCTGGAGCATTTACCGCATCACTATTAGCCGGTGCCGCATAGGTGCCTTGCACCTGAGCATAGGATGCTTGGGTCATTTTTAGTGCGTAACCAGTTATTTCTTGGCTATCAAAACCCATATTTAGCGCTTGATCGAAGGCCTGTTCTACATTGCCACTAAAAAAACTTTCACTGACTTTATTCACTTGATTGAGTAAGTCATTGATGGCTTTGAGTTCGCCCTCATCCAAATCACCATCAACGCTAAAGCTAAACTGCGAGGATTGACTGGCATTTAGGCTTTGTGAGTCACCATTTTTTTCCAGCTGCATAGCTTTTAGTGAGCTGGCTAGAATTTCAATTTTATCGCCATCAGCCGTGGTCAAAGAGAATTTAAAACCGTTTTCTTGGCTAGCAAAGGCGCTGAGTGCATTAAAGCTTTGGGCCGAGTTAGTCGGCGCATTACCATCAAGTGTATTGGCACCACGACTCGATAATGTAGTTTGTGCATCGAGCTTTGTTTGCGCATCCGTTAACGCTGATTTATCTAAACCTAACTCGTCGGCCAGCGCACTTAAGCCTGCTAGCACTTGTGTTTTGGTGTCAAGCAGCTGGGCGTTAATCTCGTCAGTCATACCGGGCATGGCAGAAACTTGCTCAAAGCCTTCATCAAAGCCTTGTAAAAAACCCTTTAGTCCAGACTCTAAGCGCGACTGTAATTCTTCAGGTGTTGAACCATCGCTTATATCTAGGCGCAGCTGGCTTTCAATCGCACTAAGGATGGTATTGGCGTAGGGGTTGTTGCTTTCTTTAAGTTGGGCAAGTGTGGCGCTAACCGCTTCGGCGCTATTGGCTTTTTGGCTTTTTTCAATGCCATTTTCACTCAGTGTGACCGAATCAGTGGCGGCCGATTTTGAGTCTTTGAGGCCTTCTAACGGCTGAGATTTTTCGTTAAACCATGGCGCGCTCGTGCGACTGTTAATGCCAACATGGAGGCTGGAGTTTTGTGCGTGTTGGTAGTTAATGATCATGGCGGCCATTACCTCTAATGAAATTTATCTCTAGGGTATCGGCCGATTTTTAAAAGTATTTAATTTTTTTGGGAGGCAGAAAACATAAAAATTTTCCTGCCTCCCAAAAAACGTTATCAGGCTATGTTAATAGCCAGCTACGTCAGTAAATACCAAGAGACGGCAGCAATAAAGGCGACAACAAAAAAGATGCCGAGCACCAATACCAGTGCATCACTACCGCCGCTGGCGTTACTGCTTTGTGCAGTGCTTTGCTTGGGTCTTACCGGTAGAGCGGCTTTGCGGGGCGTTGCGGGGCGTGAAGATTTTAATTGCTCGGGGGTAACGGCATTGCGAATTTGGGTTTCATCAAGTGCGGCGCGAATGGTTGTTGCTGCATCGATATTACGCGCAGATTCGACACGGAATTTTAAGGTGTCAAAGCTCACCTCGTCACCGTGCTTTAACGTGATGCTGTCGCGCTGAACACCGTTAACAAAAGTGCCATTCGACGATGCAAGATCCTCCACCATTAACGAACCAGAGATCACACTGAACTTGGCGTGCTTGCGCGATAAGTGCGAAGCGGGAATGCTGATGTCGCATTCTTTGGCGCGACCTAAAGTCATGGTGCCTAGCAGCGCAAACCCATCACCTGCGATTAATGTAGTATTCAGTGGGCGCAAGAACCACTCGGCCTTATCACCACTGGCGCTCGAGCGTAAATGTGTCTTGTCGTTACCTTGCGTGCGCACCTGGGGCGTTTCGTGTTTTGGGTCAACGAGGTTTAGTTTGATACCGCCAAATACAATTTGGTCGCCTGCATACAGCAATGTTTCGCTTTCGATTATGGTGTTATTCACCATGATAAGTTCATCGGCGGTTTTACGAATTAAGGACACAGCCTCGCCAGCGACAATAATTTCGGCATGTATAGGGGCAATGCCTTTGTCCGCGAGTACGCAGTCATTATCGTGATTAGTGCCAAAGCTATATTTAGGCGCCACCAACCAGATCGGGGCTTTGTTAGCGTTGGTAAACCGCAGCTGGAGCATGTGTAAAGTTATCCTTTGACGGGTATAAATCAATTTGGCGACTTTATACCAAACGGGCACAATTACTACCAGTGGTGTCACATTCTTTTAACTTGGAACTGACAATCGCTATTTTATGGTTTACGCTCACGGCCCTAATCGTACGGTTAGCTTTATGACTAACCAGTGCGCCTTTGCTGCTATGGCTAATTCATTCGTTCTATTTAAAATGTCCCTACTTTATTACAGCGCTAAAACCGATATTGGGTTGGTTCGATCTAATAACGAAGACGCTTTGCTCGTTAAACCTGCCTTGCGCTTATGGGCTGTCGCCGATGGTATGGGCGGACATGCATCAGGCGAGGTTGCTAGCGAAATAACCAATAAGGTTATAGAACAAGGCATAAACAATGGCCTAACCTTGGCTGAAGCGATTCAACAAGCTCACAAATCGGTCATTAAGGAGGCCCAGCAAAACACTGAATATGCTGGCATGGGCTCGACGGTTGTCGCCATCCTCTCGAGTGGGGCGCAGTATCAGGTGGCATGGGTTGGCGATAGCCGAGCCTATTTATGGGGGCGCTCGAAGCTCGGGCGCCAACTAGAACAGCTCACTACTGATCACTCCTACGTGCAAATGCTCTATCAAGCAGGCGCCATCACGGCTAAAGAAATGCACTGCCACCCCGAGCGCAATGTGATAACGCAATGCTTAGGCTCCGAAGATCTCATCAGCGTTCAAGTCGATACAATTGACCGAGAATGGGCAAAAGATGATTGGGTTTTGCTGTGTAGCGATGGTTTAACCGATGTGGTCAATGATCAAAATATTTGCGATGTCTTGAGTGCACACACCAAAATTGATGCGGCAGTGGATGCGTTAATTGAATTAGCTATCGCCAATGGCGGAAGAGATAACATTTCAGTGTTAATTGTCAGTAAACCACCTACTGGCTTCCAGCGAATATTGAGTGCTTTGGGGGTTTAACTGCCTAAAATAGGTATTTTTTAATCCTAGGCGATTTCGCTTTCAGGCAACAAGCACTCAACTTCCCATCGAAAGATTAAAGTTCAAAACTGAATCCCTGCTCCCGTAAAGACGAATAAATCTGCTCATCAAAACGATAAAGTGCGGCGGCCCTGTGCGCAACATTTTGCTGTTTTTCGCGACAATCGACCAACAATTTCATATTAATCATTTTTCGGCGAAAGTTAGGCTTGTCGAGTTTAACGTCCAAAATGGACTCATAAAGCTCTTGCAGTTGCAAAAGTGTAAACTTTTCGGGCAGCAAGTTAAAACCAAGAGGCTCGTGCCTCACTTTGTGCCTAATGGTTTTTAAGCCAAAATCAAAAATTTCACGGTGGTCATAAACAAGCTCGGGGACCTCATGAATATCCCACCATTTCACATCGGAGGCAGGCCCGCCTGCTGCAACTTCAAACTCTTCCTGCTTAACCAATGCGTAATACGCAATGGTTACTACTCGCCCATTCGGAAAACGATCAGCTCGCCCAAAAGCTTGCAGCTGCTCTAGAAACAAATTATTGGCGCTGGTGACGTCTTGCAGAATACGCGATGCTGCCGAATCTAAGTCTTCGGCCATACCCAAGTCATTGCCTCCCGGTAACGCCCACTGCCCCTGACGAATACCGTCACGATGCTGCGCTAAAAGCACATTTAAGCGCCCATTTTCCAATCCAAAAACAAGACAATCAATTGAAATGCCAGGCAAAGTAGTTGCCATAGGTTGTAGTCTCAAAAAGAGGTCACCTGCTGATGCGTGAGGTTGTAAGGCGCTGACAGTATTGACGGTATTTCTTGATGCAGCAATCATGAGCGGGCTATATAGCATAGCTGCAAGCCTCAACTTATGATGGGGGCAGCAATAAGAGATCGGTGCTCTCTGTGCAGGCAACGCTAATTGGCGTTTAAATTTTAAATACTCATTCGTCAAATAAATAGGTGTTTAAAATTTTTGCTATATGGTCGGGCTTTTCGGCGTGCAACCAATGGCCAGCACCTGAAATTATACGTAGTTTGGCATTGGGAAAACGTGCAGCAATGTCATCTTTGTGATCATTTTGAATATAAGCGGAATCTCCGCCCTTTAAAAAACAATACATCACCTTTAAAAGTGTCGCCTAACTGGTTAGCGGCAATTAACGATGGATAGTTTTTTGTTATCGCAGATAAATTCATTCGCCACTCAAAACCACTATCGGCCTTAACGAGGTTTTTGAGTAAAAAGCTGCGGATGGCGAGCTCGGGCACATAAGGATGCAAAAAAGCATCGGCTACTGATCGGCTGCTCAGGTTGGCAATATCTAACGCCTGTAGGCCGGCAAAAATATCCGAGTGATGAGGCTCGTAACAGACCGGTGCTATATCAATTACAGCGAGTTTTTCGAGGCGATGTGCAGACTTTAGTGCAAGCTCCATAGTGACTTTACCGCCCAAAGAATGGCCGATAAAGTGTGCTCGTTGGATGGACTGCTCGTCCATCCAACGCTCAACATCAGCTGCCATACCGCCAAGCGTCATGCTGTCGGAGTGTGGGGATCGACCGTGGTTAGGGAGGTCAAGACTGTAAACCGCATAATTCTCAGAGAGAGCGTTTGCCAACACGCCAAGATTCTCAAGTGAACCAAACAGTCCATGTATCAGCACAACTGGATGGCCCTTGCCTTGTAAACGATGGTGAAGAATCGGCGCCACTAGCTTGGGATAACCGGCTTAAAGGTTGGGAAATGCACCATATTGCTTTTTTCTCCAGGCTTAACTTCGGTCACTTTAACCCTGCCTTCGCTTTCAACTTCGTCGATACGAATAATCGAATGAGTGGGTATGTACGAACGCAATACGCCCGCAAACTCGGTTTTGAGCCTTTCTTCGCTCGGGTCGACCAATAATTGCGAGCGCTCCCCAAAAACAAATTCTTCCACTTCGATAAATCCATACATTTCACTTTGAAATATCGCGCGCGCAAATACTTCGAACACTTGATTTTGATTATAAAAAACAACTTTATAAAGAGGGATGCTGGCCATAAAAATCTCAACGTAACGCTTTAGTGCGCCATTTGGGCGCTAGTGATCAAAGCTTCGTACCTTACCAAAGTTACACATTGAAATATACGCAAAAAGCCACATGTCTTTGTATAAGCTAGGCACCAACAAGACATTTAGCAGGTATTTTTGGCGCAATTTACGTATAATGCGGCGTCATTTTTTAGTGTTGCTGAGCCTCTTTTTATGTCGGATCTAGCCGTTATCTCTCCCGAAAAAAACTCTCCAGAAAAAATCTCTCCCGAAGAAACCTCTCACAAGCCCACCAAAAAGCTATTTATTCAGACCCACGGCTGCCAGATGAATGAATACGATTCATCGCGCATGCGTGATTTGCTGGGGCAGTCACATCATCTGGTTCCCACCGACAACCCCGATGAAGCAGATGTCTTGCTCATCAATACCTGCTCCATCCGCGAAAAAGCGCAAGAAAAACTTTTTCATCAGTTGGGTCGATGGAAGCACCTAAAAGCTAAAAACCCCAATCTAGTTATTGGAGTAGGCGGCTGTGTGGCCAGCCAAGAAGGCTCAGCGATTGCTGAGCGCGCGCCTTATGTGGATCTTGTTTTTGGCCCACAAACACTTCATCGACTACCGGAAATGCTGAATCAAAACGCGCAAAAAAATGGCAAGAACGGCGTGGTGATTGTTGATATTAGTTTTCCAGAAATCGAGAAATTCGACAAGCTTCCTCAGCCCGAAGCCGATGGGGCCTCGGCTTTTGTCTCGGTGATGGAAGGCTGCTCAAAATACTGTACTTTTTGTGTTGTACCTTATACGCGTGGCGAAGAAGTCAGCCGCCCAGCAGCTGACGTGTTGCGTGAAGTTGCTCATCTTGCTCGCCAAGGCGTCAGAGAAGTGAACTTACTGGGGCAAAACGTCAATGCTTACCGAGGCGACGGACCCGATGGCATGGTTGACCTTGCTGAATTGATCACGCTGGTAGCGCAAACCCCAGGTATTGATCGCATTCGCTTCACCACATCCCATCCCGTTGAATTTACAGATAGCCTCATTAATGTTTACGCCGAAGTGCCTGAACTGGTCAGCCACTTACACCTTCCGGTACAAAGCGGGTCTGATCGCATATTGATGGCGATGAAACGCGGACACACGGCGCTGGAATACAAATCAAAGTTGCGCCGCATTAAGGCAATACGCCCCAACATGTGTTTTAGCTCGGATTTTATTGTGGGCTTTCCTGGTGAAACCGATAAGGACTTTGAAGCCACAATGGACCTCATTCAGGCAGTCGGTTTTGATAATTCGTTTAGCTTTATTTACAGCCCGCGCCCTGGTACACCAGCGGCAAGCTATGAAGATTCAACGCCTGAGGCCACTAAAAAAGAGCGCCTACAGCTCCTGCAGCAACGAATTATTCAACAATCACAGGAGATCGGTCGCCGCATGGTCGGCAATACCGAGCGCGTATTAGTGACTGGGTATTCGAAAAAAGACCCCGGGCAACTATCGGGGCGAACCGAAAATAACCGCGTTGTTAACTTCCAGTGCGATCAAGCTGAGCTTATCGGTAAATTTGCCGATGTGCTTATTCAGGAGGCGCTACCTAACTCTTTACGCGGCGTATTGCTAGGCTCCGAACTCGACGACTAAAACAAAAAAGCCCTGCCGTCATTGGATTCGGCAGGGCTTTTGGGGGCGATTAAAATCTAAGCGTTATGGCACCTAGTCGAAATCCCCGGCCATTAAACGCGCATAGCCTTCTATCAATTGCTCAACACCTAAAGCGCTAGACTCTAGCGTTGAATTTTGCGATTTCAGCGATAAAAATGGGTTTTTTAGATCTATGACCCGACGATGCTCTAACTGCGCCTGCTCCAAAAACGCCTTGACCCTATCGTTTTTATAAAAAAATCGATCAAAACTGCCATCTTCCATTGCTTCAAGCAAGCCCCTTTCTATATCCGCCGCTAAGGCAGGCATTTTTTTACTCACAAAATAATAGGTGGGTAAGGGGTAGCGAATTATTAAATTCTCCTCGACCGCTAAATCTAGGTTCCTATTAGCCGCCACTTCAACCCAAGCCTCTGTAGCACCGCGAGGAAAGGCGTCAAAGCGCCCCCCTTCCAACATATAAAATAAGCCTTCCTTTTTGGTGGCACATTCAACCGACAACCCAGCACTTTTAAGAATGGTCGCATCTTGCCATGCGCAGCCCTGCCCCATCCGCATCGACTGCAGCTGACTTAATCCAGTAATTTGTGAGAATAAAGGCTGATCTTGTTTACGAATAATCAAAAAACGAAGGCTCATCAACCCTCTGTAGGCATCGATCCGAATTGGAATGAAGTCGTTTTCGTCTGCCTCGGACGTTCCACCCCAAAAAATACCGATGCCACCATTAAGGGTGGCCTCTCGCTCGGCCTGTTTTGATAGTCGCTCGCTGATCTCAACAAATTTGTATTGATGCTCCGAACGCTCTAAAACCGAACGTAACAGGTCCAGCATGTAAGTACTGCTATCCCTGACAAGATTTATAGGAACTTCTATCGGCGCCGCCGATAAATTACGGCTAACCATTAAGATTAACGCGGTGCACAACAATCGATACATCAAGCTCTTCCCCTCGCAAAGACACCATTAAGAAAATATAGCACCCAATGTTGAAGGCAGCGCCAATACCAAGATCTTATACCAAGATATTACTGTTACCGCCTATCGAATTTTATCCATGCAAAACACAAGGCTTTTACATGTTTGGGTAATTGGGGCCGCCACCGCCCTCTGGGGCGACCCACTGGATATTTTGAGTGGGGTCTTTGATGTCGCAGGTTTTACAATGTACGCAGTTTTGCGCATTAATTTGAAAAACATCGCCATTGCTGGTTTGGATAATTTCATAAACGCCCGCAGGGCAATAACGCTGCGCAGGCTCGGCATAGAGTGGTAAGTTGTGCTCTATCGGAGTTTGAGGTGATAGCAGCTTCAGGTGGCAAGGCTGATTTTCTTCATGGTTAGTATTGGATAAAAAAACCGATGATAAGCGATCAAATGTCAGTACTCCGTCAGGCTTGGGGTAACTAATGGGTTGTCGGATAGCCGCTTTATCGAGCGTTAAATGATCGGCAATAGGATCTTTGAGTGTCCAAGGCAGCTTGCCGCTAAACAGATTAAGGTCAATAAAAGCATAAGCGCTGCCCATAATATTGCCCCATCGATGCTGCGCCGGGCCAAAGTTGCGCTGCTGATACAATTCTTTATAAGCCCAAGAATCTTCATAGGCTTTTTGGAAAATACCCAACTCGGTATGCTCTTGGCCAGCCGCTATGGCCTCGGCAATAACTTCGGCGGCAACCATCGCTGACTTCATAGCGGTGTGATTGCCCTTAATCTTTGCAAAGTTAAGCGTTCCTGCATCATCCCCAATCAACAAACCACCGGCAAAGTGCATTTTAGGCTGCGATTGTATTCCACCTTTACTTATAGCCCTTGCGCCATAAGCAACGCGCTCGCCGCCACGCAAAAAAGCGGCAATCTCGGGATGCGTTTTGTAGCGCTGAAACTCTTCAAAGGGGCTAACAAAAGGATTGCTGTAAGACAGATCCGTAATCAAGCCCACGGCCACTTGATTACCCTCTAAATGGTATAAAAAACCACCGCCACGCGAACCACTTTCGCTTAAGGGCCAGCCTGCCGTATGAATTACTAAGCCTGGCTGCGATTTAGCCGGATCAATACTCCATAGTTCTTTTATACCCAAGCCATAATGTTGCGGGTCTTTGCCAGCCTCTAAGTTAAAGCGGCTAATCAGTTCTTTACCTAAATGGCCGCGCGCGCCTTCGGCAAAAAGGGTGTACTTGGCGTGTAGCTCCATACCTTGTACATAAGAGGCTTTATGCCCGCCATCTTTATCAATTCCCATATCGCCAGTAGCAACGCCTACCACTTGGCCTTGCTCGTTATACAACACTTCGCTAGCCGCAAAGCCTGGAAAAATTTCAACACCTAACCCTTCGGCTTGCTCGGCTAAAAAGCGACATAAGTTGGCTAAGCTAATAACATAGTTACCGTCGTTTTTAAGCGTTTTAGGCGCAAAAAAATGGGGAATACTTAACGAGCTTTGCGCGTTCTTAAAAAGCAAAATACGATCTTGCGAAACCGCCGTCGTAACTGGCGCACCCAGCGCCCGCCACTCGGGAAATAACTCATTTAACGCCTTGGGTTCCAGCACTGCGCCCGAGAGCAAATGCGCGCCTACTTCCGATCCTTTTTCTAGAACGCAGACGCTGATATCGGCATTTATCTGCTTTAATCGGCAGGCAGCGCTTAAACCAGACGGCCCAGCACCCACAATAACGACGTCATAAGACATTGATTCTCGTTCCATAAAACTCTCTTTCGTTGGTAAATGTATTTTTTGGGCATTATGTTCGTAAAAGACCACAAAGCTTAACAAAGGCATTTTGGAGTATAAGAACTAAAATGCCCTCAAACCAACCGCTATAACATCACTTTCTCTGTTTTAGGATTTAATAAGCCCAATTAAAGCGCTTATGTTTTTTTGAGGGCGCTATTTTGCATCACCTTTTATTTACATGCCGACAATTAAGTCGTTAAGCTTGTGAACTCATTACTACAAAGAGCAACTATTCTACTGATACACACTAATCGTTTCGATTCAAACAGCATCTTGCAGGCTTAAAAATACTCAATGTTTCGCTTCACACATTTAAACAGGAGATAACCGCACATGAAAATACTTGTGCCCATAAAACGAGTGGTGGATTACAACGTTAAAGTCCGCCCTAACGCCGACGGCTCTGGGGTTGATATTGCCAATGCCAAAATGTCGACCAACCCCTTCTGCGAAATCGCCGTTGAAGAGGCCGTACGCCTTAAAGAACAAGGCTTGGCGACCGAGGTAATTGTGGTTTCCGTGGGTGATGTAAAATGCCACGAGCAACTTCGCGCCGCCATGGCGCTTGGCGCCGACCGAGCGATACATATCGATGCCCCTACCACGATGGAGCCTTTAGCCATTGCCAAAGCGCTTAAAGCCATTGTTGATAAAGAACAGCCGCAGCTGATTATTCTTGGCAAGCAATCGATCGACGGAGACAACAATCAAACCGGACAAATGCTGGCCGCACTGTGCGGATATGGACAAGGAACTTTCGCCTCTAAGCTGGCGCTAGACAAGCAGCAGGTCACCGTAACGCGCGAAATTGATGGCGGTCTGCAAACACTTAAACTTACCCTGCCCGCGATTATCACCACCGATTTGCGCCTTAATGAGCCGCGTTACGCAAAACTGCCCGACATTATGAAGGCCAAGAAAAAACCGCTAGAAACCATTCCGGCAACAGATTTAGGCATCAATACCCAAGCTCGCGTGCAAATCATCAAAGCTGCAGCGCCCAAAACTCGTCAGGCGGGAATCATAGTTAAATCGGTTGATGAGCTTCTTGATAACCTCAAAAATAAAGCCAAGGTGATTGCATGAAAACGCTAGTCATTGCAGAACACGACAACCAACAGCTCAAGCCTGCCACGCTTAGCGTTATTAGCGCCGCCAAAAAACTAGGTCACGAGATTGACCTGGTTATTGCGGGGTTCGAGTGCGCGGCTGTAGCTTCGGCCGCGCAAACGTTGGATGGTATCGCAACTATCCACCTTGCAGATGCCAAGCACTTGCAATACCAACTGCCAGAAGAAGTCGCCTCGGTTATTACAAGCATTACAGCGGCTACAGGCATAGCCACTCAATACAGCCATATTTTAACGGCAGCCAGCACGGCAGGAAAAAACCTATTGCCACGCATAGCCGCCCTACTCGACGTGCAGGCTATTTCGGATGTGCAAACCATTATTGATAACGACACCTTCGAACGACCTATTTATGCGGGTAACGTGATCGTCACAGTGCGCTCATCAGATGTTATTAAAGCGCTAACCATCCGTACAACGGCATTTGACCCCTCGGCATGCGAAGGCGGCAATGGAATTATTGCTCACTTAGAATTACCTGCTGCGCTCGGTATTTCGCAGTTTGAATCCGAGGCGCTGGCTAAGTCAGAGCGTCCAGAGCTGACCGCCGCGAAGGTTGTTATTTCAGGTGGCCGAGGTTTAGGCAGTGCCGAAAACTTCGATCTACTTTACAGCCTTGCCGATAAACTTGGTGCTGCTGTGGGTGCATCAAGGGCAGCTGTTGATGCCGGTTTTGTCCCCAATGATTTACAAGTAGGGCAAACCGGCAAAATTGTTGCGCCAGAGCTTTATATTGCCGTGGGGATATCGGGCGCCATCCAACATTTGGCGGGAATGAAAGACTCCAAAGTCATTGTCGCCATCAACAAAGATCCTGATGCAGCCATTTTTCAAGTGGCCGATTTTGGTTTGGTCGCCGACCTCTTTGATGCTATACCTGAGATCAATCAAAAGCTTTAACGAAAGCTTTCAACCAACAGATTGTTGGCTAGACGCACCTGTAATTGGCCAAGCAGACTTGGTCAATTACATTTTTAGGGTAGAATTGCGCCCTTTTCATCACACGGCTTTTACCATGCTGAGCTTCTTTACCCCCACATCTAAAATTCAAAAAGATCGCCATATCCTGCGTGAAACTGACGAGCGAATGACTAAATACAGCCGTCGGGGGCTGATGACCAACTTTATTATTTTTTTGCTCTGTATGGCCGTAGGCGATTTTGCCGACAAAGAGCCCACTATCGCAATTGCACTTACGGTGGGCCTGCTAATTACAACACTATTGCGCGCTTATCTGCTGTTTCGTTTTGAATCGCTTTACCCCAAGGCGCCTACGCTTTGGCGCACGCGTTATTTTTACGCGACATTACTTGGCGCCGCTTGGTGGGGCATTATTATTGCCGCAGAAACTATTGTTATAGGCATTGAAGGCGAAGCGCCTTTACTGTGGCTTTACACCATTGTTTTTTTCTCCATGACGGCCCATGCCTTTGCGCCCTACAAGCAATTTCTTACTATTTACCAATGCTTAGGGATTATTCCTGGGGCATTATGTTTGCTATTTATGGGCAATATGACGGGCATCATCTACGGCGTCGTCATATTGTTTTTTATTTGGTTGCTGCACCAACAGTGCGAACAAATCGCCGACATCTACTGGGAACGTCTAGAATCAAACTTGCTTTTAGCCCGTAAAACAGAATCACTCGAAGAAGAAAAACGCGATACCCGCGCTACCGCCCAATTACACCGCGACTACATGCTTCTGCTAAAAAAAGAATTACAGCAACTACTAGAAGCCAAACGCAAACCGCGCGATGACGATAAAAACTCATCGCTTGTTTTAGTCGATGACAACCCGCAAAAAATACCCATTCAAAACAATAGCCGCCCAAAACTGGCAGAGCTTTATAACAATGTGAGTGATTTTTATCAGATCATTACCAAAGACGTTGAATTTGAAACGCAGCGATTTAGCCCACATGCTCTGCTGCAGTTTTGCACGGCGGAATACACCGACGCCGCACACCAAAAAAGCATGGATTTAGAGCTGTCTTTATCCCCTCACCTACCGCACCTAATTGAAGGCGATGCTAAGCGCTTAAACCAAATTATCGAAAGCATGATCAAAACCGTGATTGCGCAACTAGAGGGCGGCACGCTCTTTATTGATGTTGAATATGTGCGCGAGAATGGTCGATCAGGTGAATTTAACGTGTTAATGACGCATCAATCCAGCAGCCATAAATCCATTTTTAATAACGCTCAAAAACCGGCATTAACACTGACTTTAGAGCTTGCATTAGCGGTAGGTGTCGCCGAAGCGCAGCAAGGTATATTGGAAATAAGCACCGAAGGCAAAGAAACACAACTTAAATATCGCGCCAAATATCAAAGCATCGCCGAAGCACTGGATGAGACTACCATCACCAGCTTCCGCAATAAGCGCGTATTGTTGATCCACGACAACCTCAGAATTTTGGATGCGAAACGACAAGAGCTTAGCCTGCTGGGTTTTGATGTCGCCACCGAAAGTCATTTCAAGCAGGCATTTAACACCCTGCACGACAGCATTAAAAACAACATGCCTTTTTCCGCCTTAATTTTTAATGTTTGTACCGACCCAAAAGCCACCGCAAATTTTAGCTTGTTGCTTGCCAACGACCCCGACTGCAAATTAATTCCTCAAATTATTATGGGTAATGCCGCCAGTTTTAATGCCAGTGAAATGCGCGAGGCACTGATCAACCCCTATGTTAAAACCCTTTTAAAACCCACCTCACAACAAGACTTTAAGCGCTGCCTTTGGTCCATGTGCCACAGCGATGAACAAGTTTTTACTTCACCTAATAAAAGTGCGCTCATTGGCGATAATATTCCTCCTGCTTTGTGTGACGAATTAACCGCAGCAGGCATAGCCTTTGATATTTTTGATGATAAAAAGAAGTTAATCACTGCAATAGATGAGTGCACCTACCACTGTTTTGTTTTTATTAATACGGCCGATGTGTTTTGTGAAACCTACACAATGCTGCACGAAAAATCTCCCAGCAGTTACATTATTGCCATCGACAATCAAAATAATGCGCACCAACACATCAATCAAGGTGCCGATATATTTTTAGCCCACCAACAGAAGCACTCCCCCTTGTCACTTTTTATAAAAACGCTGCAATAACTCTCAAACCCTACAGCCGCCCCATAAAATAGCGAGGAGCCTGGACTTTGTGCTCCTGCAAAGCCTACCCCACGCATCCATGCTAGGGCCGACGCTTAAATGCCCTGAAAATAACCGCCCAACGCCATCTCCCGAGCGTAATTATCGAACAGCTGAATAGTTACAAAAACATAAGGCTTGACTTGTTAGTGTGACCGCACTAACGTACTAGTCCATGAATACACCTAAAAGCCATCAACAATTGTTCGAGCATCTAAGCCGCATCGCTAATCCCGACGTCATGGCCGAAGAACTTGCAGCACTATTAACACCCAACGAACTCGACAGTATTAGCACTCGCCTAGAAATAGCCCGCTTATTAAAGCTGGGTATTTCACAGCGTAAAATAGCCAGCCAATTAGGCGTTGGCATCGCCACCGTTACGCGCGGCTCGCGCGAATTAAAAGCCGGGAAATTTAAGACTTAATATGATCACTCCACACAATATTCCTCGCAAACCCCAATATCTCACCGTTGATGGGGTAAGTGATTTTTTTGCGCTGTTTAAAAAAATCGAAAAACACTACCAAACCTGCTTTTATTTGGAATCACTTGGCGAAGACAGCCATATTTCACGCTATTCATTAATTGGTTTTTCGCCCTCAAAAATTATTTCGGCGGTGGGTAAAACTTTGACCATCACAGCACCTGATAATAGTAGCGAGCAGTACAGCAGCGATAACCCTTACCATTTATTGCGTGAGTTAATTCCGCAAAATAGTATTTCACGCAAATATTGCGGCGGCTTAACCGGTTTTTTAGGTTACGACTGCATGAATTATTTCGAGTCGTCGTTGGCTATTCAGTCCAGTGAATTGTTCGAGACTTTCAAGTTTGGCCTGTACGAAGACGGTTTAATTTTTGACAAAATGACGGGCGAAGTATCGTACTTTTTTTACCAAAATAATCGCTTAAGCGAAATCATTCAGCTGATTTCTGTAGACTATATCGGTGATGGTGAATTTAGCGCCACACTCGTTGGCGACACCATGACGGAAGCCGAACACGCAGCGGCGGTAGCTAAAGTTAAACAAGACATTATCGAAGGTAAAATATTTCAGTGCGAGGTCGGTTTCAAAACACGCTTTAAAATCAAAGGCGATATGATTTTATTTTATGAAGCGCTGCGCAAAGCCAACCCATCGCCACAAATGTATTATTTAAAATTTGGCAATCAAAAAATTGTTGGCGCCAGCCCCGAATTACTCTTTCGTTTGCGCCAAGGCGAAATGGAAACCTACCCACTTGCAGGCACTGCCAAGCGCGGTAAAAACGATCAAGAAGATCGCGAACTCGCCAATATTTTATTAAACGATCCAAAAGAAATTGCCGAGCACAATATGCTGGTGGATTTGCATCGCAACGATATTGGCCGCGTCGCTAAATTTGGTACCGTAAAAGTACGCAATTTAATGGACATAAAGCGCTTTAGTCATGTGCAGCATATTTCTAGTGAAATTGTCGGCATTATGGCCGACGAGCACGATATGTTTTCGGCGCTCGCCAGCAACTTTCCTGCAGGCACCTTAACTGGCGCGCCCAAAATAGAAGCCATGAAAATTATTAATACACTCGAAGCCGATGGTCGCGGCCCTTACGGCGGCGCTGTGGGTCACTTTGGCTTTAACGGCGATTGCACCTTTGCGATTCCTATCCGCACCTTGTTTGCCAATGGCGAACAAGCTTACGTGCAAACCTGTGGCGGCAACGTTTTTGATTCCAAGCCAGCCGATGAATATCAAGAAATACAACGTAAATTAGCGGGGACCTATAACGTGCTCAAACAATTCATGTCAGACGATAAGGCTAGCGCGTGAAGATACTTATTATCGATAATTTTGACTCCTTCACTTACAACCTGTATCAAGTGATCGGCGAAATATTAAGCTCGCAATATGCGCAAAATAATTTTTCTATCAAGGTTATTCGCAATAACGAATTAACCCTAGACGAAATAAAAACACTGGCGCCTGATAAAATCATTATCTCTCCTGGCCCAGGCTCACCCGATGACGACAGTTATTTTGGCGTTTGCGCTAGCGTTATTTTAGAGTTGGGCAAAACGATTCCGTTGCTCGGCGTATGCTTGGGTATGCAAGGTATTACCCATGTTTTTGGCGGCAATGTCGTTAAAGCCAAATTACCCATGCACGGTAAAATTAGCACCATATCGCACAATGGCGCGGGATTATTTAAAAACATCCCCAATTATATCGAGATTATGCGCTATCACTCGTTAGTGGCCGAACCCGCTAGTTTACCCGTGTGTTTAAAAGTGACGGCTATTGTGGAGCGCACCGAAGCAGAAAATATCGAACAAATATTGACGCCTGGCAGCGATGAAAATTTAATGCATTTATTAAAATATGATCATATAGAAATTATGGGTATCGAACATATCAAATATCCTATTTATGGCGTGCAGTATCACCCAGAGTCGTTTGCTTCTGAAGCAGGCAAAGAATTAATCGCTAACTTTATTTTTATGTAATAAGCCTAAAAAACATAGAAAATGAGTCTCCTACAAAACTCAACAAAGAGGTTATTTGGTTTGAGTTTATTATTTTCAAATTTATCAACTTCGACAGTCGACTCTACTTTTGAACCCCGACAATCGTGGCGCTTTTGCACTGCCCCAATGATGGACTGGAGTGATCGTCATTGCCGTTATCTGTGGCGACTACTGTCAAAAAATACGCGTCTTTATACCGAGATGGTGACAACCCCGGCATTAATTCACGGTGATCGAGAACGTTTTTTGGCCTTTGATAAATCTGAGCATCCGGTTGCATTACAGCTTGGCGGCTCCAATATTTATGAGCTTGTAGAGTCGGCAAAAATGGCCGAGCAAGCGGGTTTTGATGAAGTTAATTTAAATTGCGGCTGCCCGAGTGATCGTGTGCAAGAAAATAAAATTGGCGCCTGCCTTATGGCGCATCCGCAGCTAGTCGCCGATTGTATTAGCGCCATGCAAAATGCCGTGGCTATTCCTGTTACCATTAAACATCGCACGGGTATTGATGATTTAGACAGCGAAGAGCAGCTACACCATTTTGTAAGTACGGTCGCCCAAAGTGGCTGCAAGGTATTTATCGTGCATGCGCGCAAAGCGTGGCTTAACGGATTAAGTCCAAAAGAAAACCGCGAAATTCCGCCACTGCAATACGAGCGTGTTTACGCACTCAAAAAAGCGTTTCCAGAATTAACTATCGTTTCTAATGGCGGCATTAAAACAACCGGCGACAGCCTGCAACAATTGCAATATTTAGATGGCGTAATGATCGGCCGCGAGGCTTACCACAACCCATTTTTATTGGCGTCTGTCGATAACCAAATATACGGACAGGTAACTAATGTGACGCGCACCGACGTGTTTGCGCAGTACCTCGACTATTGCCACTACGAATTTAAAAAAGGCACGCGTTTGCACCATATAACGCGCCACATTTTGGGGCTGTATCACGGCGAGCCCGGTGGTCGTTTATTTCGGCGCTACATCAGTGAAAATGCTTGTAAAAAAGACGCAGACCCAGAACTTTTACTGCGAGCCATCGATGCAATGAGGCGTGAGAATGCGGTGTGAGAAAGAACAGTAAAACCAACTTACTTAGGCGCGGGTACGTTGCTTAAGCATTGATAAATGCCCATAATACGGGCCTCACGAAACAAGGGGATTTCTATGACAAACAAGCTTGAACAACTGAAAAAATATTCTAATGTCGTTGCCGATACCGGCGATATCGAAGCGATTAAACTTTACAAACCTGTTGATGCAACCACTAATCCTTCATTGTTATACAGCGCCGCACAACTAGAACAATACGCGCCTTTGGTTAAAGATGCGCTTGCGCGCGGAAAAAATATTGCCGATGCAGGCGATATTCTTGCGGTAGCCATCGGTTGTGAAATTCTTAAAATTGTTCCCGGAAAAATCTCTACTGAAGTTGATGCACGTTTATCTTTTGATACGCAAGCGTCTATTGCAAAAGCGCATCGTTTAATTGAGCTTTACGATCAAGCGGGCATTGGCAAAGATCGTGTATTAATTAAATTAGCCTCTACGTGGGAAGGTATTCGCGCTGCAGAAGTTCTGCAAAAAGAAGGCATTAACTGTAACCTCACATTGTTATTTAGCTTTAGCCAAGCTGCTGCTTGTGCCGATGCGGGCGCATTTTTGATTTCTCCATTTGTAGGTCGTATTTTAGATTGGTACAAATCCAATACCGATAAAAAAGAATACGCGCCAATGGAAGATCCAGGCGTGCAATCAGTTACCAAAATTTACGATTATTATAAATCTTGCGGCTACGACACCGTGGTTATGGGCGCGAGCTTCCGTAATATTGGTGAAATTGAAGCGCTCGCAGGTTGTGATCGTTTAACCATTGGGCCTGCTTTGCTCGATCAATTACAAAAAGATACTGGCTCGCTCGAGCGCGTATTAACAGCCGAAGGTAAGTCTGGCGGCTCACGCATTATTGAAAACGAAGCGCAATACCGTTTCAGCAATAATGAAGACGCCATGGCCACTGACAAATTAGCCGACGGCATCCGTCGTTTTGTTGTTGACCAAGTCAACCTCGAAAAATTCTTGCATAGCAAAAAAGGCTAATTGAGTCCGTGCTTGCAAAAATTGTAGAGTTCTTTCAGGCCGAAATGCGGCCTGAATATAACACCGCACTCAATGACGAGCAAAAGCGTCTTGCCTGTGCGGCTTTATTAATTGAAGTCGCTATTGTTGATAACGAATTCGATGCCGATGAAATTGCATGCTTGCGAAATATTCTGCACAACAGCTTTGGGATTAGCCAAGCGCAAAGCGAAGCCTTTATTACCCTCGCACACAACGAATGCGCAGATTCCAGCTCGATGTATCAATTCACTCAATTAATTAATCAGCACTGTAATGCGCAGGATAAGTTTGACCTAATTAAAGGTATGTGGTGTATCGCTTATGCCGATGGGGAACTCGATAAATACGAAGAGTACGTCATTCGTAAAGTGGCCGATCTTATTTACGTTTCCCACGGGGATTTTATTCGGGCAAAAATCGCCAGTCGTTCCGCGCTTTAAAATTCTTTTCGCTTTAATACTCTCAATACATTTAACGCCTCGCGCTTTACAAACCTAAAAGCTCCCTGCTATGAATCTTCTTTTATTACGCAGCACTGATGTGGTTGCGGACCACAGCGTAACACTCGACGATTACCGTGCAGAGCACATTATTAGTGTTTTAAAAATGGGGAACGGCGACCGCATTACCCTGGGCCAGATTAATGGCCTGATGGGCTTTGGTTATATTCACAACATTAATAAGCCGCAGGTGACAATTGCGCGCATTCAGCTAGATCAAATACCGCCCCCGCAAATAGATGTTGAATTAATTCTGGCCCTACCCCGCCCTCGTATGCTGCAACGCAGTTTACAAACCATTGCGACCATGGGCGTTAAAACACTGCATCTAATTCACACCGAGCGTGTAGAAAAAAGTTTTTGGCAGACGCCACTATTAAAACCCGCAGCTATAGACGAACAGTTTTTTTTAGGGCTGGAGCAGGCACGCGCAACCCAAATGCCCGCCATTAATATCCATGCTAAATGGCGTGATTTTGCGCAATCTGTTTTACCCGGTTTTGTGCAAGCACAAAAAATTATTGCGCATCCGGGTAATTACCCCGAAGCCACAAAACTATCGCCTCAACCTGCGGTTTTAGCTATAGGGCCAGAAGGTGGATTTAGCCCCAAAGAAGTGGAGGTTTTTATCGACGCTAATTTTTCGCCTGTGCAATTGGGCGGTAGAATTCTTCGAGTTGAAACGGCGGTGCCAGTATTGCTGGCAAAGCTTTTTTAAGATAAATAATTTCCAGTAAATTAGCCTGCCTACTCACCTAATAAACGTTTTTTGGCAAGGCTATATTCCTCCTCCGTGATAGCGCCACTATCGCGTAAGGCCTTTAAGCGCTCCAGTTCATCAATAGTGTTTTTTGCACCGCCACCGCCAAATGCTATCTCTGGATATAGCACGCTTTTTTGTTCGCTATCGTATTTTGAGTTATCGCCAAAAAATGCCGTTATTTTTTGAAACAGTGTTTTTAATAAGCGCCAAAGTTTGGGCAGCAGCCAAATAGACAACGTTAGCATCATGCACAAAAACACTAAGAACAATGCTGGGTGGTTAAGTGCGGCCCATAATCCACCAATAACAAGTGCATCCTCTACCAGCGACGCACTCCAATTAGTTACCGGTTCTGGCGATGTATTAATGAGTAATCGTGTGCCCGCTTTGGTTGCGTGACTGGTAGAGGCGAGGCCTCCGCCGATAATCACTGCAGCCATGGTCAAAACGGGTGAAACATCGCCCACAGCACCGGCGGCAAGTAAGGCGCCGGCGGGAATACGAATAAAGGTGTGTAGTGCATCCCAACCAGAATCAACACCGGGTATTTTGTCGGCAAAAAACTCTACCGCATACATAAAAGCGGCAGCAGCAATAACCAGTGGATTGGCAAGCACGTCGAGGTTCGGCGGTAAATCAATATTTCCGGTGGCGCCACCAAACCCGAGCACCAATAACACGGCATATAAATTAATACCGCTCGCCCAGCTAGCGCCCATCGAGAGCGCTAAGGTTGCAATCAAACCGTCGTATGCGTCCATTGTTTATCTCCTCTTAAATAAGCATCCAGCTCGGTCAAACGTTCTTGTGTTCCTACATCCAACCAATAACCGGAGAAATATTCGCCGCTCACCGCCTGGTTTTCTATCGCCCAATAAAAAAGCTCGCGTAATGGGAAGTTTTTTCGGGCATTGGGGTAGTTTTTTATAAGCTGCGGATGCAAAACGCTCAGGCCCGCAAACGTCAGTCCTGTGCCCTGCCCCTTTTTTTCAACCTTCTGGCCATGCAAAGCAAAATCTCCGCCAATGTTATGCGATGGGTTATTAATCAATAAAAAATGCGCCAAGTTGCCTGCAAGCCTTTTTGTATGGCTTTTACTACTACAAATATTGTCATTATCAAACCACGTTTTTAATGGGAATTCGCAGTACACGTCGGCATTAATTAAGATTATTGGCTCGTCACCCAAGTAAGGCATGGCGTTTAAGAGCGCGCCGCCAGTTTCTAGGGGCTCACCTTCGTTAATCACACGCAGGTTTAATGAACCTTGATAGTGATGACAAAAATCAATAATTTGCTCGCCCAAATACGCCACATTAATAATGACTTCTGTGGGTTGCAGTGCTTCAAGCTTTTGAAACCAGTGCATCAACAGTGATTGCCCTCCAGCCTGCAATAATGGCTTGGGCGTTGTGAGTGTTAAAGGTCTTAAACGCTCACCTTTTCCAGCTGCCAGCAGCATAACCTTCACGTTTGAATAGTCACTGAATTAAACCAAGGCTGGGTTTTTGCAACGCTAAAAATGCGCGCATCGAACCAATTTTTGAATGGCATCAAGAGCGGGCATTCGCTCATGGCATCACCAACATAAGCGATCACGCGCGGCAAATCGTCGATGTAACGCCGTTTATTATCACGTAGGGCTAAGCGCGAAAATATCCCCAATACCTTCATGTGACGCTGCCAACCCATCAAATGAAAGGCCTCTAAAAATGCCGCGTCACTGGCCATTGCTAAATGTGCGGGCAGTGTTTTGCGGTAATTAAGGGCTTCCGTTTGTACAAATGTTTTGGGCCACAACTGATAACAATCTTTTAATAGCGAGACCAGATCGTAAGTTATAGGGCCAAAAACAGCATCCTGAAAATCAATTAAACCCACATTGTGGTCGGCCAATACTTGAATATTTCGACAATGAAAATCGCGGTGCACAATCACATTTGGCTGTTCCGAAAGCTGCGCTACTACCGCATCAAACAAACCTTTTAATTGGTTTTTTTCAGTCTCTGTTAAAACAATATTCAATAAACCTGCAACAAACCACTCGGTAAATAAGTGCAGTTCTTGCAAAAGTAAATCGGCACTGTATAGCGGATAAAACGGCGTAGTAGGCACCGTTTGTAGTGCGCGTAAATGTTGTAACGGCGCGCTGTAAGCCACTGCAACGTCAGCCAATGTTTGACAATGCTGTAATTGATCGGCCAGCGAATGTTGGCCAAAGTCTTCAATTAATAAAAACCCGCGATCAAAGTCGTGGGCATAAACCTGCGGCGCGTTAATATTGTGTGCGCGCCAATGAGCACTGATCTGCGTAAACTGTTCATGCTTTTCAATATCGGGTGGACCATAAACGGCCAGTAACGCGGGTGTTGTATGCAAGCGAAAATATTGTCGAAATCCGGCATCACCCACTATGGGCATAAAGTCTTTCTTTTCTATTTTTAGCACCGCTAGCTGCGGCTCGGCCCACGCGACTAATTCAAGATGTAATGCCATAAAACCTATTCATCCAGCCATGTTTATCTGTTTTTACTGTTTCATTCATCGGTAAGCGCCATTACAATCTGCGCCCCATCTAAAAACACCAAAGATAGAGCAGTATGCCCAAGCCCATTGCCTGCGACAATGAGACCTTTTTAAAAAGAATCAGGCAACTTTTGTTTTTAGTGGCGGCATCCTTGACGCTGGCGCAACCGATATTAGCCAACGAAGACGCTAACAATACCGGCATACCGAACCTCCCCGAAAACAAAAAAAGCGCCGCCGAAACCGACTGGCAACCCAAACGAGCGCTTAATAACGAGCAGCAAGAGGCTATGCGCTCCGAGTGTGAGGGCATCTATGTGGACCCTTTTGCCGATCAGCCCTCGCCAGACCCCGCCAATACACTGATAGAAATTAATGCTGGCGAAGCCGATATGAATGCCAAGCGCATACAGCTCGGTGATGGCGTGCGTGTGCGCCAAGGCCCGCGCGTCATTCAGGCCAGCGAGATGATGTTTGATAAAGTCACCGAACAAGCCGAAATGAAAGGTAATGTCTCTATTCGCCAAACCGGTAGTTTGATTCACGGCAATACGGCCAGCGTCAATATGATTGGCAATGAGGCGTCGTTCACCGATGGCAGCTTTTTAGCACATCAACTCCATATTCGTGGCTCGGCGGCGAGTATTTCGCACGAGGCTAATGGCACCTTAGTCATGAAAAATGGCCGATTCACGAGTTGCGAGCCCGAGAACAAGGGCTGGGAGCTTTCGGGAGGATCACTGATTATCAACCCCGAAGCCCAGCAAGGCACAGGACGCAATGTGGTTATTCGTATTGCCGATATCCCCGTAATTTATACGCCTTATATTCGTTTTCCGGTGGGTGGCGCACGCCAAACAGGTTTGCTGGCGCCAAGCTTTGGTACCCTAAGTGGTGAAGCCGACATCGCTATTCCGTGGTATTGGAATATTGCACCTAATCAAGATGCCACCTTTACGCCTCGTTACGTGGGGGCGCGCGGGGCTTTGTTAGAAGCGGAATATCGCCATCTAAGCCGCGTTAATAGCAACGTTATCCGTGGTTTTTATCTGCCGAGCGATCAAGGTAAAAGTTACGATGGCAGCACCGATACAGATGCAGCTACAGGCCCAATCTCGCCTTTTGATAACCATAAGGGCGAGGCGCGCAGCCTGCTGAACATTGAGCATGAAGGGGGTTTTCGTCAGCCCTGGTCTAGCTTTGTGGACTTTGGTCGAACGAGCGATATTGACGTGCTGCGCAACTTGCCCGCCGCAAGTTTTAGTGTGACTAATGAAACTTACCTGACACAAAATGCCACGCTGGGTTATGACTTTAGTCACTGGCATATCTCGGCCAATGTCTACAACGCTCAAAACTTGCTGACGGATGTTGATGACAGCTACCGCCGCATGCCCCAATTTCAAGCTGAAGGCAACTACTACCTTGGTGACTTTGGCATTAGGGTCTACAACGAATTTGTACGCTTTGATCATCGCCAAAAAGAACACCTTGATGGCACGCCTATTATTACGGGGGATCGTGCACGGATTGACTACCAACTGCTCTACCGACAAGAAACTAGTTGGGGCTTTATTAAGCCGAGTGTGGGCATGCAAGGTGCTGCCTACGCACTTAACGACGAAGGCTTAAAAGATGGGGCGAGCGCTCACCCTACCTTGATCACACACTACGCCGATCTTGATGGGGGTTTAGTGTTTGAAAATAGTGCGGGCTCCCAATCGCTGGAGCCGCGTTTTTATTACTTATTCCGGCAATATGCTGATCACGCCGATGTATTTAACGTGACCGATGATGGCCAAAGCATCAACTTTGATACTTCACCACTGACATTTAGCTTTGACCAATTATTTAGAGCTCATCGCTTTGCGGGTGGCGACCGTTTGGACGACGCCAACCAGCTCACGCTCGGCTTGACGCACCGCATGAACACCAACAACGGCCAACCACTTTGGGATATAAGTCTTGGCCAGTTGTTTTATTTTGACGATCGTAATGTAGGCCTAAATACGCAAACTGATAGCGCGCAAGAGTCGGATATAGCCACCCAGTATAAAATTTACATCAACCCCAATTGGCAAACGCTTGGCAGTTTCCAATACAATCCTCAAACCGAAAAAATGATACGCGCGAGCTTTGGCGTGCACTTTAACGAAGATGATTGGTTGGTGAATTTGAATTACCGCTATAGCCGCGAGCAACCGCTGGCGACAGGCGATTTAAGTCAACCTATTGATCAAATCGACACTTCGTTTTTTCTCCCCATCAAAGATCAATGGCACATTGTGGGGCGCTCGTTCTATGACATTGACGAGTATCGGGAACTGGAAAGTTTTATTGGCTTCGAATACAGCGCGTGTTGTTACCGCATTCGCACTGTCGCAAGACGTTGGCTGGATGCCAATCTCGCTTTAAACACCGATAGCGCACGTAAACCTTATGACCAAGGCTTATTTTTTGAAATTGAGCTTATTGGCCTAGGCGGCTCTGGCAATCGCATTGAAACGCTTTTGTCAGACAGCATTTTTGGCTATAACCCTGACCGTTAACTTTTTTGGAATTCGCATGAAATTACGCTCTACTCTATTGCTTAGCTCGATGATATTGGGCTCTGCGCTACTTAACATGGGAACTACCCATGCAGAACCACAATTGCTCGATAGCGTCGCTGCCATTGTCGACAATCAAGTGATTTTGCAGTCGACGCTTGATGAACGAATTGCCATTATTGCGGCGCGCGCCACGACGAGCAAAATGGCATTGCCCGATGCGCAAACCCTTAAATCACAAGTTTTAGAGCATTTAATTGTTGAGCAATTACAAGTGCAAAGCGCACACCGTTATGGCGTGACAATTGAAGATGCCGAGCTCAACGCCGCCGTTGATAATATGCGCCGCGAAAACAATCTGACGGATGCGCAATTCGAAGCCCAGCTTGTGCAAGAAGGCCTATCACTTAAAGCCCTTAAAGAACGCCTCGAGCGTGACTTGATTATTCAGAATATCCAGCGTGGTTTGGTTTCACAGCGTATTTCGGTATCGGAGCTTGAAATCGATAACTTCTTAAAGTCTGCCGAAGCTAAGTTTTGGTTATCGCCCGAATACCATTTGGGTCACATTCTTGTTTCGGTGTCGCAATCGGCCAATGAGCAAGAAATTGCCACCGCCAAAAACAAAGCCGACGATCTATATGCACAACTGCAAAAAGGCGCTGTTTTTGCCGAATTAGCCATTGCCAACTCCGACGGCCCCTCGGCGCTAAAAGGCGGCGATATTGGCTTTAGAAAAACGGGCGACTTACCCAGTTTGTTTGCCGATATTGTGCCGACCTTAGCGGTGGGCGAAGTATCAAAACCCTCGCGTAGCGGCGCAGGCTTCCACTTAATTAAACTCTACGAAAAACGCGGCGAAGAATCGCAAGTTATTCAGCAAACCCACGCTCGCCACATTTTATTAAAGCCCTCGGCCATTCTGAGCGATGCCGAAGCACAGAAAAAACTGCTGGCGCTTCGCCAACAAGTAATTGATGGCGCCGACTTTGCCGAGCTCGCCAAACAAAACTCTGAAGACATAGGCTCGATGTTGGCCGGCGGCGATTTAGGTTGGGCAAACCCGGGACAATTTGTTCCAGCGTTCGAAACTGCGATGGCCGAAACCTCAATAGGCAATATTTCTATGCCGTTTAGAAGCCAATTCGGCTGGCATATTTTGCAAGTGCAAGAGCGCCGCGCCGAGGATATGACCGAAGCCGTTATTCGTAATAAAGCGCGCAATATTATTACCAATCGCCGTTTTGAAGACGAACTGCAACTTTGGCAACGCGAACTGCGCGACGAAGCTTTTGTAGAAATTAAAAATGATCACATCACAAAAGATGAGATCAAAAAATAATGTGGATTGCTGTAACTCCAGGCGAGCCTGCCGGTGTAGGGCCAGAAATTCTATGCCGCTATGTCGCCAAGTATTATCAAGCGACCAGCACACTATTGCCGCTGGTGGCGATTGCCAGCCAGACATTGCTGCAAGCTACCATTGATGCATTAGGTCTCCAGCTGGAGCTAACCCGTTTTGACGCGACTAAACCCGCACAACCCAACCAACTAGCCGTGTTAGACGTATCGCTGCACGATAAAGTTGTGAGTGGTCAGCTCAATAAAAACAATGCTTTATATGTGCTCGAAACGCTCAAAATAGCGACCGATCTTTGCTTAAATAACACGGTTCAAGCATTGGTTACAGGCCCAGTTCAAAAAAGTATTATTAACGATGCGGGCATTGCATTTAGTGGCCATACAGAGTTTTTGTGTGAGCGCAGCCAAAGCGATTTAGTGGTAATGATGTTAGCCACAGAAGGCTTGCGTGTTGCGCTGGTAACGACACACCTGCCCTTAAAAGAAGTGCCAGCCGCCATTACCCCTAAGTTACTGACGCGTATTATTGAGATTTTGCATCGCGATTTAGAGCAGCAATTTGGGATTCAAAACCCCACAATTTACGTTTGTGGCCTCAATCCACATGCTGGCGAAGGTGGCCACATGGGTAAAGAAGAAATCGATGTTATCGAGCCAACGCTTGCAACGCTTCGCGCGAAAGGCATGCAGTTAATTGGTCCCCTACCCGCCGACACCCTTTTCACGCCTAAACACCTCGATAAAGCCGATGCCGCATTGGCCATGTACCACGACCAAGGACTACCGGTGCTCAAATACAAAGGCTTTGGCAACGCCGTTAATATTACGCTCGGCCTGCCCTTTATTCGCACCTCGGTTGACCACGGCACGGCGCTGGATATTGCTGGCCAAGGCATAGCCGATCTCGGCAGCCTCGATACCGCAATTCACTATGCCCTCGCTATGATCAAGGCTAAACACACATGAGTTCGTCATACCCCAACGAAAATCAACACCGAGCCCGCAAACGTTTTGGGCAGAATTTTTTGCACGATCAACAAATCATTAGCCATATCGTGCGTTCCATTTCGCCAAAATCTGATGACAATATGGTTGAAATTGGTCCCGGCAAAGGCGCTATTACCGAGCTTATTTTAGATAGCTGCCAACACTTAAATGTGGTCGAGCTTGATCGCGACTTGATCCCGATTTTAACCGCCAAATTTTGCCATATCCCGACTTTCAACATTAATCAAGCCGACGCGCTTAAATTTGATTTTGCAACACTAGGCTCTGTCGACAGACCTTTACGGATTGTCGGCAACCTGCCTTACAATATTTCTACACCGCTGATATTTCACTTGCTGAGTTTCAGCGGCTTGGTTAAAGACATGCATTTTATGCTGCAAAAAGAAGTGGTTTTGCGTATGGCGGCCAAAGCTTCAGAAAATAACTACGGTCGATTAGGCATAATGACGCAGTATTTATGCGACGTTGAACATCTGTTTGATGTGGGCCCAGAATGTTTCGACCCGCAACCCAAGGTGGATTCGGCGATTGTGCGCTTAACTCCGCGCGCCAAACCCGAGTACGAAGCGCTATCTACCCACTTGCTAGAAAATGTTGTGCGTACTGCATTTAGTCAACGCCGTAAAACCCTGCGCAATACCCTCAAACCACTGTTTACCAGCGAAGAACTGGAAGAGCTGAGTATTGATCCATCGTTGCGGCCCGAAGTAATTCCGCTTAAAGACTACGTTGCGCTGGCTAATTTTTTACATGCTAAAGGCGTTCCTAACGAGCCACTTTAACAATGTATACCTGCTTTAAAATCAAACCCACCCCCAAACGGCAGCCACATGACCAGTGAAACCACGACCATAGCTATAAATACTTTGTCTCAAGCGGTTGATGTTCGTGTTCAAGTGACTTACTTGGCACAACAATCTCGCCCCGAAGACCAACATTTTGTTTACGGTTACACCATTACCATCAGCAACACCTTGGATGATGTTACCGTTCAACTGCTTGATCGCCACTGGCTAATTTCCGATGGCGAAAACATCATCAAAGAAGTAAACGGCCCAGGCGTTGTGGGCGAGCAGCCCTTTATTGGCCCACACGCTAGCTACACCTATTCCAGTGGTGTGGTTATGGCTGTAAACGCAGGTAGCATGAAAGGGCGCTACGGCATGCAAAGCGCTAATGGCGAGCTGTTTGATGTGATTATCCCTGAGTTTGCACTGGTCCCGCCGAATAAACTGCACTGATCTGGCGCTCAAATTTAAACACAAAGATCAAGCCTCAAAAAAATAAAAGCCATTATTACAAGGTGAAAAATGACCGATTGGGCGATAGGCGATATTCAGGGCTGTGCAGAACCCTTCTTTCGATTACTCGAAAAAGCCAACTTTGATGCTGCCACCGACACCCTCTGGGTCGCCGGTGACATGGTGAATCGCGGCCCCGACAACCTTTCAGTTTTACGCTTTATAAAGTCCTTGGGCGAGAAGGCTAAGGTTGTTTTAGGTAATCACGATTTACACCTATTAGCTATCAGCGTGGGAGCCAAAAAACTCTCGACCAAAGATACCTTGCACGATGTTATGGTCGCCAGCGATCGCGATGAACTTATTAATTGGCTTAGACAGCAGCCTTTAATTCAAAGCTCGGGCAAATACCTTATGAGCCACGCGGGGTTGCCGCATATTTGGAGCGAGCAAGAATGCCTAGCTTACGCCAACGAAGTGCATCAATGCCTCAAAGACAATGTTATCTCTACCGATTTCTTACTGCATATGTATGGCAACAAGCCCAATAGCTGGAGCGATAATTTAGAAGGCTTTGATCGCCTGCGCGCCATTACTAACTACCTAACACGCATGCGTTTTATTACAAAACAAGGTGAGCTCGATTTTAGCGCTAAAGAGCGCCCGTCTGACGCTCCCGAAGGGTTTTCGCCGTGGTTTAGTTTTCCGTCGCGAATCACAAAAGAGTTAATCTTTGGCCATTGGGCGGCACTTAATGGCAAGGTTCCGGTTGCGGGTTTTCACGCAGTAGATACAGGCTGTGTTTGGGGCGGAAAGCTCACCCTAATGAATTTAGCTACACAAGCTCGCATCAGTGTGTCAGCCGACCTTTCTGCCGAGCTCACGGCCAAAAATACAGCGTCAAAAAATGCGCTTATGCTTTAAATAGTGTAACTATTCAGCATCGAACCTAAATGCAGTCGCGCGGTTATTTTCTGGGCCGCTAGGTTTACATGGATGTAAATCATTAAGGTAATGCAGGAGCAATTACCTACAAGCCATCTCGGCTTTGTGCTCCTGCTAAGCTCTACCCCCGCGCATCCGTGCTGGGGCATGGGCACTATACAAGCGCTCTGGACTTTGTGCTCCTGCAAAGTCTAACCCCCACGCATCCATGCTGGGGCCGGCGCTTAAATGCCCTAAAAATAACCACCCAACTGCATTTTTGCGTGAAATTCGCTAGGTGCTGAATAGTTACTAAATAGTTACATATTTTGTATCTACACGCCATTTGGCGGATTTAGTGTCAAATTCATCCTGAAGTACGTCAAAGCGCTGGCTTTTTTTCTCCAAAAGACTAAAGTTTCCGGTAACCAGAGCCGTAACGAGAGATATTTATATGCACCATCCAATATTTTTTATTGATCGACGTAAAGGTAATGACCGCCGAGAAGACTCCGACCCTTGCCGAAATTTAGATATTGATCTTTTCCATCGTAAACGCCGCAAAAGTAAAGACCGCCGAGATGTATCCCGCACCTTAAGCGACGATTATTACGCCTACATGCAAAAGGCGCTCTCTTCGCCCGAAGAAACCAGTGCAACGACAAAACATATTGAGTAACCGCTAAAAACATTGAACTAACCGTAAAAAAACAAACAAAACCGCCTCAAGCTTGGCGGTTTTTTTATGGCTGACAATGAATACGAAGGCCATTTTTTGCCTAATCCCATAGCCTAAACAGGCGGCGGTAACCCCACCATTTAGCGCGACTACTGGTTTTACAATTCTCTAATTACCCCCTAGAATGTCGCACTTTTGGGGCAGCTTTGGCTGCCTTATTTGTTTTTGGCTGATTTGCCCTTTGTGCGGAACCTGTTTATGAGTCTTATGAATACCTATGGCGAAAGAGCCATAACATTGGCGAAAGGTCGTGGCGCTTATGTATGGGATACAAAAGGTACTCGCTACCTCGATGCGCTGTCTGGTATTGCCGTCTGCGGACTTGGGCATTGCCATCCCGCCGTAACCGATGCCATCGTTCAACAAGCTCAAAACCTTGTACATGTTTCTAACCTCTATCTTGTGGAGTCACAAATAGGGTTAGCTAAGCGTTTAGTGCAAATATCGGGTATGGAATCAGTATTTTTTTCGAACTCGGGCGCAGAAGCTAACGAAGCCGCTATTAAACTTGCACGTAAGTTCGGCAACGATAAAGGCATAAATAACCCGCATATTATTACCGCTGAAAGCAGTTTTCATGGACGCACCATGGCCACACTCACCGCCACCGGTAATGAAAAAATTAAAAAAGGTTTTGCCCCACTTGTTTCGGGCTTTAGCCATGTGCCCTTCAATAATATTGAAGCCATTAAAGCAGCATCTACAGCCAACACTGTTGCTGTAATGGTAGAACCTGTTCAGGGTGAAGGCGGTATACGCATCCCCGATCCAGCTTACCTCAAGAATATTCGCGAGCTATGCGATACCAATAACTGGCTGATGATTCTTGATGAAATCCAAACAGGTAATGGCCGTACCGGACAATTTTTTGCTTATCAGCACAGCAACATTCTGCCCGATATTCTTACCACCGCTAAAGGACTTGCCAACGGCATGCCCTTAGGTGCGTGTTTGGTTAGCGGCAAAGCTAGCCATATTTTTGGCCCAGGCAATCACGGCTCTACTTTTGGCGGCAACCCTGTTGCTTGTGCTGCGGCTATAGCCACCATTGATACCATCCTCGCCGAGAACCTGTGCGCTAGAGTGGCCGAGCTGGGTGATTATTTTTTGAAAGGTTTTAACGAGGCCTTAAAGCATCAAGCACATGTTAAAGAGATTCGTGGCCAAGGTTTATTAATTGGCATTGAACTTGACAAAGAGTGCGCAGAGCTAGTTGCCGCCGCGCGCGCGCATCAGCTTTTAATTAACGTAACGGCTAGCAATACCATTCGATTACTTCCGCCCTTTATTTTAAGTAACTCAGAAGCTGATAGCATCATTAGCACCGTATCCATACTGATCAGCGATTTTTATAAATAAGGATTCACAATGAGTGTTCGTCACTTTTTAAGCTTATCTGACATTACTCCTGCCGAGCTTGATCAAATAATTAATGCAGCAATAGCGATCAAAAAACACTATAAAGCCGGCACTCTCAATAAAGCGCTTGAGCAAAAAGTACTTGGGATGGTGTTTGAAAAAGCCTCTACGCGAACGCGTGTGTCGTTTGAATCGGGCATTGCTCAGCTCGGCGGAACGGCGTTATTTTTATCGCCACGAGACACACAACTTGGTCGCGGCGAGCCAGTAGAAGACTCTGCCCGTGTACTGTCGCGCATGGTCGATATTATTATGATTCGCACCTTTGGCCACGACATCGTCGAACGCTTTGCCGCTTACTCGAATGTACCAGTTATAAACGGTTTAACCGATAGCAACCACCCTTGTCAGCTATTGGCCGACATTCTTACTTATGTAGAGCATCGCGGTTCGCCCAAGGGTAAAAAAGTGGCGTGGATTGGCGACGGCAATAACATGTGCCGCTCTTACATTAACGCGGCCGAAATGTGTGATTTCAATCTCACGATTGCCTGCCCAGAAGGTTTTACGCCAGATGCCGATCTTGTAGCGGCGCACAAACACCGCGTAACCGTAACGCACGACCCTGTTGTCGCTGCCAAAAATGCCGATTGGATTGCAACCGACGTGTGGGCCAGCATGGGGCAAGAAGAAGAGCAAAAAGAACGCGCTAAAAAGTTTGCCGACTATCAAGTCAATCATGCACTTATGGCACACGCAAACAGCGATGCTATTTTTATGCACTGTTTACCGGCCCATAGAGATGAAGAAGTGAGTGCCGAGTTACTTGAAGACAGTAAAATATCGGTAGTTTGGGATGAGGCTGAAAATCGCCTACATGCGCAAAAAGCATTGATGCTCTTTTTGTTGGGTAAGCTCTAGATTTACAAATTACACAATTATCTTTGTAACCATTCAGCATTCCGTCAATTTCACACAGAAAATGCAGTAGGGTTGTTGTTTTCGGGGCATTTAAGCGCCGGCCCAAGCATGGAAGCGTGGGGTGGGTAGACTTTGCACCGGCATAGGGATATGCAAGAGTAAACTTTACAGGAGCCAAAAGTCGGGGAGCACAAAGCCGAGATGGTTTGTCGATAATGGCTCCTGCATTATCTTAATAACCTACATCCATGTAGGCCCTAGCGGCCTAGAAAATAACCGCGCGACGGCATTTTGGCTCGGTGCTGAATAACTATTTTGAGGCACAAAAATGGCGCAGCTTACAGAGACTTATCGCAATCGATTTGGGGGCATTGCGCGCTTATACGGGCAAGAAGCACTGGAACATTTGGCCTGTGCACACATGGTGGTGATTGGCCTTGGCGGCGTAGGTTCGTGGGCAGCGGAGGCTTTGGCGCGCAGCGGTGTTGGCCATTTAACGCTGATTGAGCTGGATGATATTTGCGTGACCAATACCAACCGGCAGTTGCACGCAATGACATCGTCGGTGGGGCAGCAAAAAAATGCGGCCTTGAGTGCGCGCTTACGAGACATTAATCCCGACATTATTTTGCACTCGGTCGAAGATTTTCTCTCTGTCGCCAATATTGCTAAGCTGATTGGCCCGGAGCATCAGGTTATTTTAGACGCGATAGATTCACCCCATGTCAAAGCGCCTTTGGCGGCATTTTGCAGAAAACTCAAAAAACGCTTAATTATGGCGGGCTCATCGGGTGGTAAAAAAGATCCAAGCAAACTGCAAGTGGCCGATTTGGGCCGAACCACCGCCGACCCTATGCTCGCCAAAGTGCGCACGATTTTGCATCGGGACTTTAATTTTGCGCGCAATAAAAACCGTAAGTTTCGTATTGATGTGGTGTTTTCGAGCGAGAACATAGTTTACCCACAAGCCGATGGCAGCGTGTGCGCCAACAAACAAGGCTTGCAAGACGGCGCAAAGCTCGACTGTGCGGGCGGTTTTGGCTCGGCCACCATGGTGACGGGCAGTTTTGGTTTTATGATGGCCGCGCGCGCCATAGAGCGCTATTTACAGGATTGTGTGCTCAAGCAAGATCAAGCCATTAAAGCAGATTAAAAATACGCACGGCATTAGCGCTGGTATAGGCCGCAACCTCGGCAAGAGTTTCGCCACGTAATTGCGCTAAACACGCGGCAATCGTGGGGACAGATTCTGGGCTATTGCGCTGCCCTTGCGCGCCCATCAGTGGCATGGATGGCGCATCGGTTTCCAGTACCAAAGCCTCGCGGGGTAAAGCCGCGACGGTTTGGCGAGTTTTGTTGGCGCGCGGATAGGTGATAGTACCGCCCACACCCAGCGCGATATTCATACGCCAATAGTTTTGGGCTAATTCGTGACTACCGCTAAAGCCGTGCAGCACTCCGCCCTGCAACCCACCACCCGCCCCTGCTACCTTGCGCAAACATTCAAGCAAGGCGTTGTGCGCCTTATAACAATGCAGAATCACCGGTTTATGGTGCTGTTTTGCAACCTCTAGCTGGCACATCAACCATGAGATTTGCTGCTCCATGGGCATACTTATGCCCGCATCCAAACCACACTCGCCTACCGCTACGCAGCGTGTATCACTTAAACATTGGTCAAGCTGTTGGGTAAATTCAGCGCGGATGGAGGGTAATGATTTTTCCAGCCACCTTTCCAACCACCAAGGATGCAAGCCTGCGCTCCAGTAAACACCTTCAACTCGTGTACTGAGTTGTTGTATTGCGGGCCATTGCAGAGGCTCGACGCCCGGCACAATGATTTTGCTTACACCCAATGCCCGCGCACGCTGCAGCAAGGCGTCGCGGTCGGCATCAAACTCAGGGAAGTCCACGTGGCAATGGCTGTCAATAAAGTGCAGGGAATCGGGCATAGGTTTATTGAACTCATTAAAAAAAACGCCGTTATCGAGTGACGATAACGGCGTTTTTATGGAAAATTCCCGCCAATCAGGTACTGGCGATAATTTTTTCTGACACGCTCAAGCCGTCCATAGACGCTCCTCATGCGCTCCCGGCGCAAGAAGGGTCAGAAAAAATCATCACCAGCACCTTTGAGTCATCACTTAATTAACAAGCATCACACGCTTAGCGTGTGATAAAACAACATCAACAACTAATACGCAGGCGCATCCAAATGCTCTTTGGTGCCTTTGTGGTCTTTGGCGATCAAGATGTAAAGCGACGGAATAACAAACAACGTAAATAACGTGCCTATCGCCATTCCGCCCACTAATACTAAACCAATTGAGTTACGCGCTTCGGCGCCGGCGCCGGTCACTAATACCAACGGGAAGTGGCCCGCCACAGTGGCGATGGTGGTCATAAGAATGGGGCGCAAACGGGTCGAGGCTGACTCTTTAATGGCAGCCATTTTAGTCAAACCTTGCTCCTGCATTTTGTTCGCAAATTCAACCACCAAAATTCCGTTTTTGGCCACCAAGCCAATCAGCGTCACCAGCCCCACCTGCGAGTAAATATTGAGCGTGGTGGTAAAACCATCGGTCCAATAAGGCACCATCGGGTTGAGCATTTTCCAGAAGGTAAAGATCAAGGCGCCAAAAAACGCCAAGGGTACGGAACCTGCCAAAATCACAAAGGGGTCTCTAAAACTGTTGAACTGCGCCGCTAAGACTAAAAAAATCAACAGGGTCGCCAAGGCCATGGCGGGAACAAATTTATCCCCTTCGCGCCTTAGCTGACGCGATTCACCGGTGTAATCAATCATGTAACCGGCGGGCATTATGCTGGCGGCTTCGGCCTCCAAATAAGCCAAGGCTTTATCCAGCGGTTGCATAGCGACGCCACTGATTTTGACGGCATTGAGCTGTTGGAATCGATTGAGCGAGCGCGGCACCACTTCTTTTTCAAGCGTAGCCACGGTACTTAAAGGCACCAATTCACCCGCTGGGCCAGACACATAGAGATTTTCAAGCTGCTCGGTGGTTAAGCGTTCAACCCGTTTCACTTGCGGAATTACCTTATAGCTGCGGCCTTCGACATTAAAACGGTTAACGTAACCACCGCTCATCATCACGGCGACATCGCGCCCGACTTGCGACATATTCAGCCCTAAGTCGGCGACTTTATCCCGGTCGATATTAACGCGGGTTTGCGGCTGATCGATTTTGGTATCAATAATTGGCGGGAACGCAAACATGCCGCTAGCGATTGCGCGCGCTTTTAACTCTTCGGCAATTTTTAAAATTTGCTCTGGCTCGGCCGTAGACGCCAACACAAACTCGACGGGAAAATTGCCGCCGCCAGGTAATGCGGCTGGGGTAATTGGGAACACGGTCAAGCCTGGATTTTGATGCAGCTGCATTTGCATTTCGGGCAGAATATCAAACACCGAGCGCTCGCGTTGCTCCCAAGGTTTTAACACCATGCCGCTAAAACCACCGGAAGGAAATACAATCTGGAAGGTAAAATCGGTCTCTTCGGCACTGCTAAATACGCGGTTGGCTTCTTTGGCGTAAAGGCTGGCTTGGTCGATGGTGGAGTTTGGGGCAGCATCAACAATACCAAAAATAACGCCCTGATCTTCTGTGGGTGCAAGCTCTTTGGGCGATAAGATAAACATCGGAATTGTCAAAAAACTAATCACTAACCACACGGTATAAACCGCAGGCCGGGCCGACAAAGTGGTATTGAGCATTTTGTTGTAACGCACTTTAGTGCGCTCGAAGGTGCGACTCACCAAACCCGCAAAACCGCGCTCGCTTTCGTTTTTGCGCAAAAACTTGGCAGACATAATCGGAGACAAGGTGAGCGCTACCACGCCCGATATCGTCACCGCACCCGCCAAAGTAAAGGCGAACTCTTTAAACAAACTACCGGTTAAACCGCCTTGCAAACCAATCGGTAAATACACCGCCACTAAGGTGGCGGTCATCGCAATGACGGGACCAATTAATTCGCGCGCACCTAATAGGGCGGCATCTATTTTGGATTTGCCTTCGCTAATGTGTCGTTCGACGTTTTCGACTACCACAATCGCGTCGTCCACCACCAAACCCACGGACAACACCACCGCGAGCAAGGTTAAAAGATTCACGCTAAAACCAAATAGCTGCATCAAAAAAATCGCGCCAATCAGTGATACCGGAATCGCAATCACCGGAATAATGACCGAGCGCAACGAGCCCAAAAACAAGAAGATCACCAAAATCACAATCGCCAAAGTTTCGATTAAGGTGCTCACGACTTCTACAATCGAGCTTTCGATATATTCGGTGGAATCGTAGGCCACGCGTGCTTCAAGCCCTTTGGGCAGGCTTTTTTGCAGATCTTCCATTTCTACGCGCACTTTTTTGATGGTATCTAGCCAGTTCGCATTAGGTAATGGCCAAATACCCATAAAAATAGCGGTTTGGCCGGAGTAAGCGACTTCTAAATCGTAAGAATCCGAGCCCATTTCAACATCGGCAATATCGCGCAAACGCACTATGGCGCCGTCTTGATTGCGCAAAACTAATTGTTGGAATTCTTCTACGGTGGCGATATCGGTATTGGCCGCCAAGTTCACCTGCACAAAGTTACCTTTGGTGGAGCCGAGCGCCGCTAAATAGTTGTTATTGGCGAGCGCTTGGTAAACCTCGGCAGGGGCAATGTTATAGGCCGCCATGTTTTCGGGCTTCAACCAAATGCGCATGGCGTAATTGCGCGCGCCTAAAATCTCGGCGCGCTGTACTCCCTCAATGGCAGCTAAACGGGGCTGAACAACCCGTGCAATAAAATCGGTAATTTGGTTATCTTCGAGAATATCAGAGGAAAAACTTAAATACGCGGCGGCAAATGCCGAGTCGGCGGACTCAACATTGATCACGGGGATTTCGGCTTCGGGCGGTAAATCACCGCGCACCTGATTCACCTTGGAGGTGATCTCAGTCAGCGCTTTAATAGGATCGTAATTCAGCTCTAAGCGCACGCTAATGGTCGACATGCCTTGTTTGCTTTCAGACTGAATGTAGTCGATGCCATCGGCACCCGAAATCGCACGTTCTAAAGGCGTGGTAATAAAGCCTCTCACTAACTCCGCGCTGGCACCGACATAAAAAGTATTAACCGTCACCACGGCGTTATCGTTGCGGGGGTATTGGCGAATGCTTAACGAACTAATCGCCTGCAAGCCCGCTATCACTATTACCAAATTAAGAACAATCGCCAGCACCGGCTTGCGAACAAATATATCCGTAAATCTCATAACGACTCCAACGGCTAACTAGCGGTCTGCGGGTTGTGGGTTGAGTTCAAATTCCGGCACGACCGAATTATTCACCGCGACAGGAGAACCATTGCGCAACTTAAATAAACCAGAGCTGGCTACCACATCGTCGGCATTAACGCCTTTAAGTACCTCAACAAAATCACCGCGCGATTCGCCCGTTTGAATAAATTGCTGGGTCGCCGTGAGCACTTTGGTGCCTGCTTCATTGGCTATTTCGGTCAAGACAAACACCGAATCACCATAGGTGGCATAACTCACCGCCGTGGCAGGAATCATTAATACATCGCGCGGCTTAGGCAAAACCACTTCAACCGAAACAAACATGCCCGGTAATAAACGATTGTTGTCATTTAAGAGTTCGGCCTGCACTAATACACTGCGCGACCTAACCTCAACCTCGGGGTTAATCGCGGCAATTTTGCCTTGGTAAATATGGCCGGGCACCGCATCGGTACTTACACGCACAGAAAAACCCGCGGCTAAAACAGCGAGATTTTTTTGAGGTAAATTAAAATTCACCATCATGGAGTCGGAGGTTTGTAACGTCACAATCGCTTCGCCCTGCTGGATGTCTTGTCCTAAATTCACCTTACGAATACCCAAACGACCCGCAAAAGGCGCTTTTACGCTTTTTTTATTGATGGTGACTTGGATGTTTTCGTATTGGGCTACAGCGGCTTTATATTCTGAGTCAGCCGCATCGTATTGTGATTGGGCGACGACTTTTTTCGCGAGCAATTCTTTAGCGCGAGTTAAGTTAGCTTTGGACAACGCCATGCTGGCCTCAGCGGCGCGTAATTGCGCTTGTTCGGAGTCGGTATTTTGTTGCAGCAACAAAGCCCCTTTTTCAACGGTGGCACCCGACACAAACAATACTTCATCAATACGGCCAGCATAATCGGCAGTAATGGTGACACCGCGAACCGCCTCTAAGGTACCCACCGAACGCAGTGTTTGCTCCCACTGTGCGCGCGCAACAACTGAGCTAGATACCGTTTCGGGTGGCGGCTGCATAGACGCGCCAGCCGTGGCCATTGCACCAAACTGCATACCTTTAATGACCGCTAATAAAGCAATAAGCAGCAGCAATCCAAATACCGATACAACCATTTTTTTAGCCATACAAAAACCAACCTCTCCAAGGAATAACACACAGGCCTAGCCTGAGATCCAAAAACGCACGCATAATAGCATGTGAATATGACAAAAAAGGCCACAAAACGGGCCCTATCAATCCATTAACTTGATAACGATCTGGCGTCAAAATAAGCCTGTGCTCTATTGCTCAGTCAATGCATGCAAAGGGTCTAAATATAAAATACGAGGAAGGCAATATGGGCAACTTACTTATCGTACTGGGTGCTTTATTGGTTGGGTTAATTGTGATGGTCAAGCTGGCCGAGCTGTCGTCTCAAAAAGAACAAGACGACAACAAAGAACAAAAAACCAACATACAAAAACTATACCGTTGGATACCTGCACTTTTAATCGCCTGCCTGTGCATTCAGCTAATCGCACATTTTGCGAGCAAATAAAAAAACCTCGCCAACCATCACTTGGTAAACACTAATGAAGTTGGCGAGGTTTTTTATTAAAAAAGAACTAAAACCCTAAGTTTCTAGGCCTCTAAATCACTGATCGCGTAGTTCGCGCCGCAGTATTTTACCCACATTGGTTTTAGGCAAAGCCTCCCGGAACTCAACAGATTTAGGGACCTTATAGGCGGTGAGATTTTTTTTGCAGTGGGCAATAACATCCGCTTCGGTAAGCATAGGGTTTTTACGCACTATAAAAATCTTAATGGCTTCATTCCCCGACTCCGTAGGCACGCCAATCACGGCGGCCTCCAAAATACCCGGATGCTGCATGGCAACATCTTCAACCTCATTGGGGTAAACGTTAAACCCCGATACGATCACCATGTCTTTTTTGCGATCAACAATGCGCGCGTAACCGTCGTCTTCAATAATCGCGATATCGCCCGTCTTAAACCAGCCATCGGCATCAAACGCCTTGGCGGTTTCTTCGGGTTTATTCCAGTAGCCTGCCATCACTTGCGGCCCTTTAACGCACAGCTCGCCGGGCGAGCCATTAGGCACTATTTGGCCATAGTCATTCACAATTTTAAAAAATGTATTAGGCAAAGGCGTGCCGATACTGCCTGCACGAATGGCGTCTAAAGGGTTTGCCGACAATATGGGAGATGTTTCTGTTAAACCGTAACCTTCGGAAATATCGCAACGCGTTTTATCCATCCAGCGCCTGGCAATTTCGGTATTTAAAGCCATGCCCCCCGCCGAGGTTACTTTTAATGCCGAAAAATCCAAAAGATCAAAATCTTTGTAATTTAACATCGCATTAAACAAAGTATTAATGCCCACAAACACGGTAATTTTAAATGGAATTAAGGCTTTAAATAACGCCGGTAAATCACGCGGATTAGGAATAAGGACCGAATGCGCACCGTTCGAAAATCCCGCCAACAAATGTAGGTTAAGCGCATAAATATGATAAAGCGGTAAAGGCGCGGCAAAAATTTCTTTATCTTCAGAAAAAAACGACGGTAGCCGTTCTTTAATTTGTTGCACATTACTGTACAAGTTAAATTGACTGAGCATGGCGCCTTTGGCCACACCGGTAGTGCCGCCGGTGTATTGCAACACCATTAAGTCTTCGGGTTTAGGCTTGTGTTCTACATGGGGGAATTTAGCACCCGCCGCCAGTGCATCAACATAAGCGATGGACTTAGCAAAACTAAAAGGTGGTACCATTTTTTTAAGGTATTTAACTACCGCATTAATCAGCAGGCGTTTAGGCCAAGGCATAAAGTCAGCAATTTCGGTGACGATGACATGCTCAACATTGGTGTTAGCAACAATTTTAGACACGTTGGCGGCGACATTCGCCAAGACCACCAAAGCTTTAGCGCCGCTGTCGGTAAGCTGGTGCATTAATTCGCGTTCGGTATATAACGGGTTCACATTCACTATCACTAAGCCCGCCCTAAGTGCCGCATAAATCGCGATGGGATATTGCGTGATATTGGGCATTTGCAGCGCGATTCTGTCGCCCACTTGCAGTTGCAGTACGTGGCGAAAATACGCGGCCAGCGCTGCGCTTTTCTCATCCACTTCGCGGTAAGTGATGGTCAAGCCCAAGCACGTAAAAGCGGGACGCTCGGCGTAAGTTTTAAACGCGTGCTCAAATAAAGCGAGGGCCGTTTCGTTAGATGTCGTCACAAGAAACCTCAGCGGTCGTTCAATTATTATTCATTGCGTTAGCGCTAAACCCGCTAACGCAAAAAGCCATTATTGATTAAGTTAAGAAGACTACCCGAAGATTGCCAAACGATAAAAGCAATAAGGCCGAGAAAAGCGCCTGAGATAACTAAAAATTGGACAGCGCAGCACCATCACTAAAAATCGATCAAATATAGAGCTCTGTCTGTAAATCCATTTCCTGATGAATTTGGGCACACCAAGCATCTAAACGGGCATCACTTAACGCCGATTGCTGATCTTCATCTATCGCCAAGCCCACAAAACAATCCTGCCCTTTAATCAGTGCCTTTGAGGCTTCAAACTCATAACCCGCGATAGGCCAATGGCCAACAATATTAGCGCCTTGCTGTTTAACCACATCGTGCAACATCCCCATGGCATCCACAAAAAAATTGCCGTAACCAAACTGATCGCCCAAACCAAATAAAGCGACCGTTTTACCGCTAAAGTCGATACTTTCAACGTCGCCCCAAAACTCTTCCCAGTCCGACTGTATTTGGCCAAAATCCCACGTCGATATGCCCAATATAATATGCGAGTAACGCTCAAAATCGGCTTGTGTCACATCGGCAATATCATACACATCAACGTTTTCAACACCTAAGCGCTCAGCAATGCGTCCTGCAATCGCCTGCGTATTACCCTCATCACTACCAAAAAATAAACCTATGTTAATCACATTGCACCGCCTCGTTAACCACAATCTGTACCTCGAATCTGTACCTCGTAATTTTGCGGCCGCTATTCTGGCAACAAAGCCAAAGCAATACAACGCAGACCACCAAAACAGCCTAAACGACATAAAAATGACGCTTTTTCACAACATTTTCACGTCAAACACCGATATTTCCACGTAAAAAACCGATATTTGTTGGCACGAGAATTGATAAAGCACTGTTGTAGTTCAAAAAACAGTCATATTGATCATATACATGCAGCGGAGTATCCATGGTTTCTTTAACGCAACCCATTACACCAGCCAACCCCAAAAACAACGTAGCTAACGAGATGGCTTTCGAGTCGCATCACGCAACAGCTAAAGCAAGCCCAAAGTGGGCAAGCAAGCTCAATGCTTCGCTAGAAATTCGCGATGTGCTCACAAGCTTTTTTAAAGGTATTGCGCAAGAAGTACCACTCGCCAGCCTGCGCTACCGGAATAGCACTAAAAACATCAGCTTAGAAATTGGTGCTACCAAAACACATAGCGCTAAATACGGCTTAAAGGCCTCGGGCTATGAGCTTGGCGATATTATTTTTAGTCGCAGCGAGCGCTTTAGCCTTGAGGAGCTCGCAAGCCTTGAAAACGCACTAAGTCATTTATTTTATCCCTTGCGTAACGCGCTGCTTTATAAAGAAGCTCTGGATAGCTCGCTGCGCGATAGCCTTACGGGCTTGTCGAATCGGGCGGGGTTTGAGTTAGCCATCAAGCGCGAACTCAGCATGGCCAAACGCCACAATCAAGTGCTTAGCCTGATTATTGTAGATATTGATCACTTTAAGCGAGTGAATGATTCGGCGGGCCATCAAGCGGGCGATAAGCTGTTGGCCCATGTAGCGCAACTGTTACAAAGCACGCTGCGCGAGACCGATCAAGTATTTCGTATAGGCGGCGAGGAATTTGTGATTCTGTTAGCAAGCGCCAATTTAGCCGCCGCACATCGTGTTGCCGAACGTTCACGTATGTCGATTGCCAATAGCAGTATCTCTATTTGTGGCCGTGTACTGGGCGCCACCGTTAGCATGGGTATTAGCATTTATAGCAGCGAAGACGAGCGAGATTCATTATTTGAGCGCGCCGATGAAGCGTTATATTTTGCCAAAAAAAATGGCCGTAACTGCATCAAGACGGAATGGGACGTTTTAAATTCAAAGCGCTGTAAGGAAATAGCCAGCACAGAAATAGTAAGTGAAGAAATAGAAGCGGCGAACTAAGTGCATTCGCCGCTTTTTTACAGATTTTTAATGCAACGCTTATACGCTGTTAAAAACGTTTCTTTTTATTGCGACCGCCCGTGGCTTTCAGTTTGCGCTCTGTACGCGCGCGGGTTTCGGCAATTTTAGGTTGGAATTTACGGCGTTTTGGTGCACCTAAACCGGCAGTTTGATAGAGGTCAGACAATTCTTTGTCATTAAGCTCAAGCAGCTGGCCGGTACGTAAATAGGACGGAATAAAGATATTGCCGTAACGCACGCGCTTTAGGCGACTCACTTTGAGCTCTTGCGACTCCCATAATCGACGCACTTCGCGATTACGCCCTTCCATCACGGTACAGTAGTACCAGCGGTTAGTACCTTGTGCATGTTCGTTGTTTTTACTTTCGCGAATATCGCTGAATTTGGCCATGCCATCATCAAGCATTACACCTTCCATTAATAACGCGCAGATTTCTTCGGTTACGGTGCCATGCACTCGCACCAAGTATTCGCGGTCGACACTCGACGATGGATGCATTAATTTATTGGCCAGTTCGCCATCATTGGTAAACAACAACAGGCCGCTGGTGTTGATATCTAAACGCCCGACCGAAATCCAACGCCCCGTCGGCAAAGCCGGTAAATGATCGTATACGGTAGTGCGGCCATCGGGATCTGAACGGCTGCAAATTTCGCCTTCGGGCTTGTTGTAAATCAAGACCCGCGTTTCTTTTTCGGCAGCGGCAGGTACGGTGTAAAAACGGCCTCGATAAACCACTTTATCACCCGCATTCACTCGCACGCCCAAGGTAGCGCATTCGCCGTTAAGGGTAACTTCCCCAGAGGCAATGGCGCGCTCAATGGCGCGGCGCGAATCAAAACCGGCGGCGGCGAGTACTTTTTGTAACTTTTCGTTAACACTCATAGGTGTTTACTTAACCTCTAAATTTTTCTGAAGATCAGAAAGTGGTGCCTCAACGGCAGGATTGTGTTGCTGTGTCTTTTGTCAGCTAGACGGCTGTGGTGCTTTTTTTCTACGCTTAATCCGTCAAAAACGCTTTGTTGTGATCGAATGTTCCGTCTATTCGTTTTCTTCACTTAACCTATCTAAGGGTAACTCTACTGCTTCGCTAACATGCGGCTCGCGGTCGAGCATTATCGGATCATCCTGCACATCGACATCAGCCATTGTATTTTCACCATCACCCACATCATTATTGAGAACGGGCTCGGTGTCTTGCGCATAATGACCAATATCTTTTAGCTCGCCCAAACTTGGGAGCTCATCCAGATTTTTAAGCCCAAAATAATCTAAAAATTGCCGTGTTGTAGCAAACAACGCGGGGCGGCCGGGTACATCTTTATGGCCAATCACTTTAACCCACTCGCGCTCAAGCAAGGTTTTAATAATATGGCTACTCACGGCAACACCGCGTACGTCTTCAATATCCCCCCGTGTTAACGGCTGGCGATACGCAATAAGCGCGAGTGTTTCTAACAGCGCGCGCGAGTATTTTTGCGGTTTTTCTTCCCATAAACGATTAACCCACGGGGCCAAATCATCACAGACATCAAAACGCCAACCACTGGCTACTTCGCGCAAAATAAAGCCTCTATCGTGCTGACCGTCGGCAAGGGTTTGCAAGCTTAGGATTAATTGCTGACGGCTTGGGCGTTTATCTTCATCAAATAACATCAGCATGCGATCAAGCGTTAAGGGACCACCGCAAGCCAACAATGCACCCTCCAACACGCGCGCTAAAAAGCGCTGATCGTATTGATGACCACCCTCTTCTACTGGCTTTTCTGCCGATAGGGTTTTTTTCCCAGAAGGTTTAGCCTTTAACGCATCGTCTGTTTCGGCTAGGGTTTCAAAATCGGTATCAGACATAACCTTCCTCGACGGTTTCTACACGGGCCTTAACATGAATTGGGCCAAATTCTTCGGTTTGCACCAATTCCAATAACGACTCTTTGATTAATTCCAACACCGCCAAAAAGGTCACTACAACACCCAAACGCCCCTCTTCTGCTCGAAACAATTGAATAAAGGGTACAAATTGTTTGCCGCTCAATTGATCCAGCACTTGCGCCATGCGCTCGCGGGTCGATAATTTTTCGCGCTCAACTTGATGGCTTTCAAACATATCGGCGCGGCGTAAAACCTCACCTAAGGCTAACAATATTTCTTTTATATCAACCTCGGGGTCTGGCCGCGTCAAGTTGCGGTCGGGCGCTTCGGCGCGGGCGACATAAAAATCTCGATACATGCGAGGGATCGCATCAATATCTTCGGCGGCTTGTTTAAAACGTTCATATTCTTGTAATCGGCGAATCAAGGTTGCGCGAGGATCGTCTTCGTCTTCTTCCTCGGCGGTACTTGAACGCGGTAATAACATGCGCGATTTTATCTCTGCCAACATCGCGGCCATCACTAAATACTCGGCGGCTAGCTCAAACTGCATGGCCTCCATGGCGTCAACGTAGGTGACGTATTGCAGCGTAATCGCCGATACGTCTATTTCTAAAATGTCCAGATTTTGGCGGCGAATAAGGTACAGCAGTAAATCCAGCGGTCCTTCAAAGGTTTCAAGGATGACTTCAAGCGCGTCGGGCGGAATATATAAATCTTTGGGCATATCGGTATACGCCAAGCCATTGACCATGGCAAAAGGTAATTCGATTTGCGTTGGTTTGTGCTCTTGTACAGCCTTGTGTGGCTGCACAGTTTTAGGCTCTTGCTGAGATTCCGTTTCGCCGAATGTTGAATCGAGCAAGGGGGTTTTAGCACTCACCAGATTAGCCTCTAGAAAAAAGCCGGCAATTATAGCGGCCTAGCCGCGACGCTTGCCAGAAGAGAGTCGATTATCCGAACAGTCACTCAAAAAAGGCCAATATTTTAGGCAGGTAATCGGCGTAACCCACAAAGCTATGATCGCCGCCTTCTTCGAACCATTGCTCGCAGGGATGATAACGCTGCATGGCCTGCCGATAATCAAGCACTTCATCACCGCTTTGCAGCATTACGCGGTATTTTTCGGGATGCTTCAATGCTACACAATCACATTGAGCCATTAGTTCAAGGTCTGCGAGCGTTAGAACATAGAGGGTATCGCTGTAATAGCTTTTGTGCGGCTGGCCGATGTAATGGATCAACCGCTCGTGCGGGGCGACCGCAGGATTCACCAAAACAGCTTTGCCGCCGTAATTTTCGCACAACCATGTCGCCCAAAATCCTCCCAAAGAACTACCGACAAAACAGGGGCTATCGCCGTCGAAATTAGCCATCAAAGTTTTAAGCTGCACTAAGGTCTCGGTGGGTTGCGACGATAATTGCGGACATAAAAAACGCCACTCAGGCGCATTATCCTGCAGCCATTGCTGTGTTTGTTGCGCCTTAGAGGATTGGGGCGAGCTTAAAAAGCCGTGCAGGTAAATCAAGGTTTTCACGTTAACAAGACACCATTACAAGACACCACTCAAGAGATATAAAAACGGCCCATGGGTTAACAGTGGGCCGTTTGGCAAGCATCGTTTTTTACCGACTAAAAACTAATAACCGCTAGAGCTGTAGTCAATGTTATAGCTAACGCCTTCCACACGGCGGACATCGCTTACGATGCGGCCATTATCGTGCAGATTAAATACGCGATAACCCGGCATAGTATGATCGACGGCAAAGTCATCACTCCAAGGCTTAAATTGAACGCAGGTCGAAGGCGTTGCAAACAGCTCGACTTCGCCACGCCGCAAGTAAAAATCTTGGTGCACGTGCCCCCACGCAATACCTTTAACATTAGGATTTTTATCGACAATCTCAAAGAACGCTGTGGCATTCGCGACACGGTATTGATCCAACCAAGCACAACCCACAGGCACAGGCTGATGGTGCATCATCACTAATGTGGGCGATTGTGGGCGAATGGCGAGCAGCTTTTCGAGGCGTACTAGCTCTGTCTCCGGCAATTCGCCGCGCTCTTCAAAGGGTACGCGTGAACTCAATAAAATAATGCGCCAATCACCAATGCCTACGATATGACTTAAAGGCTGCGGTACACCTTGTACGCGCATGCATTCGGGATCATCGTGATTACCTTCTAACCAAGCCAAGGGTATAGACGGTAAATACTCACGCACAATTTGCACAAAACGCTGATACGACGGACGTTTGCCATCGTTGGAAATATCGCCAGTGGCCACAATGAGGTCAAAAGGAATGGGGTCGAAAGAACTATCGCCACACCCTTTGAGGGTGCAATGCTCCGCCACAATAGTCGCCAGCACATCACGCAGACTCTGCTCGGTATTGACGCCCAACAGCGTCTCTTCGCTGTAGCTGCCAAGGTGACTATCTGTGATTTGTAAAACTCGTAACGGACGCTCGGGAAGCCGAGTTACGTTAGCACCTAAGATCATGAGGGTTACCCAAAATAAAGACTATGACGACGTTAGTGTGCCCGAAGCCTTGGGGTAAATCGACGTCAAGGTAATAGGTTATGGGAGAGGATTCACAAAACCCATCGAGGAAAACCCGAGTTTGCGACAATGTACCAACCACTCCCCAAGAAAGCGATTGAGCACCACTTTTTCGTCTCGGTGATACATTTTTCGATTGGGGTAACCGTATAAAGGAAACCAGTGGCGATGATTATCCCAAGCTACAACCTCGGCCATTTCTACATCGTGGTACGCACGTACCGTCAATACTGGCATATTGACAAAACCAGGTACGGCGACAGTCGGCCATGCAGTCATGGATTGCGTAATTTGGAAGGTGGTGGTGTAAGGGGCTAAATCGAGTAGGGTAATGTAGACATTTAAAGATGACGGAGCCGAGGGTAGCGTGAATCGCCACTCTCGCTTACCAAGGCGGCAATCGGGCACTAAGCTCATCACCAAATGAAAATTTAATTCACATTGGCCGTGGTGCGCCCTGAGGTCGGGCACGTAATCGGGCAATAACTGTGTTTTAAACGCCACCATTTACTCGACCCCTACAACGCGAATCTACCCACCTAAAAACATGTAAGTCATGCACTCACAATTCTGGACAACACTATCTGAAACCTTCATCCGATAACATCTTTATTAGGCCTGACAGCGATGAACCATTGCCTTAAACCGCCAACTGCCTTAAACCGCCAGACTGTTTGTAGCTACGTCCCCTTAGTTTTATACGCTTGAATTAGGCGTTCGCGATTCATCGCTAACCACTGTAATCCCAGCAAAGTCGCGGCATTATTCATCCTACTATTGAGCATAGCGGCAAACACGTCGGGCGCAGGGTGTACGCTAAATTGAATATCTTCATTTTCGCTATCAAGCCCATAAAAACCACCCGCAGCCGATAAATCCACCTCGGCGCAATAAAGGTGGACTTTCTCGTTACAGGCACCGGGGGTAGAGTAATAGGCCGTGATTTTATGCAAGGCATTAGGCGCTAGACCCGCCTCCTCCTGTATTTCACGCGCAATTAAATCGTCGGGGTGCTCGCCAGGCTCTAGCATGCCAGCGACCACCTCCAAACACCAAGGGCCGTATTCGGAATCGAGTGCACCCGCGCGAAACTGTTCAACTAAACCAATTAAATCATTGGCGGGATCGTACAAAACTGCAGCGGCGGCTTCGGTTTTAACGAACATTTCGCGCTCAATTTCGGCACTCCAGCCACCGCGAAACAACCGGTGGCGCAAACGTGTGACGGCTAACTTAAAAAACCCATCAAAACCGGTTTTTTCGCTAATGATGTCTACGTCAGCGCGCTGAAATTGTGCACTTTTAAAGGGTTTAGTCATAGGTATTCCTGATTTTAGGTTTTAAAGCTCGCTATAAAGTTGACGGCCTGCCTTGCGGAATTCTTCGGCTTTGGTGTTCATTTCAGCCTCAACATCCGGCATGCGCACAAAGTCATCTGTAGGTTATTAAGGTAATGCAGGGGCAATTGCCTACAAGCCACCTCAGCTTCATGTTCCCGCAAGGCGCTACACTCACGCATCCATGCTGGGGTCGACGCTTAAATGTCCGGAAAATAATCACTCAACGACTTGTTTAATCGAAGTTTTTTGTAGGGCTGAAGAGTTGCCAACATTTTTACTCGAAGGGTACATGCACTGCAACGCACCGTAAATACTTACCAGAAGGTCGAAAAATGATGGACGGGGCCGTATTCTGGCACCAAATTCAGTCTCGCGGCATTAGCCAGCGACCCTTGAAGATAATTTTTGGCAGCGGCTACGGCCTGTAACAAACTGAGGCCCTGTGCCAAACCTGCTGCAATGGCCGAGGCCAAGGTGCAACCGGTGCCGTGACCATGTGGTGTTTGCAGGCGCGCAGCCGAATAAGCTTTAACCTCAGCCATTCCCATTTGCGCCAAATAATCACTGCATAAGCGCTGATCCAAACTGTGCCCGCCTTTTAACAGCACACTTTGCGATCCAAATTCGAGCAAGGCTAAAGCCTGAGCCTCGTAGGCCTCATGACTATTCGCTATAGGTTGACCCAGCAAAAGGCTGGCTTCGCTTAAATTGGGCGTTAGCACCGTGGCCAATGGCAATAGCTGTTCGCGGTAAAACACCAATGCATCATCAGCACACAAAATGCCACCCGCACTGGCACTCAATACAGGATCAATCACAACGGGCACCGTTGAGGTACGCAAAAAACTGGCAATTTCTTCGGCGACCTCAACATTGCCGAGCATGCCAATTTTGATCACAGAAACAGGGTACGCGGCCATTACAGACGATAACTGTGCCGCGATAATCGCACGCGGCATAATCTCTATACGTTGCACCCCGTATGGGTTTTGTGCGGTAACGGCGGTCACCACCGAACATGCATACACGCCCATTGCGGCGCAGGTTTTAATATCGGCCTGCAAACCCGCGCCAGCCGTGCAATCGCTGCCCGCGATGGTTAAAACCACTGGCGTAGGGCGCTGAAGCATCAAGAAAGACTCCCAGCTTAGATAAGCTAAAAAAGTGGGCACAGGGCAAATATCAGGCGAAAAAAAGAGCGAAGAATCGCTCTTTTAAACGGCGCTTAATAAACAATAAAAGTAACTATTCAGCAACGGCTTGTGGACTACATGGCTGAATAGTTACCAAAAAAACTTACAAACAGCTCAATAACTCACGCACCGCAGCGACATGGCGACGACTGACAACCGGCCTAAAATCTACGCCTTTTAAGCGCAGCTCGTATTGCCCAGAAGAAAGCCGCTCAAGCTTTTCAATGTTTTTGATGGCCACTAAAGCATTGCGATGCACCCGCACAAAGCTATCTTCAAACTCATCTTCAAGCTCTTTTAGCGTGTCATCAATTAAGGTATCGCCACCTAAATGCATGATGGTCACGTACTTTTGATCGGCCATAAAACAGTAGATGTCGTGGATAGGAACCAGCTCGACACCTCGGCGAGTTTTAGCCGCAATGTTTTTACGCTGATTAGGATTGGGCTCTTTCATGCGCGCGCGCTGAACTTTGGTAATCCGGCTCACTTTTGCAAGTGCCAGCTCAAGCTGCTCTTGACGCAGAGGTTTTAACAAATAACCCGCTGCCAGCGTATCAAAAGCTTCCAGCGCGTATTCATCATAAGCGGTGCAAAAAATCACTGCCGGCGGCTCCTCCATTTCGGCAATATGCCTAGCCGCCGCGAGGCCATCAGTACCCGGCATACGAATATCCATCAGCACGATATCAGGGTCCAAATCATTAATAGCTATAAGTGCAGCATCGCCGTTGCCGGCTTCGCCTACCACCTCATAACCTTCAATACGCTCGATCATGCGCATGGCACGCTGGCGCGCTAAAAGTTCATCGTCTACGACAAGTACCTGTTTCAAGGGCCACCTAATCCGCTATTTACTGCTGAGTAATAAAAAATGTCGCCGTATCTCTCGGCCACACGCGTGTGAGAAATTATTTTTAACCTAAAAATCTCAGTTGAGCGCCAAAAAGAGGTGTAAACCCTTGATGTGAATAGTGAATGTTAAAAATTTATGGGTTGTTCAAATTTTTAACCTTTGCTAGGCGCGTCAAGGGGTTGCGCAGACTTTGGTGATTTAACTGAGGTTTATGGTATTGAGCTTAGTCTAGCTAATCGATTTATTCCTATTTTTAGGTACAGATGCTGGTAACTGCAGCTGTACGCTAAAACGCCCAGCTTGCGCCACAATAAAAACTCGGGCTTTGGCGCCATAATAGACTTCCAATCGACTTTTCATATTTTCCATTGCAATGCCATTACCTTGAGTTTTTCGGCCGTTCGGAACATCAACAGGCAATGGGTTAGACACCGATAAACGCACTTCGCCAGCCACAACATGGACATCCACATCAACAACACCGCCCTCGGGCAAAGGCTGCACACCGTGGTAAATCGCATTTTCAACCAGCGGCTGCAGTAACAAACTAGGCAGCATTACGGCAGTTGTGTGGCCTTCAATAATCCAATTAACTTTTAAACGATCACCCAAGCGCAGCGCTTCGATGCGCGCAAAACGCTGACAAAGATCCAGCTCTTTATCCAAACTAACCAACCCCGGCTCACTCAAACTGGCGCGAAAAAGATCGGATAAATCCTCTAAGGTACGTTCGGCTAGCAGCGGATTGACTTCAATTAAGCTGGCAATGCTATTCATGCTATTAAACAAAAAATGTGGCCGAATACGCGACTGCAACGCTTGAATACGTGAATAAAGCTCGGCCTGCTGCTGATTGTGTAGCTGCTGCTGCAAATAAAAATAGCGCAGAACTACACCCGCAAAAACAGCCGAAATAACCGTATTGCTATACACGACATGCCAACGTGGCTCGCCGCCATTAGCCTGAATTAACACCCCCACCACACTAAAAAAAAACGTCACTAACAATACAATGCAGTAGCTTACGCCACCCGCCACCTCGGGAGTTTGGCGCCCAAGCCACCGCCGCAAAGGGCACAGGCACGCAGCGCTGACCAAAATAATCCATTGGACCATCACCGAAATCAAACCAAAGCGATACCAATTGAATTGCACCGAGGTAATGTTCGCCATCGATAGTGCAATCGCTAATAATTCCCCTACTAAAACCAAACGCAATACCGCCTTACCAGTGCATAAGTTCGGCAAAAAATGGGTTTGATTATCTTGCTCAAGAAATTTTGTCATGTTTTATGGTTGCGTCTTGTCATGTTTTTATTGCGTTACGTGATGAATTTTTGTTGTCTGTGGCGACTTGTTTATAATGACGCCGCTTTGATCTTATTTTGACGTGCCTGCAGTCTAGTCGCGCCAGCGTTGGGATGCACTTTTAACCTACATGCGCAATCTAATAACCTGATATGCACAATCTATTTCAATTTCACATACCGCCATCTAAACCTGTTCGATGTACCCACTGAGCCAACTTTATGAGCAACAATTCCGATCAACCCCAAAACACCGCCGAAACAACCAATAGTCAATGGGGCGGGCGTTTTACAGAACCCACCGATGCCTTTGTGCAACGTTTCACCGCATCCGTTCATTTTGACAAGCGACTCTACAAACAAGATATTCAAGGCTCTATTGCCCACGCCACCATGCTGGCCGAGGTCGGTGTTCTTACGCTAGATGAGAAAGAGCAAATAGTCTCGAATCTAAATGACATCGCCAATGATATTACTCAAAATAAATTTATTTGGAGCGTAGAGCTTGAAGATGTTCACATGAATATTGAAAGTGAACTCACCAAACGCATTGGTATTACGGGCAAAAAACTGCATACCGGTCGCTCACGCAATGACCAAGTCGCCACCGACATTCGTCTTTACCTGCGCGACGAAATTGACTCGATCGCCCAAGAGTTAACTCGTTTACAAACGGGCATTATCGACGTTGCCGAGCGTGAAGCGCATACCATCATGCCGGGTTTTACGCACCTGCAAATCGCGCAACCCGTAACTTTTGGTCATCACTTAATGGCTTGGTATGAAATGCTATCTCGCGATTTTGGACGTTTAATAGACTGCCGTAAACGCATGAACCAATCGCCCTTAGGCGCAGCCGCTTTAGCCGGTACGACCTACCCAATTAATCGCCATTTAACGGCCGAACTCATGGGCTTTAGCCATCCAACCCGCAACTCACTTGACTCGGTATCCGATCGCGATTTTGCTATTGAGTTTTGTAGTTTTGCGGCATTACTACTCACGCACATGTCGCGCATGAGTGAAGAATTAATTCTTTGGACATCCTCGCAATTTAACTTCATCAACCTGCCCGATCGCTTTTGCACTGGCTCGTCCATCATGCCGCAAAAGAAAAATCCTGATGTACCCGAGCTTGTGCGCGGCAAATGTGGTCGCACCAACGGCAATTTGATTGCACTGCTTACCCTGATGAAATCGCAGCCCTTGGCCTATAACAAAGACAACCAAGAAGATAAAGAGCCGCTATTTGATACCCTTGATACCGTCAAAGACTGTTTGCGCGCCTTTGCCGATATGATTCCGGCCATCACGCCCCAAAAAGAGAGCATGTACCAAGCCGCTAAAAAAGGCTTCTCTACCGCGACCGACCTCGCCGACTATTTAGTACGCAAAGGCATCGCCTTCCGAGATGCGCACGAAATTGTAGGCAAAGCAGTTGGTTATGGCGTAAAAACAGAGAAAGACTTATCCGAGATGAGCATTGATGAGCTGCATCAATTTTCTACCATTATCGAGCAAGGCGTATTTGATGTTTTAACGCTTGAAGGCTCTGTTGCCGCCCGCGACCACATCGGTGGTACAGCACCTGCGCAAGTACTTGCGGCAATAGGCATAGCCAAAAAAGAGCTGGCCAAACGACTTGAAAGCTAACCCCTGAAACGCCCCTTAAAATGCTGCATCAAGCATTTTAAGGGGCACTTAAAAAACCAACTTGGCATTTTGACTACCCGATCAAAAATTGGTCAAAAATCGACCCCAGGTCAATGACTCGTGCGGGCCTTTATGGTGTAATTGAGCGCCTAATCCAGCCACAAATAATCTTGGTGACTCCGTGACCACCGACGAAATAAGCATCCCAAAATCTTCAACCAGTGAGTTTCACCTAGTCTGCAAAAGATCAGGCGAAGCCTATCCATTAGAAACAGAAATTCTAATTGGCCGCGAAATCGACTGCACAGTACGGTTACTGGATACTCAAATACGCCGCTACCATGCCAAAATCAGCATTAGCGATGATGGCTTTTTTCTTGAAGATCTCAGTGCCAAAAACAACACCTACCTCAATGGCTGCCGAATTGGCACAGGGGCTTGGATCACCCTCGGGGACGAAATAAACCTCGATGGTGTGCGCTTTGGGGTCGAACCTGCAAAGGCAGATAATAAGGTTAAAATCGATAACCAAAAAAACATTAAAGCAGCGCCACCCTACAAGGCGCCAGAAATGCCCTTTTCGAATCAAGATGTAGTTGAGGCTACTCGCGCTATGGAAGAGCGCGCCAAAGCACGTTTACAATCCTTTAAAGCCTATGAAGAATCAGGTAAAGCACCCGACTGGGAAGAATTTATCGCTAAGCGATTTAAAGAAAAGCCAACAGCCGAATCCACAACAGTGCAAACAATAGATAATGCCGCTTCGCCCGTTGTTGCGCTTTACCCCACTAAAAAGCAGAGCGTAAACAGAGAAAACATCAGCGCTACTATTCCCGAGTTGGCAGCTGCCAACGATCCAACGCCTGAGATCCATGAGCATCTCATTGCCCCGATGATCAATACCATTAGCGAAGACGAAATAATCGCTGATCCCGATCTTATGCCATCTCGTGACAAAACATCGATAGCGGCGGGTATTGGCCCTAGATTAGAAATTAAAACCGCTCCATTACGCGGAAAAATCTACCTTCTCGCTACAACTGACGCAAAAAAGTCTTGGACTATCGGCCGCGCTACCAATGCCGATGTTCAGTTGAGCGAAATGGAAATCGACCTAATTCATGCCCACATTGAGTTAACCAACGAGCTTAACTATAAAATTCGTACCACGCGATCCACCAACGGTATGCTCGTTAATGGCATATTTAAAAACGAAGCCATTCTTAGCCAGGGTGACGAGATACAATTTGGCCGAACAGAATTTCGATTTTTAAACGACTTCGGTGAAATCATTCGATATACCGATACACACAAAAGCAGCGGCATTAATTACGGTTTGATCGCGGCCGGACTGGTTATTTTAGGCGCACTTTTAGCGGCCTTACTGAATGTGCCACAATAAAAAATCGTAACAGGCACCAACAACCTAGACATAAAAAAGCCAGCAAATGCTGGCTTTTTTATGTCTAGCGGCAATATTTTATTTCAGCAACTGTTCATTTCAACTGCAACACATCCTGCATATCAAACAAACCCGCCGAGCGCTGAGTTAACCACTGCGCCGCTCTTACCGCACCGCGGCCAAACGCCATGCGGCTAGTCGCTTTATGAGTAATCTCGATGCGCTCGCCATCCGCTAAAAAACTCACCGTGTGATCACCGACAATATCACCGCCACGCACTGTCGCAAAGCCAATAGTCTTGCGATCACGCGCGCCTGTTTGGCCTTCGCGACCATATACCGCCACGTCATCTAAATTGCGGCCTGTCGCATTTGCCAATACCTGCCCCATACTCAAAGCCGTGCCCGACGGGGCGTCTAATTTATGACGATGATGAGCCTCATAGACTTCAATATCCACATCATTACCCAATACACGCGCCGCGATATCAAGTAACTTAAAACACACATTAACGCCCGTGCTGAAGTTAGACGCTAAACACAAAGGAATAGTCGCCTGATGCGCTAGTAATGTCTTTTTTTGCTCGGAGCTAAAACCGGTAGTGCCGATCACAACACCTTTACCCGCCGCTGCACAAATAGCGACGTTCGCCAAAGTAGCGTCGGGCAAGGTGAAGTCAATAAGAACATCAAAATCATGAATGCAGTCGGCCAAGCTCGCGACGGCTTTAACGCCCAGCTTACCAACACCGGCAAGTTCGCCAACATCAACACCCAATAAAGAACTGCCTTCGCGCACAGTGGCAACCGTGAGGGTTGCATCTTCGGCCAAGGTCACCGCTTCAATTAAAATTTTGCCCATACGGCCGTTTGCACCCGCAATCGCAATACGCGTCGCCATACATTATTCTCACTTATAAAAATAAATTTAAGATTTTTTAGTGACATGCGCCGTTAATACTTGCTGCATTGCAAATTTGGCTGGCATATCCACTGGTTTGCAGCGCTCTCGTGGAAGCAATAAGGTGTACCCACCCACTTGATAGCTCATAGGAAAATAGACCGCCACCAAGCCTTTGTCATCACCCAAATCAACGCAATCGTTGGTGACAAAACCAATCAGGTGAATATTGCTATCGAGCGTAATCGACACCACACTCTGCATGGTTTTTTCTTTCCCACCTGCAAACAACGCCATAAAATCTTGCGCCGTAGAGTACAAGGTTTTAATTAAGGGGATGCGGCCAACCATGCTTTGTAAAAAAGTAAAAAAGTGCTTGAGCACGTAAGCTTGCACCAATAATCCCAGCAAGAAAACCACCAATAGCGCCGAGATAACACCCATACCCGTAATGTATGCCCCTTCGGGCAAAACCCACTGCAGCGGTATTTTAAAAAGATTCTCGGCTTTAGTGAATAACCAATATACCAAACCAAACGTAATCACCAAGGGCAGCGCAAACACTAAGCCCTTCAAAAAAATATTGACAATTGACTTCATTGGACCTCTGTTTGAGCATTTAGACATTGACATCAAAGGACATCAACATCCAGTAAATCGGCAATAAAAAACCCGCAAGGGCATTAAACCACCTGCGGGTTTTAGATAATGCTTTAATTACACAATTACAGCTTTATATCACCAAAAAAGCTCTTCATTCCATCAAACCAACTACTTTGCTTGGGGGAATTTTTAGCACCACTCATAGAGTCTTTCAGCTCTTGCATTAACTCTTTTTGTTTGGCCGACAAGTTAATTGGCGTTTCCAGTACCACACGGCACAATAAATCACCTGCCGTACCGCCGCGCACCGGCGTTACGCCCTTGCTGCGTAAGCGGAACAGTTTCCCTGTTTGCGTTTCGGCAGGGATTTTTAACTTTACACGACCATCAAGCGTAGGCACTTCGATTTCGCCACCTAAGCCAGCATCAAAAATACTAATGGGCACTTCGCAATAGAGATTTTTACCATCGCGCTGAAAAAATTCGTGCTCGTTAACCGATACCTGAACGTATAAGTCACCTGCGGGGCCGCCATCAGTTCCCGCCTCACCTTCACCACTCAAACGAATACGGTCGCCGGTATCAACACCCGGAGGCACTTTTACGCTGAGTGTTTTGGTTTCTTCTACGCGACCTTGACCATGGCAACTGTTACACGGATCCCCAATTTCCTTACCCTTACCACGGCAGGTTGGGCAGGTTTGTTGGACCTGAAAAAAGCCCTGCTGCATACGCACCTGACCATGACCACCACAGGTGGTACAGGTTTTAGGTTGCGTGCCAGGCTTAGCGCCACTGCCATGACAAGGTTTACAGCTGACTAAGGTAGGCACTTTGATTTTAACGTTGGTACCTTTCACCGCATCTTCGAGATTAAGGTCGAGGGTATAACGCAAATCGGAACCACGCGCAGGGCCGCCACGTCGACCGCCGCCACCACCGCCAAAAATATCACCAAAGACATCGCCAAAAATATCGCTAAAGTTGCCGTTACCTCCGCCGCCACCCGTCGCACCCTCCACGCCGGCATGGCCATAACGATCATAAGCGCCGCGTTTTTGGTCGTCCGATAACACCTCGTAGGCTTCGCTCGCTTCTTTAAATTTATCTTCAGCGGCAGCATCGTCGGGATTGCGGTCGGGGTGATATTTCATCGCAATGCGACGGTAAGCTTTTTTCAGCTCTTTTTCGTCAACGCCCTTGGCGACACCCAAAACTTCGTAATAATCACGCTTTGCCATAGTTAATTCTGTGTAGTCTTAATAATGCGAAAGCAGAGACTAGGCTCTGCTCGCGTTTATGGATAAAAGGTTGCCTTCTTGACCGAAAAAAAATAGACGACCCTTTTATCCCTCACGAGATAGAAGGGTCGCTATTACTTCTCGTCTTTAACTTCTTCAAACTCAGCATCGACAACACCATCATCGGCGTTATCTTGCTTTGCGCTAGCGCCTTTATCAGCGTTTTGACCTGCTGCTTGTTGTTCGCTATAGAGTTTTTGCGCCAAGCTACCCGACGCTTCAGTCAGCTTCTTATTGGCTTCTTCCATTTTTTCTTTGTCTTCGCTTTTAACAGCTATTTCGGCTTCCGCCAAGGCTGAATTGATCGCGGTTTTCTCGTCGTCAGTTGCCTTGTCACCCGCTTCTTCTAAAGTCTTTTTGGTGGTATGAATCAGACCTTCTAAGCTATTGCGTGCACCAACAACCTCTTCGAATTTACGGTCAGCATCAGCATTGGCCTCGGCATCGCGTACCATTTTTTCGATTTCGGCATCGCTTAAACCTGAAGACGCTTTAATCACAATCGACTGCTGTTTGCCAGTCGCTTTGTCTTTGGCCGATACATTCAAAATACCGTTAGCATCAATATCGAAGGTCACTTCGATTTGTGGCATGCCACGTTGAGCGGGCGGGATGTCCGATAAGTCAAAACGACCCAGCGATTTATTGCCCGACGCCTGTTTGCGCTCACCTTGAACAACATGAATGGTTACCGCTGATTGATTATCTTCAGCAGTCGAGAAGGTTTGCGATTTTTTAGTGGGGATAGTTGTGTTTTTCTCGATCAAAGGTGTGGCTACACCGCCCATGGTTTCGATACCCAGTGTCAATGGCGTTACATCCAACAACAATACGTTGGTGGTTTCACCCGACAATACCGAACCTTGAATCGCCGCGCCCATGGCAACCGCTTCATCAGGATTAACGTCTTTACGCGCTTCTTTACCGAAGAAGTCTGCGACGTATTTTTGTACCAATGGCATGCGCGTTTGACCACCCACCAAAATCACGTCTTTGATTTCACTCGTTTCAAGGCCTGCATCTTTTAAGGCTATTTTCAATGGTTCAAGTGAGCGTTTGATTAAGTCTTCAACCAAGGCTTCTAACTTCGAGCGCGTCAACTTCATCACCAAATGCTTAGGACCTGACGCATCAGCGGTAATGTAAGGTAAGTTAACTTCGGTTTGCTGGCTTGAAGACAATTCGATTTTGGCTTTTTCAGCGGCTTCTTTTAAGCGCTGTAACGCCAAAGGGTCGTTGTGTAAATCGATACCGCTGGTGCTTTTGAATTCAGCGGCGAAATATTCGATCAAACGCATATCGAAGTCTTCACCACCTAAAAAGGTATCGCCGTTAGTGGCTAAGACTTCAAATTGATGCTCGCCATCCACATCGGCAATCTCAATAATCGAAATATCGAAAGTACCGCCGCCCAAGTCGTAAACCGCAATGATACGGTCACCTTCCGACTTATCCATGCCGTAAGCCAAAGCGGCCGCCGTGGGCTCGTTGATAATACGTTTAACATCAAGACCGGCAATGCGGCCAGCGTCTTTGGTCGCTTGACGTTGCGAATCATTGAAATAAGCCGGAACCGTAATTACCGCTTCGGTCACTGGCTCGCCGAGATAATCTTCAGCCGTTTTTTTCATTTTCTTTAATACTTCGGCTGAAATTTGTGGCGGTGCGCGCTTCTCGCCTTTCACCTCCACCCATGCATCGCCGTTGTCGGCTTTAATAATTTTGTACGGCACCATAGAGATGTCTTTTTGTACAACGTCGTCGGTAAACTTGCGGCCAATCAAACGCTTAACGGCGTTTAAGGTGTTGGCAGGGTTTGTTACGGCTTGGCGCTTGGCGCTTTGACCCACTAACACTTCACCATCGTTGGTAAACGCGACGATCGAAGGTGTTGTGCGGTCGCCTTCTGAGTTTTCAATAACCTTGGCTTTGCCACCTTCTAAAATAGACACACAAGAGTTGGTTGTGCCCAAATCAATACCGATAATTCTACCCATTTTATCCCCCTCTTGGCGCGAGCCAAAAATCTCAAATCATTCTTTAATTAAGAGCGTTAACTCATTCAGAGCGTTAACTCATTCAGAGTGTTAACTCATGTGCGCCGGTGTTGGCGCGCTAACAAAAAGTACGGTAAATGCCGTTAACTTCGTATTAGTGATGTTTTTCATCTGCTGGCTAATATTGGCGCGATTCGATGCTTTTCAACCCTTTTAATAGATTTTTCTTGCGAAAAAACAATATTTTTAAGGTTATTTACTCACCACAACCATCGCAGGGCGCACGAGACGACCATTTAATGTGTAACCACGCTGAAAAACGTTAATCACGGTATTGGGTTCAACATTCGGATCCGGCACCATCGACATGGCTTGGTGAAATTGCGGATCAAAGGGCTCTCCGTGAGGATTAAGCGCTTCCACCTTATGCCGCTTGAGTGCATCAAGCATCGACTTCAGTGTTAGCTCAACACCTTCAAGTACCGACGCCATGTTGCCTTGCTGTGCCGATGCGGCCTCAAGCGAACGTTCAAGGTTATCAGCCACGGGAAGCATGTCGGCCACAAATTTTTCGAGCGCGAACTTATGGGCTTTTTCGACATCCTGTTCGGCGCGACGACGAATATTTTGCGCTTCGGCCGAGGCGCGCACTGTTTGCTCTTGCGCGGTCGCTACATCATTTTTTAAGGCTGTTATTTCAGCCTGTAAAGCCGCAATTTCATCTACATCAAATGTCGCCGAACTCAGCTCAACCTCATCTTCTTGCAGTTCGTTAGTGTCGGTTTGTGATGGATCTTGACTCACGAGATTCTCCTCAATCGCTTTTACTAGAGCGCCTCAGCTGTGCACTGGGCGGCTAAGTTTGTTCTGTGGCCTGCCTAAATGGGGCCATAGTCATACGATTCAAGGGGGAATTTAACGCACGGCGTTAAGGTCGCGACCCACGACTAGGAAAACCCCGAAAAAAACTGTATAAATATACAACACCATAACAAGGAGTCTTGCCATGCTTACGCATCTTTGCGTCCACAATTACACCTTGGTTGATAACCTCGACCTTGAACTCCATACCGGCCTCACCACCCTTACTGGCGAAACCGGTGCGGGCAAATCGCTCTTACTTGACGCTATTGGCTTGGCCATTGGTAACAAAGTCCGTGGCGATGCGATTTTTAATACCCAAGCCGATGCCGAAGTGACCGCCAGTTTTGATATTGCCGAACACACCAAGGTGCGCGATTGGCTGATTGAGCAAAACCTCCCCTACAACGACGAATGTTTACTCAAACGACTCATTACCCCGCAGGGTCGCTCGCGCTGCTTTATTAATGGCCGCGCCGTCACGCTGCAACAACTGCAAAGCCTGGGTCAAAAACTCATTAATATTCACGGTCAACACGAACACCAAGCACTCTTAAACAGTACAACTCAGCGCAAACTGCTGGACACCTTTGGCGGCCACCCCGAGCTTATCGAGCAAACACAGCAGCATTTTGAACACTGGAAAAATATCAGCGATGCCCTCGCAACAGCGCAAAATTTGGCAAGTACTCAAAACGCCGAATACCAATTATTAAAATACCAAGCCGAAGAACTTGATCAATTAGCGCTTAAAAACAACGAGATTCAATCACTAGAAACACAACAAAAACACATCGCCAATGTCGAACACATTCAGCATTGCGGCCAACAAATTTTGTCGTTAAGCCGTGATAGCGACGACAATTTACAAGGGCAATTAGGTTGGATAACGCAGCAGCTACAGCAACTCAGCAAACACAGCCCGCGCTTTAAAGAAATTCAAGAGCTTTACAATACCGCGCTCATTCACATTGAAGAAGCCACCACCAGCCTCGACGATCAACTCAGCAATAATCCCGGCGACGCGAGTGATTTATTGGCAATAGAACAGCGCCTTTCCAATATTTATACGATTGCCCGCAAACACAAAATTGCACCCGAAGAATTACTTAACCACCACCAGCAACTCAATCAACAATTGCACAACTTAGAAAGCAATGAAGAACACATTGCCACGCTAGAACGCGAACAAATAAAAGCATTAAAGCATTACCAAACCAGCGCTCAGCAATTAACGCAAGCAAGAGAAAAAGCGGCCCAAAAAATCGGCAAGGAAGTGGACAATCATTTACACAATTTAAATATGAAGGGTGCAACCTTTTTGGCCACCCTCGAAAACAAAAATACACCGTCAGCCCACGGCGATGAAAATATTCAATTTTTAATCAGTACCATTCCCGGAAAAAAACCTGGGCCGCTGCAAAAAATTGCCTCTGGCGGCGAGCTTTCGCGTATTGGTTTAGCGATTCACGTTGTGACGACCGCTAATCACACCACACCCACCTTAATTTTTGATGAGGTAGATGCCGGCATTGGCGGCACCACGGGCGATGTGGTTGGACAATTATTACGTAAACTCGGCAGTAAAACTCAAGTACTCTGCGTCACCCATTTAGCGCAAGTGGCGAGCAAAGCGCACAATCATTTACACGTTAACAAGAAACTGCACAAAGGTTCGGCGCAATCGTCAATTACGGCCTTAAAAGGAGACGCTATCGTCAGTGAAATTGCGCGCATGATAGGTGGGCCAGTCGATACTGACACCTCACTGGCGCATGCGCGCCAAATGATGGCCGCCTTGTAAAGGCTATAAAAATTGCCGAATGAAAATTTCTTTATGAGCACACAATGTATCAGCTTGATCGGCATGGCCGGTGTGGGTAAAAGCACTATTGGCCATTTGCTTGCACAGAAACTCAATAAAGATTTTATTGATACCGACACCTTGATTGAGCACAAACACCAACAAAAACTTCAACAACTTTTAGAGTTTCACGGCTATTTAAAGCTGCGCGAATTGGAGGCCGAGTGCATTTGCACGCTGGCCGTAAATAATTCAATTATCGCCACCGGTGGTAGTGCTGTGTATAGCGCGAAGGCAATAAGCTACTTAAAAACCTTGGGGCCAGTGATATTTTTAGATGCCAAGCTCAGCACTATTACCGCGCGCGTTACCAATTTTGCAAGCCGAGGCTTAGCCTGCAAACCAGGTCAAACACTTGAAGACCTCTATAATGAGCGCTATCCACTCTATTTAGCCAGCGGCGATATTCACATTATTTGCGACAACAAAAGCATTGGCGAAATTTGCGAAAAAATTCTTTCGCGCTGCATGGATATTAAAAAAACCTAAAAAAACATGCCTAAAAAACACACCTAAAAAACAGCGATTAAATCTCAATACTTTTTGTACAGGATAAAAAAACAGGTTCCAATCCATCAATACCAAAATAGTTTTGTGCAATTAATTCAATGCGGCTATCGATCGCAGACGTTATTACACTTTCCACTAATTGACCATCAACCTTGTTATAACTAAAGCAACCTTCATCTGTTATAAAAATCGCTTTTAAGCGCTCCGCTAAAATAACACGGCATAACCCAGCGACTTCCGTACGATTAAAAACAAAACGCGCATCAAATATCCAACCCACACTGACAAAACCCTCACCTACATTGGTTAATTTTAAAATACCTGATGCGGGCATTGTGCGCTCGGGCGCAACGACATCATCAGCGAGTGTTGTAGTACCGATTGGCGCTAACCGATTGTGAGGAATATTATTATTGAAACGAGCCGCCGTCATTAAATAGTGCGGCGGCAATTCACCGTTATCCACAGCAATAATCTCAGGCATAAACACTTGGCCTTGCCCCACAAGATAATGTTTAAGCTGGCTCAGGTTTTTTTCATCATAGTCACTCATTTTATTCGCGACTATAACGTCAGCTATTTGTAATTGCTGATTAAAAATACGATTATCTGTATATCGTGCATCGTTTATTTTGCGGGCATCAACAACGGTTATGGTGGCTTCAACATTAAAAACTGCGTGATATTCGGGTCGTCGTAACTGCGCTAATAATTCTTGCGGATGACCAAGGCCTGTTGGCTCAATGAATATTCGGTGCGGATTAGCTTGTTGAATAAGTTGATTTAACGCCACTCGCATAGGCACACCCGCCGCACAACACAAGCAACCGCCAGGAACCTCTCGCAAGCTTATATTCGTGCTCTGCCCTGCAATTAATCCGGCATCAATACCCACTTCGCCAAACTCATTGACTAATACTGCCCAGCGGGCATTATCGGGTTTATTTTTAAGGAGTGACAAAATAGTGGTGGTTTTACCTGCGCCTAAGAATCCCGTAATAATATTCACGGCAATATTTTTATGCGCAGTAAAACCTATTTTATTCAGCACCGACAAACCTCCCAAGAATTAACTTACAAAAAAACGGCTCCGAAGAGCCTTTGTTTATTTCTTTTTAGTGTGTCGCGTTAATTTACGCTTTTCATCAATATGCTGCCTTTTTTCCATCGAGCGACGATTCGCGGTGGCAGGTTTCTTTTTCTCTTTATTATCGTAGGGGTTTTCGGTCGATTTAAATTGTATGCGCACGGGCGTGCCGTGCAGATCAAGCGCACGACGGAATGTTTTTTCGAGGAACTTTTTATAATGATCCGGCAAGGCTTCGGTTTGATTGCCGTGAATAACAATGATCGGAGGGTTAGCGCCGCCGGGATGCGCATAACGCAATTTAATACGGCGACCATTAACCATCGGAGGCTGATGCGTTTGGATGGCACTCTCTAAAATACGGGTTAAATAATGTGTAGAAAGTTTATCTGTCGCGGCTTTAAAAGCATTTTCTACCGAGTCATACAGATGGCCTACACCAGTACCGTGCAGCGCCGAAATAAAATGAATATCGGCAAAATCAACAAAGCGGAGTTTGCGTTCCAATTCACTTTTTACGTAGGTTTTGTGCTCTTGCTCAAGACCATCCCATTTATTAAAAGCCACAACCAATGCGCGGCCCGCATCAATCACCTGCCCCATCAAATGTAAATCTTGATCGACCAAACCTTCGGCAGCATCAATCATTAAGATCACCACATTGGCATCACTAATGGCTTGCAAGGTTTTTACAATCGAGAATTTTTCGACGGTTAAAGACACGTTTTTACGGCGGCGAATACCGGCAGTATCAATCAAGGTGTAGTTTTTACCAAATCGCTCGTAATCAATATAAATACTATCGCGAGTGGTGCCGGGGAGATCAAATACCACCACACGATCTTCACCCAGCATACGATTAACAAGTGTTGATTTGCCCACATTGGGGCGACCTACTACGGCAATTTTAATACCGCGCGCCGACATACCTTCCAGCGGAGCTTCTTCTTCGGCAACAGGTAAACGCTCAAGCGCGTCACCCAATAGGTGGCTAACGCCACGGCCGTGGGCGGCCGCTACACCATAGACTTCACCTAAACCTAATTCAAAAAATGCCGCCGTTACCACATCATGATTCAAGCCATCAATTTTATTGGCCACCACCATTACGGATTTACTGCGCTGACGCAGTGAATTAGCAATTTTAATGTCCGCAGGCATAACACCCGCACGACAATCGACCATAAACAATACTAAATCGGCTTCTTCAATAGCCAGCATCGATTGCTCGGCCATGGCGACATCAATACCTTCTTCCTCGCCACTGAGACCGCCCGTATCAACAACCATGAAGCGACGCTCATCAAACGTGGCCTCTCCGTATTTACGGTCGCGTGTTAAACCCGATAAATCGGCCACGAGAGCGTCACGAGTTTTAGTGATGCGGTTAAATAATGTGGACTTACCCACGTTTGGGCGCCCAACAAGGGCAATGACAGGAATCATATCAACAACCAATTCATCGAATCAGGCAACATTGCCTCAATTTTTTAAAGCATCAAATACTATTTTTTAAAGTATCAAAAACAAGAAAACCCCCGCAAGGCAGGGGTTTTTAATTATTTAAACAACCTTAATCTTTAGGCTGTTTAGGCACTACGCGATAAGAACTCAAAGAACCATTGTCACTAAATATATAAATCTTATAGCCATCCACCAAAATGGGTGAGTTAAAGCCATTACCTCTGAGTGCTTTACGAGCGGCTAACTCGCCAGTAGTCGCATCAAATATATGCAAGAAATTCGAGTCATCAATAGCGGCAACATAATTGCCGACTACCGATGGTGAACCCACACCGCGACGATGTAACACTTTACTATCCCACAAGCTTTGGCCAGAAAGAATGCGACGAGCATGAACATGACTGTTGTCATCAACATAAAACACAGCGTCATCATTGAGTGCTATCTCATTAAAAACACTGGCATCTTCAGCCCAAGAAATCTTACCTGTACCGCGGCTAATCGCGGCAATTCGGCCATTAGCGCCGGCAGACAAAACAAAAGGGCCGCTCTCGAGCGGTGTCACATCTAAATCAACGGTGCGCTCAAGTTCGGTCACGCCTTTAGGTTGGCTTACGCGTGCAGACCAACGTAAATCGCCTTCGGCAGTACCAAAATTCATCAATTGGCCATTATCAAAAGCGACAAAGGCTTGTTGTCCAACGACCAACGGGGCCGATTGCGCACGAAAGGTTAACAGAGGCTGTGGGTGATCATAGTTCCACAGCTTTTTGCCAGTTTCTGCATCAAGACCAAATAACCGACCATCGATCGCCTTAACCAACACTTGTTTACCGTTACTTTGTGGCGCGGCAACAACCTCAGTACTGACGGTTGTAGTCCACTGCACTTTGCCATCGAGCACAGACAAGGCTATAACATCACCCTTTGGAGTAGCGGTATAAAGGCTATCGCCAAACAACCCTAAGCCAGTACTTAATTCTCGGTCTAAATCAACGTGCCAAACGGGTTTGCCAGTGTTTTTATTAACGGCAAAAATATGGCCTTTTTTCGTTACCGCAAACAGAACATCGTCTTTAATCGCTAATTTAAAATACTGCCCGCCAGCAGGCACAAAAATAGGACGGCTATAAACCTGACCCGACTTGAAAGGACCAATGCCATTAATACGCGCATTGCCATCCAAAGGTGTATGCCATTCTGATTTAACAAATGCCGTCGATTCTAACGCCGTAAGCTCGGCGGGAACTAAGGCCTCGTCAACATTACTACAGGCCGACGCCAGCAGCACAGCAAGCGCAATGCTTGCGGCACGCCAACACGCAATAAACGGCACAGACTTCATTTGCCGGCCTCAGTTTGCGCGTCAGCTTTTGGAGTGGCGACCGCCGCAAGAGGGTCGGCTTTAGCCACACGCGCATTATCTAATTTAAATTTAAGAATATTCGAGCGCATACTACCCGTATTATTTTGTTGTTTATCAAGTGAGGTAATAGCAGCTTCGTAGGCGGTAAAAGCATCATCTAAACGGCCTAAACCCTGCAAAATATCGCCACGCGTTTCGGCATAGCTCGCCGAAAATGCATCTGATGAGCCTTTACTCAATAACGCGAGCGCTTCGTCATTTAAGCCTTGTGCAGCTTTTACGCGCGCCAAACGCAAGCTAGCCAAATCTACAGATGATGCCGTTTTACTATGATCAATAACCGCTTGTAAATGTGCTTCAGCCGCTTTTAAATCATTTGACTCAACTGCTATTTTTGCCAGTTGAAAACGCGCCAAATCGGCGTAAAGCGCATTTTGGTCCTGAGCAATAACCGCTTCTGCCGCTTTAGTAATGCTCGCAAGCTCAGTATCGCTAGGCTTAGCATCTGCATCGGCAGCAACAGTTTTAATTAAATCATCATATAAAGCTGAGTGCGCTTGGGCATGTTTTTCTTGCATGGACATATACCCTGTGTAACCAAAGTATCCTGCTGTCGCAATGACAATAACGGTAATGGCCTTAACGCCATGCTCTTTCCACCAGCGCTTAAAGGCTTCAATTTGTTCTTCTTCTGTTAAATGCGCAGACACGGGATTCTCCTGTTTTTTAAGTCCTGCTCGCGGCAGGTTTTAGTGTGTAAATAGGTAATTTATTAAAATGAGTTAAATCATTAAGTGGCTATTTATTTAAGTGGCTATTTAAAACTTCTAAATAACGCGATTTTTCTACCGTCATTTGAGGTTCGTTTTGGCGCAACCATTTTAGGCCAACTAGGTTCTCAGCAACTTCACTTTCACCCAAGATCACAGCAACGTCGGCACCACTTTTATCAGCGCGTTTTAATTGGTTTTTAAAACTACCGCCGCCACAATTTAAAACAACACGTAAAAAAGGCAGGTTTTCGCGAATTTCTTCGGCTAACGCAAAAGCTTGCGGCTGCACATTACCAACCGCCGCTATATAAACATCAACCGTTTGGCCAAGACCTTCCGGCAATAGATTTAGTTCAGCCACTAACAATACCAATCGCTCTAGACCCATCGCACAACCAAATGCCGGCGTGGGCCGCCCACCAAGCTGCTCAACCAGCGTATCGTAACGGCCACCTGCGCAAACTGTACCTTGCGCCCCCAAGGCCGAGGTCACCCATTCAAAAACGGTATTACTGTAATAATCTAAACCGCGTACTAAACGTGGATTGATTTCAAACTTAACGCCAGCGGCCAGCAACAGCATTTTTAAGGTTTCAAAATGCTGTTTGGATTCGCCAGATAAATAATTCATTAACACGGGTGCATTATTTAATAATGCTTGAGTCGCTGGCACTTTACTATCGAGAATACGCAGGGGATTAGTTGCTAGGCGCCGCTGACTATCTTCATCAAGCTGCTCTTTGCATTGCTCAAGATAAGCCACTAAATCGGTGCGATAAGCGTGGCGTGCTTCGCTCGTTCCGAGTGTATTAATTTGCAGCGTCACGACATCACTAATGCCGAGCGTTGCCCACAACCGAGCAGTTAAAATTAATAATTCGGCTTCAATATCCGCACCAGCATAACCAAAAGTTTCAATACCAATTTGGTGAAACTGACGCAAACGCCCCTTTTGCGGTTTTTCGTAGCGGAACATCGGGCCCTGATACCAAAGTCGCTGCATCTGGTTGTACAGCAAACCATGTTGCTCGCACGCTCGTACGCAGCTCGCCGTGCCTTCGGGACGCAAACTTAAACTTTCGTTATTGCGATCATTAAAAGTGTACATTTCTTTTTCGATAATATCGGTCGCTTCACCAATACCGCGCTTAAATAAGTCGGTACTTTCAACAATTGGGAAACGGATTTCACTGTAACCATAACGCGCTAAAACATCGCTCACCGAGGCTTCTACGTATTGCCATAGAGGTGAATCACTAGGCAATAAATCATTCATGCCTTTAACAGATTGAATTTTTTTCACTCAATAACCTTAAATAAAATAATGGCGACCTAAAATAGAAAAATGCTACAAGGCATTAAGCTTTAGCAATTAAATTTTTAGCGGCTTCCATCTTTTGCGCTGCTTTTTTTCTAATCATGGCCTCAAGGTCATCGATTAACGTGTGATTCTCTAATTTGGAGTTGGGCTCGCCATCGACATATACAAGATTTTTAGGCGAGCCACCAGCGAGCCCTACGTCGACCTCCTTAGCTTCACCAGGACCATTAACAACACAACCAATAATCGCAACATCAACAGGGATATCAATATCCTCTAAGCGATTCTCCAACTCATTAACAGTTTTAATCACATCGAAGTTTTGACGTGAACAACTCGGGCACGCAATAAAATTAACACCTTTATTGCGTAGCTTTAAGCTTTTTAAAATATCCCAACCGACTTTAATTTCTTCGACAGGATCGGCGGCTAGAGAGATGCGGATTGTATCGCCAATGCCATCCATTAATAGCATGCCCAAACCCACCGACGACTTCACGGTTCCTGATCGTAGACCACCCGCCTCGGTAATACCCAAATGCAATGGCTGATCAATCTCTTTGGCTAATAAACGGTATGCTTCCACCGCCATAAAAACATCGCTAGCTTTTACACTGACTTTAAAATTCTCATAATTAAAGCCCTGCAATATATTGACGTGCCGTAACGCCGACTCAACGAGTGCCGCAGGTGTAGGCTCGCCGTATTTTTTTTGGATGTCTTTTTCAAGCGAGCCAGCATTGACACCAATACGAATAGGAATATTTAAATCCCGCGCTTTATCAACAACCGCTTGGATTCTTTTTTCGCGGCCAATATTACCGGGGTTAATGCGCAAGCAATCGACACCTAAATCCGCCACACGTAAAGCAATGCGGTAATCAAAATGAATATCGGCAACCAGTGGAATAGTCACTAATTTGCGAATTTTGCCAAACGCTTCAGCCGCTTCCATTGAGGGCACTGAGACACGGACAATATCGGCACCCGCTTTTTGAATTCGCTGAATTTGATCAACAGTAGCCGCGACATCGCAAGTTTCTGTATTAGTCATGCTCTGCACACTAATAGGTGCATCGCCACCTACAGGGACATTGCCCACCATAATTTGCCGAGATTTACGACGTACAATCGGAGATTCGCAATGCATACAAAAATAAAATCCAAAAAATAAAATGCGTATCTATAACGCTTAAGGGCCTACTTGCAGGCGTAATACTCGTTGACCTTCGGGAGGATTAAGGTCAATTGCACGACCGTTAACGCTCAATTTAATCGCACTAGCATTACCCACTTTAACATCAAATGGCGCCGCACCGATTAAGCTAATGAGCTCACCTGAATAAACCAAGCGTGAAAATAACTTTTTCTGCGTGGCATCAAAAATTTCCACCCAACAATCGCCATTAAAACTTAACACCAACTGATCGCTCGATTCTATTGCCACTGACGCGAAGTTGCTCGCAACCGCAGTATCCATGCTGTTTTTAGAGGTAATTACGGAGGCGTCGCCATTAATGCTTGCCGGCGAACTCACAGGCTTAGGGGCAAGGATAGAAGTTTCTGCAGCAGGAGAAGAAGACTGATCATTACCAGCTTCAATATTAGCGATCAAACCATTGACTAAAGGTATGTTTTCAGAGGCTGCATGCATCAAAGCTGGGCTTTCAACCGACGTACTTACAAGCGGATCAACAGCCAGCAGCGGCTTGGATTCTTGAGAGAAAAACCATTGCCCCAAACCAATAAAAACAACAACAGCCAATAATGCAGCAGCAATAGACAGCCAAGGAAAGCGACTCGTAGGTTTAATAATAACGTACGATTCTAGTTTTTTTTCTAATTTGGTTTGTTCAAAATACGCGTCAATTATTTTAATAATGTCAGCAAGAGACTTTGAATCAAGTCCTACAATACCAGCATAGAGTTTTACATAGCCCACTACGTACGTGGCTGCGCCACCTGCCGCCGCATAATCATCTTTTTCTAGTGAATCCAATCGACTAGAGAGAATTAATGTACGCTCAGAAATTTGCGCCAGCGTTACTCCTTTCGCAATACGGGCTTGCTTTAATTGCTGGCCTGGCGTCAGTTGTGCTTCGACGTCTGAGCTCATGACTTTATTCCAATTAAAAATAACATCATCTTAGTTATTTCCAATTAATTGTTTGTATTCAAGATACTCACTGGAATAACCAAACATGTTTTTAAGCGCCAGCGCTAGACTAGCTTCTTTATCTTTATTGCCAAAAATGCGTTCGAGGCGAATACCAAGCCACAAACTCCGAGCTGATGCTTCGCCTCTTTTATTGTATCGATCTAAGTAATTTTTCGCGGAAGAATAATCTCGGCCCTGAAAAGATAAGTCAGCCAATTCAAGCGCAGGTGCAGCCATGCTTGACTGTAAATTTAACGAATGAGTAAATGCACCTTTGGCGCGATCTAAATTCTTTAACTCAAGCGCACAGCGGCCAATATAATAAAGTGCGATAGCACGCTGGGGATGACCAATTTCTTTTGCGACAGCCTCGAATTGAGACTGTGCCTCGGCAAATCGAGACTCTCTAGATAAAAACAAACCATACGTATAACGAATAGTATTTATTTGCTCTTTGTTAGCGTAAGAAAGACTTTTCTTAAATGACTTATCGGCATCGTCCATTTCACCGTTGAGCTGATGCACTATAGCCAGACCTTGCAAACCTCTGGCATTTTTTTTATCGGTAGACAAAACGTCTAAAAACTGACGTAATGCCTGATCACGATTACCAGCATCAAGATATTTCATCCCCATATCGAGTCGGGTATCAATTGCCTTGGCAGGATCCAACTTGGTTTTCTGGGCGCCGCCCGTAGATACGCAAGCGATTAATGACAATGCCATTAAAATAAATAATGCACTGATTTTCAAATTCATAACCGACTCCGTATAGGATTCACTTAACTAAGGATTTGCCGACATGATTTTTATCACATCATCAGAAACAACACCCGACAAGCCGTAACGCTCACTGCGACGCGTCTTATCATTAACCGCACCGGCAAGCTGACCACATGCAGCGTCAATATCTTCTCCGCGCGTAGTACGCACAGTTGTGGTGTAGCCGGCCTCAATTAAAATTGTTTGAAAACGGCGTAAAGCATTATTACTCACGCGTTTATAATTCGATAAATTAAAAGGATTAAACGGAATTAAATTAATTTTTACAGGGACATCTTTTAATAAAATAGCCAACTCTTCGGCGTGCTCAGGGCGGTCATTCACCTGATCAATCAAAGTATATTCAATAGTGATTTTCCGGCGATTATCTGGCAGTCCAGTAATGTAACGCTTGGCTGAATCGAGCAGCATGGCAATTGGATATTTTTTATTGATTGGGACAAGTTCATTTCTCAGTGCATCATTTGGTGCGTGTAAAGATATCGCCAAGCATGCATCGGTATAATCTCCTAGCTTATCGAGCATCGGAACAACACCGCTGGTACTCAGCGTTACTCGACGCTTAGATAGACCATAACAATTATCGTGCATCATTAAATTCATTGCATCGACAGAGTTGTCAAAGTTCAGTAATGGTTCTCCCATGCCCATCATTACAACGTTGGTGATTTTACGAGGGCCTTTCTCGGCAAGCTGGCCAAATGATTTAGCGGCGATCCAAACTTGGCCAATAATTTCGGCGCACGTAAGGTCGCGATTGAAGCCCTGCTTTCCTGTGGCGCAAAAACTACAATCCAATGAACAACCAACTTGCGATGACACACATAAAGTGCCTCGCTCGCCATCGGGAATAAACACAGTCTCGATAGCGTTACCACCCGAGACTTGAATTAAAAACTTGCGTGTACCATCAACACTATCGAGCTGCTTGATCACTCTAGGTGGGGTCACTTCTGCACACACTTTAAGCTTTTCCCGTAAGACCTTACTGACATTGGACATTTTGTCAAAATCAGTCACGCCATATTGGTGAATCCATTTAAGAATCTGAGTGGCTCGAAATTTTTTTTCGCCGAGCCCCTCAAAAAATGCGACCAACTTAACCTCGCTCAAACCTAGCAAGTTAGTGCGCTCTATTTTGGAATCAACTGAACATTGGGACATACAACCTGCTCGCTTTATTGGCTATAAATTTCGCTAGCTTCAAAAAAATACGCAATCTCGCGTGATGCCGAAGCTGAAGAGTCACTACCATGTACAGCATTACGACCAACGTCAGCGGCGAAATCAGCACGAATAGTACCTGGTGCGGCTTGAGCGGGATTTGTTGCACCCATAATTTCTCGATTACAAGCTATGGCATTGTCGCCTTCAAGCACCTGAACAACGACAGGGCCGCTGGTCATAAACTCAACCAATCCGGCAAAAAATGGACGAGCCTTGTGCTCGGCGTAAAACCCACCCGCTTGCTCTGGGGTCAACAACAACATTTTTGCGGCGACGATTTTTAGCCCCTGCGCTTCAAAGCGAGCCATTATTTTTCCTATAGCATTATCACTAACAGCATCGGGCTTTATAATAGATAAGGTACGTTCAAACGGCATAAATCATCTCCAAGATGGATAACGGCGAAAACGCCATTGTAAAATGGCGCGATTATACGAGGGTTCGGCACAAATTGCTAAGCTGAGGCGCGCAAAAGCACAAACCGCATGATTGCGCAGAACGATAGCGTCATCAAAAAGAAAAACAAAATAAAAAGACCGCCATTTAGGCGGTCTATAAAACAACAAAAAGCTTAATGAAAATACAACTATTCAGCTGCATGATAATTACACTCGAGAGCTGCCGCAGGCGGTTATTTTCAGGGCATTTAAGCGCCGACCCTTGCATGGATGCAAGAATTAAAGCAATGCAGGAGCATATTGCCGAGAGCGCTTGTATAGCGCCCACTGAGGGCTTTAGCGGTCCAGAAAATAACTGCGCAACGGCGTTTGGACACGCTACTGAATAGTTACAATGAAATTACTTGAGTTTATATTTGGCTTTATTAAAAACAGCGGCTTCAAAATTATCCACCGCCGAAGACGCCAACTGATTTTTAAGTTGTTGCTCTAAGGCACTTCTCTGCTCTGCGGGAAATTCACTTAACTTGCCGTCACTCACCGATTTTAATATGACAACGGTTAAACCTTTCTCGGTTGTCACTAATGCTGATGATGGGCTCCCAGGTGCAGGTCGAGCCATAGCGAATGCCTCACGAGAAACATTAAAATCGACATCGGCAGCACTGCGGGCAACGTTTTCGTGTGAAACAAATGGATAGTCTGATTTCTGAGCAATAACATCTACTGCTTTATCTTGCTCAATCGCAATAATCACATCAGCTGCCAATGACTGCAGCGCCGTAGCAACTTTTGTTTCGGTTAATCGCGAAACAATATCGCTGCGCACATCCGATAATTCCCGCAACTTTGCGGGTATTTTTTCTTTTAATCGAATAACAACTGCCCGATCGCCATCCAGCTCGATCACTCGGCTATTCTGCCCTTGCAGGTAAACGTCCTCAGCAAATGCCGCTTCGATGATGACCGAGTCAGCAACGATGCCTGAAGAGCCACCCTCACGAGAAAACAACTCTGTTGTTGCTACATCAATCCCGAGTGTTTTTGCAGCCCCATCCAAATCCCCCTGATTAAATACGGCGTCCTCTAAAAGCTGAATATTATCAAGATATTCTATGCTCGCTTTTTGCTCTTGCATGTTTGCAAGCAAAGCCTCTTTGCGATCCTCAAAGCTTGGAGCATTCACACTTTGCTTGCGCACCAACTTAATAAAGTGAACACCAGAATCGGTCTCGACGGGTTCAGATACTTGCCCTTCATCAAGCGCTTTAACAGCTTTTTCAAATGCATCAGGAAAAACGCCCTCTTCCAACAAACCTAAGTTACCACCAGTATTATTTGAGCCCAAATCGATTGAGTACTCTTTAGCCAGCGCAGTAAAATCGTCGCCTTTTGCTAACTTTTCTTTTAGTTCAGTAATTTTGGAATCTACTTTAGCATCAAGTAAAATATGCGAAATTTGATATTCTGTTTTGGATACAAACTCAGCGAGTTCGCGGTCGTATTCGCTGCGCAATTCAGAATCTGTTACTTGCTGCTTTGCAGCCAAGGACTTTGCACTTAATTCCACATAAGCCAAAGATATTTTTTCTGGTAATGTAAACTCAGCAGCGCGCGACTCATAGTATTCATTGATTTCATCATCGGAAACTTGAATTGTTGAAGCCACTTTTTCACGTGAAATAAATACCGTATCAAAGCTTCGTTTTTGAGTCGCAATTGCCGCCATAGCCGCCAACTCGCTAGAAGTTAAAAACTCTGTGTCGCTCACACCGGAAAACAACTGGCGTAAAACATAGGAATTGGCTTCCGACTGAGCCAAGGTTGCTGGGGTATATCCATAAGAAGCAATGTAGTTATTTAAAAATGCGCTATCAAACTTACCGTCACGAACAAAAATTTTTGCCAGCTCTGCTTTTATGATCTCGGGAGCAACGCCCATTCCAGAGGCCTTAGCCGCTTGCTCAAGTGATTTTTGTTTAACCAAGCTCATTAATGCCGGGCCGCGCAAACTTTCATCACTCAACATATCGCTAGTTTCTTCAAGTTGAAACTGTTGACGAACCCTATTTTTTTGCTGTTCCATAGCTCGGCGCAATTCCACTTGGCTAATATCATCACCATTAACCGACGCTACATTAGTGCCAGCAACTGAATTTACAAATAACGACTCGACCCCGAAAAGAACCATTGCTCCAACAGCCACAGCAACAACAATTTTTGCTGCTGGCCCCTTAAGACTTTCACGCAAGCTTTGCAGCATTGTGCACTCCTAACCCATTATTACAATCAAGTATGAAAAAAGGCGCTATTGATAGCGCCTTTTATTAAATAAAATATGCTCAAAATAAACTTATTACGCCTAAAAAAATACTTAGTTAACCGCGTCTTTCAGTGCTTTACCTGGTTTAAACGTCGGAATCTTTGCCGCAGCAATTTGAATGGGCTGGCCAGTTTGTGGATTGCGACCAGTACGGGCGGCACGATCCTTAACTAAAAAAGTACCAAACCCCACAAGCGCCACCTGATCTCCACCTTTAAGAGCACCTGTAATTGCATCAGTAACCGCGTCAAGTGCGCGACCTGCAGCAGCTTTGGAAATATCTGCAGATGCAGCAATAACGTCAACCAATTCAGATTTATTCACGATAAAAACCCCTCTTTATTATTAGATGCAAGTGTTCATTAATTAACTTAAGCGCCACAAAACCCTTGAAGCTTAGGCTTCAAGGGTTTCAAGCCGATAACGGACTGCGATTTATACCAACTGAGATCAGGGCGGTCAAGAAAACCCATCAACAATTGCCAAACTCTCACAAATGAAAACAAAAGCTGCCTAGCAAACAACCAATCCGTATTAATTTAGTGCGTTTTTGAATGCTCGCTATCGGAGGGTCGCTCAAAAGCCTGCGTTTCAAGGACGGCATATTCTTCATCCGAAAAGGGCTTAGGCGCAGACTCCAGCGCCGCAAGCAAAACCTCATCAATCCACTTAACGGGTTTAATCGTCAATTCGGATTTAATATTTTCAGGGATTTCCCTGAGATCGCCTTCGTTGTCCTTAGGAATTAATACTGTTTTAATTCCACCTCTATGAGCCGCTAACAATTTCTCTTTTAGCCCTCCAATTTTAAGCACCTCACCACGCAAGGTAATTTCACCCGTCATAGCCACATCAGCACGTACAGGAATACCCGTGTAAACAGAAGCTAACGCCGTACACATGGCAATACCAGCTGAAGGACCATCCTTTGGAGTGGCGCCCTCAGGCACATGAATATGTAAGTCTCGTTTATCAAAATCATCAGGGCCAATACCCAAACTCTTAGAGCGTGATCTCACCACAGTAATCGCAGCTTGAATCGACTCTTGCATAACATCACCCAAAGAACCAGTCTTTACCATACGCCCTTTACCGCGAACAGCCGATGCCTCAATAGTAAGTAGCTCACCGCCCACTTGGGTCCACGCCAAACCAGTGACCTGCCCTACTTGATTCTGCTCCTCTGCACGACCATAATCTGCTTTCTTAACTCCCAAAATCTCCTCAAGATATTCTGGTTTAACAACCGTCTTTTGATTGTTGTTACCACTGCGTACATGCTTAGTAACCACCTTACGGCACAGCTTGGCAACTTCACGATCAAGCCCCCTTACACCAGCTTCGCGAGTGTAGTAACGAATCACATCCTTAATGACTTCATCACCAACTTCCATTTCCTTATCTTTTAAACCATTCGCTTCTCGCTGCTTTGGCAACAAATAGCGTTGAGCAATATTGAGCTTTTCGTCTTCTGTATAGCCAGGTATACGGATTATTTCCATGCGATCCAGTAGCGGACCGGGAATATTCATGGTGTTTGAGGTACACACAAACATAACATCGGATAAATCATAATCGACTTCTAGGTAATGATCACTGAAGGTGCTGTTTTGCTCAGGATCCAATACCTCCAATAGTGCACTGGCTGGATCACCACGATGATCCATTCCCATTTTATCAATTTCATCCAGTAAAAAAAGTGGGTTTTTTACGCCTACTTTGGACATTTTCTGAATAAGCTTACCCGGCATCGAACCTATATACGTACGACGATGACCACGAATTTCAGCTTCGTCGCGTACACCACCAAGCGCCATGCGTACAAATTTTCGATTTGTGGCTCGAGCGATAGACTCTCCCAAAGAGGTTTTACCTACGCCCGGCGGCCCAACCAAACAAAGGATAGGGCCACGAATTTTTTTTACGCGCTTTTGAACCGCGAGATATTCCAAAATTCTGTCTTTAACTTCTTCTAGTCCGTAGTGATCGGCATCTAAGGTTTCTTCGGCTTGTTTTAAATCATGCCGAATCTTGCTTTTTTTCGACCAAGGAACGTTGACCATCCAATCAATATAACCGCGAAGTACGGAAGCCTCGGCGGACATTGGCGACATCATCTTCAACTTATTGAGCTCAGCCTTAGCTTTGGCCTCAGCCTCTCTCGGCATACCTGCAGCTACTATTTTCTTCTCCAGCTCTTCGTGCTCCGTTGGCTCATCGCCAGCATCACCCAGCTCACGCTGAATCGCCTTCATCTGCTCATTGAGGTAATATTCTCTCTGGCTCTTTTCCATTTGCTTTTTAACGCGGCCACGGATTCGTTTTTCCACCTGAAAAAGATCGGTTTCAGCATCCATCAGCTCAACCAAATGCTCCAAGCGCTTAACAACACTAAACATTTCTAAAATATCTTGCTTTTGCGTGAGCTCCAGGGACATATGCGCCGCAATGGTATCGGCAAGACGACCCGGATCATCAATGCCATTAAGGGAAGTCATAACCTCAGGCGGAACTTTTTTACTCATTGATATATATTCATCGAAGCGCTTAAGTAAGGATTTAGAATAGGCCTCAACCTCAGCAGAATCATATTTTTCAATCAATGCAGACTGTACGTCTGCCGAAAAAAAATTCTCATCGGATGTGATAGCTGTAATATCTGCTCGCTTACGCCCTTCCACTAATACCTTTACAGTACCATCTGGCAAGCGAAGCATTTGCAAAATCTGAGAAATAGTCCCCACACGATGTAAATCGCCAGATGATGGCTCGTCAACGGTCGATTGTTTTTGAGCAACTAACAATATTTGTTTGCCATCCGCCATTGCATACTCAAGCGCTGCAATTGACTTATCCCGACCAACAAACAATGGAATGACCATGTGTGGATAGACAACAACATCACGCAAAGGAAGAAGTGGTAAAGTAATAGCTTTTTGACCTTCATCTGGATTTGTATCCAATTCTTGACCCTCAAAAAATTCTCCGCATTGCGGAATTCCAAACCCCATTAGTGAGGGCACTTACTGAAAATACAAATACAAATACAAAAAAGGCCTCGAATGAGGCCTTTTTTGTATTCAGGTAAAATTTTTGTAACTATTCAGCACCGAGCCTAAATGCAGTCGCGCGGTTATTTTCTGGGCCGTTCAGGCCATCCATGGGCGCTACACAAGCGCTCCCGGCAATGCGCTCCTGCATTGCTCTAATCCTTGCATCCATGCAAGGGCCGGCGCTTAAATGCCCTGAAAACAACCACACAACTGCATTTTTACGTTGAATTCACCTGATTTAATTCGATAGCTGAATAGTTACAAATTTTTAATCTTTTGGCAGCGCCTTGGCGGGCTTTTCCAAACTTTCGTAAACCAAAATAGGGTCTGTCTCACCTGTTATCACCGACTCATCGACAACAACTTTAACTACCCCCTGTTCGGATGGTATTTTATACATAGTATCTAGCAGCACAGACTCCATAATTGAGCGCAAGCCCCGAGCGCCAGTCTTTCGCTCCATTGCCCTCTTGGCAACCGCTCTAAGTGCCTCTTCGCGAAAATCAATATCAACACCCTCCATTTCAAATAGACGCTTATATTGTTTGACTAAGGCATTTTTAGGCTCAGATAAAATGGCCATCAAAGCAGGGGCATCTAACTCATTTAGCGTAGCAATTACCGGTAAGCGCCCAACAAACTCAGGAATTAAACCAAAACGGACTAAATCTTCAGTCTCTAGCCCTTTTAATGTTTCACCAATATTGGATTCTGAATTTTTTGACTTGACCTCGGCACCAAAACCAATGCCGCCCTTTTCAGAGCGATCACGGATGATCCGCTCTAGGCCCGCAAATGCGCCACCACAAATGAATAAAATATTGGAGGTGTCGACCTGTAAAAACTCTTGCTGAGGATGCTTACGCCCACCCTGAGGAGGCACAGAGGCCACTGTACCTTCAATCAATTTAAGCAATGCTTGCTGAACACCCTCACCAGAAACATCACGAGTGATGGAGGGATTATCCGACTTGCGTGATATTTTATCGATTTCATCAATATAGACAATGCCTTGCTGCGCCTTTTCCACGTCGTAATCGCACTTTTGCAATAGCTTTTGAATGATATTCTCAACATCTTCGCCAACATAGCCAGCCTCAGTTAAGGTGGTGGCATCAGCGATAGTGAAAGGAACATTGAGTAGACGAGCCAGAGTTTCAGCCAACAGCGTTTTACCGCTGCCAGTAGGGCCCACAAGTAAAATATTACTTTTACCCAGTTCTATGTCGTCTTTTTTCTTGCTACCTTTACGCAAACGCTTGTAGTGGTTATACACAGCAACGGCGAGTACTTTCTTCGCTTTCGACTGACCTATCACATACTCATCAAGCTTATTAGCAATATCCTGCGGTGTCGGCAGTGCATCCGAGGCCCCCTCAGACTCACTTTCCTGAACCTCTTCGCGAATAATATCATTACAAAGATCCACGCACTCATCACAGATAAATACAGAAGGGCCAGCAATGAGCTTACGCACTTCGTGCTGACTTTTGCCACAGAACGAGCAGTATAATAATTTGCCGTTATCGTCTTGGTCTTTGGTGTGGTCGGTCATTAAACCTCTCCGCCAATTATTTTCTAAATTAATGGGGAATAATTCGTAAATTACAAGTCAACCCGTGTTTGATTTACCCGCGATACAAACAAAAAACCCCACCATTAAAAGCTCAAATATAGATTTCGCTCTACTTAGTAACTCTAGAGGTCAAAACCTCATCAATTAGACCATAGGTTTTTGATTCTTGAGCACTCATAAAATTATCGCGCTCTGTATCCTTAGCTATTTGATCAGCCGTTTTTCCCGTATTCTCGGCCATGATACTATTCAGCTGCTCACGAATCTTTAAAATCTCTTGCGCCTGAATATGAATATCAGAAGCTTGCCCCTGAGCACCACCAGAAGGCTGATGAATCATCACGCGAGAGTTCGGTAAGCAAAAGCGCTTGCCTTTGGCTCCAGCAGACAACAAAAAGGCCCCCATACTGCAAGCTTGGCCAATACACATAGTGCTCACATCAGGTTTAATAAACTGCATAGTATCGAAAATAGATAGCCCAGCAGTTACCGAACCACCTGGAGAGTTAATATATAAATGAATATCTTTATCTGGATTCTCAGCCTCTAAAAACAATAACTGAGCAACGACCAAGTTGGCCATGTGATCCTCAACCTGGCCCACCAAAAAAACTACCCGTTCTTTAAGAAGTCGCGAGTAAATATCGTAAGAGCGCTCACCACGGGCGGTTTGCTCCACAACCATTGGCACCAATACAGACTGAGGATCAGAATAGAAAACCCCTTTAGTTTCGATAATGGACATAACTTATTATTTTCCTTATGCCTGCGAAGAGCCCACCATTAGGCATCATTCGTAATGATAATTAACCGTCAAAGAAGCTTAACCCGAGAGTTAAGGATATGCCAGAAAATAAAGAAACCCCGCCAAGATGACGTGCATCTTGCGGGGTTTCTGAGTGCATTTAGCGATTAGCAATCAACCGAAATACAATTATTTTTGACCAAGTAATTCTTTGTAGCTAACTATTTTATCGGTAACTAGTGCAGCAGCCACCAATTTTTCAACAACCTGCTCTTCAAGCACAGCCGCCTCAACACCAGACAACAACTGCTCATTACCAAAGTAATAATTAATCACAGACTGTGGATCCTCATAGGTTGCAGCTAAATCTTCAACCATAGACTTAACGCGATCCTTATCTGCTTTAATTGCACCTTTAGAGACAATCTCGGCAAGCAACAAGCCAAGGTGTGTACGACGAGAAGCTTGCTCCTCAAACATGGAGTCTGGAAAGATAGCTTGTAAATCAACTTTATTACTTAACTGGCCGTATTGTTGTGCGGTTTGATTTCTCAATGCATTCACCTCATTAGCAATCAATACACGAGGTACATCCACTTCATTTGCAGCAACTAAAGCATTAAAAACTTGTGTTTTTAAACGATTTTTTTCGGCTTTGGATTTTTCATTTTCCATATTTTCTTTAACTTCTTTGCGGAATTGCTCTTCGCCACCATCAGCAACACCAAAGATTTTAAAGAGCTCATCATTCAATTCAGGTAATGTTTGAGCCTCGACAGCCTTAACATCAACCGCGAATTGAACAGCAGCGCCCTTTAAATCATCTACACGATAATCCTCAGGAAAAGTTAAATTGAGAACTTTTTTATCGCCTGCTTTTGAACCAACAAGACCAGCCTCAAAACCATCGATCATATGACCAGAACCCAACACCAAGCGCTGTTCATTAGCAGTACCGCCCTCAAAAACCTGACCGTTTTTAGTGCCAACAAAGTCGATGAGTACACGATCTCCATCTGCAGCTACTTTTTCAGCCTCAGCCCACTTGGCCTGGCTTTTACGCAACGTCAATATCATATCCTCAACGTCAGCATCAGTAATTTCTGCTGTTAAACGCTCGATAGCCACGCCATCAATACTCTTTAAGTCAACTTCCGGATAAACTTCAATCGTCGCCACATATTCAATATCTTGACCTGCAGCCATTTGCTTTGGCTCGATATTGGGCTGCCCAGCCGGACGAAGCTTTTCTTGGTTAATTGCATCAAAATAGGAGCGATTAATTACATCGCCCAATACCTCTTGACGAACACCCTCACCAAAACGTTTTTGGACCACACTCATAGGTACTTTGCCTTGACGAAAACCATTGATGCGAACAGTTTTTGCGGCTTGCTGCAGGCGCTTATTGACTTCGCTATCAACCTGAACTGCTGGAATGCCAACGGTTATGCGACGCTCTAAACCGGATGTTGTTTCAACAGAAACTTGCATGATGTGCCTCATTAATCAAACTGGGGAGAAAAGGTGGGGTGCGAGCCAGTAAATCATGGTGCGGTCGGAGAGACTTGAACTCTCACGTCTTGCGACACTGGAACCTAAATCCAGCGCGTCTACCAATTTCGCCACGACCGCGTATGATTTAAAACTCGTCAAACTTAGCAAACCCGATAGTAGATATTATTTTTAGGCATTAAAGCCAATAATACAACCCGTTGATTTATATAGATAAAATATGGGTTTTCGGGCTCGCCTTAACGAGGGGTGCAAATATTGCCATAGGGCAAGGAGTGTTTCAACTTTTTTTTCATAAAAAGGCAAAATAGTATTTTCGTATCGATTAAGACTCTTAATCGATACGAAATCAACGCACCCAGTTAATGCGTTCGTAGCTATTCAGCTGTGTACCCAAACGCCGTCGCGCCGTTATTTTCTGGGCCGTTCTAGCTGTCTCGGCTTTATGTTCCTGCAAAGTTCTACTCCAACGTATCCATGCTAGGGCCGACGCTTAAATGCCCTGAAAATAACCGCCCAACGGCATCTTTCGAGTGCAATTATCGAACAGCTGAATAGTTACATGCGCTCTATAACTGTTGTTATACCCTGCCCAAGACCAATGCACATTGTCGAAACACCCAGCGACGCATCACGATCCTGCATCACACTCAGTAATGTGCCGGTAATACGGGTGCCAGAACAGCCAAAGGGATGGCCAAGCGCGATCGCGCCGCCGTATAGATTAACCTTGTTATCCAGCGAATCCAGTAATTGCAGGTCTTTAAGTACTGGCAAAGCTTGAGCAGCAAAAGCTTCGTTCAGCTCCACAACATCAATATCCGCCATGGTTAAATTAAGATTGGCCAAGGCTTTTTGTGTTGCAGGCACTGGGCCGTAACCCATAATTGACGGGTCAATACCTACCACTGACATACTTCGAATGCGGGCAATAGGCGATAAACCAAGAGCTTGTGCGCGAGCGTAGGACATAACCAACATCGAGGAGGCGCCATCGGTAATTTGAGATGACGTACCCGCCGTGACTGTGCCACCTTTAGGATTGAATACAGGTTTTAGCTGCGCAAGCGCTTCGAGGCTAGTATCGGGGCGAATGGTTTCATCATGTTTAATCAGCGACAGTGCGCCTAAATCGTCAACACCCTCTATAGGTATGATTTCTCGCGCAAACCTACCTTCGCTCGTTGCTTTGGCTGCTAACTGATGTGATCGAACACCAAAAGCGTCCATTTGTTCACGAGTAATGCCGTGTAAAAGCGACAAAAATTCAGCTGTAAGGCCCATGGCGCCAGCGGCTTTAGCTACACTTAGTCCCATTAAAGGGTTTGGATCTTGCTCGGCATTGAGGTCGATATGGCCCATATGCTCAACACCACCGACCAAATACGTGTCACCGACGCCAGCCATAATATTGGCCGCCGCCGTATGTAAAGCCGACATTGAAGAACCACATAAACGATTGACGGTTTGCGCAGGCACGGCGTGAGAAAACCCTGCCCGCAATACACTGTTTCGCGCAACATTAAAACCTTGCTCGCCACGCTGCATAACGCACCCCCAAATCACATCATCAATCGTAGCGGTATCAACATTAGGATTACGAGCCATGAGCTCGCGCATCAAAATACCGCTCATCTCATCGGCGCGAAGATTTCTAAAACAACCATTTTTAGAGCGCCCCATCGGTGTGCGAGCATAATCAACAATTACCGCATCTCTTGGATTTATCGTCATGATAATTCTCCTAAACCATTGGATAAAACACAGCGCCATCGGCGATATGTTTTTGCATGTAATTGGGGGCGTGGTATAGCGCACCAAGCGCCTCATAACGAGAGGCCATGGCGGCAAATTCGGTCATGCCGATTTCATCAATCCAGCGCAATAACCCACCTCTAAAAGGAGGAAAGCCCAAACCATAAACCAACGCCATATCAGCCTCCGCTGCGCTAGCCACCACGCCTTCGCCCAAACAGCGCATAAGCTCTGTTGCCATTGGCACCATCAAGCGCGCCACAATTTCTTCTTCGGTAAATTCGCGCTCGGGCGCGCAATGCGGTTTTAGCAAAGCATGCGCCTCAGCATCAGAATTTTTAACAGGCTTGCCTTTTTTATCTTGGCCGTAAGCGTAAAATCCTTTGCCGTTTTTCTGGCCAAAACGCCCCGCCTCGTACATAACATCGCTGCAAGCCTTAAAATGCTTAGCTAAACGATCAGGAAAACCCGCCGCCATAACTGCTTCGGCATGCACACCAGTATCAATACCGACTACATCCATTAAATACGCAGGGCCCATTGGCCAACCCCAACGCTCCATCACGGCATCGACTTTTTCGAAATTGGCGCCATCGCGTAGCAACATCGCAAAACCGGCAAAATAAGGGAAGAGCACACGATTAACTAAAAAGCCGGGGCAATCGCTAACGACAATGGGCTTTTTACCCAAAGCTTGAGCATAAGCCACGGTTTTGGCGATTGTGGCGTCGCTGGTTTTAGCGCCGCGAATCACTTCTACTAAAGGCATGGCATGCACAGGGTTAAAAAAGTGCATACCGCAAAAACGCTCGGGGTATTTTAAATCGGCGGCCAACACATCAATCGAAATAGTCGAAGTATTTGAGCAAAGTACCGCATCAGCGCCAAGCTTAGTTTCAACTTCGGCGAGCACTGCCTTTTTGACTTTGGGGTTTTCGACAACCGCTTCAACGACCACATCCACCCCATCAAAACCGTCATAACTCAAGGTCGATTCAATTTTACTCAGTGTTGCGGCCATTTCTAGCGGCGTCATCTTGCCGCGCTCTAAACGCTTAGCTAAAAGTTTTGCTGCCTCACTCAAACCCAAATCGAGCCCAGCCTGTGCAATATCTTTCATTTTGATGGGGATATTTTTAAGTGCCGATTGATAGGCAATGCCGCCGCCCATAATGCCAGCGCCCAACACTGACGCTCGGGCAACCGGAGCATTAGCACCCTTGGCAATGGTCTTGGCTTTTTTACCAATGTATTGATCACTGATAAATAAGCCTGTTAATGCACGCGCCACCGAATTAGAAGCCAGCTTACAAAAAGCGGCTGTTTCTATCGCCAAGGCTTCATCGCGCGCTAATTTTGCGCCTTCTTGCATGGTTTTAATGGCTTTTACAGGTGCCGGATAGTTACGGCCTGCTTTCCCCCCAACAAAAGCTTTGGACGACTCAAACGATAACAACGACTCGGTATCGTTAAGTTCAATAGGGGATTTCTTTTGTTTGCGGCGCGCCAAATAATTTAAATCGCCGACCAATATTCGCTCGATAACATTAATCGCGGCCGCATGAAGATGCTCGGACGTAACAACGCCATCAACCACTTTGGCTTTAAGCGCGACTTCGGCGGTGTTTTCGGCACCACTGGCAATCCATTCAACGGCGGTATCAACGCCCGCCAAACGTGGTAAACGCACTGTTCCACCCCAGCCAGGCAGAATGCCCAGCTTAGTTTCGGGCAAGCCGATTTTGGCATCGGGCGTCATCAAGCGGTAATCACACGCTAAACACAGCTCACAACCACCGCCCAAAGCATAACCATTAATTGCAACCACCGTGGGCAGCGCAAAATCTTCGATGCGATTAAATAAATCGCGAGTGACCGAAACCATCGCCGCGATGGTTTCTGGGCCTTGATTAAATAAAGGGCCGAATTCGGCAATATCGGCACCCACAATAAACACTGGTTTGCCGCTAGTGACCAATACCGCTTTAAAAGCAGCGCCTGCCTGCTCAATAGCATCCAGCGCCGCTGCCAATTCTGTCACTGTTTGTCGATCAAATTTATTAACCGATTCGTCAAGCGCATTAAATTGCAGCTCAGCAATAGTGCCATCTAAAGCGCCATTCACCGCAGTAACGGTAATTTTTTCCCCTTGAAAAACCATAGTGGACCCTCGTGAAGTAACCTATTTAAGCTCGCGTAATATTAACGTGCTAAGCACAATGATGCCCAACTCACGTACAGCAGTAACAACTTTGCACAAGTATGGTTCAGGCTAGATGGCTTTGACAGTGACGTTTTGATGAAAAAACACTTACTCAATAAAATAGGCAGAAGAACAAGCACTAGTGGCTGAGTAAAATAAATTCGATGGGTTTGTCGCCAAAAGCTTGAATAACAAAGGGAATTTGACGACTGACACAACAGGCATCCCCCACTAGCAAGGTCGCATGCAGGCCAGCCACCGCAATGCCTGCATCGCCTGCAACCATATAGATTTGCCACCAGAACGATACCGACGATTCACGACTCGCCTTTATTAACGATTGCAAATCGTCGGCATCTTCTGGTGGCAAATCTATATGGTTGCAGGTGACAGTAACTATTACGCAGTACGCAGTGGGGATTGCCTGTACCTGTCGATCAAATCAAATTGCACGTTATTCAAACTTTTGGTAATCGAATTTTTGCACGAATGCTTGTTCTTCTGCCTATTTTATTGAGTAAGTGTTTTTTCATCAAAACGTCACTGCTCTGGCCTGAACCCTTAAGCTGTGCAAAGTGTGCGGGTTGCGCGACAGTTGGGCATCGTTGTGCTTAGCGCGTTAATATTACGCAGAGCTAAATGGGAGGTTACTTCACGAGTTATATGGTGAAAAAAGGGGAAAAAGTTGCTGCGGTGAAAAAACGATGGCACTGTGCTGACTTGTTAATGCGCGGTGAATCGTTAGCTCGCTGATCGACAAACGTGACAGGGCGGCGGCTGGCGCTGGGCGCTGCTGAAACATTGGTCGCGAAAGCGGCGCAAGGTGGTTTGTGTGGGTGCCGATATTGCCGAATTCAGCCTTTGTTGAGCAGGGCTTCATCGCGGCGATGGTTTCGGTCACTCTGATTTATTTAATCGCATCCAGCGTTTGCGCGCATTGGTTGCAGTATGGTTACATGCCTTGGGCGAGTGATTGTGGCTGGTTTAGCGTGTGATTACCGCTTGATGACGCCCGATGCCAAGGGTTGCCCAAAACTAAGCTGGGCGTTTTATTTTGGCTGAAATTGGTGTTTACGGCGGGCGTTGATACCGCCGTTAGCCGCCAGTGGTGCGAAAACACCGCGAAGTCGCGCTAAAGCAAAGTGGTTGATGAGCGTTGTTGAGCCGCCGTGCGCATCCGGTATAATGTTATCGAGCAGTGTGGTCGACTGGCGCCGCAAGCAATTGAGCAACGTTGCCGAGTCGTTGGGCAAATCGTTGGTCGTCCAAAGCGTGGAGAGGCTTGGGCGCCCTTTAATCCTGCACCTGTAAAGCCATTAAGAAGCATGCAAGCGCAAAATTACCGCGCGATGAAGCCTTGGCGACAATGACGACGGCTTGTTATCGGTGATCAATTGGTAAGCCAAGTTACTAGCGGTGCTTTAATGCTCCGGTTGCCCGCGCGATAAATCGACAGGCGCTGGCGTATGGGCGGCGGCATTGCCTATCAATCGGCATAAATATCCCCATCAAAATGGGCCGCGGAGGCGTTTGGATTTGAGTGGGGCAATGCGCTTTAGCTAAGCGTTTAGGCGCGGCAAGTGCCTTACTAGAAAATGACGCAACGCGTCAAAATTAGTCGACCTTATGACGGGGGGCTGTGGGGTGAATAATGATCAAGCTTTAAGTCAAAAGGCAGTGCTCGCCGAGCTAAGCGGGCGCTGATGCGGTACTTTGCTCAAATACTTCGACTATTTCGATGATGTTGACCGATTTAAAATACCCCGAGCGATTTTTGCGAGCATGCACGCGCAACCCTGTGCATGCCATGCCTTTAGTAAAACCTGATTCGCGTATACACGGCCTGTCCGCGGCCCGTACTCAGAAAAAAGCCCATTGTCGTTAGCGATTTTTGGACCAATCGTGTGCTCTTCTTTTATTTGCCGGTTTCCGATGTTGCGATGGCGCAATTTCGAAAAGTCGGTCATTAAATGAACGTTGGCCAATGGGCCCTGCGGGGTTTGTGGATGTAGTCGGTATTATTTCAAACAGTGTGCATGCCGAGCAGTCGTTTAGCTAAGCATTTAGGCTTGCAGCGATGTGCCGGGCTTGAGGCGTTTTTGGCCGGAAAAGCGGCAAGGCCGCACGCTTACGCTTGACCTGTTAAAATTCTGATGCTGAGGCGCATGCTGCTAAGGCCGCATTGCGCACCCGAGCGGAACGAGCGTGGCGCTATGTGCCCGTAGGCAACAGAACAACAGGCTGTATTAGCGCAGCGGAGCTGATATGGCCTGGAACCCAGGGTTGTTTTTCCTGCTTTTTAAATGCACTGGATAATGAGAATCGGCATGATGGGGCCCTGCCGCGCTTGGTGCGCGCGCCGCCACGCCCCCAATGCAATGCTGAAACGCTGTCGTCAATGGTTTGAGGTATCATGACGATGCGGTGTGTTAATGCTCGCACCCTGGGGCGCTCTAAAATGGTTGTTTTAAGAATCTTCGCGCCGATAGTGTTTTGTGCGGCTCTCACAATCATCCTGCGATTGATGATGTGACCCCGGGGAGTGCGTTATGCGGCGGCGCAAGGTTTTATGTTGCGCGGAAGCTTATCACGCCGTGCCTGCGCAAACCGTCAATCGTTTATGTGGGATGTCAGCTTTTACGGCGGCGGCAATGGTATGGCTGGCGTCGATGACGGTGGTGTTATGGGCGAGCAGATCAAACCCGCGCTAATGGGACTAAGTGGCTTAAAGCCGCTGGCGCCATGGGCGTTGTCGCTTGCATTACTCGTATTAGTTGTGTTCGATCACATCAGTTAGCAGCCAAACGGCGAACGAGGCTGCGCGAGAAATGTACACACCTGGAAATTGTTGACGATTTTAGGCGCACTGTCGCTGATTAAACATGATGAAACCATTCGCTAACTCGAAACGCTGCGCAGCTAAGGCCTGTATTCAATCTAAAGGTAACGGTACGGCAGTACGTCGTCTCAAATTACCGATGGCACTACCCTCGATGATGACGTCTACGCTCGCTCTTGGTTGCGCCTGGCCGCCGCATTCAGCGTGTCGGTGGTAGGTATTGACCCGTCGGTGCGGGTTACGGCGGTGCCTGCAACACAAAAAGCGCTTTGGCCGAATCTTGGGTAGCCATGGCGGAATATTGAGCTGTTGTGGGCTGAACGAAAACTTTGCTGCTTCAGCTTTGCCAGTACTTGGGACCTGCGGTTACTGGATTCGCTGGATAACAAGGTTAATCTGACGGCGCGGTCGCCTTGGCCGACTCCGCTGGCTCACCCGCCGGCACATTACGAGTGTGATGGATCATGCGTTGCGTCGCTGAAATTATTTCGTTGTTGTGCATTGGTCTTGGGCAGAATATAACGAGCAGTTATGGGGAAGCGCATGTAATATTCAGCTGTTCGATAATTGCACTCGAAAGATGCCGTTGGGCCCGGTTATTTTCAGGGCATTTAGAAGCGTCGGCCCTAACGCGCAGACGAATTAGAACTTGCGGGAACACAAAGCCGAGACAGCTAGAACGGCAGAAAAATAACGGCGCGACGGCGCGCACAGCTGGTGTACGAGCGCGTTGGCTGGGTGCTGATCGATTAAAGATGGCCCAATCGATACGAAAATACTGTTTTTACCTTTTTTTATGAAAAAAGTTGAAACCTCCTTTGCCCTATGGCCCTCGTTGGCTTTATATTTTAATGCAATAAATCAGCGGGTTGTATTATTGGCTGTGCCTGGCGGGTTTGCTTAAGTTTTGACGGTTATACGCGGTCGTGGCGTGGCGCAGACGCCGAGTGTCGCGAGGTTCAAGTCTCTCCGACCTGCTGCATATTTCGCACCCCACCTTATTCCCCCAGTTTGATTAATGAGGCATCGGCTCGAGTTTCTGTTGAAACAACATCCGGTTTAGAGCATGACCTTCCAGCAGTTCAGGTTGATGCTGCGAAGTCAAATAAGCCGCCTGCAGCAAGCCGCAAAAATGTTCGCATCAATGGTTTCGTCAGGCAAAGTTTTCGTGAGTGTGGTCCAAAAACGACGGTGAGGGTGTTCGTCAGGTGACCAGACGATTAATCGCTCCTGTACGGTGCAGTTAACCGAATCCGGCTGGGCGCCTCGAGCCAGAAATATTTTTGCGGATTCAGGTAATTGAGCCGTATGACGTGCTGACCGGAGTTGACAAGAGTATTGATGGCGTGGCCTATCGTTTAACAGCAGGGAAATACTGATGCTGACGTTAATGATATTGACGTTGCGTAAAGCCAGGCCAGAGCGGAGAAAGACAGCGTAGCTGCGAGATGGAGATCGTGGCTCATCATTTGTTATTTTTTAAAAACGGTCGAATTTTGAGGCAATTTATTACTAATGAACGGCGCTTGTTGAGATTCTGTCATATGATCGATGATTTTTTGAGGCTGATGCTGTTGTTCAAAAACTTGAGCGATAAAAAAGTTCTCAACTTTTTCTGAAAGTTATCGTGTAGATGATTTAAAGGGCGCTGCTGATTCAATTCGCGGTTGATATTAAGCTGTCGAACTCAAACATTACCTGAATTGAATGATGAGCTTTCTTGCGAGTGTTATGATGGTGGCGAAGGCAATTCCGCAAAGAGTTAAAATGGAAAGCGAAAAATCAAGCCGAAAAAAATCGTTTAAAAACACAAGTTAATGCTTTTAGTTGCTACCCAGATGGACGGGTCTGTCGACAGACTGTTGTAATGAGTGAATGCATTGAAATCAAACCGCTGCCAGGCTATCTTTCAGACCATTGTTTGGTGCTTCTTGCTGCTGGCCTTTGCCGGGTAAACGCGGTCGCAGATAGATCGCGTTAAATTGGTTGAGATTTAGCTGCAATAACGGATCCACAGTCTGTGATTAATTATTGCTTTGGTATCTGGTATATATGCAACACTTTGAAAAACGATTGTTGAAAAATTGGCTGCAATTACCGATAAATAGTTGGCTACAGAAAAGTTGCTGGTCAGTTTCGGTGATTACTTTAATCGCTAGGTGCCTCCGAAAGCTTTACCCAAGATGCGTCTCGGATACTTGCGCTGCAATCACCCAACTCTCAGGTTAAGCGGTTAGTATCATTTTGAAATGATGCTGTGGTATTTCTTCGCAACTCGTTATGTCCATTATCAGAACTAAGGGGTGGTCTGATCCTCAGTCTGTATTGGTGCCAGTATTTCTTGGCGAAGCGCTCTTACGACAGGTAGTTTTTTTGGTGGAGCCAGGGTGGTCACATGTGCTTGGTGACACAGGAAGATCAGACAAAGATATTCATTTATATATTAACTCAGTGGTTCGGTAACTGCTGGGCTATCTACATTTTTTCGATACTATGCAGTTTATTGACTTGATAATACATATGTGTAAGCTTTTATTTGCTGTTGTCTGCTGGAGCCAAAAGGCAAGCACTTTGCTTACCAGGCTCTCGCGTGATTCATCAACCTTCTGGTGCTCAGGGGCAAGCTCTGATTATTCATATTCAGGCGCAAACGTTTTAAAGGTGGTAACTAGTCTTGGCCGAAAACCGAGAGCTGATGGAATTTAGGCGCGACAATTTTATGAGTGCTCAGAAAATCAAAAGCCTATGGACATCTAGAGTTGCAAGTAGAGCGAAATCTATATTTGAGCAACTGTGGGGTTTTTTTGTTTGTATCGCAGGTAAATGACGCAGGTTGAAGCGAATTATTCCCCATTGAGTTTAGAGAGCGGAGAGAACAATGACCGACCACCCAAGAGACAAGACGGTAACGAGCAGGTATTACACTGCTCGTTCTGTGGCAAGTCAGCGGCGTAAGCTGCTTTAACCCTTCTGTGGTTATCTGTGATGAGTGCGTTATATTATTATTCGCGAAGAGGGTTCAGGAGGGCCTCCTTGCCGGCTGCCGCAGGATGGTATAATGATAGGTCAGTCGAAAACAGCGCTTTCGCCGTTGCTTGTGTATAACGTTTGCGCAAGGTAGCAGAAAAAAGACGACAATATTTTGCTTGTGGCCTACTAACAGCGGTAAAACACTGTTGGCTGAAACAACCGTCTTACTCAATGTTCCTTTCGCAATAACGATGCCACCACTAGCGGAGCTGTATAATTTGGCGAAGATGTTAGTATCAAAAGCTATTGCAAAAATGCGATTACGAGCAGCGCAAGCGCACGTGTGTCCGATAGGAAATCGATAGTCAGATAAGTTAAATACCATGCCGCCGTGATGTTTCTGGTAGTATTTCAGCAAGCATTGCTTAAATTGATTGAGTACAGTGGCTTTCTGTGCCTCGCTCAGGGTGGGCGTAAGTAATCCTCGGCTGGAACGGGTCGACACTTCCATTATTTTTTATTCGTTTGTGGTGGCACGGCGGGCCTACTTGTGCCCTGAGATCAAGTCAAAAATTCAGAGTTGGTGAACGTAAGCTGGAAACTGAAGATTTAGTCCGTTTTTTTGATTCCTGGTGCCTACGCTAGATGCCCACTAACGATGAGCCATTTTAAATCTGAGCTAAAAATGCCTTGAGATCAAACAGTAAACGTCTACATTTGAAAATGGGAGGTGTTGATATTGATTTTTCGCGAGCTTAAACTTGGTTGCCAGAGAACAGTGGGGCTTGCGCTCAATGGAGTCTGTGCTGCCTTTAAATACTGTAGTAAAATACTGCATCCGAAACAGAACTAGTTAAGTTGATCGATGGTAGTGCGGGTGAGACAGACCTATTTTGGTTGCAAGGAAAGCCCGCCCGGACGCAAAAAGAATTTGTATTTGTTCAGCTGTCGTTAAAATCAGGTGAATTCAACGTAAAAATGCAGTTGTGTGGATGGATGCAGAGGATTAGAACATGCAGGGCCTGCGGAGCGCTTGTGTAGCATCCATGTGTACAGACGGCCCAGGCGCGACCGTGCCTAATTACAAAAAATTTTACCTGAGATGCAAAAAAGGCCTCATTCGGGGTTGCTTTTTTGTATTTGATATTTAGTATTTATGATTTGTATTTGTATTTGTATTTGTATTTGTATTTTCAGTAAAGTGCCCTCACTAATGGGGTTTGGTGAAATGCGAAACTTTGAGGGAGTCAAGTACAAATCCGAGATAGTCAAAAGTATTACTTACCACTCTTCCTTTGCGTGATGGTGGTGTCTATCCACGCATGGTCATTCTTGGTCGGGGTAAGTCAAACGGTGGCGGGTAACAAACAAGTATTGTTAGTTGCTCAAAAACAATCGACCATTGACAACCGTGTGGGAATATACCGAGATTTTTTACCGTCTGCCAGATGTCACAAAGGTATTAGTGGAACAAGCAATATTGCAGCTATCATCCGATAATTTTTCGGCAGACGTACAGTCCTGCATTGATTGAGAAAATATGATTCTGCTGAGGTTGAATTTATTCTAAATCATATGAAAACTCGATGAATGTATCAATAGTAAAAGTTCCGCCTGAACTCCTTGTGCGTGATGATCGAGTCGTCTTTGCCGATACCATTGCGGCACGTATCACGTTTCACGCAAAAGCAGATTATTTAAATGTTTAGTGTTAAGCGCTTGGAGCAATTTGAGCTGATGGATGCTGAAACCGATCTTTCGAAAGTGGAAAAACAGGTCGTGAGCCGCCGTGGGGAAGGTAAGGAGTATTGTGGGCGGGCGGCGATAATAACGGAGCACGAAGAGCTGAGGAGAGAAAGCGAAAGATGCCGAAGCTGAGGCCAAAACTAAGGCTGAATAATAAGTTGAGATGATGTCGCCAATGTCAGGCACTCCGTACGGTTATGTGATTGGATGAGGGTAGCATTCCTTGGTCGAAAAGCAGATTCGGCATGATTGAAAAGCCTTAGATGCCGATCACTACAGACTAGAAAAGTTAAAGACAGAAGTGCCCCAGATATCTGGTTCAAAGCGCGTAGCGCCGGTGGCCCTATCGCTTTGCAGACCGCGGTGTCGGTAAACTCTTTGGGAAAGTCTATCGCTCCTACAAATCAGAAAATTTAGCGCATGTGTACGCGACGAAGCTGAAGGTCGTGGTCGTATCGCCGCGTATATAGGTTCGTGCGGGTAGAGATGTCAAAGTAGGCGTAAAAAACCACTTTTACTGGATGAAAATTGAATAAGAGGTGGATCATCGTGATCCGGCCGGTGCCTGTGGGAAGTATTAGTCGAGGCAAGCTGGCACACCTTCGGTGTTAGAGTCGATTTATGTTTATCCACATTGTTGCCTCAAACATAGTCTGGAATATATATAAAAAATGAATCCGTATGCTGTATACAGACGAAAACATTAACTCAGCATATTTGTTGCCAAGCGCTTGTGAAAACGAATGTTTAAGATGAGAATGGAAGTTATTGATGAGGAACAAGGATGTGATTCGTTACTCGCGAGAAGGCGCTTCTTGATCGTGGTTATTGAAGCAGGTATTACTAAACACAGACACGCAGTAACAAAAGACGGTTGTTAAAACCGGAATATCTTTGAGAGATTTTGGAGTGGTCGTTAGGGAGCAGAATGTGGGGCGGTCCTGGTTTGGCGTGGACGCAGCGTGAAATATTGAACGTCGATGTTCGCAGATGATGTTAAGGACGCTTTGCGATTACGCCAGTGAATCATAGAGTTTGGGTGTGGCGCGATATTTTGATAAACGAGACTTACATATTCGTGCCTGAGGGCACTCAAAGGATGGTCCTTTATTATCTGTTTTACACGAGACATTCCAGCGCTTGATGACGGAGTGAAATACCTTGCGTGGTGAAGATGCCCAAAAAATTGGGCCTAAGAAGAGGTGTTAGCGGCTCATAAATTGGAATTAAAACAGTATTAGCTCCCCAAAAAGCGAGCGATCTCGAAAGTCCTGAAAATATTAAATCGAATTGACCGTTGAAAGTACTGCGGCGCGCAGGTGCGCGCAAACCGCCGAGATGAAATATGCCGTCCTTTTGAAACGCAGGCACTGACGACCCTCCGTTAACGAGCGTCAAAAAAGCACTAGATGTACGGACGGTTGTTTTTTTGCTTGGAGCTTTTTTGTTTTCATTTGTGGAGTTTGGCAATTGTTGATGGAACGCCCGACCTCAGTTGGTGGCGCTTAGGCACCCTTGAAGCCTAAACTCCAGGGGTGGACGCTTGCATCTAATAATAAGGGGCTATCGTGGTCGTGAG